>CAYVTF010000016.1:0-50816 GCA_964454565.1 uncultured Anaerolinea sp. | reverse complement strand
TCATGGTCGCTAATCTCTCTTTTCCTTTTTTATGGGAATTTGATACAGTAACAAGTTGCTAGTTCAAACCCCTTGTGCGCTTAGTACCTTTTCCATTATTACTTTTGTCCCCTCTTGCCTGACAACAACTCCTGATTTCTACCCATTTTTATTCATTAATGCTATCATCTATTAAAAGGAATATTTCCCGCCTGTACCGGTTTGAAAACA
Organism: uncultured Anaerolinea sp.; assembly: GCA_964454565.1. Classification (GTDB taxonomy): domain Bacteria; phylum Chloroflexota; class Anaerolineae; order Anaerolineales; family Anaerolineaceae; genus UBA6107. The sequence goes on along the minus strand of CAYVTF010000016.1, from coordinate 50,606 downwards.
CAACTTTGTACTACCATCCTTATTGGTTTTGAAAGCGAGGTGACCCGGTTTAAATAGAATAAATCCCTTCAAATTGCTTCTTTCATTTGTAATCACTGTGAGTTAACCAGAATAATAATTTACAGCGAGGAATTCAGCCCCCGGGCTAGAAAACCAAAATTCTTTAAGAACAGGACATACTATGATCAATCCTCATCCAGGACTTCCAGAACTAGAGTATGTAAAGCCAGCAACCCTTGCTGAAGCGAGTAAGTTCCTCGCTGAACACGAAGGGGCTGCAAAACCGTTTTCAGGCGGCACGGATTGTTTCGTGCGCCTGCGCGACGGTGTGATGAAATTGGATTATCTCGTTGACATCAAAGGTCTTGATGGCACCAACGAGATCAGTTATGACCCTGCCAGGGGTCTGACCATCGGCGCGGCAGTACATATGAACCGTGTGGCTGCACACCCTGATGTGTTGAAGTACTACCCCAACCTGGCCGAGGCTTGCCGGTCGGTCGCCAGCTACCAGCTGCGCAACCGGGCCACAATTGTGGGCAACATCTGCAACGCCTCCCCTGCTGGCGACACCATTGGTACCTGCATGGTACTGGATGGCGTATTAAATGTCCACGGCACCGAGGGCAAACGTGTTGTTCCTTTAAGCGCTTTCTTCCTTGCGCCCGGACGCACAGTTCTCAAAGCTGGTGACGTGGTCACTTCCATCACCCTGCCGCCACCCCCCAAAGGCATGATTGGTGTCTACAAAAAATTAGGGCGCAACGCCATCAGCGACCTCTCCATCGTGGGCGTCACTGCCATGGGGTATCCCAACAGCAAATCACCATCAGGATACACTTTCCGCATTGCGCTGGCCTCGGTTGCCCCGGTTCCTTTTGAGGCAAACAAGGCTGAGGCGGTTCTCGCTGAAGGTAAGATCACTGAAGACACAATTTCCAGGGCTGCTGATGTAGCCATGGACGCGGTCACTCCCATTGATGACGTTCGCGGATCTGCCCGCTACCGCAAATTCATGGTTCGCAACCTCACCCGCGAAGCCATCACAGAAGTCTGGAATAAACTTGGCAAGTAGCCCCCTGGCTATTTGTACATTTCAAGGAGGTATTAATGTCTTATAAAACGATCACACTCACCGTAAACGATCTCAAAGAGACGGTGGATGTACCGCAGCAAATGACACTTCTGCAAATGCTTCGCGAAAAGCTTTCGCTCACCGGAACAAAGAACGGTTGTTCAGCGGGTGAATGCGGAGCCTGCACCGTGTTAATGAACGACGAACCGGTAAATAGCTGCATGGTTCTGGCGGCGGAATGCGACGGAGCCACAATCGTCACCGTTGAAGGGCTGGCGAAGAACGGCAAGCTCACCCCCATTCAGCAGACCATCATGAAATCCGGCGGCGTCCAGTGCGGTTTTTGCACCCCTGGAATGCTCATTTCCGCCACGGCGCTGCTGAAGCGCAACCCGGACCCGACAGAAACCGAGATCAGGGAAGCCCTTGTTGGCAATCTTTGCCGCTGTACCGGTTACTTCCGGATCGTAGAAGCAGTTAAAGAAGCTGCAAAACTCTAACCCATCCGCCGGCAGAGAAAAGACTACGGATAGAAGTTATTTTTCAAAGGAGCCGTAATATGGCAAACGTGAAACCCAAAAAAGACGTATCCCAGGTGATCGGTGCAGATTTACCGCGCAATGACGTGATAGAAAAGATTACGGGGAGCGCTGTTTACACAGACGATGTTCAGTTCGGTAACAAGTTGCTCTATGCCCGCGCGGTGCGCAGTCCACACCCGCACGCCCTGATCAAAAAAGTGGACACCAGCAAAGCTGAAGCCCTGCCCGGAGTAAAAGCTGTTGTCTCCGGCAAGGATTTCCCGGAACGCACCGGGCTGTACCTGAAGGACAAGACCATTTTCGCCACTGACCGTGTGCGCTTTATTGGTGAACCTGTCGCCGCGGTTGCAGCAGTGAGCGAAGATATCGCCAGGAAAGCCTGCGACCTGATCGAAGTGGAATATGAACTGCTCGAGCCTGTTTTTGATGCCGAGTTTGGCGCATCGGATAAAGCCCCGTTGATCCACCCGGATATGGGCAGTTACGAATACCCCAACTTCATTTTTCCTAAACCAGGCACTAACATTTCCAACCATTTCAAGATCCGCCGCGGCAATTGTGCTGAAGCCTGGGATAAATGCGCTCACATTGTTGAACGCACCTACCGCATCCCCCACATCCAGCATGTGCCCATCGAAACCCACGTGGCCATCGCCCAAATGGACGATAAGGGCAAAATTACCCTGTGGGCTTCTTCACAATCCCCCTTTGCCCAGCGCAACCTGATCGCCAAATCCCTGCACATGCCGCAAAGCGACATCCGTGTAATCGCCCCGCTGGTGGGCGGCGGTTTTGGTTCCAAAGCCGGCATCACCATGGAAAACATCCCCGTGGCACTGGCGACCAAGGTCAAGGGCTGGCCGATCAAAATGGTCCTCACCCGTGAAGAAGAGTTCTACACCAACTTTGTGCGCCAGGGACTCATTACCCACGTGAAGGTCGGCTGCGACAAGGACGGCAACATCCTGGCTCTCAAGAACGTGATGTACTGGGATGGCGGCGCTTCCACTGAATACGGTGTCAATGTCACCCGTGCAGGCGGATATTCCTCCTCCGGTCCTTACGACGTCCCCAATGTTGAAACTGACAGCATCTGCGTCTACACCAACCACCCCATCGGCGGCGCGTACCGCGGATTCGGTATGTCCGAACTGCACACTGGTATCGACCAGGCGATTGACGAACTGGCGGAAAAAGCCGGGTTTGACAAGGTTACATTCCTGAAAAAGAATGCGGTTTCCGAAGGCGACATCCTTGCCACCGGCATGACCATGCACGCCAATGGTATTCAGCAATGTATCGATAACGTCGCCAAATCCATTGAGTTCTCCAAAAAGGAAGAACCCACAGCAGCTGACCGCCTGCGCGGTAAGGGTATCGCCATCATGTGGAAAGCCCCCGCCATGCCCCCCAACCCCGGCTCAAGCGCCTGGGTGGAACTTTCAGAAGACGGCAAGGCAACTGTTGGACTGGGCGGCCAGGAAATCGGACAGGGCACCTTCACGGTTATGGCACAGATCGCAGCCGCTTCGTTGGGAGTGAAATATGAAGACGTGAAGATTGCCGGACCCGTTGACACGCAGTATAGTCCGTACGAATGGCAGACAGTGGCAAGCCGGCTCACCTGGAGCATGGGGAATGCAGTACGCGCCGCAGCGACCGATGCCCGCAAGCAGATCCTGGACATGGTGGCAGAAGCCTGGCACGAAAACCCGGAAGACCTGGACATAGTTAATGGCATGGTTGTTTCCTACAAGAGCGAACAGGAAACCTCCTTGCAGAACATCGTTATCTACGGTCTTCCCAAAGAGAATGACCAGGGCTGGGTGGGCGGTCCGATTGTTGGACGCGGTTCCTTCATGCCCACCTACGTCACCGGTCTGGATCCCGAAACCGGCCAGGGACCGCGCGCGGTTGTGCACTATACCGTGGGTTGCGAAGGCCTGGATATCGAGATCGAAAAGAACACCGGCAAAATCCATGTCATCAAGGCTGCGGCCGCGTTCGACGTTGGCAAGGCGATCAACCCTGCGCTGGTGAAAGCACAGGTTGAAGGCGGTTTTGTGCAAGGCTTGAGCTCCGCCATGTTCGAAGAGATCCGCCTGCGCCAGGGTGTGATGACCAACCCGAGCTTTGTGGATTACCGCATCGCCACCACGGCAGATACAGCCTTTAAGCTGGAAACTCCATACGTGGAAGTTCCGCAGGATGACGGTCCTTATGGAGCGCGCGGCGTGGGCGAACACCCCATGGTTCCCACCATCGCGGCTCTTGGCAACGCCATCTATGCTGCCACAGGCGTCCGCCTGGTCGGACCTCCGTTCTCAGCAGAGAAGATCTACCTGGCGTTGCTGGACGAGGGCAAAGTTAAGTAGATTAAGAACTGGATGCCGGATGATCCTTATCCGGCATCTTTTTTTGACCAGAAAATCAACGTTTTCCGAGCACACTATACCTTTTCTCCACCCTGAAAGCGCAGCGGTAGTAATTGAATTGTGCTTACATTCAGAATCGAAATTAATGTGACAATCAACCGCCCATTATGCTATATGTATCACTTGAAATGTCGGACAAGTGATAATACACTAATACGGTAAGAAATCATCCACAAAAATATATCAGATGGAGGTAGTAATGGCGCAAGACAACCCAGAAGCCAAGGTCGAAATTGATGCGACCCAAAAGCTCAAGACGCTTCGCGAACAGAGCAAGGTTGGTGGCGGAGAAAAAAGGATCGCCGCTCAGCATGAGAAAGGCAAAAAGACCGCCCGCGAACGCATTGATGCTCTACTCGACAAGGGGTCCTTCCAGGAACTGAATGGTATGATGCTCAACCGCCACACCGATTTCGGGCTGGACAAGGGCAAAATCCCTGGTGACGGAATGGTCGCCGGATTCGGCACCATCAGCGGACGCAAGGTCTGCGTGTATGCCCAGGATTTCACTGTCATGGGAGGTTCGTTCGGTGAAGTTGCCGGTCAAAAAGCTGCCCGTGTGATGGACCTGGCCATGGACGCCGGAGTACCCATTATCGGCATCAACGATGGTGGCGGCGCTCGCATCCAGGAAGGCATTTTCAGCCTTTATGCTTACGGTGAGGTTTTCTACCGAAACGTCCAGGCTTCCGGTGTCGTTCCTCAGATCAGCGTCATCATGGGACCCTGCGCGGGTGGTGGAGTTTACTCCCCGGCACTGCAGGACTTCATCGTCATGACCCAAAACATGGGAAATATGTACATCACCGGACCGGAAGTTATTAAAGCCGTGACCAATGAGATCATTGATTCCGAAACCCTGGGCGGTGCAGTCACCCACAGCACAATCTCAGGTGTGGCTCACCTGGTTGGACAGGACGAAGAAGACACGTTCAATATTGTGCGCAAGATCATGGAATATATCCCTGATAACAACGCCAGCACTCCCAAGATCGTGCCCACCAACGACAGCCCCTTCCGCGCTGACAAAGAACTGAACACATTGGTGCCGACCGACCCCAACGAAACCTACGACATCAAAGAGGTCATCAAGCACATTGTGGATATTGATTCCTTCTTTGAAGTTCACGGAAACTTTGCCACCAACGCGGTGGTAGGTTTTGCGCGCTTGAATGGTGAGAGTGTTGGTATCGCAGCCAATCAGCCCGCCTCCATGGCTGGCGTGCTCGACATCAACTCATCTGACAAGATCGCCCGCTTTGTGCGTTTCTGCGACGCCTTCAATATTCCCGTCATCTCCATTGTCGACACCCCGGGATTCATGCCTGGTTCCTACACCGAGCACAATGGCATCATCCGCCACGGTGCCAAGATCTTGTATGCCTTCTCTGAGGCATCCGTTCCAAAGATCTCTGTTGTCACCCGCAAGGCGTACGGTGGTGCATACATCGTCATGGGCAGCAAACACCTTCGCGCCGACATGTGCTTCGCCTGGCCGACGGCTGAAATCGCTGTCATGGGTGCCGATGGCGCAGTGAACATCCTGCACGGCAAATCCCTCAAAGAGAAGACCCCCGAAGAAGCCAAAGCCCTGCGCAAGGAACTGGTTGCTGAATACAAAGATAAGTTTTCCAATCCCTACCAGGCGGCTGGAGCAGGCTTTATTGACGAAGTGATCCTTCCCAGTGAAACCCGCCAGCGTTTGATCGCCACCCTCGACATTCTCAGGAATAAACAGACAACCACACCTGCAAAGAAGCATGGGAACATACCACTCTAATAGAAAAGGATAAGGATAATGGAAAATCTGCCTCTGGCATTAAAAATATCCGGTGTTGGCATTCTTGTTCTTCTCCTTGTGCTGATCCTGCTGGCAGTGGTCGTGTACTTGATGACACGTTTCATTGTCGAGAAACCGGAAGTTGAAGAAAAAAGCAAAACAGAAACAGTTGAACCTGTTATAAAAGCAGTTGAAGAACCCAGGAAAGACCTGGCGCTGGCCGCCGCCATTGCCATCGCAATCGCGCGCGCCCAGTCTGAAGTACAGGCGTACAGTTCGGAGAGCGCTGCCGGAGAGGTGAACTCCTGGCGTGAATTTGGCCTCCAGCGCCGATTAACACAATCATCTACTATCAGGAGAACAAGATGACACAGTATCACATTACGATCAAAGATGAAAAATACGACGTCGAGATCCTGGACGATCCCCGCAGTGAAGAAGTGCGGGTCAAGGTCAACGGCGAAGAGTTCACTGTCTTAGCTGAGGAAGTCGGCAAACCTGCCGGGGTTGCTGCCCCTGCACCCGTTCGAGCTGCCGCACCCATGCCCCGCACCGCGGCTGCCCCTGTTGCTGCTGCTGCGCCAGTTGCCGCCGGTCCCGGAACCGTGAAATCTCCACTCCCTGGTGTGGTCAAATCGATCAAAGTGCAGACTGGCGAATCCGTCAATGCCGGTGATGAGATCTGTGTCATCGAAGCCATGAAAGCCATGAACATCATCCGCGCCCCGCAAGCCGGCAAGATCGGCCGTGTTTATGTTGCGGTCGGTAGCAGCATTGCCCACGGCGTACCTATCATGGACATCGAGTAGGAGAAAAGGATACTATCATGACAGGTTTTGATTTTTCAGGTCTACTCGGAGGTCTCCTCGATATCACCTGGCAACAACTGATCATGGTAGCGGTAGGTTTGCTTCTCATGTACCTTGGAATTTTCAAGGAATACGAACCCAACCTGCTGATACCAATCGGCTTCGGGTGTGTCCTGGGGAACCTTCCAGTTGCACAAAACATGATCGGTGAGGACGGATTCTTTGGTGTCCTTTACAAGGCTGGTATCGACAACGAGCTGTTCCCGCTGCTCATCTTCCTCGGCGTAGGTGCCATGCTCGACCTGCGACCATTACTGAGTCAACCCATCATGTTTGTCATGGGAGCCCTGGCTCACCTTGGCATTTTCGCCACCCTGGTGGTTTCCCTGCTTCTCGGATTCAACCTTGCCGAATCCACCGCCATCGGCATGATCGGTGCAATCGATGGTCCGACAGTGATTTACGTGAACGGAAAGCTGGGCTCACTTTTTGAGACACCCGGACTTGCAGCGGCCATTGCGGTGACTGCATATTCCTATATGAGCCTGGTGCCGATCATCCAGCCCCCCCTGATGCGCTTGTTCACCACCAAAGCTGAACGCGCGATCCGCATGGAGTACACACCGCGACCGGTTTCGAAGATGACAGTCATCCTCTTCCCCATCCTGCTCACAGTGTTTGCTTCCATCTTCCTGCCCGAAGCTGCACCCCTGATCTCCACCCTTATGCTGGGTAACCTGATCAAGGAATCCGGTGTGGTTGAAGGACTGGTGGAAACTTCCAAGAACGCCATCACCAACACCGCCACCATCTTCCTGGGTATTACCATTGGTTCCACCATGCAGGCTGCCAGCTTCCTTAATACGGGTACTCTGCGCGTGCTCATCCTGGGCTTGATCGCCTTTGCGCTGAACACCATTGGTGGTCTGCTCTTCGGCAGGCTGGTTTGCTACATTTCCGGACGCAAGATTAACCCCCTGGTTGGTGCCGCTGCCATCAGCGCCTTCCCCATGAGCGGACGTCTTGCTCAGAAGGTCGCCCTAGAGGAGGACAATCAGAACTTCATCCTCATGCACGCCCTGGGTGCAAACGCCGCCGGCCAGGTGGCCTCGGTACTCGCCGCGGGTATCCTCATACAAATGATCTTCCCGCTGCTGCTGCGATAATTCATGATAAGTAATCTGGCGTAGATGTGACATTCGCCAGATTACTTTTTTGAAAAAAAGGATTATGATTTGCAGGTAAACAAACTACAAAGTTGGTAAGCAACTGAATCTTTATTTCTTAAAAGGAGAAAACATGAAACTGCTTGATTTAACAATCCCGCTCGGTATCGGCACTCCCGCTTGGCCAACCTACGAACCTTTGCAGGTTAAGTACTTTAAACGCCTTGCTCCCAATGGCGCCAACGGCCAATTATTGACCCACTCCAACCACCTGGGCACCCACCTGGATGGAGAGATCCACTTCTACACCCCCGGAAAAGACATGGCCTCCCTGACCATGGATTACCTGGTGCACGATGCAGCCGTTGTTGACCTCAGTGATGTCTGTGGCGACTACGATGTGTACACCTCCAAGATGATCACGGACCGTGTTGAAGTCAAGGAAGGCGATATCCTCGTCATCCACACCGGTTACCATCATTTCGGCTGGGATCAGCCCACTGCTGACGAGATCCGCTACATGGTGAAACACCCGGGTCCTGACCAGGAATTTGCTGATTGGGCAAAGAAAATGAAGATCCGCTGGATCGCTGTTGATTGCGGTTCTGCTGACCATCCGATGAACACCATCATCCGCCAGTGGATGCCCCGCCAGACAAAACAGGCTGAATACGTATTCAAAAAGAAATTTGGAAAGTCCCTCGAAGAATACTTCACCGATGAAAAATACCAGCTCATGCACATCGACATGTTCCCCAACGAGATCATTCACGCCGAGTGCTTTGGCGGCATGATCGACCTGCTGCTCAACCGCCGCGTTGAAGTTGGTTTCTTCCCCTGGCGTTTCGTCGATGGCGAGGCATCAATCGGCCGCGCAGTTGCTTTCGTGGACGACAAGGAATACGTAGAACTGATGAAGAAAGCCGAAAGCATGCCGAAGACCAAGTTCGGTGACGTCTACAACCCGGCGCACGTTGAAAGCCTGAACAAGTTATCCAAAGCCAACCTGGCTTAGTTGATCTTTATTCTTTAATTAGGAGAATTAACGTGAAATTCGAACTTCCTGAAAAAGCAAGTGAAGAAATCCTGCAAATCGATGCCCGCGAGATTGAGGCAATCCTGCAGGGACCTGCCATGAACCTGCCCAAGTGGCCAGGTGCCCAGGTTAAATTGAAAGACGGCCGCATCCTGTATATCCGCGAAGCCCGCCGTGAAGAAGCCCCCAAGATGATGGAATACATGAAGCGCATCATGGAAGTGGACCATGACTTCTATGACATCGTTGGCGCCCGCGTGTACTCCGAAATCCTCGGCTGGTACCGCCATCGCCTGAAGGACCCCTATACCCTGGTGGGACTCATCGATGGTGTTTGGGCTGGTTTTGCAAATGGCCGTGTCATGAATGAGAAGGTCAACATTAGCCTCCACACCATGGCTCTCCTCCGTGGTGGACGCATTGGCGCGGTGATGTATTACGCCAAGGCTTACTACGCTTTTGAAATGATCAAGAACACCGAATGGTGGGCAACTTATGAGTCCTACAATGGCTGGACCCGCTGGGGTCTTGGCATGGCTCAGCCCTCCTACCCCTGGCCGGAAGTTCAGCATGAGCTAGGCGGCGCCCGCGTGTACTACGTGACCAAGACCTACTGGGATCAACTGGTCAAGCAGTATGTGCAGCAGATGGCCGGTGCAGACCTGGACTTCAACGTATCCGATGCGGTACGCCAGGCGAACGAAGAAATGATCGTTCCCGAAGAGATACTGGTCTAGTCCACCCCATGACCACGAAGGAGCCGATTTCTCGGCTCCTTTTTGTTTACCAAAGATAGGCACACGGGATTACTGAGAGTATCCCGTAGTAGATCCCCATGACAGTATCCACCCCCGAAGAATGCCCAAAATCGATCAACTTTTCGGCATACCCGCTCATAAGCGGAGTGTTTTCATCAAAAAGATGGTCAATGAGCAGCAGAAACAGCTCTTCAGACCAGCCATGCTCCACGGCTTGTAACCGGTTAGCGGAAATGGTCGTGGTTCTTTCAAACGCCAGCAATGTCACCTCTTTTGCCAGTCCCTGGACAAAGCCATCCTCAGATCCATTCGCCAGCGCTCTGCGAACATGGTAGAGGAAAAAGCCAGCCAGGAAGTCATCACCGGAAGGGGTCAAACCGCTGCCGGAACCGAGCAATTGCCGGACAACAGCCAGAAAACGGCTGGCGTTCCGCTCCTTGAAGTGCACGGGGAGCTCTGCCGCCAGGTCTGCTGTTCTTTGGGCGATTGCATCAAGCTGAGAAGCGTGGGGGGGCGTAAGAAACAGGTAGCCTTTGGTCGGTTCAATCTTTTTCAGGCGGGAGACCAGGATTTCAGATTTTGTTTTCTGTTCGCTTATGGGAGCGATCTCCCAAACAGGCAGGGGCGGGACCCAGGTTTCCGCGGTGTCGAGGCGTATGCTCATCTCTAACCTGGTGAAGTTGAGACTTCTTGGATCGCTGGTTGCCGCGTCACCAGGCTGAAGCCGCTCAAGCAGGCTTGATGCACGAACGAGGGTGATGTTGAATGGACTGCGGTAATCAGCAGAAGTAAGAAACAGGATGCGCTCATCACTGCGCAGGAATGCCCCTTTGGAAGTCACTCCGATCACCTTCCACTCATGCAAAGCAGCAAGGGCTTCTGAAGCAGCTACGCCTATCCGGGTTGCGCTAACGTTTGTCATCTACTTGTTTTCTCCTGGTGGTGGCTCACCTTCAATGTAATTCTATCAGGAGACGCCTGGTAAAAAAACACTCCCGTGAGGGAGTGTATGGTGCCGAGAGCCAGGATCGGACTGGCGACCCCACAATTTTCAGTCGTGTGCTCTACCAACTGAGCTATCTCGGCACGCAAGAGCAATTCTACCTGAGCCGGGAAGTATTGTCAAGAAAAACGGTTTGGGTTTACCGCGCGCAGGCGATGGGAAGGTCCAGGCTGCACAACCCTTCCAACAATTTACCGGTGTGTATGACTGCACCTTCTTCATTCAGGTGATAGAAGGTATCGAACATATAACGGCTGTCATATTGAGAGTCGCCAGGTGAGCCAATGACCTCGAATGAAAGCTCCTCGCGCAGTATGGTTTCAAGTTTCGCGAAGTACTCCGCGGTTTCAACGCTGCCGAACCCGGTTGTTGCCGGGAAAGAAAGAACCACCTGCGCCCCCTTTGAACGGGTTATTTCAGCAAACTGGTTCAAAAGTCGGACCTGCCGCCTGAAAGTCCCGGGAGAATCCTTCACGTTGATCGTGAAAGGAGTGGAGGTGTATTCAGGTTCCACATTGCCAAAGATGTAATCGCCATTTTCGTCAAAAGCGCCCCTGAAGTAGACCTCCTCTTCCTTGAAACATTTCCTGCAATTGTAGTGATAATCCAAAACCATGTTCTTGATCGCCCGCGTATGCACCGCGGGAAATGCCACGATCATCTTCCTTACTTCTTCCACTGAGGAAACATACTTTATACCCGGCGGGTTGATGAGCAGCAACTGGATCAAGGTATCTGGTCCGATGAAGCCATTCGTGAAGAAATGGTACTCTGGAGAGATCAGGATGATATCGCCCGCCTTAATGTGCGGTTCAATCGCCTTCAGGTAGTAACGGATGCCAATGCCGCCTTGCAAACCCGTATTCACTACGGGCAGACCAGTGGCTTGCGCGATCATCCCGCTGCGGTAACCGAAAGCCGCGTTGGAACCTCCCACGATGATGATCTTGGGGCTTTCCGCGTTCACCAGCATTTGTTCTTTGTCCAGGTAGGCAGCCAGGTAGCTATCCATGTTGCGCTGCCGGTAGGACGTGACCAACCAGGTGTTGACACCGGCGACGATGAACAGAAGAACAAGTAAGAGGAGTATCTTTTTTCGCATCATTTTAGAATTCAAAGTAAATGAACGGGTTATCGGCATAATCAAACACACCCAGCACCGTGATTCCCAGCAGGATGAGGGCGTATCCAATCCAGCGCACCGCTGCAGGAAGCCGATCAAGGTCAAACCTGCCGCGGGTCAACTCCTGGAACACCTCCCAAACGATCACCAACAGGATCAACACCAGCCCCACTTGCAGGTCAAACTCAAAGGGAGTGCTGCGGAACGGATAGGTGATGAAGTCACCCCAAAAAATGGAGCGCAGGATGGTTTTTATTTGCGCAAAGGTATCGAGCCGGAAGATGACCCACCCCACGGAGATGACCACAAAGTTCACAGCAACGTCCACACCCCTGAGGAGTGCCGCGGCCATGGGAGGGTGCTTTTTGCGCAGGTCCCTGACGTATAGAGAAAGGATGTAAAACAGGGCATGGAAGAGCCCCCAGGCGATGAAGTTCCAGCCCGCCCCGTGCCAGGCACCGCTGAGCAGCATGGTGAACAGCGCGGGAAGCACCATGGCCAGGAATTGGGTATCACCCGTGCGTCTAAGCAAAAAGCGGCGCGTTGGGTAGAAAATGTAGTCGCGCAGCCAGGTGGAAAACGATAGATGCCAGCGGTTCCAGAAATCGACCACATCGGTGGCAAGGTAAGGACGCTTGAAGTTTACCGTCAATTCAATGCCGAATAATCGCGCCGCACCAATGGCAATATCGGTGTAGCCTGAAAAATCCATGTAAATCTGAAAAGCCAGGAAAAGGATTGAAAAGAGAACAATCAACCCGTTATAAGAACCCGCGTTGTCAAAAACCTGGTTCACCACCAGCGCCAGCCGGTCTGCGACCACCATCTTCTTGAACAAACCAAAAACGATCTGCCGCAATCCCAGGATAACCTCGTTGGAATTCACCCTGCGCAACTGGTGCAACTGCGGGAGCAGTTTCTTCCCCCGTTCAACAGGTCCGGACGCGATCTTGGGGAAAAACGCGATGAAAGTGGCGAAAATACCGGGGTGCCGCTCAGCCGGGATCACTCCCTTTTTAACATCCACCAGGTAGGCAATGTGCTGCAGCGCGAAAAATGACATTCCCAACGGTAGCAGGATACGATACGTGATTGAAGTGGAATCTGCCCCCGGTTGGAAGAGACCACCCCCATACTTGAAGAACACGAGAAACCCAACGTTGATCAGAATGCCGATGATCAACAAAGCCCGGCTTTTGGTCTGTTGAACTTTTTCCAGTGCGATACCAAGAAAATAATTGATCGACGTCAGCAGGATCAGGATAAGCAGCGCCCAGTGACTGATGTAAAAATAGAACGCATAACTTGCAGCCAGCAGCACCACCCAGCGATACCTGCCCGGCACAAAATTCACCAACGCACATAGCAGCGCCAGGGTTGGGAGTAGGATTACAGGATTAAGATAGTCCATGGTTGAGGTGCATCAGCGAATGCCAGGCAAAAAACAGCCACAGCCAGGGCATTCTTCCGGGATTGAGATTGAAGTAATTTTATACCGGAAATGAGGCTTATCCGAGTTGCTTTTTTGCTTTTTTCACGGAATCGTAGACAGCACAACCGATGACGAAAACCAGCGAAAAGACCGCCACCGTGATGACGATGCTGACAAAGGACATGGATAAGCCCCAGGCTCCGCGCCGTGGCATGTACCACAGGGTGAAGAGCAGCACATCCACAATAACCACCAGGAAGATGCGCCGCAGCCATGTACCGTGCCGCTCTCGCGAGTAAACGCTTAACCAGCCCACCAGTATGGAAAGCAGGGGCAGAAAGACCGCCCTGTAGCGTGGATTGTCCCACTGGTCACCGCCTGCGCGCGCAGACGATACCACCGTCCAGAGCAGGATGGCAATCAACAGGAAGAGCATTAGCCATTTATCGGTCCGGGGTTTCGCACGCCAGAGCGTCAGTGCACCGTATAACAAATATGGAATGGTGAGATACCAGCCCAGTCCACGCCAGATGGAAAGCCCCATCCAGATGGGCAGGGAGACATCCGTCAGCGCAGCGGGCAGCACAGGTTGAGCCAGCCCATACACCGTCACGAACGGAATGACCCATTTTCTTCCAATCTGCTTGATGAGCATGGCGATCAGCCCGGAGCTGGACTCTGTGAGATAGGCATCGTAATAAAGCGTGGGCTGCAGCCACTTCCAGCCGGCCAGCAGTATGCCTACCGTGAACAAAGCCAATCCCAGCCAGCCCAGTACGCGGGATTTTGTGCTGGTTTGCAGGGAAAGCCATTCCACCAGGGCAAAGGCCAGCAGCGCAGCGGCAAAGAGAAGCCCCAGCGGGATGGAGATCAGCACGGCACTGATAATTGACAGTAGAAATACAACAAGACGCGGTATTTTCCGGTATTGCTTCGCCAGAACGCTCCAGGCTGCGATGCAGAACAGCCCGATGAGGAAAGGTTCGCGCATCTGCGAGCTGCCCAGCAATACCCCCTCCGGGTAGAGCGCCAGGAACCAGCCTGCAGCCACCGCCATCCGCACTCCCCAACGCTGCCTGGTTCCATCGAACAGGAACGCCAGTCCCAGCGTCATCGCCAACGCGCCCAGGATGGTGATCAACAGCGGATGAGCCACATCCAGACCGAACACCCGGTACACCAACGCGGATAAAAACAGTAAACCGCCGTACTGGTCGGTGTTGCCCAAATCCACAAAATTGGTGACCAGTGAGCCCGGTTTGGAGGCAATGGCGAGGGCTTGTGTATCGCGCGAAAAGGCGTCCGAGTAAACGTAGCCCGAGTTCTGCACCTCGGTATCAAAACCGAGCACAGGCAACGCCTGGTGCAGGAATACTCCGAGCAGGATACGCAGGAAGAAGGTGACCAACAGCAGGATTGCCAGGATCTTGCCGCCCTTGAAAAAGCGCCAGGTGCGGATGCCCAGGAAAAAGGATAACCAGAGTAGAACACCAGTGGAAAGCCAGGAGTGGAGGTAGGGGTGTGGTTGAGCAGCGGCTAACACTGCAGAAACCGGTATTGCCAGGGCAAGAGAGATCAGCAGGTCAGTTGCGGTTTTCGGGGAGGATTTTTGCATTTTAAAAAAGGAGGTAACTGCCTGGAAAAGACTTCACGGATTTTTAAGTAAGTGGGCCTGGTAGGGATCGTATCATCCTGTAAGGATCGCGCAGCACACTGGAAGTGAACCTACGACCAAATTTGGCTTATTTCCAGTGGGCCTGGTAGGGATCGTATCATCCTGTAAGGAAACCTACGACCAAATTTTGCTTATTTCCAGTGGGCCTGGTAGGGATCGAACCTACGACCAAGCGGTTATGAGCCGCGCGCTCTAACCACTGAGCTACAGGCCCCACGAATTACCTATTACTTTGTTAACCCTGCGCTCTAACCACAGTCCTCTTTGAGGATCTGCGAAGCTACAGGCCCCACTCGTTTCAGATTATATCATTAAGAAGTTGTGATGGACTTCATCCGGATTCATGAATCCCCCTCCTTCCCCGCTCCAGCGGAAATGTTATACAATTCAAGGGAATTCAATCAGGGAATGTAACCATGAATCATATTAAAGCGCTTTTCGCCAAACAACACTACACGCCGCTTGTCTTTCTGCTGCTGGTGATCGTCAGCTACGGACTGGTCATCCCCTTCACCGGCTACTTCATGGACGACTGGTACCTGGTGTGGTTCAAACACAATTTTGGCTCGCTGCAGTATCCATCCTATTTCTCGCTCGACCGCCCGTTGATGGGCTATTTCTACGTGGCTGCCAACTTCCTGCTGGGTAACACGGAATCCCCTTTCCTGTGGCACATTTTCGGCATATTCACGCGCTGGCTGCTGGTCTACTCCCTCTGGGATTTTTTGAACACCTTTTGGCCCCAAAACACGCGGGAAAACACCTGGGTGGCGCTGTTGGCCGCCGTCTTCCCCGGGTTCACCCAGCATTGGATCGTGATCATCTACAGCTTTTTCTACGTCTGCCTGGCGGGATTCTTCTTCTCGCTCACTTTGATGTTAAAAGCGGTCAGAGGGGGTAAACCCTTCTGGCTATTGTATCTGTCCGCTGTGCTTATCGGTTTTTATTCCTTTGGCGCAGCAGAGTTTTATTACGGGCTTGAACTGGTGCGCGCAATCATCCTTTGGCTGGAATTTAAAAGAGTCGGCGGAAGCAAAAAACAAACAGCAGGCAAAACCCTTCGCTATTGGAGCCCCTTCCTGGGCGGGTTCCTGTTGTACACCATCTGGAGGGCGTTCTTTTTCAATTCGGTCAACCACCCCTTCACTTTACTGGATAGCCTGCGATCTTCGCCAGTCGGGTTCCTGGTCAATGCCGTAAGGAAGGTGTACCAGGCAGGACTCGATGCAGCGTTAAACGCCTGGACGAGGGTGCTCAACCTGAACTCTTACCCGGACAAAGGCATCAGCGCCTGGCTGATCCTGCTGGCGGTGCTCGTACTGACCGCTGTACTCTGGTTATGGTTGAGGCGTGCTGAGCAGGATCAACAGGAAGAGGATGAGGTCAACAAGGACTGGTTCAAGGAAGCACTGACCATCTCCATCGCAGTGCTCATCCTGGCCATCCTGCCCTTCCTGGCGGCGAACCTTCCTGTGGGCATCAGCTACCCGTATGACCGTTTCATGCTGGCCTACCTGTTCGGCAGCTCCCTGCTCGTGGCAGCCATTGTGAGCCTGTTGAAAGCCAGACCGCTCATCAGTAAGCTCGTGCTTGTCGCGCTCATTGCTGCCTCCGCAGGGTATCAACTTTCCAATGGGATCTTCTACAAGAACCTCTGGGATCAGCAAAAGGAGTTCCTGTGGCAGATCAGCTGGCGCATCCCCTCGCTAAAACCGGGAAGCACACTGGTATCTTATGACCTGCCTTACCTGGAATACACCAGCGGCTACGCCCTGGCCGCCCAGCTCAACTGGACTTACGCAGACAGCGTGCAGGGGAACCAGGTGGACTACCATTACATCCTGCTCAATACCTCCCAGGCAGAAGAGATCCCTTCATTCGCACGGAACAAGCCCATCAAGAGCGATTTCCGCACGTACACATTCTCCGGTAACACCGACAACCTGCTGATGATCGCCCAGGTACCCGGGGGATGCGTGCGCGTTCTGGATGCGAAACTGACCCCGGTTGACAGCCTGCTGGATGAGTATGACTACAAGGCACCCAGGGTCGCGGGGCGATCCAACCTCGAACTCATCCTTCCGGAAGGGGCCACACCAAACCATCCGCCGGTGCACATCCTGGGCATCGAACCGGAGCACAGCTGGTGTTACTACTTCGAAAAAGCCGAGCTGGCCTGGCAATGGCAGGATTACGCCACGATCATGGGACTATATAAAGAAGCCCACAGCGCGGGTTTTGCGCCGTTCGATCTGACAGAGTATTACCCCTTCATCGATGCCTTCGCGCGGAGCGGGAACTTGCAAAAGGCGGCAGAACTATCTGAGCCGATCAGGAATCAGAGCAAGGCAGCCAATCAGGGCGTGTGTGCCCTGTGGACCCAATATGCAGAAGATGGGCAAATTGCCGCCCAAGCGCCGGAAGTGATCCAGGGCATCCTGGACAGCTTTGAGTGCACGGCGGATTGATTATTTCCAACCTGTAACAAACCTCATTTTCTCCCTTGACCAGTCTCATGCGCTGGTTTATAATTCAACAATTGAATATTGGAGACCAATGAGCCTCGAAAATAGCACAGCCCGGGATCTGGAGATCCTGGAACATATCGAGACTGATCCCGATACCACGCAGGCTGAGCTGGCATCACAGCTTGAAGTGGCTGTGGGAACCATCAATTGGCATCTGAAACGCCTGATCGAAAAGGGCTACGTCAAGGTCAGCCGCCTGGAACGCAAAAAACTCAAGTACATCATCACCCCTGAAGGAATCGCCTTGCGCGCTCGCCTGACGGTGGATTACATACAGAACTCGTTTAATCTGTACCGCATCGTCCGGCAGCGGGCAATCCGCGCTTTGGATGAAGCCAGGGCGGCGGGGTACAACAGGGTACAAATCGAAGGCAGCGGTGATGTGGCCGAGATCTGCCGCCTTACCTGTCTCGAACAATCCATGCATGTGGTCAACGATGGCCAATCACCCAGGTTGCGACTAAATGGGCTCAGGGTCATTCTCGATCTCAAGGAGAGGTCATAATGTCAGAGAAATCCTTTTGGCAGGATAAACGCGTATGCGTCACCGGCGGGGCCGGGTTTTTGGGTTCGTTTGTTACTGAAAAACTTGCTGCCAGGGGCGCGGCAGAGATCTTCATCCCTACCATTGAGGAATATGACCTGGTGCAAAAAACGGACATCCAGAGGATGCTGGATGTCAGCCAGCCGGACATCATCATTCACCTGGCTGCCCAGGTGGGCGGCATCGGCGCCAACCGCGAACACCCTGCGGAATTTTTCTACAGCAACCTGATGATGGGCGTGCAGCTCATCCACGAAGCCTGGCTGCGCGGGATTCAAAAGTTCGTGGCACTTGGAACCATCTGTGCCTATCCCAAGTTCACGCCCATTCCTTTCAAAGAAGACAACCTCTGGGATGGCTACCCGGAAGAAACCAACGCGCCGTACGGCTTGGCGAAGAAGATGCTCCTCGTCCAATCCCAGGCATACCGCGAACAATACGGGTTCAATTCCATATTTCTCATGCCGGTCAATCTTTACGGACCAAAAGATAATTTCAATCCAAACAGCTCGCACGTCATCCCAGCTTTGATCAAGAAATGCCTCGAGGCGAAAGCCAACGGGGCGAAAGCCATTGAAGTCTGGGGAGATGGCTCACCAACCCGCGAGTTCCTCTACGTGGAAGACGCTGCCGAGGGCATCCTGCTGGCAGCGGAAAAATACAATTCTTCCGCGCCGGTAAACCTTGGTTCCGGTATGGAAATCAGCATCAAAGACCTGGTGGAACTGATCGCCCGCCTGACCGGGTTTGAAGGCAAATTGATTTGGGACAGCAGCAAACCCAACGGTCAGCCGCGTCGCCGCCTGGATGTGACCCGCGCTGAACAGGAGTTCGGGTTCAAGGCTCGTGTGGGCTTTGAAGAAGGCTTGAAGAAGACGATAGATTGGTACAAAGCCAAAACAGGACTGACGCTCTAATATGACAACGAATTCGTTGGAACTGCGCAAGAAACCCGAAACTGTGGTCATCAAGCCCTCCAAGGGCTGGGTGGGATTGCGCCTTAAGGATTTGTGGGTCTACCGCGAACTGGTTTACTTTCTCACCTGGCGCGACTTAAAGGTGCGTTACAAGCAATCTGTCCTGGGCATCCTGTGGGCAATCCTCAAACCGTTCATGACCATGGTGGTGTTCACCATCTTCTTCGGGAACTTCGCCAAGATGCCATCAGACGGCGTGCCGTATCCGATCTTTGCCTACACGGCCACGCTCCCCTGGGAACTTTTTGCTTCTGCGTTGAGCGTTGCCAGCCGTTCCATGGTGGCCAGCGGCAGCATGATCTCAAAGATCTACTTCCCGCGCATGATCGTGCCGCTCGCTTCGGTGATGTCCTCGGTGGTGGACTTCTTCATCGGGTTCGTCATCCTTATTGGCATGATGTTCTATTACAGGATCATCCCCACCATCGCCACCTTGTGGCTGCCGCTGCTCATCCTGCTGGCACTGGTGACAGCCCTGGGCGTGGGTTTTTGGACTTCAGCCCTCATGGTACGCTACCGTGATGTAGGTTACCTGATGCCCTTCCTCACCAACCTGTGGATGTACATCACCCCGGTCGTGTACCCTTCCAGCCTGATCCCCGAAAAGTGGAGGCTTCTTTTCTACCTCAATCCCATGACCGGCGTGGTCGAGGGCTTCCGCTACGCGCTGTTGGGCACCACCCAATCCATTTCCACTGGCATGATTCTGCTCTCCACCGGCATTTCCATCCTGATCCTAATTTCCGGACTGTTTTACTTCCGCCGCATGGAAAAACAGTTTGCTGACATGATTTAAAGGACGCCCTCATGAGCAACCTTGCAGTTCGAGTCGACGACATCGGCAAACAATATAACATTTTCAAGGAAAACGTTAAGTTCCGCACCCTGCGGGATAAGATCGTGGAAACGATTAAATCCCCAGTAAAAACCTTGTTCAATCCTGCCGGCAGCGAAAAATTCTGGGCGCTCAGGCACGTATCGTTCACCCTGGAGCATGGGCAGGTGCTGGGTATCATCGGGAAAAACGGCGCCGGCAAGAGCACCCTGCTGAAGATCCTCTCGCGGGTGGTTGAACCCACTGAAGGCATCGCGGAGATCCACGGCCGGGTTGGTTCGCTGTTGGAAGTGGGTACGGGGTTCCATCCCGAGTTGACCGGGCGCGAGAACATCTACCTGAACGGGGCGATACTGGGCATGAAACGCAGCGAGATCGACCGGAAATTTGATGAGATCGTCGCCTTCTCCGAAATCGAAAAGTTTATCGACACCCCGGTAAAACGCTATTCCAGCGGCATGTATATGCGCCTGGCGTTTGCCGTATCCGCTCACCTCGAACCCGAGATCCTGGTGGTTGACGAAGTGCTGGCGGTGGGCGACGCGGAGTTTCAGCGCAAATGCCTGGGCAAGATGAGCGATGTTGCATCCCAGGGACGAACCGTCATGTTCGTGAGTCACAACATGTCTGCCATCCAGCGCCTCACGCAGGAGTGCATCGTGTTGGACAAGGGCGAGATGATCATGCGCGCGCCAACGGCAGAAGCAGTGGATTTTTACCTGACCAACGATTACAGCGGCAACGGGGAAAGGGTCTATCACGTTGCAGAGATCCCGTCTTCAGCTGCTCCCTTCAAACCCATCGCAGTGAGGGTGAAAAACAACCAGGGCAGGGTGACTGACAGCCTGCTTTCTGTTGAGCCAATGAAAATCGAGGTGGAGTATTCCCTCTCAACAGACATCACCGGCTTGCGCATTGGCATTTACTTGTTGACCACGCGCGGTGAATTCGTGTTCACTTCGTTTGACACGGATGAACCGGGTGAATTTCAGAAATACAGCGTGCGCAAAGCCGGCCGCTACGTGAGCAGCTGCACCATCCCCGCCGATACCTTCAACGAAGGCAGGTTTGTCATTGGCATCAACGCCAGCTCTTACCTGGTAAAACGATACTTCGGGGATGAGCGAGCTTTGAATTTTAATGTGAATGCTACGGGCGCCCCGGGAATGCAATGGGTTGAAGTCCGTCATGGTCCAATACGCCCCAGGCTTGACTGGAGAATCGAGGAAGCAAAATAAATGACAGGCAATAAGGAAAGATTAAAACGCATCCTTGGTGAATTACCATTAACTGCCGAAATTTTCTGGTTGATCCAGCAATCTGATCATCCATCGCCATCCAATTTTTCACTCAGACATATCAAGGAGATTCTCCCCGAGGCTGTGAAGGCAGCCTTGAAATGCCGCGCAAATGCCCCGGCGGGGAAAAAGGTCTTTCTGTTTGCCTCAACGCATTACTGGCTGGAACACGAGGTGATGCTTGGCCTCGCGCTTGCCGCCCAGGGGCATGAGGTGACACTTGGTTTCTATCCTTATGGCGGTTGGAATATTCAATCCAATCAATTTGATCTTCGCCGGCAGAACGTGTATGCCAATACCATTTTGCGTGCGGCTTCGCCTGCCATCAACCTGGTAAATTTCTTCCGTAACAACTCCTCCTTCGTTAAATTGCCAGAACCTGTATTAAATGGCGTCAACCAGGTAACCGATTACGACTTCATGTACGCCTTTCAGACAGAAGAGATCAACAAGGAAGATGATTTCTACCGTTTCAGGTACGAAAGGAACCTGCGCGCAGCCAAAGCGTTATATTCCTTCCTGCGCACGCTGAAACCGGATGTGGTCATCATCCCCAACGGCACCATCCTGGAACTGGGCGTTGCCTACCGCGTGAGCCGGCATTTGAAGATCCCGACCACGACGTATGAATTCAACGATCAGAAGGATTCCATGTGGCTGGCGCAGAATGACGAGATCATGCAGCAAAACACCGACATCCTCTGGCAAACCCACTCCAACCTCAAGCTGACCGAAAGCGAGATGAAGAAGGTGGAATCACTTATGTCATCACGCCGCAATGCTGCCCTTTATGGGAATTACTCACGCAAGTGGCAGAAGGTGCCGGCGGAGGGAGAAAACGCCCTGCGTAAAAAGATGGGCTTTGATGACCGCCCAATGGTTTTGTTGGCCACCAACGTCATGGGTGACAGCCTCACGCTTGGACGCAACATTTTTTCCAAATCCATGTCCGACTGGATCAACCGTACCGTGCAGTATTTCATGGAAAAACCGGATTTTCAGTTGGTCATCCGCATCCATCCGGGAGAAGCCCTGGTGAAACACGGTTCGATCCTGGAAATGATCAAAAGCACTCTGCCGCAACTTCCGCCCAACATTCACCTCATCGATCCGCATGCTGAAGTGAACACCTACGACCTGATGGACATGGCCGATCTGGGTATGGTCTACACCACCACGGTTGGCCTTGAAATGGCTATGCGCGGGATACCCGTAATCGTTGCCGGAAAAACACACTATCGCAACCGCGGATTTACCCTCGATCCAGTTACCTGGGTGGATTACTTTAAAACGTTAAACAGAACCCTTGAGAACGTAAAGAACGCGCGCCTGACGCGCGAACAGGTGGACCTGGCCTGGAAATACACTTACCTGTTCTTCTTTAAATATTCACAGCCTTTCCCGTGGCACATGGTTTTCCGCAGAAAAGATTTTAAAGACATCTCCATGGAGAGTGTGTTATCAAAGGAAGGTATGAAGAAATACAAGTCCACCTTTGACCTGCTCACCTTTCAAAAGAAACTGGAGTAAGTAGTGTCAGCTGACCTGAGGCAGAAACTCCTCTACAGAAGGCAATACCTGTACGGTCCTGCGTTCGATGACTTTCCACACTGGACCCGGTTGAGTCTGCCGAATGGAAAACTGCTTGCAGTCCATCCCGACCTTGAAGTCACCAGCCTTGAGGAAGGTGCGTTCCGTCTTGTCCTGTTGGGGTATTTGCTGGATCCCGGCGCGCCTGAAAACAGCAATCAGCAGATCCTGTCCCGTATCAGCAGGGAGGCCAAGAATACAACGGATCTCATCGCCGCCCTGGACGACCTGGGTGGTCGTTACGTTCTGTTTATCTTCACCGGATCAGACCAGGTTGTGCTGAATGACGCCGGCGGCTTGCGCCAGGTGTTTTACCACAACTCCCCGGATGGTTCTTTGTGGCTGGCACCCCAACCGGGTTTGATAGCGGATCGGTTCCAATTCAAGTACTCCACTGAAGTGGATTCTTTCCTCAATTCTGAAACCATCCAAAAATACCGCGAGCCCTGGTTTCCCGGCGATGCCACGCCTTTCGCGGAAGTGAAACACCTGTTGCCAAACCATTTGCTGGATCTCAAGTCTGGTGAGGTGAGACGCTACTGGCCTCTGCAAAGGATTTCTAAGCAAGGCATGCAGGAAGGCGCGAAAAAGGCGGCGGGGATCTTGCAGCAACTGATGCAAGCCGCGAACAATCGTTTTAACCTGGCCATGGCACTCACCGGCGGCTACGACAGCCGCATCGTCTTTGCCGCCTGCCGCGGGATTGTGCAGGAACTGCATGTTTATTCCATGATGTATCACCGCCTCAGTGAACAATCTCCCGACATCACCCTGGCGCAGCAAATTGCCGGCTTCGCCGGAGTTCCCCACCACCTGTTCAGCTGTTTCGAGCCCATGGACGAAGATTTTTCCTACCTGTATACGCACAACCTGGAAAAGATCTACCAGAGTTACGGAAATATCGTCTACGGCAGGTTCAGGAACCTCGACCAGGATAAAGTAGTGGTCAAGTCCGTGGTCAACGAGATTGCCAGGTGTTTTTACTACCGCAATGGGGTTTATCCCTACCGGGTAACACCGGAATTCCTGTGCAAGGTTTCCAAGCTGGGCGAGCATCCATTTGTGTACAGAAAATTTGAGGAGTGGATGAATGACGCCCAACCTGTTGTTGCTCTGGGCTACAAGCTTCTCGATTTCTTCTACTGGGAGAATCGCAACGCCAACTGGCAGGCAATGAGTCAGCTGGAATTTGACCTGGCACATGAAGAGTTCACCCCCTTCAGTTGCCGCACACTGCTGGCAACCATGCTGGGGGTTGACCATGAATACCGCTGTATGCCAAAGAACACCTTCCAACGGGAGATGGTACGGCAATCCTGGGGTGAGCTGGACCAATTCCCTTATAATCCCAGGGGAAAAGTAATCAAAAAGCCATTCTACGAGGGTCAGTGGATGAAAATCGGACGCTGGATAAAATACCATTTGAAAAGGAAATGACCATGGACTGGACAAACAGTACTGTATTGATCACCGGGGGCACCGGATCGTTTGGCAAAAAATTCATCGAGGTAATGTTGCGGGAATACCATCCGCGTAAACTGATCGTCTTCAGCCGGGACGAGTTGAAACAACACGAAATGCAGGCCTCCGGGTTCAATGACCCTTCATTGCGCTACTTCATTGGCGATATCCGTGACCTGCAGCGCTGCCGCAGGGCGTTTGAAGGCGTGGACATCGTCATACACGCTGCTGCGTTGAAACAGGTACCCGCCTGCGAGTACAACCCCATGGAAGCCATTAAAACCAACATCCTGGGCAGCAGCAACGTCATTGACGCTGCCATAGACGCAGGAGTGAAAAAAGTGGTGGCGTTGAGCACCGACAAAGCGGTCAACCCGGTCAACCTTTACGGCGCCACAAAGCTGGCAGCGGAAAAACTGTTTGTGCAATCCAATGCCTATGCCGGTTCTAAGAATACACGCTTTGCCTGCGTGCGCTACGGGAACGTGGTCGGCAGCCGCGGATCGGTGGTGCCTGTATTTCTAAAACAAAGGGCAACGGGGAAAGTGACCGTGACCGATGAGCGCATGACGCGCTTCTGGATCAGCCTGGAGGGCGGGGTGCGCTTCGTCATCCGCGCGGTCGAGAATATGCACGGCGGTGAAGTGTTTGTGCCCAAGATCCCAAGTATGACCGTCACCGACCTGGCAAAAGCCATAGCGCCGGAAGCTGTGATCGAATTCATTGGCATTCGACCCGGCGAAAAACTGCACGAGGTGCTCATCTCTGAAGATGAAGCCAGGCAGACCGTTGAACTGCCGGATATGTATGTTGTTCAGCCCGCGGAGAGTTTCTGGTTCGGGCGCGACTGGGAGACAAAAGGCAGGTTGTTGGAAGATGGTTTCCGGTATGCCTCCAACACCAACGAAGAATGGCTGGGGGTAAACCAGATCAGCAGCATCATCGCCCCCATCGAAAAAGAATACCTCGAAGGCAAGCTGGGATGACACATTTCCTGGTCACCGGCGTGAGCGGTTTGTTGGGGCTGAACTTTGCCCTGGCAGTGGATGGAAAGAAACACCAGGTCACTGGCGTGGCGAATACCCTGCCCATGGCCTGGGCAAGTTTCAAGAATGTGCAACTGGAGTTAACCGCTGCGGGGGTGGTGGAAGAAATGCTCGATACGCATAAACCGGACGTGGTGCTGCACTGCGCAGCCATGGCCAATGTGGACGCCTGCGAAAACGCCCCTGAGCAGGCCCAGCAGGTGAACGCCGTCCTGCCGGGAATCATCGCCGATGCGTGCCAGAAACGCGCCATAAAAATGATCCACATCTCCACGGATGCCGTCTTTGATGGTCATAAGGGAGATTATGTGGAGGAGGATACCCCCAATCCATTGAGCGTGTACGCCCGCACCAAGTTGGAGGGTGAACAGGCCGTACTTTCATCTTACCCGTCAGCCATGGTGGCACGTGTTAACTTCTACGGTTGGAGCGCCACCGGCAAACGCAGCCTGGCGGAGCATTTTGTGCATAACCTGGAAGCCGGGCAACAAATGATGGGGTTCACCGATATCAATTTCTGCCCGATGAACGTACTCGACCTTTCGGCAATTCTGGTGGAAGCTGCCGAGCTGGAACTCAAAGGACTTCATCACCTGGTGGGTCCCCAACCCATGAGCAAGTACCAGTTTGGTCTGCACATCGCGAAGAAATTCGGTTTTGACCCCGGGTTGATCAAACCTGTATCCGTCAATGAAAGCGGACTGCAGGCGGCCAGGTCCCCGAACCTGACGCTCTCTGTTGCAAAAATCACAAAAAGCCTCGGGCACGAATTGCCGGGGTTCGAGCAGGGTCTGCAGAAATTCCACGACCAGTACCGCCGCGGATACGCGCAGTTTATTCAGACATTGGTTCAGCTTTAGCAAGGTGAAAGGAGCTCAGTCATGGAAATAAAAATTGGAAAGCACGTTATCGGAACTGACCATCCAACCTATTTCATCGCTGACATCTCTGCCAACCACGATGGCAGCCTCGACCGCGCCGTTATGCTGATCAAACTGGCAAAAAAAGCCGGGGCTGACGCGGCTAAATTTCAAAACTTCAGCGCGCCAAAGATCGTTTCTGATTACGGGTTCAAATCCATGCAGGGGCAGGTTTCACACCAGGCAAAGTGGAAGAAGAGCGTGTTTGAGGTCTATTCCGACGCCTCCATCCCTCTGGACTGGACGCCAATCCTCAAAGAGGAATGCGACAAGGCAGGGATTGATTATTTCTCCTCACCCTACGACTTTGAAGCAGTGGACCACCTCAACCCCTACGTGCCGGCGCATAAGATCGGCTCCGGTGACATCGACTGGCTCGAAATGCTGGAGTACATCGCCTACAAGGGCAAACCGGTGATCCTTTCAAGCGGAGCTGCTTCCATTGGTGATGTCCAACAGGCAGTACACACCATCCTGGCGGTCAATCAGCAGCTTGTGCTGCTGCAGTGCAACACCAATTACACCGCCAGCCCGGTCAATTTTGATTACATAAACCTGCGCGTGCTTGAAACCTACCGCACCATGTTCCCCGAAGTCATACTGGGGCTTTCAGATCACACACACGGGCACGCCACTGTACTTGGAGCCGTTGCCCTTGGCGCGCGGGTGATCGAGAAACACTTCACCGACGACACCACCCGCACCGGACCGGATCACCCCTTCTCGATGACGCCTGCCACCTGGCGCGACATGGTGGACCGCACTCGTGAACTCGAACGCGCGCTTGGGTCAGCAGACAAGCACATCAGCGGCAACGAAAAGGACACCACCATCGTGCAAAGGCGCTGCCTGCGCGCGGCGCGCAACATCAAAGCCGGGGAGATCCTGACGCGCGAGATGATCGACGTGCTTCGCCCTGCCACCCCGGGAGCCATCAAGCCTGCACAGGTGAACGAGGTGATCGGCACGCGCGCACTGGAAGACATCCCGCTCGGAAAAGAACTGCGCTGGATCATCCTGGGAGACTGATTTGAGGGTCCTCTACTATACGCAAGGCTACGGGCCACACGACGAGCGGTTTCTCACCGCCCTGGCGAACACCTCGCACGAGGTTTTGCTCCTTAGAGCCCTGCCAGACTCCAATATCAGCCTGCCTGCGGGTATCGTGGAAGTGGGGCTGCAGGATGGCTTATCGACAATACCAATGGGAATCCGCAGGCAACTCCAGCGCTTCCGCAGGGTGATTACCACACACCAACCAGACCTGGTGCACGCTGGCCCCATGCATGGTCCGGCCTTCATTGCCGCCCTGGCAGGTTCCTCGCCGCTGGTCAGCATGTCCTGGGGGTATGATATGCAACTGGACGTGAAAAAACTGACTTCCAAAATTGCCATACGACACACCTTGCGAAAAAGCACCATTTTCACCGGAGATTGCCAGGTGGTGGCAGAAAAAGCGCAGGAATTCGGCTTTCCCCGCGAAAGAATCCACATCTTCCCCTGGGGAGTGGACCTGGCG
Source organism: uncultured Anaerolinea sp. (assembly GCA_964454565.1). GTDB lineage: Bacteria > Chloroflexota > Anaerolineae > Anaerolineales > Anaerolineaceae > UBA6107. The sequence continues at coordinate 23,054 of CAYVTF010000016.1, read as the reverse complement.
CACTTCAGCCCTGGAGCAACGGATGTTATCCGGCAGCAATTGGGATGGCAGGAACATTTCGTCTTCCTCAGCAACCGATCCCTGGAACCCAAGTACGGAGTTGACGTGCTGCTGGACGCATTCATCAACGCCGCTCAAACCAATCCCAACCTGCGCCTGCTGTTGTACGGCAAGGGCTCCATGGAAAACGAGCTGCGTCAACAGGTACTCTCCGCAGGCATGCAATCCCGGGTTCATTTTGGGGGTTTCGCCTCCAGGGACGAACTACCTGGAGTCTATTGCAGTGCAGATGTGTTCATCACTGCCTCTCACTGCGATGGATCATCCGTTTCGCTGATGGAAGCGCTGGCTTGCGGCCGCCCGGTAATTGTGTCTGACATTCCCGCCAACCTTGAATGGGTAAAGGAGGGGGAACAGGGTTGGATCTTCCGTGATGGCGACAGCACCGCCCTCGCTCAGAAAATACTGGATGCCGCGGCTTACGGGGAGTTGGATCGCTTGAGCGCCAACACCCGAAAACTTGCGGAAACGAAAGCGGATTGGAGCAGGAATTTCCCTGTGCTTCTGGAAGCTTACCTACACGCTATTGAGATCCATAGCGCCACCTCCTCAACAGGGGGGAAATAATGAAAACCATCGCGTTGATCCAGGCCAGGATGAGTTCCACCCGTCTCCCCGGCAAAGTGCTCAAGCGCTCATATGGACGCACGATGCTCGAGCGCATGGTGGAACGGGTGAGGCTCAGCAAAACCCTCCAGCAGGTGATCGTGGCCACCACCACTGATCCATCAGATGACCGCAACGAAAGGTTCTGCCAAAGGCAGGGGATCCCGGTTTTTCGCGGTAACCTGCATGACGTGCTCGACCGTTATTACCAGGCAGCAAAAGTTAATAAGGCTGACGTCATCGTGCGCCTTACCGGGGATTGCCCGTTGATCGACCCCGTGCTCATTGATGATGTTGTGCGGGAACTCATTGACAAACGCCTGGATTTTGCCTGCAACCGACTGCCACCGCCTTTCAAGCGCACTTACCCCATCGGGTTGGATGTGGAAGCCTGCACGTTTTCCGCGCTGGAAACGGCATGGAAGCAGGCTACTGAAAAGCACGAACGCGAGCACGTGCTGCCTTACCTTTACGCCGTTACCGGGCGCTTCAAGATCAGCCAGCTCAATTACACCGAAGACCTGGGTCACCTGCGCTGGACACTGGACACTCCGCAGGACCTGCTGCTCCTGCGCCGCATTTACCGTCAATTCCAGGGTCGTAATGATTTTTCCTGGCTGGATGTATTAGCGCTGTACAAGAAAAATCCATGTTTGTTTGATATCAACGCGGACGTAAAGCACAAAACATACCTTGATGTGGAGAAATAAAGGAAGGCTGCCATGACCGTTGAGATCGTTTGTCCGCAATGCAGGGTTGGTTTTACGAGACAGGCAGAGAAATGGACCTGTCCCCAATGCGGTTACACGGTTAAGCTACTGGATGGCAAACCTGTGTTCACTGATGTGCCCATGGAGATCAACCCGTCGGAGAAGATCGAACGCAGCGCTGAACAGGGCTCTGCCTGGCGCCAGTTCAACTGGAAGTTCATTGAAATGGTCTCCAACGACATACCCCCCGGCGCGGACGTTCTGGACGTGGGCGCGGGCAGGGGCGACTTTAAGAAACTATTCACCCGGCACGCCTACCTGGGGCTCGACGTCTACCCTTATCCGGAACTCGACCTGGCAGCGGACTTAATCAACACCTGCCCCTTCAAGGAATCCACTTTCGACCTGGTGGTGTTGGCCAACGTGATCGAGCATGTATACGAGTACCGCGCACTGGTGGCAAGGTGCGCCAGCCTGCTGAAACCGGGAGGAAGGCTGCTCGTCACCGTGCCCTTCCTGCTCAAACTGCACCAGGAACCGGTGGATTTTCAACGCTATACGCGCTACTCACTGGAAAAAATGGCGCTGGATAACGGGCTGGTGGTGGAACGATTGGATGGCTACTACAATCCCCTGGCATTGCTGGATGAGGGCATTGGCAACACCTGGCAATATGGCCTGCCAAAACTTAAGGGGGTTGCCAACCTGCTGGGAAAGGTGGGCATTTTCATTGCCCAGAGAGTATCCAACCTGTTCAAAAGATATCTTGGAAATGGATACATCGCCCCCGCAGCCCTGGACACGAACCCCAACGTGCTCGGCTACCAGTGCCTGCTGCAAAAACCTCAATGATCTGCGTGTGAAAACAGGTTTTTAAGCTTTCTTTTTACCCGAAAAACAATCGAACGCAATGGTTTAAAGCGATTGGCCGGCATGACCTCCCAACGCGCGTTTGCCCGTTCCAACGGCGAGATTGGATTGCGCTCGGCCATCAATGCCCGGATATCTCCCGCCTGAAGGGCAACGGCAATTCGCGGATTTGAAAGCCAGGGAGTTTGAGCGCGGAACCGTTTTTCCCATTCCTGCGATTGCAGGTTGGCCTGTTTCTTCAAGGGCGGAACCGGAAGCGCCTCTTCCTGAACCTCCAGAAAATCGTACACATCGCGCATCTTCCCGCCAAAATCTGCTGCCAGGTCCTCATACCAAACCTGCAGGAACTGGAGCTGGTTCTCCTCCAGGTAATCCTGCCAAGCGGCGTCAATGGAGAGGACAATGTCAAAACAGCACTCAATGTGCTCCCGATCGTACACAGCCGGAAGCAGGTGCTCCTTGAACTCCTCTCCCCCGTCCGCGGCTTCGTACCAGATTCCATTCTGCCAGGCCTTGGCGTAGGAAATGGCCTGTTTCACCTTGTCCCGGCGCTGCAGGTGAATGTAACGGGTTCCGGGGAAGAATACCTCCACCACCTCTGCATCGGTCAATTGCGCCCCGGGTTCCCCCAGCAGGCGCCTCGCCTTTTCTAAAAAGAGATGGAACTGGTTGAGGCTGAACTTCATCCCCATCACGCCGTTCACGGTTTGGTATTCAATGGCTTTTTTTAGATATTCATAATCATTTGAGTAGTCGATATCCCAAACATTCTGAAACATGGGGTTCTTGTTGGGGTTGAAGGCTTCAATTGGCCTGCCAAAGCCGATCTTCTCCAGCTGGGCGCAGAGAAGCATGCTGCCGCTGCGGGCAGACATGAGCACCAGGTAGCTGCGCTGAGGCACGGGAATCTCCGGGAAACGCTGACGCAAAAACTCCCGGGCTTGTTGGATCTTCTCATTGTTCATAAGGGTCATTTCCCTGCTCGTGCCTGGAGAAGTACCCATTATTTTGTAAACTTGCGTTTTATCTTGAACAACAATGAACGGATGGGTTTCCAGCGGTTAGCCGGCATGGACTTCCAACGCGCCTGCTCTCGGGCGAGCATGAGCATGCGGCTGCGTTGCAGGTAAAGGGTATCCAGGTCGCCTTCCGCATAGGCTTGTGCCATTCGCGAGTCGTGCAGCCAGGGGGTCTCGGCCGTAAAACGGGTTTCCCACTCATCAGATTCCTTGTTAGCCTGTTTCCGCAACGGCGGAGCAATGATCTCTTTCCCTGTGATGCCAAGGTAAACGTAGACTTCGGTCATTTTATCCACGTAATTGGCTGCCAGGTCTTCGTAATAAACGGTCATGTGGGATAGATGGTTGTCACGCATGAACTGCTGCCAGAAGACGTCGTTGGTCATGAGGATGTCAAAACAGCATTCAATGTGTTCCCGATCGTAGAGCGCGGGCAGCAGGTACTTCTTGTATTCATCATCCTGGTCGGTGGTCTCACGCCAGACCCCATTCTGCAGCGCTTTGGCGTAGGATATGGCCTGTTTCACCTTCTTGCGCCGTTGCAAGTGGATGAACCTGGTACCGGGAAAGAAAACTTCCAGGATTTCGGCATCCGTGAGCACGATGCCCGAGGGTTCCAAGAGGTTCCGCGCAGTGGACAGGAACAGGGTGAACTGGTTGGGGCTGAGCTTCATCCCCATGACCTCGTTCACGGTCTGGAATTCAATAGCTTTCTTCATAAAGGCATGCGGGTCGTTGTAATCGATCCCCCAGTTCAACCGTTTGCGCGGGTTGGTATTGGGATTAAAGGCCTCGATGGGTTTGCCGTAACCGATCTTTTGAAGATGCGAGCAAAGCAGGGTGCTTCCGCTGCGGGCAGAAGAGAGAACCAGGTAACTAGTCTGGGGAATGGGAATATCGGGGTAGGTTTTACGGATAAAATCACGCGCGATCTGCACTTTGGTCTGGTCCATCCTGTTTCTCCAATTTCTGTGCGAGGTATGCAATGCACAAGGCAAGTGCTGCTGGTGAGGATTATAATTCATTCTCGCACATCGCTGGCTTCACCGGCTGTCGTTTCCCCAAAGCAGCAATTAATAGTAGAATATGGTTATATTCAATGGTTGAATTTTAGAATGATCCAAAAATTTACTCTCGCATCAGGATAATTTTCTTGAACCAACTGGCCATCTTCACCACCCCAAAACCATTTGTCGACTCCCACATCACGACCATCCAGAGGAATGCGGTAATGAGCTGGAAAGCCCTGGGGGAACGGGTGGAAGTTTGGCTGGTGGGAGAGGAACCGGGTGTGGAAGCAGCCGCGAGAGAACTGGGCGTGAATTACATCGCGGAAGTGGAACGCACCTCCAGCGGCACCCCGCGTATCGATTCCATCTTTGATCGTTTGCGAGCACAGTCCAACGCGCAATACCTGTGCTATGTGAACGCGGATATCCTGCTGTTTCCTGATTTGCTGATCAGCCTGGACCGGGTTATTGAATCCACAGACCGCTTCCTTCTCGTGGGACAACGCTGGGACATGAACATCACCACATCGCTACCCATCGATCAAAACTGGCATGCCGCGTTCCTGGCGGGCTTTAAAGACCACGCCAAATTGCATCCGCCTGCCGGGAGCGACTATTTTATCTTTCCGCGTACTGAATTTCAAGAGATACCTCCGTTCGCAGTCGGCCGCATCGGCTGGGACAACTGGATGATCTACCACGCCCGCCGCAGTCACATGGACGTGATCGATTGCACCGGTGCGATTACCGCCGTCCACCAGAATCACGATTTCCGCCACCTGCCCGGCGGCAAAAAGCACCGCCGGCAGCCTGAGTCGCTTGAAAACGTCAACCTGGCAGGCGGCAGGCAGGCCATGTTCACCCTGGCAAACGCCAATAAATGCATCAGCGACGGCAAGGTCGCAAAACCGCGGTTCTCAAGGGCATCCCTTCTGCGCGAGATCAGCATCTGGCCGCTTATCAACCTAAGACCTGCCTGGCTGGCCAGGTTGGTTTATACGCTGATCAATCCCAAAAAGGTGGCTGAAGACCGCAAGAAGGATAAACGGATGAAAGAGAACATCGCCAAAACCATCAAGGAGTCATCATGAGGCAGGGACAGAACCCGGTGAAGCAGTTGACCCAGGTGACCAAGCCACAGCGGGTTACCGCCGCTGTGCTCAATCACATCCCCTTTCTGGATGGTTTTTACAGTGAGCTGCTCGATGTGCTCAAGGTCAGCCTTTCCACTTTGAGAGAAAACGCAGGGATGTCCTTTGACCTGCTGGTGTACGACAACGGCTCCTGCAAAGCCGCCCGCGACTTCCTGCTGGCAGAGTATGAACAGGGATTGATCCAGACCCTCATCCTCTCCGACCGCAACATGGGTAAAGGTGGCGCATGGAACGTGATGCTGCAGGCCGCGCCGGGTGAGATCATCGCTTACGCAGATAACGACGTGCTTTACCATCCAGGTTGGCTGCGTGAAACAGTGAAAGTGCTCGATACATACCCCAACGTGGGCATGGTCACCTCGCGACCATTTCACACCAAACCGGACCTCTATTCCGCTGTGACGGGGTGGGCGGCAAACACGCCCGGAGCCAGTCTATCCAGCGGGCAGTTCATCAACCCGGAATGGATACGCGAGTTCCTGCTCAGCGTAGGCCGCAGTGAAGATGAGATCGCGGCTGACATCGCCCAGGAAGATGTGAAGATCACGTACAACGGCTTGACCACCTTCGCCGGGGCCTCTCACTGGCAGTTCCTCGCCTGGAAAAAGGTGCTGCAGGAGTTCCTACCCATCGACCTGGATAAACCCCTGGGGCAGGTGCTGAGGCTGGATGAGATGATCAACGAGCGCGGGTACCTTCGCCTGATGACCGCTGCCCCCCTGACCATGAACTTGAGCAACACGCTGGATCTGCCGGCGAAAAGCGGCGTGGAGGTCAAAACAGTCTCCCCCAGGAAGCGCCTGAGAGACCTGCCGTTGATCAAAAGCCCGCTGATGAAACTCTACAACACCATTTTCCGCCTGTATTACAGGAAATAATAACAACAAAATGAAAGTCCTTTACGCTTCCTGCAGATACGACCCCCTAGACCGCGACGCCGGGAGCGGCGTGGATTTTAATATCTACGAAGCTTTAAAGAAAAAAGGCTTTGAGCTGCAAATCGTCGGCCCGTTCAAAGATCAGCCGGCATTCTTTGAGAGAGTCTATCGCAAAGTTCACCGCGTGTTCTCGCGCAAACTGACCGCCAAGTTCTCCGAAGCCTACCTGCGAACGTCAGCCAGGGCAGTAGCGCAAGCCGCCCGGGAATTCCAACCAGATGCCATTTTTAGCCACAACCTCATCCCGCTGGTGTACCTGCATACGGCACTCCCGGTGGTGTACAAAACGGACGCGGTGCTGTGGAACATGCATGACCAGTGGCCAACGTATTCCCGCCTGGAGCTGTTGCGCATGCTCCGCTGGGAAAGAACCGCCCTGTCAAAAAGCACCCGCATCATCACCGCCAGCGTCTGGGCCGAGGAGGCTCTCACCGGACACTATCGCATTCCTGCCGAACACATCCTGGTGCTGCCCATCCCTTCCTCTCTGCCCATGTCTGAAATTCCGCGGGAAGTGGAACACGCAACTCTCGACCCGCATAACCTGCACCTGCTGGCTGTGGCAAAGGATTATCATCTCAAGGGCATCGACATCGTGGAAGAAACGGTTGAAATTCTGCAATCCAAAGGCATTCACGCCACGCTGCGGGTTGCCGGTCACTCAAGACCCGGCTCGGAAAACGTGAAGTTCCTCGGGCTGTTCCGCAAGGACGTCCCTGCTGAACGGGCTGAATACCTGGCTCAGTATCAATGGGCTGATTTCCTGTTGCACCCTGCCCGATACGAAGCCGCCGGCATCGTCTGCGGAGAGGCGGCTGCTTTCGGCGTGCCCACCATCACCAATGCCATTGGCGGGCTTGCCACCACCGTTGAAGACGGTGTTTCCGGGGTGGTCCTGCCAATTTCCAGCCCTGCACAAGCCTACGCGGGGGTTATTTGCCATTACCTCGATAATCCCGGGCTATACACCCGGCTACGGGAGACCACGCGTGAACGCTATGAACGTGAGCTGAATTGGGACGCCGCTGGAGATAAGATTAGCAACCTCATCCGGGAAGCAGTCGAAGAAAAAAGGAACGGGAGTGTGGCGCAATGAAATTTCTCATCGCTGGATACGGCTCCATCGGCAGAAGACATTTGAACAACTTGCGGCAATTGGGCGAAACCGACCTCCTGCTCTACCGCACACATCACTCAACGCTGCCGGATGAAGAAGTACGCGACATCCAGGTGGAAACCGACCTGCTCAAAGCGCTCCAGGCAAAACCGGACGCGGTGATCATCGCCAACCCCACTGCGCTGCACCTGCAAACGGCCATCCCTTGCGCTGAAGCAGGCTGTTCCATTTTGATGGAAAAACCGGTGTCGCACACGCTGGAAGGCATCCAACAGTTGCAGCTTGCGCTGGAAAGGGGTGGCGGTGGTTTTCTCACAGGTTTCCAGTACAGGTTCCATCCCGGTCTGCAGCAGGTCAAAAAATGGCTGACGAATAATGAGATCGGCAGCGTGGTTTCTGTGAAATCTCATTGGGGCGAATACCTGCCGGATTGGCATCCTTGGGAGGATTACCGCGCCAGTTACAGTGCGCGTCTCGACCTGGGTGGCGGCGTGGTCAATACCTTATGTCACCCGTTGGATTATTTACGCTGGTTTTTTGGCGAAGCGGAAGAGCTGTTCGCGGTAACCAATAACAACGGGTTGCACCTGCCTGTGGAAGATAATGCCGATATACTGCTCCGGTTCGAACGCGGACCAATCGCCAACATCCACCTGGATTACAACCAGCGCCCCGGGCAACACACGCTCGAACTCACCGGCACCCGCGGCAGGATCACCTGGGACAACGACGGGGGAAAAGCCAGGCGCTACGATACCAGATTTAAAACCTGGGAGGAGTTCGTTCCCTCCACCGGTTTTGAACGCAACACCCTGTTCCTGGATGAGATGGCGCATTTCATCAGGGTTGCCAAAAAGGAAGAATCTCCGTTGTGCACCCTTGAGGATGGCCTAGCAGCCCTCAGGCTCACCGAGGCTGTGCATGACTCAGCCCGTGAACGATGTCTGGTAAAATTCAACGCGTAACCAGGAGACCAAATGTCTGAGATATTTGAAAAATTTTCGCTCAATGGTCGCGTTGCCCTCGTCACCGGGGGAGCCGGCCTACTGGGCAAGGAATTCTGCCTCACCCTGGCACAAGCCGGAGCAGAAGTGTACGCCGCGGATTTGAATCTTGAGGCAGCTGAAGCCGTGGCTTCTGAACTGCAAGAACAGGGTTTTAAAGCTGCTGCGGTCAGGCTGGACGTCACCAGTCCCGAATCCACTGCCGCTGTGGTGACGAATATCGTAGAAAAGTCCGGCCGCATCGACGTGCTGGTGAACAGCGCGGCCATGGACCCCAAGTTCGACCCCCAGCACACCCAAACCAGCAGCAACGCCTTTGAGGATTATCCCCTAAAATCCTGGCAGGACGCGGTAAACGTGAACCTGACCGGTCCGTTCCTCATCACCCAGGCAGTTGCCAGGCAAATGGTGAAACAGGGCAAAGGGTCCATCATCAATATTTGTTCCACTTACGGGCTCGGCGGTCCAGACCAGAGAATCTACGAGAAACCCGGGCAACCAAATACATATAAACCTGTTTATTACACGGTCACCAAAGCCGGCATCCTCGGGTTCACCAGGTACCTGGCCACCTATTACGCCGGGACGGAAATTCGTGTGAACGCCCTCACCCCCGGCGGTGTATTCAACGACCACGACGAAACCTTCACCAGGAACTACGCAGCACGAACGGTGCTTGGCCGTATGGCCCGCAAGGACGAGATGAACGGAGCGCTGCTCTACCTGGCTTCGGATGCCTCATCGTACATGACAGGCGGAAACCTGGTGGTGGATGGAGGATGGACCGCGTGGTAAAAGAAACTGAAGTCCTGGCAATCATCCCCGCCCGCGGCGGCTCAAAGGGCATTCCCCGCAAGAACATAAAGCTTTTCGCCGGGTACCCGCTCATCAGTTACAGCATCGCCGCCGGGCTGCAGGCCAGCCTGGTGACGCGAACCATCGTATCCACTGATGATGAAGAGATCGCCCGCGTTGCCCGCGAATGGGGAGCGGAGACTCCTTTCCTGCGCCCCGCGGAACTGGCCCGGGACCTGACCACTGACCTCCCGGTTTTTCAACACGCGCTGCAGTGGCTGAAGGACAATGAAGGGTATTCACCTGACCTGATCATTCAACTGCGTCCGACCTCCCCCATTCGACCAACCCGCTGCGTGGATGATGCCATCAGCCTGTTATTACAGCACCCTGAAGCAGATTCAGTGCGCGGGGTGGTGCCCAGCGGACAAAACCCGTACAAGATGTGGCGATTGGGCAAAGAAGACCAGCCGATGCGACCTCTTTTGGAGCTGGAAGGTATTGCGGAACCCTTCAACGCCCCGCGCCAGGAACTACCGCCCACCTACTGGCAGACCGGTCACATAGACGTGATCCGCCCCGGGGTGATCATGGATCAGAACTCCATGAGCGGCAAACGCATCCTGCCCTACCTGATCGATCCACGCTACACGGTGGACATCGACACTCCCTTTGATTGGCAGCGTTACGAGTGGCTGCTGCGCAACGGCGAACTGGAGTTTGTCGACCCAGCCAGCAAGCGCCGCCGTTTTCCGCAAAAAGTGTCGCTGGTGGTGATGGATTTTGATGGTGTTCTCACCGATAATCGCGTCTGGGTGGATCAGGCTGGCATGGAGCGGGTGGCTGCTTTCCGCGGAGACAGCATGGGCATCAACCATGTCCGCCGCACGCTGCCAGTGGAATTTCTGGTCATCTCCACCGAAACTGATCCGGTCGTCACTGCACGCTGCAAAAAGATGAAGATCGTCGCCATCCAGGCGGTCAATGACAAAGCCAGCGTGCTGGTTGAGGAAATCAAATGCAGAAACATCCAGCCTGAAGAAGTTGTGTTCATCGGAAACGATATTAATGACCTCGGCTGCTTTGACGTAGCCGGATACGCGGCAGCTCCGTCGGATGCAGAGCCGGAAGTGAAGCGCAGGGCTGACCTGGTGCTCACCCGCAAGGGAGGGCTGGGGGCAGTTCGCGAGTTTTGTGATTTAATCTTGCAGGCAGCTGGCAAGTAGATACCCCCGATACAGGAGAGAATAAATGGCAAGAGAAGTGAAAATAGGGAACAAATGGGTAGGTGACGGTCATCCGGCATACATCGTCGCGGAAATCGGCATCAACCATAACGGGGATATCGAAATGGCAAAGGATCTAATACGGGCAGGCAGGCACGCCGGGGTGGACGCGGTGAAGTTTCAAAAACGGACGCCCGAATTATGCGTTCCACCTGACCAGCGCAACCAAATGCGCGAAACCCCCTGGGGGTACATCTCCTACCTGGATTACAGGTACAAGGTTGAATTCGATGAAGCACAATATGACGAGATCGACCATTACGCCCGCGAATTGGGTATAGACTGGTTTGCATCAGTCTGGGATGAACCCTCTGTTGACTTTTTGGAAAAGTATTCCCCATTATGTTACAAAGTTCCTTCCGCCTCATTGACCGATTTCAATCTGCTAAAAAAATTACGCCTTTCAGGGCGTCCAATCATCCTTTCCACGGGAATGTCCACCCTGCACCAGATCAAAGCCGCGGTGGACTTGATCGGTCAGGAGAACCTGGTCATCACCCATGCCACCAGCGCTTATCCGTGCGATCCGAATGAACTAAACCTGCGCATGATCGACACGCTGCGCGCCACTTTTGAGTGCCCCATCGGTTATTCCGGTCACGAGGTTGGCCTGGTGACCTCGGCGGTGGCGGTTGGATTAGGCGCGTGCATGGTGGAAAGACACATCACCCTCGACCGCGCGTTGTGGGGTTCCGACCAGGCAGCTTCTGTGGAGCCGGGTGGGTTTGAGAAACTGGTCAAATACATCCGCGTGACCGAGATGGCGATCGGGGACGGGGTGAAGCAGGTTTACGCAAGTGAATTACCATCTCTGAGAAAGCTGCGCCGGGTACAGGATTGATTCGTTTTTTTTTGAGGGTCAGGAATGGCGTACGTCAACGCTGCTTGCATAGATCCAGCAACCGGCGCTGGCAAGGTTTAATCAAACAGGTCAACAAGTTCCCGCTCAAGGCTGAAACCCGGCCGGTGGTCTTTTTCAACGCTTCCACCCGTTTGCAGTCCATGAGCCAAAACGCCGGGTACTCGCTGTTGACGGCTCTCAGCCTGCGCAAACAGGGAGTGCCGGTGATCCAGTTTGCCTGCCGGGCGGGACTGAGCCGCTGCGTACTGGGCAGCAACCGGGATGACTTTAGCATAACCCCGCCTTGTAAGTTATGCACACGGCAAAGCCTGACTGTTTTCAATGACCTCGACACCACCTGGCTGGATTTTGAAGAAGACCAGGATCTGAAAACTTCAATTCAAATGCTAACAGATGAGGAATTGGAGACTTTCACCTACCAGGGTAAACCGCTGGGTTTCTGGGCGGTCAACTCGCTGCGGTGGATGCTGCGCAAGCACCATCTTGATGAGGATGCCTTCACCCGGAACTTCTTTAGCGCTTACATCCTTTCAGCATGGAATGTGTACATACAATTCTCGCGGCTGCTCCACTCCCGTAACCCGCAGGCCGTGGTGGTTTTCAATGGCATGTTTTACCCGGAAGCCGCTGCGCGCTACGCCTGCCAGGAGCAGGATATCCGCGTGATCACCCACGAAGTGGGGCTGCGGCCTTTCACCGGGTTCTTCACCACCGGTGAAGCCACCGCTTACCCCATGCACATCAGCGAAGGTTTTCAACTCACGGATGAGATGAACGCCAAACTGGATGAGTACCTGGGAAAGCGCTTCAAGGGCAATTTTTCCATGGCAGGCATACGTTTCTGGCCGGAGATGAACGGACTGGATGAAGCCTTTCTGGAAAAAGCCGCCCAATTCAAAAAGATTGTGCCGGTCTTCACCAACGTGATCTTCGACACCAGCCAGGTGCATGCCAACACGCTATTCGAGAACATGTTCACCTGGTTGGAGCACGTGCGTGCCACCGCCCTTGCCCACCCCGAAATCCTGTTTGTGCTGCGCGCCCACCCTGACGAATCCAGGCCGGGCAAGGAGTGCCGCGAAAGCGTGGCCGACTGGGTGGCAAAGACCCATACGGCAGAACTGCCAAACGTGGTTTTTGTGGATTCAAGAGAATTCATCAGTTCTTATGAGCTCATCCAGCGTTCTCACCTGGTGATGGTGTACAACTCCACCATCGGACTTGAAGCCACTCTGCTGGGTAAACCCGTTCTCGCGGGCGGCAAGGCAAGGTTCACCCAGCTCTCCACTGCTTATTACCCCGCGAGTAACGGCGAATACAAATCCCTGTTGGAAAAATTCCTGGCACAGGATGAAGTCCCGGTGCCGGATGAATTCGTACACAACGCCAGGCGGTTCCTGTATTATCAACTTTATGCCACCTCGCTCGAATTCGGAGACTTCCTTGAGGAAGACGGCATCTGGAAAGGGTATGTCAAGCCCAAAGACTTTGATCTCGACGAACTCACGCCTGAAAGGTCGCCCACAGTCAAAGTGCTGCTGGACGGCATCCTTTCCGGCGGAGATTTTTGCTACCCGCTATGAACCAGCCCCGCTGTTCCATCATCATCCGCGCGTATAACGAGGAAAAACACATTGGCCGCCTCCTGATGGGCATCCTCGAACAAACAGTAAAGGATGTACAGATCATCCTCGTGGATTCCGGTTCCACCGACAAAACGAAAGAGATCGCAGCCGGTTACCCGGTGGAGCTGGTTGAGATCGAGCCGCACGAGTTTACCTTCGGGCGCGCGTTGAACCTCGGCATCTCCCGGGCAAAAGCAGAACTGGTGGTCATGGCCAGCGCACACGTCTACCCGGTCTACCCGGATTGGCTGGAAACACTGCTTGGACCGTTTCAGGATGAGCAAGTGGGACTGACTTATGGCAAACAACGCGGCAGCGATTCCACCGCTTTTTCGGAAAACCAGATCTTTCATCACTGGTACCCCGAGGAATCGGTTGCCAGGCAGGATCACCCGTTTTGTAACAATGCCAACGCCGCCATCCGCAGGTCGTTATGGGAGCTGCATCCCTACGATGAGACCTTGCCGGCGCTGGAAGACCTGGAATGGGGTAAATGGGCGATGGAAGCGGGGTACAGTATCTCCTACCGCGCCGAAGCGGTAGTGATCCACGTGCACAACCAATCACTGCAGGGAATCTACAACCGCTACAAACGCGAAGGCATGGCCTTCAAACGCATTTACCCGCAGGAGTACTTCAGCGAACGCGACCTGGTGCGACTGTTCGCGCGCAACGTGAGCCGGGATTTCGAAATCGCCCGCGCTCAGCACGTGCTGTGGAAACATTGGTGGAAGATCATTGGATTCCGCTGGCGGCAGTTCTATGGAACGTTCCATGGTTACCACCAGTCCGGTCCGCTCACCTGGCAGTTGAAAAAGGCTTTTTACTATCCGCGCGTCCCTGAAGATAAGAGCCCAAAGTCTGAAGGCCGCAACGTGAAACCAATTCAGTATAATAAGTAAGTGTTCAAATTTAATAACATCAGGATAATATGATCACCTTTACGGTCGAGTTTTCAGGTTTAACAGAATCCATCGTTGGACAGAAGTCCATCCTATTCCAGATGCCGCAGGGTGCCACCTATCGCGACCTCGTGCGAAAACTGGGAAATGATCACCCTGAGCTTGTGGGTATCCTCATCGCCCCGGATGGAGAGAACTTCCTCAGTTCCAACATGTTCGTCATCAATGGCAACCTCGAAAACGCGGTGATGCTGCTTGACCAGCCGCTTGAAAACGGCTCTACCATCCACCTGATGTCCGTCATCACTGGCGGATAGTAATAGAATAAATTTATAGCGGACTTTCTCATGAAAACCTCAACCTTATTCATCCCACCAGTCATCTGCGCCCTGGTGCCCATGCGCCACCACTCGCAGCGTGTGCCGGGCAAGAACTACCGCCTGCTGCAAGGTAAGCCGCTCTACCAGCACATCATCACCACGCTGCAGCAAGTTCCTGAGATCACCAACATCGTGGTGGATACCGACAGCCCGGAAATCATCAGCGGTTTAGGGCGTGACTTCCCGGATGTCATCGTACTCAACCGGCCTGAAAACCTGAGGGCAGACAACATCTCGATGAACGAGATCCTTCTTTACGACACCTCGGTGTTTCCTGCAGATTTTTACCTGCAAACCCACTCCACCAACCCCCTGCTGCGGGCTGAAACAATTTCCCGAGCCATCCAAACCCTGATACGATCCCTCCCGGAGAAAGATTCCCTCTTTTCGGTCACCCGCATTCAATCCCGTTTGTACGACCACGACGGGAAGGCCATCAATCATGACCCAAAAATCCTCCTGCAAACGCAGGATTTGCCGCCAATCTACGAAGAGAACTCCTGCATCTACATTTTCCCGCCAGAAACACTGCGCAAAAACCGCACCCGCATCGGCCAGCACCCTATCCTCTTTGAAACTGACCCCGAGGAGTCCTGGGATATTGATGAGGAAAGCGATTTCCGGCTGGTTGAACTCGCCCTGGCGTCCAGAAAAAGGACCTGATGAGGTTATTGCGGCATCGCGACCTGCTGGGCCAGATCGGGCTCTTCCTGCTGGGTTTTGGCGGAAGCGTTTACGTTTCCCTCACACCTGCCAACAGCATGATGAACTGGTACAGCATCGATGACGCCTTTTACTATTACCAGGTCGCCCGCAACGCTCTGAATGGATACGGGTTCACTTTCGACCAGATCAACCTGACCAATGGCTTTCACCCGTTGTGGATGGTGGTTTGCCTTGGGGTCTTTTGGCTCTCCAGGTTTAACCTGCTGCTACCCTTGCGTGTACTCGTGCTGGTCAGCGGGATTTTGAACGGGCTGACCGGCGTAGTGCTCTTCCGCCTGCTGCGCAAAGAACTGCACCCGGCAGCAGCCATTGTTGGCGCTTCCACCTGGATGCTGCTGCCTTCCATTTTTAACACCACCGCCATGCATGGCATGGAGGCTGCCATCAGCGCTCTGTTCCTGGCGCTTTTCCTCTCTCAATCCGCAAAGCTGCTTAAAGCAAACCCGGATAACAACCAAAGGCGAAGATACCTGCTCCTGGCAGGGCTGCTGGGAGCCCTGGCCATCCTCAGCCGGCTGGATAACCTGTTTGTTGTTTTCGCAGTGGGGATTTTTCTGATCCTGCGCGTCCGCAGGATCAACCGCCTTTTGGTTTTTGACCTGGCTGCCATACTGGTGGCTGCAGCCGGGGCATGGGTGATACGCTTTGGTAATGCCAGCTCGATCAACAACTTTTCCATTTACCCCATGCTGGCAGTCGGGTTAGTGATCAAACCCATCATCCTGTATTTTGCCGGCTTTTACACACCCAGGGCAAAACTTCCGGTCTACCTGGGATTGGTGCGTTTTGCTATTTGCGGCTTTATATTCTTCATACTTGAATACGGCATCCTGATACTCCTGCAACGTATCGGGTTTAATTTCCTCATTGCCCGTTCTGTAATTCTACTGGACGTGGCTCTATCCACCCTGTTGATTGCCCTGGTGCATTATTTCCTGCATCCGCGTTCCGATGAGCAGCGAACGCCCTTGAACGAACTGCAAATCTGGCTGAAAACCAGGTTCAAAGGCGTTTTCATGGAAGGGATCGCGTACTCAATTCCCATCGCCCTTTTGATCGGCATCTACATGCTTTTCAACAGGCTCATGTTTGGAACCTTGTCGCCTGTCAGTGGTCAGATCAAATTATGGTGGGGAGCGCTGACAAGAACGGTGTACACCCACAACGCCAGCCTGGTGGAAGTGATCGGTTTCAGTCCGAACAGCGGATACGGACCCTGGTCGCTGCTCACTTCGCTTGTCAGCGACGCGGCAATTTTCCTGCGCGACCTGTTTGGACCGGATTCGCACCAGATGCCAACGCTGTTATTCCTGGTGATGTGCTCGGGAATTTTCTTCCTGCTGGTTTTCCTCCTTTCGCGGAAGAACGGTTACCTTGCCCGGAAATCATTCAACCTGATGATTCCCGCCCTGATTTTGGGCTGCTTCCTGCAGATCACGTACTACACCGGCAGGGGATACGTGCACACGCGCGGATGGTACTGGGTGGCTGAAATGCTGGTGCTGGTTCTGTTGGGTTCGGTACTCAGCTCGCACTTGTTCGAGAAATTCCGGCAGTGGACCAGGACTGAACTGGTCAACCAGTTGCTCACTTTCCTCTTCGTTGTTTCCTTATTATTACTGCACAGCTTCTACTTGTTCCGGGTGATGCCCGCCAAGGTTGCCCCGGAAAATGCAGCCGCTTATCTGGACGGGGTGCGTAAGTTGGAGGAGCACACCAATGAGAACTCGCTGATCGGCATGACCGGCGGGGGAAACACCGCGTATTTCATTGAAAATCGCACCATTGTGAACCTGGATGGCTTGATCAACAGCACTGAGTACTTTAAAGCCTTGAAGAACGGCACTGCCACCCAATTCCTGGAAAAGATGAAATTGGATTATGTGTATGGCAAACCCTACATCCTGCAGGAGACACAACCGTACGATGCCATTTTCAAGAACCGCCTGGTGGAGATCGGCGCCATCCGCAGCCTGGAAAAGTTCACCTTGTTCAAGTTCCTGCGCTAACGGCGGAAGAACCCGCCGTCGGTATCGAAGGTATGAAGATTATAATAAAGCCAACCTTTAGCAAGAATAGATAGGACGATTATGCCAGTTGTTTTATTGACCGCACCCTATATGCTCCCTTTTCTCGAACGCTTCCTGCCTGTTCTGACCTATTACGGTATCGAGGTCATCAGTCCGGAAGTAAATGAACGACTGGAGGCAGACGAACTGCTGAACTACGCCGGAAAATTCGACGGGGCGATTTGCGGTGATGACCGCTACACCCGGCAGGTATTGCAGGCCTGTGCCCCGCGGCTGAAGGTGATCTCCAAATGGGGAACCGGAACTGATTCCATAGACCGCGCCGCTTGTGGTGAGCTCGGCATCCAGTTGAGGAACACTCCCAACGCCTTCACATTGCCTGTGGCTGATTCGGTAATGGGGTACATACTCTCCTTTGCCCGTCGTCTGCCCTGGATGGACCACGCCATCAAATCCGGCGAGTGGAAGAAGATCCCGGGACGATCGCTCTCCGAATGCACACTCGGTGTGATTGGCGTGGGCAACGTGGGCAAGGCAGTGTTGCGCCGGGCACGCGGGTTTGGCATGACGCTGCTGGGAAACGACATTATCCCCATCCCGCGCGACTTTTTACTTGAGAACAACACTCGCATGGTGACACTGGAAGAACTGGTTAAAACGGCTGATTTTATCAGCGTGAACTGCGACCTCAACCCCACCTCGTTTCACCTGATCAATAAGAACATCCTCAGCCTGGTAAAACCTGAAGCCGTGCTCATCAACACTGCCCGCGGACCGGTGGTGGACGAACCCGCGCTGGTGGAAGCGCTGCTCGAAAAGCGCATTGCAGGGGCTGCCCTGGACGTGTTTGAGCAGGAACCCATCCCGGCACAATCACCGTTGTTGAAAATGGACAACGTGCTGATGGCGCCGCATAATTCAAACTCAAGCCCGGCTGCCTGGGAAAACGTGCATTGGAATACCATCCGCAACCTGCTGCTTGGGCTGGACATCGACCCTTCGGACCTCCACAAGCTGCAGCAATCAGCCTGACAGGGAGAAATTATGGGTGAAATGAAAAAATACGTCCTGATCACCGGCAGCGCCGGGGGGATTGGGCGCGCCTGCGTGTCGCTCTTTGCGCAAAAGGGTTGGTTTGTGTTCGGCATCGACCTAAAGGAATTTGGCGAGGGATTCCCCGCCAATGGCGAATTCATCAGAGCAGACATCTCCAAACCCGAAGAGTACGAAAACCTCTTTACCAGGGTGAAAGCTCGAACGTCGGTGTTGCATGCTGTGGTGAATAACGCAGCGCTGCAAGTTTCCAAGCCGCTGGTGGAAACCACGGTGGAGGAATGGGACCTGGTGATCGCCACCAACCTGAGGCCGACCTTCCTCATCACCCGTTACGCCCATCCGCTGCTGGTTAAAGCCGGCCAGGGCGCTATCGTGAACATGTCCTCTGTGCATGCCATCCAAACTTCCACGAACATTTCTGCCTACGCAGCCAGCAAGGGGGGCATCCTGGCCCTCACGCGCGCCATGGCCATCGAGTTCGCTCCTGACAACATTCGCGTGAACGCCGTGCTGCCCGGGGCTGTGGACACACCCATGCTGCGCGACGGGCTCAACCGCGGTCAGCACAGTGGTTCCAGCATGACCGACCGACTCGACAACCTCGCCCGCAAGACCGTCAACGGCCGCATTGGACAGCCGGACGAGATCGCACGCGCGGTGTACTTCCTGGCAGATAGGGACTCCTCCTCATTCATGACAGGGCAGGCCCTGGTGGTGGACGGCGGCGCAACGGCCAGGTTGAGCACGGAGTAAGCTGATGCGTGATAGCCTGAAAAAAGCGCTCCCGGAACCGTTGCTAAATACCTACCGCAATGTGCGTGACTCGCTGATCACAGCCGCGGAGTGGCCGAACGCCACCTTCCATCCCTGGCGGTCTGAATCCATCCGCAAGCTCAACCTTTTACGCAACTCGCACAAGGGGGAGAGGTGTGTCATTATCGGGAATGGCCCCAGCCTGAAGAACACTGATTTGGGCAAACTAAAAGATGTTTTTACCATCGGCATGAACCGGTTCTACATGGCGTTTGAAGAGTTGGGGTTCACCACATCGATCCTGCTGACAGTGAATGACCTCGTGATCGAGCAATGTGCCCGGGACCTGCGGAACCTGCCCATTCCCACTTTTGTCTCCTGGCGCGGGCGAAAATTTATCCAGCCTGCAGCCAATCTGCATTATCTGTACACATCCTACATCCTCCCCCGTTTCAGCGGTGACGCGACCGGCAGGCTATGGGAAGGGGCTACGGTAACCTTTGTAGCCATGCAGCTGGCATACTTTATGGGCTTCCAGCAGGTGGTGCTCATCGGCGTGGACCACAACTTCGCCACCAAGGGCACCCCCAACACCACCGTCGTATCCACCGGTGATGACCCGAACCATTTCAACCCCGCCTACTTTGGCAAAGGCTTCCGCTGGCAACTTCCGGACCTGGAAACATCGGAGATTGGTTATGCCATGGCAAGAAGGGCTTATGAGCATGCCGATCGCGAGATCCTGGACGCCACGGTTGGCGGTAAGCTTACGATATTCCCGAAAGTGGACTTTAACAGCCTGTTCTGATGGAATCTACCCCTCTCGTTTCGATCGTTACCCCTTCGTACAACCAGGCGCAATTTCTGGAAAAAACGCTGCGCTCGGTGCTGGAGCAGGATTATCCCAACATCGAATACCTGGTGGTGGATGGCGGGTCAACGGATGGCAGCGTGGAAATCATCCAGCGGTATGCCGACCGGTTGACCTGGTGGGTATCGGAAAAAGACAACGGACAGGCGGATGGCATCAATAAGGGGCTTAAACGCGCAAAAGGCGAGTTCGTAGCCTGGATCAACTCGGATGATTACTACCTGCCGGGTGCTGTGAGCCAGGCGGTGGAATTCCTGCGCAAGGATGCGCAACTGGCATTGTTGTACGGCAACATGCAGGTGGCTGATGAGACTGGAAATGTCATCAACCTGCTCACCTACAAGAATTGGGAAATCAGAGACCTGATGGCTTTTCGCATCATCGGGCAGCCAACGGTTTTCATGCGGCGCAGCGCGCTGGAAAAAGCCGGCTACCTGGACCCGGAGTATCACTACCTGCTGGATCATCATCTGTGGCTGCGCGTGGCGCTGCAAGGTAAAATTCGTTACCAGCCCAGCCTGTGGGCTGGAGAACACGTACACGCGGGTAGTAAAAACGTCGCCATGGCGGCTGAATTCGGCCGCGAAGCCTTCAGAATCGTAGAGTGGATGAAGAACGAACCCGCCTTTGCGCCCTTCCTGGCAAATAACCTCAAAAAGATTGAGGCAGGGGCAGAACGGCTGAACGCTTTTTACCTGCTGGACGCCAAGCAATACCGTGCCTCATTCCGTTCCTATTGGCGCAGCCTTTGCCTGGATCCGAAGACGGTGCTGCCGGAGTGGTACCGCATGGTGTACGCCCTGTTCGCTCCACTTGGACTCGAACGCTGGAAAGAAGCCTATCTTGATCGACGAAAAGCCAGGTATCATGAAAATTAATAACCGAGGTGTTGAATGAACGAAGGAAAACCCGCGGGCACGGCTTTGTTCCTCAAGCCCAGCAAACCAGTTGTGATCCTCCTGCTCATCCTTTTCCTGCTGGGCGGATTGGGCGTGCGCTTGATCGACCTGACCGACCTGCCGCTTGATTTTGCCGCGACACGTCAGCTCCACTCGCTGATCATGGCCAGGGGGTACTATTATCAAATGGAAAGCGCGGAAGACCTGGGCGTACCCGCGAACATCCGTCGCTTCGGCATCAACATGGGCAAGGCCGAACCGGTGATAGAACCGCCCATCGTGGAAAAACTGGCAGCCTTCACTTATCGCCTGATCGGGGAAGAGAACATCCTTGTTCCGCGGCTCTATTCCATTTTTTTCTGGGTCATTGGTGGCATTCCGCTCTTTTTACTAAGCAAAAAGCTCATGCCGCTCAACGGAGCCTTCGCAGCGCTGGCTTTGTACCTCTTCAATCCATTTGGAGCGGTGGCCAGCCGAGCCTTCCAGCCGGACCCCTTGATGGTGATGCTCATCCTTTGGGCACTTTACTTCCAGGTCAACTGGGCTTATCAGGACAACCTCAAGAACGCCATTCTTGCCGGACTTTTCACTGGCATTGCCTTCCTGGTAAAAGCCCCATCCGTCTTCTTCGTCGGGTTCACCATGCTTGGCCTGGTGCTTCATTTCGGCATCAAACGCGCGTTCAAGAGCTGGCACATTTACCTTATGGCCGTGCTCTCCCTGGTGCCTGCCATTACCTTCAACCTGATCAGCGCCACTGTGGGAGGAAACGCAGGGGCAATTTTCGGGGCGCGCTGGTTCCCCAACCTGTTCACCGACCCCAAGTGGTACCTCAGCTGGCTGCTACTCGGCAGAACAGTGGCGGGGACCTTCCCGCTTGTGCTGGCCTTGCTGGGAGCATTCTTCATCCGCGAAAAACTTTTTAGGGTATTTTACTTCTGTATGTGGCTGGGTTATGTTCTTTATGGCTTCACCTTTGCCTACCACATCTACACACATAATTACTATCACCTGCCGTTGATCCCCATCGTCGCCATCGGGTTTGGCATCATCTTCGCCGTGCTCTTCGAGAAACTCGAGGAAATCAGCAAAGGCTGGCTGCCAAAAGTGCTGGTGGTGCTGGTGCTGGTATTTGCCCTCGCCCTCTCCGTGCAGCGCATCCGCGGTGAACTGGTTGGGTCCGAGTACCGCCAGGAGGCTGCCTACTGGCAGGAGATTAGCAACACTATTGGCACAAAATCCAGGGTGATCGCCCTGACCCACGACTACGGTTACCGCCTGGTCTACTGGGGTTACCTCGGCGCACAGATCTGGCCCACCACCGGAGATCTGACGGTGAAGGAACTGATCGGCTCCACCGATCCGGAATTGGACGAGTTGTTCAAGATGCGCACCGAGGGCATGGATTACTTCCTGGTGACGCTAATGGGTGACTTTAAGTCACAGAAGGGTCTTTCACAGTACCTGTATGCCCACTACCCTTATACTGAGGGTGATGGATATCTCCTGTTTGACTTGAACAATCCCTTGAAATAGGATACCTGTTGAAAGACAAACCGCTCGTCTCCATTGTCACCCCGTCCTACAACCAGGCCCAATTCCTGGAACAAACCATCCAGTCAGTACTCGAACAGGATTATCCGAACATCGAATACATCCTCGTTGACGGCGGGTCAACGGACGGAAGCGTGGAGATCATCCAGAAATACGCCGACCGTTTTACCTGGTGGGTATCTGAACCGGATAAAGGTCAGACAGACGCGATCAACAAGGGTTTCGCTGCCGCGCACGGCGAAGTGCTGGCCTGGATCAATTCGGACGACACTTACAAACCTGGCGCTGTGAGCGAGGCAGTGCAGCACCTGGCGGAACACCCCGGTGTCGGTATGGTCTATGGCGACCTGGATTTCATAGATGAATCGGATCGCATGATCGGCAGGTTCCCTGCCGCGCAAACCGACCTGAAAAAGCTTCGCCGGGGATACGTTCACATTCCACAACCTGCCTCGTTCTTCAAGGCTGAGCATTGGAAAAAAGTCGGGCCGCTTGACCCTGAGTTTTTCTTTGCCATGGATTACGACCTGTGGGTACGGCTGGCGACTGTGACCACGTTGCAGTACCTGCCCGGAAAGGTTTGGGCGAACTTCCGGCTTCACGCTGGAGCAAAGTCAGTGGATGCTGATGACCGTTGCTGGCCTGAAATGCTGCGGGTGCATTACCGCGATGGAGGCAGTTACCTGGCACCGATCGTGGGCAAGTACTACCTGCGAAAACTCGCCGCACCGCTGATTACCTGGAAACGCAGAAAGCTATTTCAAAAGTAAACGAGGCTGTCCCAAAAGTATAGGGGCGGCCTCGAAAAATTTAATATAATAGGGGAA
>CAYVTF010000015.1:0-57184 GCA_964454565.1 uncultured Anaerolinea sp. | reverse complement strand
ATCCTTTCAGGATGTTATCCTTTCAGGATGTTATCCTTTCAGGATGTTATCCTTTCAGGATGTTATCCTCATTGGTGGCTTCGCCGCGCTTAACCCCCAACATCAGGATCAGCGCGATCACCAGGAACAGCGGACCAATGAACATGATGGTGCCGTAATTATTACCACTCAGCTGCACAATCCAGCCATTCAGATTGGGACCAACAATGGCAGACAGGGTGGAGAAGAGGTAGTAAAGACCGGTAAAAGTGCCGATTCTCTCGGCAACCGTCAGATCCACGACCATGGGCAATGAGTTGATGTTAATGAAAGACCAGGCAATGCCGGCTGCCATGAGGAAGAGGTTGACCACGCGGATCATCCCCAAAGCGGGCAGCTTGGTCAGTTCAATGGTGAGAAAACTCGCAGGTAATACTGCGATCATCAGCACCAACAGCGCCATGGCAACAATACCAATGGAAATTGTCTTCCGCCGGCCAATGCGGCTGCCAAGGATCCCCGCGACAATCGCAAAAAGGACGAAAAAGATGCCCATATGTCCGGTCATCCGTCCCGCATCTCCCTCTGGGATCAGGAGGTATTTTGTGGCATATAAAGTCAGAAAACTCTCAATACCCTGATAGGCAAGAAACCAGAAGAAGATCGCCAGAAGGATGCGCAGACCGCTCTTTTCTTTGGATTTAAACAATTCCTTGAGGCTCTGGAACATGTTCGGTTGTTTTACGGTTTCTTCGAATTGTTTTGGCTCTTTTATGAAGATGAAAACAAGCAAAGCTGCCACTACAACCAGGGCAGATCCCATCCAGAAGGGGAAGTTCACATTGATCTCGTAGAGTGTGCTGCCCACCAGCGAGGCGATGATGGTTCCCAACCCGCCCATCAGGTTGATGATGCCGTTTGCCTGAGAGCGGAACCTGGAGGGGGTGATATCGGGCATTAAGGCTACTACGGGGGTGCGCCAGAAGGCCATGCTGAGCAGAAGCGTGCTGGTGCAAGCCACAAACAGGGGCAGCACCGCTGCCAGGGGGATGAGCCCGAAGGCGAGAGCGCCTACGGGCGCGCCAATGAGGATGAAGGGCATGCGTCTGCCAATTTTTGTGCGCAGCCGGTCAGACCATGCGCCAACCGGTGGTTGAATGAATAACGCGGCAATATTATCCAGGGTCATAAAGAACCCGATCAACGCTGGGGCGAGGCCGAACTTGTTGGCCAGGAAAAGCGGAACAAAGGCGTTGTACACCGTCCAGATCACGCTTACCCCAAAAAATCCGAAACCAAGTAAAAAGATCTTGCCGTAATTGAACTTTTTCATTGTCACTCTCCGTCTTCATTGATTTTCTTGATGAGCTTCTCGTCTTCCTTGCTCAATTCGACTTTTGAATAAAGGTCCGGCCGGTTGCGAAGTGTTTTGCGCAGTGATTGTTCTCTGCGCCAGCGGGCAATGAGCGCGTGGTTACCCGATAACAATTCTTCAGGCACTTTCCAGCCACGGTATTCCTCGGGACGTGTATAGTGGGGGTACTCCAGCAATCCGTTGCCGAACGAATCGTCATAAGCCCCGTTGGGGTCGCCCAGTGCGCCGGGGATGAAGCGCGTGACAGCGTCGATAAGGATCATAGCCGGCAGCTCGCCGCCGGTGACGACGTAATCTCCGATCGAGATCTGGTCGGTTACCAGGTGTTCGATCACCCGTTCATCCACACCTTCGTACCTGCCGCAGAGCAGGGCAACACGTGGCAGTAAGGCCAGTTCGCGGGCAACCGCCGTGGTGAATGGTCGACCCTGGGGGGAGAGGTAGATGAGCGGGCAAGAGGGAGGCAAACCGAGAATGGATTCAACCGCGTCAAAGATCGGCGGGGCTTTCATGACCATGCCGCCACCGCCGCCATAAGGAGCATCGTCGGTCACGTGATGCCGGTCGGTCGTCCAGTCGCGGATGTTGTGCAACTCCACCCGGATCAGGTTGGTTTCCCGAGCCCGCTGCAGGATGCTGGAGTCGAGGTAAGGTTGAATGACCCCGGGGAATAATGTGAACACGTCGAAATACATGACATCATTCTATCGAAAACACGTGTACAAGGCAAGCAGAATTCCTCTGGTTTTACAACCTCTTCTACCCCGTTCGCCAACTTTGGTGCCATTTGGTTATCTTGACGCTGCAAGTGTCACTTGGTAAGATGTTTTATATGTATATCAGGAAAAGCAATTGGAGCATGCAGAAAAAAACGCGTAGAGCTAACCCGTTCAGGGTTATCCTGCTGCTGGTGATTATCGCGGCACTGGTTTATTTTGACCGAATGATCGTGCCTTCGATCCCTGTTTTATTCCAGGCAACCCCTACTCCCACCCGGCCTGCTGAATCTTATGTCACTGATGCCAAAGCACTGGAACTGGAGGGCAAGTATCAGTTGGCAATTTCTGCATACAAAGAAGCGGTCACGGTAGATCCGCGCAACCCGGACAACCACCTATCACTGGCGCGGTTGAACGTGTACACCGGCAATTACGCAGAAGCCGTTACAGATGCTGAAAACGCGCTGCTTCTCAACCCCAACAATGATGAAGCACTGGCTCTGCGCGGGTTGGCGATTGGACTTGCAGGAGATTACATTCTGGCCGAAGGCTCGCTGCAAGATGCAATCAATATTGATAACCAAAATGCCAGGGCGTACGCTTACCTTGCCGAGGTCTATTACTATATCCTGCAAGCTGGACAGGGAGATCTGACCACCTTGGACAAAGCCATTGCTGCCTCCAAGACCGCCATTTCCCTGGCACCAGATGCTTTGGAAACCCACCGCGGAAGGGGTTTTATCCTGGAGTACACGGCGAATTTTGAAGAGGCGGTGACCGAATTTGAGTCCGCTGTGGCCATCAACCCTAACATTCCCGATTTGCACCTGGCATTAGGGCGGAATTATTTCAATATTCAGGAGTATGACAAAGCCATTACGGAGTTTGGAAAGGCCAACGCGCTCAATCCAAAGGATTCCAACCCGGAATCCCTTATTGCCAGGACCTACCTGCTCAATGGTGATTACGCCAAGGCAGCGCAATACGCGCAAGCGGCCCTGGTGGACAACCCGGTGGATCCTTATTTATACGGGAATCTCGGGCTGGTTTACTGGAAAAGCAAACAATACCTGGACGCTGTGGATATGCTGCGCGTGGCTGTGCGAGGTGGTGTGTCTGAAGAAGGTGCCACTGTCCCCGGGTTATCCATGGATTACGGAAAGATCGCCCAGTTCTACTATACTTACGCCCTGGCGCTCGCCCGCAGCGAACAATGCGGGGAAGCCATACAGATCGCACAGGCCATCCAAAATGGGCTGCGCAACGACGAGGTTTCGGTGTACAACGCACAGGAAACCCTGAATATTTGCGAGCTGCTTGTCAAGCAGGGAGGTGCGTCCACTGCCATACCCCCCACGCCCACAGTGGAAGCGACTCCATAACACAATTGATGATCCTCCCATGATGGATTTAAACGGCAAGCGCAATTTATTCAGCAAAAACCAGAACCGGTCCATTCCGTTGCGTGTGTTCCTGCTGCTCATCATGATCATGGCAGGTTTGTTCGTGATTCGCGCCTTGAACCAGGGGCAGATCAAACCTGTGGCAATCACCACACCCACACCAACACGAACGTTTAACTCCTACGCCCAGGAAGGGGAGACGCACTTCAAAGCCGGCGATCTTGAGAAAGCTATCGAGGCTTATCAGAGCGCGGTGAATATCAGCCCTTTTGACCCTGTGCTCCGGGCTGAACTTGCCCGCATCCAGGTTTACTCCACCTCACAGATCACCGTGGACGCGGACAAGAGAAAACGTCTCGACGAAGCGCTGGCTACGGTTGAGGAAGGGTTGAAGGATTTTCCACAGGATAGCATGCTTTACGCGGTTAAGGCGTTTGCCCTGGATTGGTACGGGGTTTCCAGCATCGCGGGAGAGAACTGGCAGGAATACCTGATCAAGGGCGAGCAGGCAGCGGTTGAAGCACTGCAATATGACAATAAAAATGCGCTGGCGTCGGCTTATTACGCGGAGCTGCTGATCGATCAGCAGAAATGGACCCAGGCAGCAACCTACATCACCCAGGCGTTGGAGTTGGATGGTAGTCTGATGGACGTGCATCGCGTGAATGGGTATGTGCAGGAATCCCTGTCAAACTATGACCAGGCAATCGTGGAGTACAACAAGGCAATCGAGATCACGCCCAACTTGAATTTTTTGTACATCTCCCTGGGAGCCAATTACCGCAAGCTGGCTAACCTGGCAAACGCTGAATCAATGGAGCAAAAGTATTACTTTGAGCTGGCTTTGGAGTCTTTTGCCAAGGCAGTTGCCATCAACGACCAGCTGGGCGTGAACGATCCCATTCCCCTCATCTCCATTGCCAACACCTACGTGCAGATGGGTGAATTCTTCGCTGCGGCGCGGAACGTGCTGCGCGCCATCCAGTTCAGGCCCGATGATCCCACCGTGTACGGTCAGCTGGGGGTTGTCTACTACAAATCCCGCAACTACGAGGGTTCCATACTTCCATTGCGGTGTTCCGTCCGCGGCTGTAATGCAGCGGAATCCTGCCTGGTGCGGAACGGCGGGGCGGAATGTGAGCCGGAAGACGTTACTCCTGAACTTGTGATCAGCGGATTACCGCTAACCACCAATACAGTGATCTACTACTACATCTACGGTTCAGTTTTGGCGGGTTTGCATCAACCCAACAATGGCTATTGCACAGAAGCCATGCAGGTTTTTGATGAAATCACTGCCGGGTTCGGAGGCGATGACACCATCATGAGCATCGTCAAAGAAGGCGTGGCCATCTGCAGCTACTACGGTTACAACTAATCCCCAAAAATATCAGAAATTTATTAGAGTTCATATAATCCTCTTGACTTAGGTTCTAAAGGAGGTTATTATTCAAAAAGAATTAGCACTCGGTAGTAGTGAGTGCTAAAATCAAAATCCTGTATATCCTAACCTGGAGGTATTTATGACAATGAAATTGAAACCCTTAGGCAGCCGCGTAGTTGTGGAACCAGTGGAAGAAAATGAAATTACCGCTGGTGGTATTGTTTTGCCCGAAACTGCCAAAGAAAAACCCCAAAAAGGAACAGTTCTTTCCGTTGGTCCTGGTGACCGCGATGAGGACGGAGATCACATCGCCATGGATGTAGCAGTGGGTGATGTTGTGTTGTTCGCCAAGTACGGCGGCACTGAGATCAAAATTGACGGCAAGAAACTGTTGATCCTGCGCGAGAGTGATCTGCTCGCGATCGTAACTCAGTAATATAAATCACATTTAGGAGATTTTACTTATGGCAGCTAAACAACTTGTTTTCGCTGAAGAAGCACGCAAGAAACTGAAGAACGGCATTGATATTGTCGCAACCGCAGTGGTCACCACCCTGGGTCCCAAAGGACGCAACGTGGCCATTGACCGCAAATTTGGCGCACCCACCATCACGCACGATGGTGTCACCGTTGCCAAAGAGATCGAACTGGAAGACCCGTTTGAGAATATGGGCGCCCAGCTGATCAAAGAAGCCGCAACCAAGACCAATGACATCGCTGGAGATGGCACCACCACATCAACCCTTCTTGCCCATTCCATCGTCAACGAAGGACTCAAAACCCTCGCCGCTGGCGGTAACCCCATGCTGGTCAAACGCGGAATTGAAACTGCAGCCAAACGCGTTTCCGAAGAGATCAAGAACCACGCACTCCCCATTTCAACCCGCGAAGACATCGCCGCTGTTGCCACCACCTCCGCACAGGACGCCTCAATTGGCGAGCTTATCGCTGACGTGATGGATAAAGTTGGCAAAGACGGCGTCATTACCGTTGAAGAATCCAAGGGTCTGGAATTTGAAAAGGAATACGTTGAGGGTATGCAGTTCGATCGCGGTTACATCTCCCCGTATTTCATCACCGATTCCGAACACATGGAATCTGTCATTCCTGAACCTTACATCCTGATCTACGACAAGAAGATCTCCGCTGCCCAGGACATCGTTCCCATTCTTGAGAAACTTGTGCAGACTGGCAAACGCGACCTCGTCCTCATCGCTGAGGACATTGACAGCGAAGCACTGGCAACCCTGGTGTTGAACAAACTGCGTGGCATGTTGAACGTGCTGGCCATCAAGGCCCCCGGCTTTGGCGACCGCCGCAAGGCTATGCTCCAGGATATCGCCATCCTCACCGGTGCCCAGGTTATCTCCGAAGAGACTGGCCGCAAGCTCGAGACCGTGGTCATCTCCGACCTCGGACGCTGCGAGAAGGTGGTTGCTGACAAAGACAACACCACCATCATCGGTGGCAAGGGTGAAGAAGCCCAGATCAAAGGCCGCATCGAGCAGATCCGGGTCGAAATCGATAAGACCACCAGCGATTATGACCGCGAGAAACTGCAGGAACGCCTGGCCAAGCTCTCCGGTGGCGTCGCCATCATCCGAGTTGGTGCTGCAACCGAGACCGAGCTGAAAGAAAAGAAGCATCGTGTGGAAGACGCCCTTTCTGCAACCCGCGCGGCTGTGGAAGAAGGAATCGTTCCTGGCGGTGGAGTAGCCCTGATCAACGCCATGGGTGTGCTGGACGACCTCAAGATGGATAGCGAAGATGAGCAGATCGGCGTCAAGATCGTGCGCAAATCCCTTGAAATGCCCATGAAAAAGATCGTCGAAAATGCCGGCAAAGATGGTGCTGTCATCCTCGACAAGGTCCGCGCTGAGCAGAAAGCCAAAAAGAACCTGAACATTGGTTACGACGTGATCCGCGATGATTATATCGACATGATCAAGGGCGGCCTGGGCGATCCTGCCAAGGTAACCCGTGGTGCCCTCGAGAATGCAGCTTCAATCGCCGCGATGATCCTCACCACCGAAGCCCTCATCACCGACCTTCCTGACAAGAACCCCCCGGCTCCTGCCGGTCCCCCGATGGATTACTAGGATTTACAGGCATAAACAGGCAACACAACTGGCAGACCACAAGGTCTGCCAGTTTTTGATAGTGGTATCGGTTATAATCTACGCGATGAAAAGAAACCTGCTTTATTCACTGGTCATTTCCCTGTTTGTGCTTTCAGCCTGCAGCAAGCCAACGGCGACCCCGGCACCTACCCAGCCGCCGGTGACTCCCACGGCTGAAGCCAGCCCCACCCCCACCCAGCTGCCCCTGGCGTTGCGCGTGAACGGAGAAGGGATTCTCATCACCGAGTATGAAGCCGAGCTCGCCAGGCTGCAGATGGCGGTTGAAGAAACCGGGAAGCAAATGACAGCTGAAGAACAAAGGCAAATGGTGCTGGACAACCTGACAGATGAATTACTATTAGCCCAGGCAGCACAACAGGCAGGATTTTCGGTGAGCGATGAAGAGTTGCAAGCGCGCATCGACAAGCTGGTAAGCGAGATCGGCGGGGCTGATAAACTGACCGAATGGCAGGCGAAATACCTGTTTACAGAAGAATCCTTTATCACTTACTTGAAACGTTCTGTCCTCGTTGCCTGGCAACGGGATCAGATCACCGATGCGGTTCCGCTCACTGCCGACCAGGTGCATGCGCGTCAATTGATCTACCAGGATGAAGCGGATGCCAACGCGGCGCTCGCAGCACTCCAGGGCGGAACGGCGTTTACACAGCTGGCTGAAGCACAGGACCCGGTGCTTGGCGGGGAACTGGGCTGGTTTCCCCAGGGTACGCTCACCCAGCCTGTGGTGGAAGAGGCATTGTTTGCTCTTCAGCCCGGAGAGTTCACGGCTGTGATCAAGAGCGAAATCGGGTACCACATCGTTCAAATGTTGGAGAGAGAACCCGATCATCCGCTTTCTGTTGAAGCCAGGCGTATGCTGCAGGAGAAAGCCCTGGACCAGTGGCTCACGGAAAAAAGGGCGGTAAGTACGATCGAGGTTTTGGTACCTTAGTCCCCGGGGAGTGTTGCCTGCTCCCGGGAGTACATTGATGAACTTCGCAGACCAGGAAGATCTGGCAAGACGTCAAAGACAACGCCAACGCCAGAAAAGGTGGAACCTTTTCTGGAACTTCATGACCGTCCTGGCTATACTTGGCATTATTACCTTGATCGGTTTTTTCCTGCTGATCTTTATCAACCCCCACAATTCGATTAATCCCTTTCCACCGCCGACGCAAGAGGTGACAGTGGTGGTTGTTTCTCAATCAGCAACTCCCATCTCCCCACCGTCAACCTCCACTCCTGAGCCGACCATCATTGCCAGCGCCACTGCCACGTTTACCCTGACACCGACCCTTACGCCCACAGCCACGGCTACGCAACGGGTGTTCACACCCGATGTAAATGCTCAGCATCCATTTGCTGTCGAGGGACGTCCGGTAGCATTTGCCAGCACTACTTTTCGCGCGGATAGCGGTTGCGCCTGGCAGGGTGTAGCCGGACGGGTGGTGGACCTGCAGGGCAGGCCAGTGACCGGGTACTACGTGAAACTTGTGGGTATTTACGGAGACGAAGACATTGATATGACCACTCTCACAGGTGGTGCAGAGGCTATTTATGGAGAAGGCGGGTACGAGTTTTTCCTGGGCAGCCAGCCCAGGGAGACCTCAGGTGAGTTGCGTCTGCAATTGTTTGATGCGAACCAGTTGCCGGTCTCAGCAACAGTTCTGGTGGATACTTTTATCACCTGTGAGAAAAACCTCATTCTAATTAATTTCAAACAGGTTCGTTAAGCAGATTCAGTTCAGGTTTAGTGAAACATGGTGAGCTGTGTGGTTTCGTCGCTGCTCAGCGGGTCAGAATCGATCAACGCATTCCAGGTTTCAAGCGATTGATCCGGTCGGCTGAGAATACTTCTCAGTGTGCGGAATTTGACGAAGTGCCACTTGGGGGTGATACATTCCCGCAGGTAGGGATCCCGATCGATCTTAAATTTCAACAACCCTGAACGGCTGCCCGGCAGGATAAAAATGGTTTCGTATTCTTCTGACTCCTGGGTGAAAGCATCCCGGTCGACCGCGGCAGTGGCAGACAGGTAAATGCGGTAAAGCACCTGTCCTCCGGGAAGCGACCACCTAAGCGGAGAATTATCATTACAGATCAATTTCATTTTTACAGCCAGCTCAATCAACGATTCCTGCAGCTCCAGGATTTCCTTTTCGCGTGCGCCGGAGGCATCGGATTCCTTGATTCTCCAGGAATGGGATTGCGCATCCTGGACTGCGTAGGATTCCAGGCAGTGCAAGATCAACGCATCAGAAGGCGTCAACACGCCGGGAAATCTTTGGTAGAGCCTCGGCTGGATCTCTGCGGTGTTGATCTTTTCGTCCTTTTGCAGCCATGAAAGCAATTCCAGTTCCACCCTGTCCGAAAGGGGAGTCTGGCAACCCTCAGGCTGAGCCAGCCACCATAACCCACTATCAAGTTCCTGCGAGGTGGCATCCATCCGGCGTAGAAAACTTTCATCCGTTTTGAGCTGGGTGAGGATGGTCTGAATTTCCGCCGCCTTATCGCCGGTTAGAAGTTGGATCGAGGGAGGGAAAGCATTCCGCTGCGAGAGCAGACTCATGGCGGCCGTGTGGATCTCAATGTGATCGGTGGGTTCACCGATTTCCTGAAGCGCCTCGCGCATGCCTTCCCGGGCGATCTTCTGCATATTCACCGGTTTCAGCTCCCGGTTGCTGGCGCCGGTTTTCCACTCCACCTGGATCGCTTCCTGCGGATTCTTGATCGCGTATCCCTGCAATTCGTAATTGCTGACAGAGGTGGATTCAATGACCGCGTTGACCAGTCCGGGGACAGGTTCAGGCAACAAACCAAAGACAGGTGTTGCCCTGGGGCAGGCCAGGGAGGCTGGTGAAAGTGCGGAGTGGAGGGCAGAGGTATGCCATGTCCAATCAAAACGGCGGCGTTCCATCACACTGGTAAAGCGTTCCGATCGTTCGCGGCCAAACAGCCAGGAAGCCCACAAGGAGCAAAGGGTCCAGAAAGCCTGGTTGGGGCGCGGAAATGTGCACAGCATGGCAGCTGGCTGCATGTCTTTTGGCATGCTTTGGGCGAGTTCGCGCATCCGCCCCGGGTAGAGGCAGATGCCCGGGCCGGGTGGCATCACCGGCCAGGTGGTCACCAGGACAGGTTCGGTTTCTGTTTGCCAGAGGTCAACAGCTCCTTCAAGTTCCAGCCACAGGTTTTTCTCGCAGAAAGTGGACGGAATTGTCATTTGCCGGGGACGTTCACGGGATTCGGGGTGAGCCCACAAAGCATTCCCGGCATCCAGCACTGGCAGAATGAGGGCTTTCAACAGGTCACCCTGTCGCGGGGTGAGCGACATGCCTTCCATTTTATTGATGAGCGTGAACAGGACGTAAAGCGGACGCGTCAGGTACACATTCAGAGCTTCCTGGGCATTTTCACGGCCTTCTGTTCTTCTGCCCAAAATCTTTTCCAGTGCCATCGCCCGGTGCATCCGTTCTGAACGCTGGACTGCTTGCATATTTAGCACGTCTTCATCGGTAACGGGGTGTTCGCCTGTGTCCAGGCAATGCGGACAGGTATAGGTCCGTGCATAGGGAACAGGCTCTGCCCTGCGCCATAGGAAAGCGGATGCCTGGATCTGGCTCCCGCAAGTGGCGCAGCGGGTGAGATAGAGTGAACGAATGCTGCTTTCGAGAGTTTCGCTGCCTTTTCTTTGCGCGGCTAAATCTGAGAGGGCGGAGAAAAGCTCCTCTCTTTTGGGAGAGCTGGCCAACATTCGAATTTCAAACTCAGTCACCGGGTTGTTGCAAGCCACAAGTAAGCGGTAGCCAGCCTTTGCTGTTTCGATCGCCATTTGGGGAGAGGCACCGAATGGGTCCATTACAAGGTCACCCCTGGCAAGGTTCGTTTCCAGCCACGATTTTGCCACTCCGGGAGAATCTGGCGGATAGAACCGCTCCAGGGGAATAGTCCCTGAAGAGTTTGTTACCGGAAGATACACATTGGAACGCGGTGCGCTCATCTATTTTATAATAGCCGAAAATCGTCTCTTTAATCCATCAATTAATAACAAAAACGCCCCTCGGGGCGTTTTGGCTACTCACTTCGGGTCGAGATTTCTCTGTACAATATCAGCAATGGTCAGTTCATGGCGCATGAAGAGCTGACTGTTCATCATCTGGATTTGCTTGCGCGGGGAGTAGAACACCTCACTCCAGCCATAACCGGCGCAGGCTGTGTCTGCGATGATGTTTCCCTGGCTGTCCTCGCCCCACCATTCGCGATAAGTTTTCTCAAGGTCAGGACG
Organism: uncultured Anaerolinea sp.; assembly: GCA_964454565.1. GTDB lineage: Bacteria > Chloroflexota > Anaerolineae > Anaerolineales > Anaerolineaceae > UBA6107. The sequence continues at coordinate 45,922 of CAYVTF010000015.1, read as the reverse complement.
GATGTGAAAGCCGGGATCAGCAAAGTGAGACGAGAAGTAGTAATCCGGCGGCAAGGCGTTCAACAGCGTTTCAAACACATGCACCCTCACCTGGCAGTCTGGCGGGATGGTAGCCTGGAGCAACCTGGTAAGTCCGCGGACGGTTGCCAGGGGTGTGATCAATTCCACATGCTGCAAATGTTCAAAGCGCTCTCGCACGCGGCTGATCACTTCTTTCATCACCAATCCACTCGCAATGCTATCCGCAAAGAAAGCCACGTTAATGTTTTCTTTTTGATGAAGGTCGAGGTCTTTGTCCTTGAACAAGGTCACTTCAACAGAGCGGTTATAAACGGGAACAGAGCTATCAAAAACGTGATGAGCATCCAACACGATCTCGTCGCAGTAAAAACCGGAGTTTCTATAAATGGCATCTGCGACCTGGTATTTCAGTCCTTCCCGGGCGATGGGGAAAATGGCCAGGTTTTCCTGCTGGTATTGCGTATAGAGCGGCGCGAGCACAGGTGATTTGAAGAGCATGGTCATGGCCTGGTCGATCAAAGAACTCCGTTCTGATCCGAGGCAGAGCTGCCCCGGCAGGAAAATTCTCGCGTTTTCCTGGTAAGTCTCCGATGGCACACCGATGACCTGCATCAGGTGGGCATTGGTGGCACCCTCACGCAGGTAGATGAATTTCGCGGTGGCCTGGTTGTGATACAGGATCAGTTCCAGTGACCTCTGGTTTTCGAGGGTGATCCTCCCGGGTCGATAAAAACCGCTCTCCTGTGCGTTGCAGTCATAGGCGAGCGGCTCTTCAAGTACCAGGTCCCCATTGATCGGGTTGGGGGTGTCTTCCAGGAAAGAGAACTTGTAGTGAAATCGAGACATTCATGCTCCTCTATGCTGGCCAGGTTTAAGCAGCAAGGTCATGGCTTTGCCTGGATAACCAGAGTCCATGACCTGCCCGAATGATTATACAATATTCCAGGGTATTGAACCCGGCTTTTTCTCTACAGTTTAACTACAAAGCAGCGTTTTCCTTGATCTCCGGAATGTGCTCGCGAACATGCTCAATGGCTTCAAGCGGGTATTCGTAATCTTCCAGCTCGCCGGCATGGTAACGGGCATAGGAGGTGAGATCAAAATGCCCATGACCTGAAAGATTGAAGAGGATCACTTTCTTTTCCCCTGTCTTTTTAGCCTCCAGAGCTTCATCGATGGCAACGCGGATGGCATGGGCAGATTCCGGCGCGGGCAGAATTCCCTCCGCGCGGGTGAATTGAACCGCCGCATCAAACACTGAGGTCTGACCAACCGCCACCGCTTCAAAATAACCGGCATCGTACAGAGCCGAAAGAGTGGGTGCCATGCCGTGGTAGCGAAGTCCACCGGCGTGGATGGCGGGCGGCATGAAGGAGTGACCCAGGGTGTGCATTTTTACGATGGGAGCCATGCAGGCTGTATCGCCATAATCGTAGGCGTAGATCCCCTTAGTCAGTGAAGGCGTGGCAGTGGGCTCCACGGCCAACAGGCGAGTGCGTTGGCCGTTAATTAGGTTTTCACGCAGGAAGGGGAAAGCGATTCCGGAAAAGTTGGATCCGCCTCCCACGCAGCCAATGACCACGTCTGGGTATTCTCCGGCCATATCCATTTGCTTCAGCGCTTCCTGACCGATGATGGATTGATGCAGCAACACATGGTGCAGCACTGATCCAAGCCCGTATTTCTTTGTTCCGCCAGATTTGACGGCCACTTCCACCGCCTCGGAAATGGCGATGCCCAACGTACCCGGGTTGGAGGGGTCCTCAGCCAGCACCTGGCGGCCGTAATCTGTGCGGTTGCTTGGGCTGGGGAATACTTCAGCGCCATAGGTTTCCATTAGAAAACGCCTGTAAGGCTTTTGCTCGTAAGAGACTTTCACCATGTAGATTTCAAGCGACATGCCAAAAAAGCCGCAGGCCATGGAAAGGGCTGATCCCCACTGGCCGGCTCCGGTTTCAGTGGTCATTGATTTTGTGCCGCCGATCTTGTTGAAGTACGCCTGCGGCAGGGCGGAGTTGGTTTTATGGCTGCCGGATGGGGAAACAGACTCGTTTTTGAAGTAGATGTGGGCCGGTGTTCCCAGGACTTTTTCGAGCCGCCTGGCGCGGATGAGCGGTGTGGGTCGGTAAAGCTTGTAGGCTTCGCGCACTTCTTCAGGTATGTCAATGTACCGGTCAGTGCTGATCTCCTGTTCGATCAATCCCATCGGGAACAACACGGACAGGAACTCAGGCGTTATGGGTTCCCTGGTGATCGGGTTGAAGACCGGCGCGGGTTTAACCGGGGAATCCGCGTTGATGTTGTACCAGGCCTTCGGGATGTCGGTTTCGTTCAGGATGTACTTGGTTGTCTCTTCCATTTCATGCTCCTTTTGAGTGTTTTTTCCTGCCTTATGGACGGAGCTATTGAAAACAAAAAGCCCGTCCCAATTGGGGACGGACGATATGCCCGCGGTGCCACCCCGATTAAGCTGCTCCCGTGGTTTAACTAAAAATCCCCGGAGATTGCGCCCGGAGATCGGAAAAGCCAGCTTCACTCGTTTTGGGTACGGCAGAGGAACCTGCTTATACCCATTGCCCTGGTAACGGGGGCGTCCCGGCGGCGGTTACTTGCCTGTGCTTTCACCTCGCGGCTCGAAGGTCCATTCATGGTCATGGTGCGCACGGGTTTTCACCTGATCCCGCTCTCTGCAGCGCCCGGATGACGATTACTCGTCCTCGTCTCAGCCTTTATTTAATTGGGTTGATTATAGACTTGAACCCACAATTGTCAAGAGGTTAATTCAACTTGTAATGCTGCAATCCTTTGACTGCATCCAGTGCAGTGCGGATATCTGTCATCGGGTCGTCTTCAATGGTCTTGACCACCATTAACACGGTGAGTTCTTCCAGCGCGGGTTTTGATTCAACTGTCAGGGAGAGTACCTTCTTATTCAATCGCTTGAAGATCGCGTAAAGTTCTTCCACCATTCCGGGGTTGCCCCGGGAGGTGACCTGAACATTAATGGTTTCATATACCTTAATCAAGTTCTTTTCGATCACGTTCAACAATACCAGCACAATCAACAGCGCTAACGTGGTTCCAATTGCGGAAAAGTAGTGGCCTGCGCCAACGGCCAAGCCAACAATGGCAATGGTCCACAAGGAGGTGGCAGTGGTTAAACCCTTAACATTTGTGCCGTATCGCAAAATGGCACCGGCACCCAAGAAACCGATCCCGGAAACCACCTGCGCAGCCAGGCGGGCAGGGTCGCCATTGGGGACCTGTGGATAGAACTGCATGGCGAGGTTAATGGAAATGGTCATGGCCAGGCAGGACCCAATGGCCAGGATGGCGTGGGTGCGCAAGCCGGCTGGCTGGTTTTGGCGTTCCCTTTCAAACCCAACGATCATCCCCAACAACGCCGCCACTCCCAGGCGAATCAGGATCTCAGTTTCTGAAATCATATGACCTCAATTCTTGTTTCATCATGCTTGCCAAAAGTAGTTGGATTCGACCTCTTGAGAGGTTTCTGCTTCATTTTTACCGAGGAAGGCGATAAGACCCGGCAGGACAGCGCTGATCTCTTCTGCCATGCGTTGTGCCACCCTGCGCACTGAAAAATGCGCATTCGGGGCGCTGCGCAGTCGGATGAAGTGAATTGCACTGCGCAGGTTAAGGGTGAGCAGTACACGGCGGTTGAAACCGTTGGGCACCATGTAAGCAGCCTGATCAGGGAATTCAGCAGCGATGGCTTCAAACGCCTTTTTCGCGTTTTCCATGGCGGTTGTGTAGGGTAATAGCATGTCCGCGTCAACGATCAGCTTAGGAATGGCGTATCCCAGGTGGGTGGTCAGGTGCTGAGGGATCTGGGTCATCATGCGGTGACGTTTCACCTCAAAATACGCGCCCTGATCCATCGTCAGGTCAAAGGTAAAAGTAAGGGTTTCCAGTTCACGGGAAGGGATCGTATGCGCATCGAGGTCTCCAAGCAGGCAATAGAGGAGTTCGTCCAATTGTTGTTTTGGAGCGGATTTCACCCAGTCCAAACACTGCGCGTAGCCGATATTTTGTTCGTGGTAGATCGAAGTTGCAATGATCCTATCCAGGCCATCCCTGTCATAGTGGACCAGAGAACACCAATCCCCGGCTGTTTGATCGATCGGAAATGGCAGTGAGGAAAAATCCCGGCAGACATCTCTCAGGTACGGGATCTCATCAGCATATTTCAGCAGGGTGGGCACCGACTTGAGAGCTGCCTCCTTGATTTCCATACCCACTTCCCGGACTTCGCGCAGGGGATGGGTGAGTAGTTTGCCGATGGCGTGTTCGAGCGCGCGGGCATTGATGGTGACTCCTACGTTTGCCAGGGACGCGGCGGGCAACAAGAAGCGGCAGGCATCCACGGCTTGTGACCGAAGGCGACGTTCCCGTTGGGATTCAGACTCATTTTCAATAATCGGGGTTGTGTGGTTAAGGTACCCGGTCACCGTCTGCAGGCAATCACGATAGGTGGAAAAAAGGTCGTGGCAGGCTTTGTGGTAATCAGCCAATACTGCTTTTTCGACTAATTCGGGAGGGGTAAAAAACGCGTCTTCCTCCCAGGTCTGATAGCGGGTCGATTTCTCCGTGTAGGATGCCAGGCGGTTGGATTCCAGCGTTTCCACTGCCAGGCGGGAGATGTTTTCCACGGCCAGGTGCAGCACGGCGTGCTCCGCGACCGAAGAGTGCCCGTAGCCTACCACCCATTTTTCATTGAACTGCGCACTCTTTTCATCCGTAAGTTCGGCGGCGATTTGCCTGAACGATTCGGGTGAACGTGAAGTCTTGGCAAAGGTTACCGCAATGGTTTCCGGCGGTAACTGCTGCGGGTCAAGCAGGTAAACGGCTCGTTTATGCATGGTTTGCCAACACCTCGCGCGTTTTCTGAATATCCTGGTTGATCTGGGCGACCAGTGATTGAGAATCGGGGAACTTAACCTCCGACCGCAAAAATTCGATGAACTCAAGGGTGAGCGTTTCCTGGTACAGGGCATCGCTGACGTCCAACAGGTGGGGTTCCACCCTGGGTGTTGGCAGCGGATTGTCAAAAGTGGGACGGACCCCGATGTTGGTCACGGATTGATAAGTTTTACCTGCGACATAAGCAAGGGTGGCGTAGACGCCGTTGGCAGGCATTAATCTTTCCGACGGGATGGCGAGATTGGCGGTGGGGATGCCGAGCTTGGTGCCGCGGTGTTCGCCATGCACCACTTCGCCTGTCAGGCGATATGGCCTGCCGAGGAACCGGGTCGCCTTTTGAACGTTGCCCGCGAGAAGCAACTTGCGAATCCTGCTGGAAGAAACCACGTCACCTTCCACTCTGACAGGCTCGGTGACCTCAACCGTGTAACCGAGTTCCTGGCCGAGCCTGGATAATTCCGACACATTCCCTTTGCGGTCCTTGCCCAACGCAAAATTAAAGCCCACCATCAGTTTTTCGATGCCAATCTTTTGTTTCAACAACTCCATGAAAGTTGAGGCTTCCACATTGGCCAGCTCCTGGTCGAATTTGAGGGTGATCACGCGGTCGATGCCGCACTCCAAAATAAACCCCTCGCGTTCTTCCAGCGTTGCCAGCGAACAACCCGTGTTAATCCGTTTAAAGAAAATGGCTGGGAGTGGATTGAAAGTGATGGCAACAGCCTCGCATCCTGCTGCGCGCGCGCCAGATACCAGGTCTTCGAAAATGGAACGGTGTCCAACATGGACACCATCAAAGGCTCCAATGGTCACCCAGGAACGGGACAGCGGAGATTGTATAAGGAAGTCAAAAGTGTTCATTTCTGTATCAGCTGATGTTATCCAAAATTGCATAATTGAAAAACCCCCTCAAGGGGATGAGGGGGAAATGGGGTCATGAGAAGAACACCTTTTTTGGCTGCCATTCCATGGTTTCTTCGTCCAGCACCATGAGGGCAACCAGTTCACCCTGCTCGCTCACACCGCATACTTTGGCCTGTTCCCTGGATTCCGCGGAAATTCGGTGACCGTGACGGATGGCGTCCATCTGTTCCTGGTTGAGCTCGATCATTGGCCAGTCCGAGAGCGTTTCTGCCGCTGGGATCAGGTATTGGTACCAGCTTCCGTCGACGAAAGCCTCGTTCAGTTTCCGCAGTGATACAGCATCGCGCAGTGAGAACCTGCCGCTTTTGGTGCGCCGCAATCCCGTGAGGGTTGCTCCGCAGCCCAGTCGGGCGCCCAGGTCGTTGGCAAGTGAGCGTACGTACGTGCCTGATGAGCAGTTCACGTCCACCACTACTTCGGGGGGAGCCCACTCAAGAACCTCCAGGCTGTAAACGTTGATGATTCGTGGTTCCAATTCAAATTCCTCACCGCTGCGCGCCCGGTCATAAGCCTTGCGCCCCTGAACCTTGACGGCTGAGTAAGGCGGGGGAACCTGTTCGATCTGTCCCACGAATTTTTGTAGTTCTTCATTGAATTGTTCTTCGGTGACATTGACGGGCGAGGAGGAGGTGGTCTTCCCATCCGCGTCGTAGGTGTCCGTGGAGGTTCCCAGCATGATGACAGCCTGGTAGCGCTTGTCAGAAGCTGAGACGTACTCGCTGAGGCGCACGGCCGGGCCGATCAGCACCACCAGTACTCCCGAGGCTCTTGGATCCAGTGTGCCGGTATGACCAGCGCGGCGAATGTTGGAACCTCTGCGGATCGCCTGGACGACATCATGGGATGTCATTCCCACAGGTTTGTCCACCACCAGCACACCGGAGATGGCGTTGTTCATGTTGATGTTCGAGTTATTATCCATTTCTCACTCCGTCTTATTTCCCCTGTTTGAACTTTGGGAATCGTTGTTGAGCGACCCAAGATACTCTCGTGTTATTTTTAAAACTTTTATCTTTACTTCATCCAGCGAGCCGTTCAGGTCTGCACCTGCGGCGGCGGGGTGACCGCCTCCGCCTAATGATAAGGCGATCCCTGATACATCCACTCCCTGGCGCGAACGCCAGCTGACCTTGGTTTTATCCGGACCCTGCTCCACGAACAGGATGGCAATATCCAACCCTTCGATGGTGGAAAGGATATTGGTCAGATCGGCGTCGTCATCAGAAGCATAGCTTGCATTCTTTCTATCCTCCAGGGTGAGCGAGGTCCACACAAGCCCATTCTCCCTCTCCAGCCGGGCAAGGGCATAACCCCAGTAATTGGCGGCTTCAAAGGAGCGGCTGATGAGGGCTCGGGTGTGCAGGTCGGTGTTGTCCACCCCGGTTTGCATCAACTCCGCTGCCGTTTGCAGCGAGCGGGCGGTCGTATTGTTGGTGCGGAAACCGATCGAATCACTGATGACCCCGGTTAACAGGTTGGCTGCCACGTCCTTGGTAATTTCCAGTCCCCATTCCGGCAGATGCAGGGCAAGGATCTCACAGGTGGCAACTGCCGCTGGATCGATGAGGTTCACCTTTCCATAGCGGTCGTTGGTGACGTGATGGTCAATGACGATGTCCACCTGGCGCGTGCCCAGCACTTCGCCGGTGCGTTTGTAATCGGAACTATCCACTGCGATGTATAGGTCGCAGTCGGCGCTGAACGCTCGTTTCACCTCGTTTGCTCCCGGCAGGTGCCGGAAGGTGCGGGATACGCCGTCGCGCAGCACCATCTGGACGGATTTACCGGCGTTGATCAACGCCAGCCCAAGCCCAAGCAGGGAGCCAATCGCATCACCGTCCGGGCGTACATGGGAGGTAATTCCGATCGTCGTTGCGTTGGTGATTAATTGTCGAATTTCCTGGTCGATCATTTTTTCTTACTTCCCTTTTTATTATCCGTGCGGATGGAGGCCAACAATTGCTCGATGCGGTCTGCACGTTCCGGGGTCACGTCCCAGTGGAAACGCAGTCTCGGGAAAGCCCGCAATTCGATCCGGTCTGATAGTGTTTTTCGGATGAAACCGCTTGCGCTTTCAAGCCCTTGGAGCACTTCCTCAGACCGGGCTATTCCTTCCAATGCTGATACGTAGATATCCGCGTAAGAAAGCTCGCGGTCCACTTTAACCTCGGTGATCATAATACCTCCCAGGCGCGGATCGTGTATCTCGTTCTGAACAAGCATGAGGGAGATTTCCTGCCTGATGCGGTCGCCGATGCGAATGAGTCTTAATGGTGAGGGCATGTGATCCGTCCTTTCATCAATTCCGCAGTTTAGACATTCTTCTCGATGACGTAACTTTCGAGAATATCGCCCTCGTTAATATCATTATAGCCTTTCAAAGAAATGCCGCACTCAAAACCCTGGCGCACTTCCTTGACATCATCTTTCTCGTGTTTAAGAGAGGTGATTTCGCCATCAAATAATTTTTCGCCGTTGCGCAGCAGCCGAATACGGGTATTGCGTCGCACTTCACCCTGGATCACACGGCAGCCGGCAATGGTGCCGACTTTGTTGATCTTGAAGACCGCTTTCACCAGGGCCTGACCCACAGGTATCTCTTTTACTTCCGGTTCGAGCATGCCTTTGAGAGCTTTTTCGATGTCTTCGATCATGCGGTAAATAATCTCGTACATGCGGACGGAGACGCCTTCCTGGTCAGCCAGGTTGTGCGCTGCCTGGTCTGCAGTGACGTTGAACCCCAGGACGATTGCTTTTGAAGCCGCGGCGAGCATCACATCACTTTCATTAATGTTCCCGGTTTCGGCGTGGATGATGTTAATCTTGATTTCGCCCTTGCTCAGGTCATTCAATGAATTGACGATCGGTTCAAGTGATCCCTGCACGTCGGCTTTCAATACAAGCGGGAGCTCGCGCACTTCGCCAGCCTGGAACTTTTCAAATAATTGTTCAAGGGTTGCCTTGATTGCCACAACAGGTGTGTTGGCTTTCTGGGACGCGATTTCCGCAATGATGACACGGGCCTCTTTTTCACTCGGTACCACCTGGAAAAGATCACCGGCAGGAGGAACGCTGCCCAATCCCAGTATCTGGACCGGGGTGGAAGGACCGGCAGTTTTGATCTGCTTGCCTTTGAAATCGAACATGGCGCGGATCTTTCCGTAGGTGTCACCAGCCAGCACGGTATCTCCGGCGTGGAGGGTGCCGTTTTGCACGAGCAGGGTGGCAACCACTCCCCTGGCCTTGTCCACCTGGGCTTCGATGACGGTTCCGATCACTTTTCCATGCGGATTGGCGTGAATATCCAGGCTATCGCTGACCAGAAGGATGGCCTCCAGCAGGTCTTCCAGCCCCTTCTTCTGTTTGGCCGATACGGGCACAACCAGGGTGTTTCCTTCCCATTCGTCCGGAACAAGTCCGTTTTCTGCGAGTTGATGTTTTACAAAATCAGGATTGGCATCCGCCTTGTCGATTTTGTTCATGGCCACGATGATGGGCACCCGGGCTGCCTTTGCATGGGCAATGGCTTCGCGCGTTTGGGGCATTACACCGTCGTCAGCTGCAACCACAAGGATAACGATATCCGCACCCTGCGCTCCACGGGCGCGCATGGCACTGAAGGCCGCGTGTCCGGGTGTGTCCAGAAAGGTGATCTGGCGGCCCTTCTGCTCCACCTGGTAGGCACCGATGTGCTGGGTGATGCCGCCTGCCTCGCCGCTGGCCACGTTGGTATGCCGAATGGCATCCAGCAGTGTGGTTTTCCCGTGGTCAACGTGCCCCAAAATCGTCACCACCGCCGGACGCGGGATGAGCTTGGATTGGTCTTCATCCATGATCAACTGGCGCCAGTGAGGGATCTCTCCCAAATCTTCTGCAGAATTCTCTTCCTTGATGCTTACCGGGATGGCTTCAAAACCAAGTTCCGAAGCAACCACGGCTGCCGTGTCGAAATCGACCTGCTGGTTGATATTGGCCATGACGCCGTTGGACATTAATATTTTGATGACCTGGATCGGACTGGCGTCCATGCGCACTGCCAGGTCGCGTACGGTGATCTGCACCGGAAATTCTATTTGTTTCTCGCCCATAATACACCTCCAAGAGTGTTCCCCCTCTTAACCCCGGTCATAGATTTGCCAGGGTTTATGTATCACCGAGCAAGTTTTCGCCGGCTCAACCAATCATTTTGCGTTTCCCCATTTTTGCTATTCTTTCAGTTCTCCTGAAGGAAGCGCATCATCCTCAGGAAGTTGGGCGATGTATTCTTTGAATCGCTCCTTATCTTCCATCGTGAGTTCAATGCGCAAGGCATGATTGATCGGTCCTTTTAGCGCTTGCTCCCAGCAAGAACGGATGTTGTGCACGTAGGCACCTCTCCCGGCCATTTTACCGGAAGGGTCCACCAGTATTCCCTGTGGTGTGCGTACGATCCTGATCATCTCTTTTTTTGAGAGAACGGACCGGCACCCGATGCAGGTACGCAGGGGGACATGCTTGCTCCGTTTTTGCGTTTTCTTAGACACCTGTCCTTCTCACTAGACTATTCGTCCCAACTCCAACCGTCACCACGCTTGTGCTTTTTCTCTACCATGGTCAGGTCACGGTCGGGATCGTAGGTAACCACAACGTGCTTACCCTTCTTCTTTCCCTTTTTCTTGCCCTTCGCTTCTTCAGATTCTTCATCTTCTTCTGTGGCCACTTTGTCCAGTACTTCAGGACGCAGGGTGAACAGCTCTTCCAGCGAAGGCTCTTTTTCCGGTTCTACTTCTACAGCAGGTTCAACTGCAGGTTCAGTCTCAGGAGCCACAATTTCTTCAACCGTGGCAATTTCCTCAACTGCAATTATTTCTTCCACAACAGGCTCAACTACCACAACCTGTGCTTCTTCCACCACCTTGGCAGCGGCCTCAGCTTGTTCTTCAATCAATTTCGCATCGAGTTCGGCCATGAGCGCGTTGATGTTTTCCATGGCGCGCGGTCCGATGCCCTGCAGGCGCAGCACGTGGTCTGGATCGCGTTTCATCTGGATGGCCAATTCACCGGCATTGGAAAATCCTGCTTCCTGCAGGGTGTAAGCCGCGTGTTCCGGTAGACCGCTATCAAGGATGGGAATTTCAAAGGCGGAAGACGGGATGCTCTTCCTGAGCTCAGCGTAAGCCTCTTCTTCTTTCTTCTTTTGTTCTTCAGTTCGGGCAACGGCTTTACGTTCAACGCGGTCAACAAACTTGGCGATAAAATCCAACTCTTCAGCTGAGAGGGGTTTACCCTCAGCCTTGCGGGCAAGGAGCTCATCGATCCTGACGGCGTTCGCTTTTTCCGGTTCCACCATCACAGATAGGCTGGCGTCGTTCTGCAGCTTGTAGAGTGCATCACCAGCAGCCTCCGGCAGGCTCTTGATGTCAATGCGCCAGCTTGTGAGCTTGGCTGCCAGCCGGGCATTTTGGCCGTCGCGGCCGATGGCCAAACTTAGCTGGTCTTCCGGAACAACAACGGTAGCGGTTTTTCCGCCGCTGCTTCTTTGGTCAGAAAGGTAAACGCCAGTCACTTTGGCCGGACTGATGGCTTTGGCGATAAAGGCAGCCGGGTCGGCGTTCCACTCGATCACATCGATTTTCTCGTCGTGCAATTCCTTGACGATGGCCTGGATGCGCACCCCGCGGATTCCCACGCAGGCGCCAACGGGGTCAATGCCCTGCTGGGTGGCTGATACTGCCACTTTGGCGCGCTCGCCGGGTTCTCGGGCGATGGAGCGAATCTCAACAATCCCATGGAAGATCTCGGGGACCTCGTTTTCAAGCAAGCGCCGCAAGAAGTTGCGGTGGGTGCGCGAAAGGATGATACCCGGGCCACGTTGATTGTCTTTTACTTCAGATACCAGGGCACGGACGCGGTCGTGAATATGGAAGCGTTCACCGGGGATCATATCCTTGCGGGGCATGCTGGCTTCTGCTTTCATATCGAGCCCGATGGTCAGCCCGGTTGCACCTACGGCTTGAATTACACCGCTGACGATCTCGCCGAGTTGTTTCTCGTAATAGGCAACTTGTGCAGCGCGTTCAGCATCGCGGATGCGCTGCTGGATCACCTGGCGGGCGGTTTGGGCTGCCACACGGCCGAAGTCTGTGGGAGTGGTTTCCACCATCACCAGGCTGCCAAGTTCCGCCTCAGGATTCACTTTGCGGGCTTCCACAAGGGTAACCTCGGTGATGTCATTCTCCACCGATTCCACCACCTCTTTATCCGCGTAGATGGTGACTTTCCCCGTTTCTGTGTCGACAACCGCTTCGATGTTCTGTTGAGTGGATGCATTCACTGAACGGCGGTAGGCAGACACCATGGCCGATTCCAGGGCTTTGAGGATGATATCCTTTGGCAGTCCCTTGTCTTCCAAAACCTCATTGAAAGCGAGCGTAAATTCGTTCTTCATTGCTTAATTCTCCACCTGGCCTTACATTCTAATGTTTCTTATTGATGATAACAAGAAAAGTGGGGGATGCCCACTTTTCGGTAATGAAACCTCAAATGTCTTGTTACGAAAACTATTTTACCATAATCGGAACGAAGGTCAAGGGTTTTAGATTCCCTTGTGAGCCTGTCGAGGATCATTACCGGGCACTAAGGATATAATTTAATAAATTCCATTCCGAGGTAAAAATGACAACCGAATTTCTCTGGTGGCGCGATGGTGTGATCTATCAAATTTACCCGAGGTCCTTTGCAGATAGCAACGGTGATGGTGTTGGCGACCTGCAAGGCATCATCGGCAAACTCGATTATTTGCAGGAGTTGGGGGTTGATGCCATCTGGCTCTCACCCATCAACCCCTCCCCTGACGCGGACTTCGGTTACGATGTTGCCGATTACAAGGACGTTGATCCCAAGTATGGCAGCATGTCCGATTTCCTCGAACTGGTTGACAAGGCTCACCGGCGGGGTATTCGGATCATCCTGGACCTGGTACTGAACCACACATCCGAACAGCACCCCTGGTTTCTGGAATCGCGCGAATCCCGCTCCAACCCCAGGCGCGACTGGTATCTCTGGCGCGACGGGAGTGGCCAGAATCGGCTGCCCAACAAGTGGCAGTCCGTTTTTGGCGGTAACGCCTGGGAGTATGACGCGCAAACAGACCAGTATTACTACCACATGTTCACCCGTCAGCAGCCGGATTTGAACTGGCGCAACCCGCAGGTACGCGCTGAGATGATGGATACTTTCAGGTTTTGGGCTGACAGGGGCGTGGACGGGTTCCGGCTGGACGTATTCAACGCGTACTTCAAGGATGACCAGTTCCGTGATAATCCACCCAAGCTGGGCATCAGGCCTTTTGACTGGCAAAAGCACATCTACGATACCAACCGCCCGGAAATGGCGGGAGTGGTGCAGGAGATCCGCGCGCTGCTGGACGCTTACCCGCAACGATACGTGGTGGGGGAGACCTTTATCGCTACACCGCAAACCGCTGCCTCGTATTGCGGACCCGGTAAACTGGACGCGACCTTTGAGTTCACTTTCCTGCATAATCCATTCAGACCCGCCAGGTTCCTCAAGTCTGTAACGGATTGGGAGGCCGAACTGCTCCCGGGCGCCTGGCCGAATTACGTCCTCAATAATCACGACAATCCCAGGTCCGCCACGCGCTTCAGGGCAGCGGAGGATGACGCCAGGCTAAAGGTCGCTGCGGCCATGCTGCTCACACTTCGGGGAACGCCTTTCCTGTATTATGGCGAGGAGATCGGGATGCGGGACATCCGCGTGAAACGGTCCGAGATCCAGGACCCGGTGGGCAAGCGTTACTGGCCGGTGCCCGTGGGCAGGGATGGTTGCCGCTCGCCCATGCAGTGGTCGGCGGATCCGGGGGCCGGATTTTCGACCGGCAAACCATGGTTGAAACTGCATCCAAAATTCATCGAGCGCAACGTGATCTCACAGCAGAAGGATCCAAATTCCCTGCTGAACTTTTACAAGGCTTTGTTGAAAATCCGTAAGGAAAACCCTGCACTTCAAAGCGGTTCATTCCAACCTGTGACGAACCAGCCGGGGGATGTGTTGGTCTACCTGAGAGAAGCACAGGGACAGACCATTTTTGTTGCGCTGAATTTTTCTGCGAAAGAGAGGATTGTTCAATTACCGGAATTGTCTGACCGGAATTGGGAGTTGCTCTTACCCAGCCATGCGGGTCGGGAATTAAAGTACACTGGAACCGGGTTAAAGCTCGCAGGGTACGAAGCTGCGATTTTTAGATCGATATTGTAATAGTTCTCGTTCCAGGAGAAAGCGTTCATATAGGAACCCGGTTTTTAATTTCCGGATGTTGTGGTTTTAAGAAATATTGCAGAAACCCGGAATTTAAAAGCAAAAACTCCGGGTTTCAAAAATTCCCTATTGGTGTTTATTCTTCTTTTAGTGGAATTAACTCGAACGGCACGCCGTCTTCCTCGCCGGCGGTTATCAGTGTACGGTAGGTCGCGGCGGAGATGGGCACACCCTGTACTTCAGCCAGGTCCGCCTTTTCGAACTCCTTCTCGCCGTGAATGTAAATGCGTTCTTCGCCGGCAGCTTTGGGGGAATCGCGCAGCTCGCCCAGCAGCGCATCCATATCCTGTTTAAAGTCCTGCAGATCGCGAAATGCATCGATGCGCACGGCGGCGAAGAAGTGCCCCACACGCGCGCCTGCGGCATTATCCGCGCCGTACACGCTTTCACCGAAGCCTGAGCCGGCCAGGACGCCGGAGAAGATATCGACCAGCAAAGCCAGCCCGTACCCTTTGTAACCGCGCATCAGTTCAGGTCCGCCCAGGGGCATTAACGCCCCGCCTTTGAGCACGCTGCTCGGCTCTTCAGTGATGTTACCCTCTTCGTCAATTCCCCAACCGGCGGGAATGGCTTTGTTGTTCTTCTGGTACACGGTGACACGCCCGATGGGCACGATGCTGGTGGCCATGTCGAGCACGTAGGGGCGGCTGCTTCCCGCGGGAACCGCCACGGCGATGGGGTTGGTGCCGAGCATGGCTTTGCGGCCGTGGGTGGGTGCCACCAGCGGACCGGAGTTGGTGAAACTGATGCCGATCATATCTTGTTCGAGCGCCAGCATGGCGTAGTAGCCTGCTATGCCGTAGTGGTTGCTGTTGCGGACAGTGGCCATGCACATCCCGCTTTGCCTGGCTTTCTCCAGGCAGCGGCGCATGGTCTTCACCCCCGCGGGGTGACCCAACCCGTTGCAGGCGTCCATGGCGAGGGAATTGGGGGTTTCGCGCACCACCGTGAGCGGGGCGTGGGGGTCCAATATCCCGGCTGCCAGGCGGGAACCGTAGTAACTCTTGAGGCGGATGACCCCGTGCGAATCCACTCCGCGCATGTCCGCGCTGACCAGCACGTCAGCAGCGATCGACGCATCCTCGCGCGTGATCCCCCACCTTTCCAGGTAGCGGATGACATAAGATTTCAATTCGCCAATTGGGAAATAATAGGTATCCGACATGTTTTTTACATTCCTTTCATTCTAGAAACGGTGATGATCACTATAAGAAAGCGCTTCATGAAATTCAAGAATTGAGTTTGATATTATTAGTATGAGTCATGACTGACAAATATTGGGGCACGGTGCGCCGTGCCCCAACTTTGCAATAGCTAGATTTAGCTCAATCCAATGATCCTGCCGGTTTCAGGTTCGATGTCGATCTCCATGAAGATGGGGCGGGTAGGCAAACCGGGCATGGTGGACATGGTGCCCAGCAGCGGGTAGAGGAACCCCGCACCGATGGAGGCGCGGATGTCGCGGATGGGAATGCGGAATCCTTTCGGCACACCCTTGAGAGTGGCATCGTGGGACAGGCTGAGGTGGGTCTTGGCCATGCAGATGGGCAGTTTGTCAAACCCCAGACGGGTGTAATCCGCGATGCGCTCCTCGGCCTCGGGCAGGTAATCCACGCCATCTGCGCCGTAGACTTCACGGGCGATCGTTTCAATTTTCTCTTTGATGGAGATATCCAACGGATAAAGGAATTTAAAATCGGATGGCATTTCCGCGGCACGGATGACGGCGTGCGCCAGTTCGATTGCGCCTTCACCGCCTTTCTCCCAGTGGTCGCACACCACCGCGTCCACTGCTCCGCCTTCCTCCTTTGAAACCTTGCAGATCAGTTCCAGCTCCGCCGGTGTGTCGGTGAGGAAGCGGTTGACCGCCACCACCACGGGCACGCCGAACTTGCGCGCGGTCTTGATGTGATGCACCAGGTTGTCCATTCCCGCTTTCAGCAGGTCGAGGTTCTCCGCGGTGTAGGCAGCGTCCAGCGGTTTGCCGGCCACCACTTTGGGTCCGCCGCCGTGCATCTTGAGGGCGCGCACGGTTGCCACCATGACCACAGCCGAAGGAACCAACCCGGAGTAGCGGCACTTGATGTCCATGAATTTTTCCATGCCCATGTCCGCGCCGAACCCGGATTCCGTGATGACGTAATCCGCGAGTTTGAGGGCGATCTTGTCGGCAAGGATCGAGGAGTTGCCGTGGGCAATGTTGGCGAACGGACCGGCGTGCACGAACACCGGCGTGCCTTCCACGGTCTGCATCAGGGTGGGTTTGATGGCATCGCGCATCAACACGGTCATCGCGCCTGCCACCCCCAGGTCATCGGCGGTCACGGCCTCGCCGGATCTGCTGAGCCCGATGACGATCCTGCCAAAGCGCTCACGCATGTCCTTGAGGTTGGTGGTGAGGGCCAGGATGGCCATGATCTCAGAGGCCACGGTGATGTCGTAGCCGGTCTCGCGGGTGAATCCCTTTTCATCGGGTCCCTTGCCAATGGTGATGCCGCGCAGGAAGCGGTCGGAGGTGTCCACCACCCTGCGCCAGGTAACGCTATCCGGGTCGATATCCAGGCGGCAGAGCTTGCGGCGCTGGTCGGGCGTGAGCTCCTCGGGGTCCGAAACGCTGATGCCCAGTTTCTCCAGCCTGACGACCATGCCCCGGGTGAAATGCCGCTGGCCGTTTTTGTTGAGCGGCAGAAGGCGGTTGAAGAGCTGCTCGTCGGTGGCGTCAGATTCATGGAACATGCGCGCATCGATGGCGGCTGCCATAAGGTTGTTGGCGGCGGTGATGGCATGGATATCTCCAGTTAAATGAAGGTTGAACTCCTCCATCGGCACCACCTGGGAGTACCCCCCGCCGGCTGCGCCGCCCTTGATGCCGAAGGTGGGTCCCTGCGAGGGCTGGCGAATGCAGGTGATCACCCGCTTGTTCAGGTGAGCCCCCAGCGCCTGGCTGAGCCCAACGGTGGTGGTGGTTTTACCCTCGCCCAACGGAGTGGGGGTGATGGCGGTCACGTCGATGTACCTGCCATCAGGCACGTGGTGCAGACGCTGCAGCACCTCAAGGCGCACCTTGGCCTTGGTGTCACCATACTGCTCGATCTCGGAGGGCAGCAAGCCCAACTCCTCTGCGATCAGCGTAATGGGTTTAAGTTCCGCCTCCTGGGCGATCTCGATGTCGGAGGGTACCGGCTTGCGGCGTCGAAGAATTGTGGGTTTGAATTTGTTTTTTGCCTGGGATTTTTCATTTGGGGTCATTTTTTCTCTCCTTGGAAATCCTTGACTATTCTTAATTAAAGAGGAAATCTGTCTGAAATGCAAGTAAGTAAACACCATTTTTCATGAAAAAGTGATAGTGAAATCTCGTGAATTAGCATGCTATAATAATTTTAGGTTAAGTATTTGTGACTTGAGTACTACAAAAAAAGGAGGATACAAATGGCAGAGATCGGATATTGCATGAAATGCAAGCAAAAGAGAGAAATGAAAGAGACGCTGACCGTGACCATGAAAAATGGTCGCAAGGCATTGAAAGGGAAATGCACAGTTTGCGGCACCGGGATGTACAAGATCCTCGGCAAATAGCTCCAAACTCAAAGAACTTAACCGCGCCATAATCGGCGCGGTTTTGATTTTGACATCACGTTATGTAACGCCATCACCCAATCTGATTTGGCACTATACTATTCAAGATAGGCGATAGATAGAAATGTCAAGTCAAAATGGATAATCTTCTGGAATGTTTTATTGACCCCTTCCTCCCAAAATTCAGGTAACTTTGCCATATGAGCCAAATCCATGAACCCGTAGTTTTCTTCCTGGTGATCATGACCATCATCCTCGTCATGCCGATCCTGTCAGAGAGGATGCGCCTGCCCGGCATTGTGGGCATCATCATTGGCGGTATGCTTATTGGTCCTTATGGTTTCAACCTGATCGCGGCTGATGACCGTATGCAATTCCTGTCCACCATTGGGCTGGTCTACCTGATGTTCAGCGCCGGCCTGGAGGTAGATTTTCATCAGTTTATGCGGGTTCGCAGCAAGGCACTGGTATTCGGGTTGTTGACATTCCTGCTTCCCCAGTTGCTGGGCATGCTCCTGGGCTGGCTACTGGGGCTTCCTTTGCTGGGGATGATCCTGCTGGGCTCCGCCTTTGCCTCGCATACGCTCCTGGCTTTCCCCATTCTCAACCGGCTGGGGGTGACGCGCAACGAGGCGGTGGCCATTACCGCCGGTGCCACCATCCTGACGGACATCGGCGCTTTCGTGATCCTGGCAATTGTGATCGGTGCGAACGAAGGTCACATTGAGGCCGGGTACTTCATCAAGCTTGCCATCCTGCTGGTGTTGTTCACCCTGGCCATCTTCCTGCTGCTCCCGCGCCTGGGAAAAGCTTTCCTCCAGCGCTTCAGCGGCCGATCGGTGGAATTCCAGTTCGTGATCGTTGTCCTCTTTGTGGCGGCGCTGGGGGCTCAATTAATTGGTGTGCACGAGGTAGTGGGGGCGTTCCTCGCCGGGTTGGCGATCAACGCCATGCTGCCGCGCCACAGCCCGGTTACCGGGCATGTGCTCTTCATGGGGGATTCGTTCTTCATCCCGATCTTTTTGCTTTACAGCGGAATGATCACCGATCCACTCACGGTGGTAAAAAACCCGCAGGCGATTTGGGTGGCGTTGGGAATCCTGCTGGTGGCGTATGTATCCAAGTTCCTGGCGTCGTACATTACCTCGCGGATTTTCCATTATTCAAAACCTGAATTCTGGACTGTATTTGGGCTTTCCCACGCCCAGGCAGCAGTCACCATCCCCACGCTGATCATTGGGCAACAACTGGGGTTGTTTGATGCCACAATCTTCAATGGTGCCATCCTGATGATTCTCTTCACTTCCATTACCTCCCCGTTGCTGGTCAACCGCTTTGCTCCTGGACTGCATTCTGAACATGAGGAGTTCGAAGCACTGCCCATTTTTCACCGCATCCTGGTGCCGATCGCCAACCCGGCCACCCAGGAACATCTGCTCACGTTGGCCAGCCTGCTGGCGAAATCCGGCGGCGGTGAACTGATCGCGGCAAATGTTGTGCAGCAGGGCAGCGGTGAATCCCAAATCCTAAAGAACCAAAAGGAATTGCTTGACCGGGTGCCGGACCTGATCAGTGATCCGGAAACGCAATTTGAACTGATGCCGCGCCTGGCAAGTTCTTACGCCCAGGGGATCCTGCAAATCTCGATGGAACGCGAGGTGACACTCATTGTGATGGGATGGCGCGGAAAGTCCACCCTCCGCAATAGCATCCTGGGGTCGGTTTTGGATGAGGTCATCTGGGGTTCAGACACACCGGTGATGGTGGGAAAACTGACTTGCCCATTGAACGGGATGAAGCGTGTGCAACTTTTACTGCCCGCCAAGGCGGTGGCTCCCTCCGTGCTGCGCCGGATCGTTGAGGTCAACCTGGCCATTGCTGGGGCTTTGAACGTTCCGCTCCACATCCTGGCGGACGGAAGTTTCCTTGGTCAGCTCGAGTCCATCTTAAAGCGTCAGCGGAAAAATGAGGTCATTGAAGTTAAGGAAATGGTTGGCGCGCTGCGGCCAAAAGACCTGGAGAAGGACGCAGCAGCAGATTTGCTGGTCATCCCCGGGTACGGCTCCCGCAAGCGATTCCTGGCCAACATCGGCAACCTGCCTGAACGCGTCGCAGACCAGTTCAGCGGCAACCTGGTGATCCTGCATTTTGACCGTTAACCACTATCCGGATTATTGATCCTCCACCATTGTCTCAAGTGACGAGGCATCCAAACCGTAAGTCTCAAGATATTCACTTATTAATTGAATGGCTTCCCGGTCGCTGAGGGCTGGAGAAGAGCAGCGTTGCGCGTAATCGGGGATGGTGCCGCGCGTAAGCTTGAGGCTGGCGAACTCCAGCTTCACCCACTGGTCGCAGGTGATGAGCGAGACCTTGCCGAACTGGTAGAAGGGGGGACGGATCTCAGGGAAGACCCGTTTGCCGGTCTGCGCGTCCGGCACGAAAGCCGGGATCTCGGTGAGGATAATGGGGCTGGTTTCCGGCTGGTCCTCCAACAGAGAGGTTCCCGCCATCCATGCAGGTTTTGGGATGTTCACCGCGTCGAGGAGAGTGGGGGCAATATTGAGGTATTGCACGTTACCACGCACCAGTCCGATGTTTTCTCCTCCCGGAAAGCGCATGAGGAGCGGCAGGCGGATGATGTTCCAGCGCTGGCTGTGATCAGCTGCGATGACCAGCACTGTGTTCTCCAGGGCTCCCCGTTCCTGCAGCGCGGCGTAGAGCGCGGCAAGCGACTGATCGAATTCCAGGATGCTGTCCAGGTAGAAGTCTTCATCGAATTTCCCCTGCTTTTCCGGGTCCTCCCCGGCGGAGAAGACCTGGTTGGCCGGATGGTAAGCTGGACCGTGCGTCCCCATCCAGTGGATGTGAATGAACAGGGGTTGGTCCACCCGGTCAAACAAGGCGAGCGCGTACTCCAATTTTTGCTGGTCGTTGAACTTTTCGGGGCTCTCGGTCACCTGGAGATAGGGGTTGTTCATGTCGCGCAGGAAGAAAATGTGCGCCAGGCGGTCCAGCAGGCGGGCGGTAATTTCTGAAGTGAAATAGGAGATATTGGAAGGGAAGACCGCGGAAAGTGCGGAGAACAGCGGGTTGGCGTTCAGCCGTGTTCCGTTGGCTTCGTCGAAGCCGCCCTGGAAGTTGAGACGGCGGGCATCGGCGTAGTACGAATAGCTGAGCTGAACGGAGTAGTAACCGTACTTGCGCAGGATCCCGGGCATGTGCTGCGTGGCAGCTTCGTCGCGCAGGATGTCGTTGGTGGTCAGCACGCCGGTATCCACGGGATAGCGCCCGGTGAGGATGGAGGTGAGCGAACCGATCGTGCCCTGGGCGTTCGAGAAAGCGTTCTGCGCCACCAGCGAGGATTTTGCGAGCTCCTCCAGGAAGGGCGTGGTGGGTTTTTCGTAGCCGTAGACCGACATGCGGTTGGCGTTGAGGCTGTCGGCGGTGATGAGCAGGATGTTGGGGAAATGCGCCGCGGAAGAGGGCTTTGCAACGGAGGAGGTGCCTGACCAGTAGGGAGCATACGCCAGGGCTGGGACGGCCGCCAGCAGCACGATGAGCGCGGCGAGGATGCCGAGCGTCACCTTGCGCACCCGCGGCGGGCGGTTCTCAAGGGCTTCCTGCGTGAAGTTCAGCAGCGCGATTGTGCGCGTGTAGAGCCAGGCGGTGAGCAGCAGAAAGGGAATGAGGTAAAGCGCACGCACGCCGCCTTTGGCGGACACGATTCCGAAGCCAAAGACGGTGTAGGTGAAGTTGTCGGCCATCATCAGCACCAGCGCGGAGAGCAGCAGCGCGGGCACGGCCGCGGAAAGGCTGCGCAGGGCAGAGGTGACCCGGCCGGCGGGGGAGCGCTTGAAAGCCAGGGTGAAAGGCAGGCAAAGCAGCGTGGCCAGCGCAGCCAGCAGGGCCGACGCGCTAAACAGCACCAGCAGCCTGGAGCCGAAGGCGGCCTGCTGCAGGAAGGAGGGCTTGGTGACGATGAACACCCACTCCATCAGGACGTAGAGGAAAGCCACCAGCGTGGTGACGAGGAACAGACCGCCGGGGGAGAACGTAGCTCTGGGGAGAAGGGTGCTGAGTCGTTTCAAGGGTGTGCCCGCTTTGTGGTACGTATGAGTGGGCTGATTATAATCCCGCGGGGGAGAGAGCCGGGATGCGCGCCAACCTTAAAATTTCTCAAAAACCGGGATTTTGTGTCAAATGGGATAAAAATCACTTGACATCCATCAAAAAAAAATATATGCTAATCATGACCTTTCAGTGTAAACAAAAATGAGGGGACAGGCGTCGGAGTAAGTTTTCCCGCCAGTTGGATCATCTTGGTATCAAGGGGCACGGCATACTTGGAGGATCTGGCACGACAAGTTCAGTCTCAGGCAGCAGCAACGCTGCCTTATTTGGGTTAACCGCATAGGGGAAAGGGAGGGGACTGAAAACCTGGCAAGTGTTGAGCTCATCTTTTTACATCATTCCAAATTTGAACAAGGAGATACGATGAAAACTGCATTTAAGATTTTTAGTCTCATCCTTATTGTCGCGCTGGCCTTTGGATTCTCAACTGCCAGGCCGGTAAGTGCAGCATCAATCCTGTATGTTTCTACATCTGGTAACGATGCCAATGACTGCCTCACCACAGGTACTGCCTGTGCTACCATCCAGGGGGCGATCGACAAAGCTGTTGGTGGAGAGTCCATCCAGGTTGAGGCGGGGACATACAATGTTTCCACCACCATCCTGGTGAACAAGGCGGTGACCATCTCCGGACCTGTTGGCGGGGGAGCAAAAGTCATTGGCACAGGGACTGATCAATTCAAGGTTTTTTCAATCTCTTCTGCCAATGTCACTCTCGAATACCTTGAGATTACGCTTGCTGTTACTCCAGCTTATCCATTGTTAGTGTCTGATGAAGCAAATTCCAGCCTTGTTCTGGTTTCAGGTGGAACAGGGATGACCGGGATTGTGATCCGTAACAACAAGATCTATGTCCCTGCCCAGACCCCGCCAATGGGAAACTGGACCGGACGAGCAATAGTTGTAACCGGTAGCGCTGTCTCCGGGCTCGTCATTGATACAAATGAAATTTTTAATACGCGAAACGGAATTGTCCTGCAATCCAACAATTCCGCCACGATCAGCAAAAACACGATATATAACACCAAGGGCGGTATCATGAATTACACCGGCAGCCAAGCCGATGCAGACGCCCGTGTTATGACCCTTAACAAATGGGGAACCGTCCACAACGAGTGGGACATGGTGTGGAATTCGGGCGGCGGACCTTATGACTTGGACGAGAATGCTCTTGTTTTATTAATGTCTAAAGCTAATAACGACGCATATGTCCTAAGCCTTATGCCTACTGCATATACAACTCCCGCGCAACTTCTCTACGGGAATCGGAGCCATGTTTTTGTAAATTCAACCACAGGCACAACTACGATTCATAATGCTAATGGTAATATTAATGTGCCCTATGCCAAGATTCAGGATGGCAACAATGCGGTTGTTCCCGGTGGCAAAGTAATTGTGGCAGCAGGAACTTACGCGGAGCAGGTCAACATCACTAAACCGCTCTCCCTCCTTGGAGCAGGAAAAGACGGCGCTAACGCGACGATCATCAGTTCTTCTGCTCTTGGAACGGTACTCCTTTCTTCAACCGGATCTGCTAGCAGCCCGATCCTGCTTAAAGACTTGCAAATCACCGGACCTTATGGGATTCGAACCAATACCACGCCAATCGATTATGTCACGCTCGATAACGTGTGGATGAATGCCAACCCGGTGAAGAGTGGCGAGGGGTTCAGGATCGTTACACCTCACCAGATGACCCACCTGACCATCACCAACTCGATAATCGAAGGTTACATTGATGGCATGATCATTGAAAAGAACTATACAGCCCCATGCAACCCGGATATGAGCACAAAGTTACAATTCGTGACTGTTACAGACACGATCTTCCGCAACAACTACCGCAAGGGGTTATACACGGAGACTCTGTCTGATGCAACTTTCACCAATGTGCAACTGATCAACAACGGTTTTGTCAACCCCGGGACGAACCTGGCAGAGTACAACTCTGCTGGTTTCGACCTCAACCTCAAAAACGGGACCTATGCCAATCTCAGTTTCATCAACATGACAGCGACCGGGAATGGACTGAAAGCCAAAGACGGCGCGGCGTTGATGATCAAAGCGCGTGATGATGGGGGAACCTACAGTCTTTGTCCTGCGACGTTGAATAATGTCCTTATCTCCGGAGGTACGTTCACCGGAAACGAACGTGGTATCAGGTTCGGCGAACCCGGGACGTCCAACGCCGGACCAACTGGTGTCAGCATCTTCAAGGCACAGGTCTATGGAAATGTTCAAACCTACACGGGGACCGACGGTTCTGCTTATGGCGATGTGGTCAATTTTGCAGTTGCCAGTGCGGATTCCTCTCCGATCTGGTGGGGCAGCGAAAGCGGGCCGGTACCCAGCCAGATGTATGGTACCCAAACCTTCATCCCCTGGTGCACCAACGCGGAATGTACTAAGTTTGGCGGACCAGTCACGAACATCACCCAACACCTGGGTTACGCTACCATCCAGGCAGCGATTGACGAAGCCAACACCAACGATGTCCTCTCTGTAGCTGCCGGAACGTTTGTGGAGAATGTGGTCGTGGACGTGCCGGTTGAAATCTACGGCGCCGGGCAGACCCTCACCTTTGTCAAGCCTGCCCTTTCCGCAGCTAATCCTTGCACAGGTTCTTCGTTGTGCGGAGGGACCGCCAGTAACGTTTTTCTTGTCCAGGCCAACGATGTCAAGATCCATGACCTGACGATTGACGGTGACAATCCTGGTTTAACTTCCGGGATTGTGCGCGGCGAGGCGGACCTTGATGCCCGCAACGGCATCATCAAAAATTCTACAGGAACCTTCAACAACCTGGAAGTTTACAATACAACGGTCAAGAACATCTATCTGCGAGGAATCTACTCGACCGGTGGAACATTCAATTTCCATCACAATACAGTTACCAATGTTCAAGGCGACGCTTACTCGATCGCGATGTTTGCATGGTACGGACCAGGAACCTTTGCGAACAACACGGTCTCCTATGCAAATGATGGCATCAGCGCTAACCATTCCTCCGGAATCCAGTTTCTAAACAATACCGTGACCTATTCCGGCAGCGGTATCCATACCGACAACAGCAATGATGGCGGCGGGGTTGCCGACCTGATCCAGGGGAATACGGTAGATTGCAATGGATCTGCAGCAGGTGCACACGGTATCTGGACCTTTGTTCCTTACAAAGCCCCCACAGTCAACAACAACACCATCACCAACTGCGCCGTAGGTCTTTCAGCCTGGGGGCAAGGTGCGGCTGTTGTTCCTCAATTCACGAATAACACAGTCACAGGTGATTCCTCCTCCGGAAGCGTTGGTGCTTATATCACCACCGATTTGATCAGTTGGGGATATTCCGATGTATCCGTGTACTTCGAAGGTAACACAATCTCAGGATTCGAATATGCTGTGCAATTGGCTGGCGGTCAACAATCCTGGAATCCTTACCCCTTCGTTGCCAAGACCATCAACGCCACCTTCTTCAAGAACATAATTAAGGACTACACCTACAGCGTCAACAAGGATACCGGTGCGTTGGCTTACAATGCCAACTTTGCCAGCAATTACTGGGGCAGCGCTTGCGGTCCGTCCAACATCAGCGAGGGGGTAACCTACTCCCCCTGGTACACAGACGAAGCCATGTCCACACTGGTCAGCGGAACAACCGGTGATTACACCTTCGCAGCCGGAACTTCGACCGCAACCATGAACGCCGTCATCGCCTGCGCGGCACCGAACTCAACCTTCACCTTCCTGGCCGGCAACCATTATGGTGACATCGTGATCCCGGCGGGGAGAGACAACCTGCGCTTCGTGCTCAACACCGGCGCGAAGATCAACGCCAACTCGCCCTGTTTCACCGTCAACGCTGATTACATCACCATCGAAGCTGAGGAATACCTGGGCGCCACATGTACTCCCTCGGCTGGATCGAATGGCATCGAGGTGGTGGGCGCGCGCAAGAACCTCTCGCTCTCGCGCTTCATCATCGACGGCACGAATGGTGCCAACGGCATCCACTTTGGCGGTGTGATGACCGACCTGGTCATCGCTGACCTGCTGGTCCACAACAATCCTGCTAATGGCATCCTCTTTGACGCAGCACCTGCAGGGACCATTGACATCCACGGCAACATGTTCCGCGACAACACCCTGAAGGGTATTGAAGCAGGTACTTTTGCCGTCCAGGCAGAGTACAACAGCTGGGGCAGCCTGGCAGGACCCACTGCGGGTGATGGCATCAGCTCCGGCGTGGACGCCATCCCCTGGACGCACGTGGATGTCTCCCTGCTCTCCTCCGGCAGCCCATGGGCGAACCAGGTGGTGAGCGGGCAGACCATCACTTACGCGGTCAAAGCGAACGTGTGGAACGCCAACTCGGCGGACGTTACCCTGAAATACCCCGCCAACCTAACCTATGTCAGCTCCTCGGCAAGCGGGACTTTTAATGAAGCTGAAGTCCTGATTCATGATGGTGTTGCCCGGACGGTCAACTTCCAGGCTTACAGCACCACCGGGAACCTGACGCCCACCAATCCCGTCACCCTGTTCACCGTCACCTTCACGGCTGGCGCTACCGGATCAGGTTTGATGGACCTGGATGACCTTACCGACGGGTTCGGTATGGCTCTTGTCAATTCCTCCTCCAGCAACGTGTACGCCTACGCGCTGACAGACGGCTCGGTGAACGTGATCGAACTGCCGACAATGGATATTGTGCCGACCGCGCCGTATATCGCCGGTCTGCCAATTCCATTTACGCTAAACATCACCAACACCAACGGCGGGGCTTACACCGCTCTGAACCTGAACTTCACCAAGCCTTCGGATGCTTTGCTCGAGTACAAGAGTGGGTCAACCTGGGTAACGGTTACCAATCCCTTCAATCTGGGAGCCCTGACTGCTGGCGGAACCCTCGCCCCGCAGTTCCGGGTGACCTTCTACACCCCCGGAGACAATACGCTCGCGGTTTCCCTGGTGGATACCCTGGCACTGCCTTCACCGCTTGAATTGGAAACCGCCACTGAAGATTTCACGGTGGCTGGGAACTACTCGCTGCTGGGTACCTTCTCCATGCAGGGGCGCGTGTTCCGCGGCGGAGTGCCGGTGACCCTCACCTGGGCTGGTACCCCCGCGTACGCTCCGCTGGGCACGACCCTGAACACCATCAGCAACAACCTGTCCATGACCCTCACGTATGGTGGCGTTTACACCATCACCACCAACCAGCCGCGCTACCTGAACGTGACCGCGGACCTTGGCAGGACGGTCACCCTAAGCGGTGCATATACCATGGCCCCGCTCGAACTGAAGGGCGGCAACGCTGTGTGGACCGATAACATTGTGGACATTACCGATGCCGGCGTGATTGGTGGACAATGGAATTCTGCCACTCCGACCAATGGAGATGTTAACTTTGACGGCAAGGTCAATATCCAGGATCTCGCCCTGGTGGGCGGCAACTGGCATGTTACCTCAGCCATGGCGTACGGTACTGCAGCCGAACCACCGACCCCCTGGATACCTTAATTTAGGAACAGAAATAGGCTGTGCATGCAGGCCGGGATTTCCCGGCCTGCATTTTTAACAGCACATTGTGTTTAGCATCCTATCGAGGTCAGATTGCCATTGGGAGGCAGGCGGGATGCGCGCCAATCTTAAAATTTCTCAATAACATGGTTATTTGTACCAAATAGGACAATAATCACTTGACAGTCATCCAAAAAAAATATATTCTTATGGTGACCTTTCAGTAATGAAAAAAATGAGGGGACAGGCGTCGGAGTAAGTTTTCCCGCCAGTTGGATCATCTTGGTATCACAGGGGCTCGGCATACTTGGACGATCTGGCACGACAGCGTCAAGCACAGGCAGCAGAAGCGCTGCCTTATTTAGATTAACCAAGTTGGAGAAAGGAGAAGAACTGAATACATCCATCTTATTTCAATTTTCTGACATTCAAAAATCCAGGAGGAGACAACGATGAAAACATTTACTAAAATTTTAGGAATTGTAATGGTTTTGGCACTGGTGCTGGGCTTTATGCCTGCCAGGACGGCGAGTGCGGCAACGGACATCGTGTATGATGCGATCCCTGATCCGCTTGCCCCTAATTATCCAAGCCTTGGCTTCCAGGCCACCTCAACATCTGAATTTGGGGATTACATTCACCTGGCCGGGACCAACAGGTTGCTCAAGACTGTTACTGTCACCATGAGTACCTGGGCGTACCAGGCCACTTACCCAGCCATGACTGATCCAACCGGCTGGGACCATCCGATTACGCTCAATATTTACAACGGTGAACCGGGTGATCCTAACACGTTAGGCTCGCTGATTGCCACGAAGACCCAGGTTTTCCACATCCCCTGGCGTCCAGCAGCGGACCCAACGTGCGCTACTCCTACAGCGTGGAGAGCGGGCAATGGGACTTGCTACAACGGTTATGCTTTCAACATCACATTTAATCTTAGTAGTTTGAACGTTACGCTGCCAGATGACATCATTGTCGGTATTGCCTACAATACCAACACCTGGGGCTACAATCCGATTGGGCTTCCTGGTCCTTATGAATCGCTCAATGTGGGCGCAATTGCAGGCCCGGCTTCACCTGGAACTGACGACAATGCTGATCGGGTATTCTGGAATACCGCACACGCCCCGTTTTACGAGGATGATGGTGCGAGTGGTGTGGGAACCTTCCGTGAAGACACCAATTGGACAGGGAATGGGACGTTGCCCATCGAGATCACTGCCGATGCTCAAGTGGTCGTTCCGGTGTATGTTTTAGGTCCGAGCTGGACAACTCCTGGCGGCGAGGGGGTCTATGCTGCCTATTATGGTCCTCTTTATTATGATCCCGTTTCTCCAGGATCAACCGCCCTGTTTGATGGGCGTGAGGCAGGCATCATTAAAGCCGGGATTGCTCCTGACCCCGTTGATGGGAACTACTGGGATGAAGGCATACTGGCGTTCAAAGTTGACAGCGTTGCCATTGCTGACTTCGCTGCCCAAGCCTTAATGTTCGATGTTCAGAACGAGTCGGGTACCAACCCGGTATGGGTGCGTATCAGGCTGGTCGGTGGAACTACGTACCAGTTTGTTCCCACCACCAACCCCGCTGGTTGGCATACTGTTGATGCAGCCGCAGGCGAGTGGCAATTGATGGATAACAACGGCAATGCCACCGGTCCAAAGATGAGCCTGAGCACATTGGCAACTTCTATCCCGAGCGCGTTGGTAGACCGAGTCTACCTGACCCTGGGCATGGGCAATTCCTACAATGTGAGCCCGGGCGTCGGCACGGTTGGCTGGGTGGATAAGGTGACCATCGGATCCACGACCTATGATTTCCTGGTGGAAGACACCTGCACCACCGATTGCTATGTTTCCACTACTGGCAGTGATTCCAATGCAGGGAATGAATTCTCTCCGTTCCTGACCATCCAGAAGGGTATCAACACAGTGAGCGTGGGCGGAACCGTCCACGTGGCAGCTGGAACCTACTCCGAGAGCCTGGGCGGCTGGCGCGACATTGAGATCAAAAAGAGCCTCAGCCTGATAGGCGCTGGATCCGGTTCCACCATCGTGGAATTCACCGGGCTGCAGCATGGCATGGAGGTCCTTCCGGACAGCACGGGTGCGGTGACCATTAAGGGCTTCACCTTTACAAAGCATGGCAGCAATCCGTACTCTGCTGGATGGGGCATCATCGTAGGGGAAACGGGAGGGACTTTTAACTCCTTCACGATGCAGGATGTGGACCTGGGTTATTCTTCGGCTCGCAACCTGCACTTTACAGCCGCCGGGACCTATAAAAATGTCAGCATCCTGGACAGCAACATCCACGACTCTGGAGTATATGGTGCCTCGTTCCAGGGCACAACCGTTGGACTCACTGTAGCAAATTCTCATTTTGACTACAACGGGAAAGACGACTATAACCACGCCTATGGCCTGGCATTCGAAGGAAATGTTTCTAACATCAGCGTGACGAACAGCACCTTTGAGCATAACTATGCCCAGGGCATCAACGCCACCGGTATCAGCAATGCGGTATTTGATGGGATTTCCGCCAGCTTTAATGGCGATAGCAATCCAGCTCCGAACAATAGAGAGTCCGGCTTTAACTTGTGGGATGATAACATTGGATCGCACGACATCCTGATCAAGAACAGCACCTTTGCTAACAACGGTCGTTCAGGACTTGTGATTGGCGATGACGGTTTCCTGCTTTCCAATATTGAAGTTACATCCTCAACCTTCGATGGCAATGTCTCGTTCGGTATCATTTCCTGGACCACTCCAGGACATCTAACCAACTTGACAATCCATCATAACCGCTTCGCTTCTAACCCGACAGACCTTGGTGGTAATCCGGATTATTGGGTTAATGCAACCAACAACTGGTGGGGCTGCAATGCAGGACCTGGCTCCTGCAGCGGTAACTGGGGTAATTTTGCAACCAATCCCTGGCTGGTCATGAAGGTTTCCGCAATTCCTGCCCTGGCTCCGAGTGTGCCCTCCACTTTCACCGCAGATCTGACCTTCAACAACGCTAATGCAGACACCTCCGCTGCGGGCTACCTGCCCGCTTCAACTGTCGTCGGATTTGCACCCACCACTTACATTGTTCCGGTCAGCAATACCCTCACCTCTGGGAAAGCCGCCAGCCTCTTTACTCCTCCAGTAGCTGCAGAATCCTTCAATGTCTGCGCGAATCTGGATGTTGAAACGGTTTGCCTACCCTACAGCAACCCTGCCCCCCTGGTAGTCTATGTGGACCTCGACTGGGCAGCTCTTACTGACGGTGCGGCGGTCACTCCTGTCTATCCTGCCGGCGCTCCAGCGGCCGTCCTTGGCTACAACGCCTTCGACAACCTGCATGACGCTCTGGCTGCAGTATCTGCCGGCAGCAGCTCGGTCCCCGGCAAGGTCTACGTGGACGCGGGTAACTACACGGGCACGGGGGCGATCCTGATCGACAAGAACTGGGTCACCGTGAGATTGAATACCGGTGTGGTTATCCAGAACGCCTCTCCCTGCTTCACAGTGGCTGCGGATTACGTGACCATCAAAGCGGAGAGCCTGGCGGGTGCCAAATGCGTGCCCACAGACGGGGCCAACGGCATCAACGTCATCGGTGCCAGGCGTAACCTCACCCTCGAGAAATTCGAGATCGATGGCACAGACGGTTTGAATGGCATCTACTTTGACGACGTGATGACCGACCTGGTCATTGCCGACCTGTTCATTCACAACAACCCGCAGAACGGCATCCTCTTTGCCAAACAACCAGTAGCGCTCACGCCCGGTGCAATCGACATCCATGGCAACATGTTCCGCGATAACGGCGGAAATGGCATCGAAGCAGGCGCTTTCCTCGTCCCCGCGGAATTCAACTCCTGGGGTGACCTTGAAGGGGCTGCAGTTGGTACAGGCGGCGACGGCATCAGCGGCGGTGTGGACGCAGATCCCTGGACGCATATAGATGTGTTAATGGTCTCCTCCACCACCCCCTGGGACAACCAGGTAGTCAAGACAAACACCATCGTCTACACCATCAAAGCGAATTTGATGAATGTGAACGCTGCAGATTTTGATCTGTACTACCCGGAAAATCTGACCTTTGTCTCAGCTACGCCCAGCACAACATTTGATGCTCCCGTAGTGACACATACCCCGGCGAGCCGCAAGATCAATTTCCAGGCTTACAAGTATGTGGGTAACCTGCAGCCCACCACCAATCCGGTTGACCTGTTCACAGTAACCTTTACCGCTGCAACTACGGTAAAAGACGCAGTGCTCAACCTGGACGATACAACTGATGGTTTTGGTATGGGCACAACGGGTTCATCCAGCAACGTCTATGGATACGAACTGGTGGATGGGAGTGTGACGGTTATTGATTTGCCCACACTTTCTTCCACTGACCTGGCTGGGCCGTATGTGGCCGGTCTTTCGCAGGAGTTCCATGTCACCCTGGATAACCCCGAAACGGGCGGTGTGTTCACCAACGTGCTGGTTGACTTCAAAATCGCTGGCGCTGTGCTGGCCGATATCTACAGCTTCGAGTACTTTGACGGCGCCGCCTGGCACACCCTGCCTCTCACGCAGGTAGGTGCTGATCTTGTGGGTTACTATGGGCCATCAGCCGGGTTCCCCATGTCTGCTCCGTACAATGCCACCTCGTTGTTCCGCATCATCGTGGCTACTCCGGGATCCTATGAAGTGACCGTGAACCTGATGGACCTCACAACTTCACCTGACTTTTTGCTGGCGACGCTCACACAGACCGCGGTGGTCAATGCGGGTAACTTCACCGTCATCGGCACCTTCTCGATGCAAGGCCGCACGACCCGCCTTGGCATCCCGGTGACCCTGACCATCTTCAGTGGTGTTCCAACGTACGGTCCGTACAGCGGATTCACGATCGACCAGGTGAGTAATAACCTGACGCTAACCCCGGTAAACGGAGGAACGTATAAGATAACCACCAATCAGGCGCGCTACCTGAACCTGAGCAATGTTGATGCTGAACCTGCTCATAATCCCACCGATAAAACCATCCTCGTAGACAGCAACAAGACCATGAATGCTCTGGAATTAAAAGGCGGCAATGCGCAGTGGGCTGACAACTACATTGACATCCTGGACGCGGGTATCATCGGCTCAGGATACAAAACACTGGGGATCGAATATGACGGAGATGTCAATTTTGATGACTTCGTCGACATCCGCGACCTGGCTATTGTGGGTGCCAACTGGCACAAGTCATCCGCTGACTTCTACAACAGCTGGATTCCCTGGACACTGATCCCATAATCTCATCTTGTAACAGTGCAGGTTGGGTAATTACCCAACCTGCACTACTTTCACTGAAAATATTAAATACATTTGATGAGTTATGTTTTAATAGTTGGTGTATTTAATATTTAGGAAACTTTTATCGAATGACCAAAAAGGTCGTACGCAAAAAAATCACTCAAATTTTACTGGCGGCATTAATTCTTGTTTTGTGGCCCTTCCTGGAAACGGGATCTTACCGGGTTAATGCACAAAATGAAATGTTGCTTACTTTTGAACCAGCCAATAGCGACCTGGTAGTGGGGGATTCAAGCACGGTTACTGTTGAGGTGAATAGCGGCAGCAATTTGAATGCTTACGACATAACCATTTCGTACGATGCAAACATCATCAACCTGGAATCATGGTCACATGGCTCGTATTTATCGAACCTGGCAGTGTTGATCAACGAAAACCAACCCGGCTTGTTGCATCTTGTTGTGATCCAACTGGCCAGGCCGGGGGTATCTGGCGAGGGCACGCTTCTGAACCTGTCTTTCAAGGGAGTTGCTCCGGGAACCTCAGAAATCATCATTGAAGATGCCCAATTTGCGACCTCCTCCAGTGAGCTGGTAATCCCTCAGGTATCAGCGGGAATGATAAATGTTTATAACTATCTCTCCCCAACCGTCACTGTGGAAGCAACTGCCACATTAACACCAAGCTTGACCCTGACGCTCACCCGAACTCCTACTCGCACCCCAACGCGAACGCTCACACGCACGCCAACAGTGGCTGGCAACTTACCTGCCACTGTTAGTCCAATTCCGTCTTCAGCCTCGGCGACCCCTGATGCGGGTACCAGGATTCCGCTCAGTCCATCAACAACAACGCCTCAATCCACAATTAACCTTGATCCCCAGAATGAAGAAACACTATCTCCAACAAATTCAACCGGGCAGCTGATCGTTCCGCGGCTCTCAAGTACGCCCAAAACCGCGACCAGCCTGGATGAGAATCAAGAAAGTGGTATGGGCATCACGAGTGGGAAAAAAACTGCAAACACAGTGTTGTGGATCATCGCCATATTGTTGATCCTTGTGCTTATCGGTTTAATCACATTATCCCTATTCCGGAAAAAAAGAAACAATAAGCAGTATACTTAATTATTGGATGGAGGGTAAATCATGTCGTTTGTATCAAAAAAAGCATTTTCAATTGTATTGGCAATCATCTTTCTTTTTCTTGTGTCACCTGTCTATGCCCAGGATTCTAAAGCGGAAATTGGCTTTTTAGAATCTGCTCAAGTAGCTCCGGCAGAAATAATTCAGGTGCCTGTATCAGTGCAAAACGCCAAAGACATGTATGCGCTGGATATTACAATAGAATTTGATCCGTCCATAATTCAAGTAGTCGATGCAGACCCTGCCACTTCCGGAATTCAGATCGGGCTTGGCAACTTTCTGGACCCCGGGTTGCTTTTGTTCAATACTGTGGATAACCAGCAAGGCACCATCCATTTTGCCATGTCGCAATATAACCCCAGTGAGCCAAAATCTGGTGATGGGATCCTTTTGGTTATTAATTTTACAGGGATTGCAGAAGGAGAATCTGCACTTACGGTCACTGACCTGATGTGTGCATCCATGGAAGGGAGTGAAGTACCTTCACAGGGTATCAACTCCTCAATAACTGTATCGCCTGGGGCTCCCACACAGGATGTTACTTACACTGTGGTAGAATTAACACAAATAATTGTTGTAAATACCTTAACACCTACGCCGTTACCCACAGCAACCAGACCACCGACTGTGACACCAATGAAGCAGATTTCAACGGTGAAACCAAGCCCGACAATTGCAAGCGATGCCACAGCTGAAAGCAAGACAGATTCCGGGTACTTTCTTGTGGATAACTGGTGGATAATCCTGATCCTGGTTTTCATTGTGATAGCCACAGGAATTATCCTTTTCAAAAAAGGCAAGCTCAATCAAAAGAGGGAGTGAGGATTCTTATGAAAAGAGCACAAAAAAGTAAAGGTTTGTTTTTTAGTCTGGTTCTGATCTGTTTGACATTGGTCTTATCCATCGCCGGTCCTGTACAAGCTCAGACCAGCATCGCGGTGCTAAGCATGTCGCCAACTCCGTATTTTGCCTGTGTTGGTCAAAGTACCGTGATCTACGTTCGTGTGACGAATGTAGTAGATTTGCAGGCATACGACATCAGCGGTTCATTCACACCGGCGAATAACCAGGCCATAGCCATTTCAAAAGTAGAAAATGCTGGATGGTTAACTCCATCTTTTTCGTTTTTTCCTTTGTGGGATAATACTGCCGGGACTTTTAGCCTGGATGGCACAAAACTTGGTTCACCTGGCATGACTGGTGATGGGAACTTGATAAAAATCACCTTCCAGGCGATTGTGCCGGGTCAAACTGTCTACTTTACAATTAATCAACCTCCCCCCACGGTACCAGTTTTATCTGATGGCGATGGATTTATTATCCCCTACACCACCCCTGCCGGATATGATGGTGTTGTTTACACCAGACCTGCTGGAACCTGTGATCCCACCGCGGTGGAATTGCGGTCATTCTCGGCAGAGCGGGCCAAATGGGCGATCAACTTAAAGTGGGTCACCGTCTCTGAAACGGACAACCTGGGCTTCAACATCTACCGCGCGGCATCCCCTTATGGGCCGAAACACAAGGTCAACAAGGAACTCATCTCTACCCTCACTTATCCCGGAAGCCTGGTTGGGTCGGAGTACAGTTACGTGGACAAGACGGTGGTGCCTGGTAAGGTCTATTACTACTGGCTGCAGGACGTGGACATCTACGGGCACAAAACCATGCATGGTCCGATCAAAGTGCTGAAGTTCAACCCCTTGAAACGCTAACTTGAATTGAAATGCAACCACCCCTTCGTACGAAGGGGTGGTTTTTTTTGGAGGAGATTTGAGACAACATGCAAAACCAGGCCTGGTTGGGCTGGGACCATTTTCAGTTGTTTCCTCCTGGTCCCTGCCTCACCCCCACCAGAAGGAGTGCTTGATGTTCTCCTTCTCCACCAGGGCTTTGAACTCATTGAAGGTGTTATACCTGCCGTGGTAGACAAAGTACAGCAAGCGCAGCAGGTTCTCTTCCTCGCTCGCATCCGGGACTTCTGAGAATTGACGCCCCTCTCTTGAAGCCCTGCCTTCAAGGCTGCCACAAGACCACCTTTATGTTCATGTGGAACCGTGATCCAATATTGGACATCGGACCCCCAGACCTGCGACTCGGGTAAGTCGCCGGTATCCAGTCCACGAACATACAACTCTTTACCCTTTGCGGTTCCAGCAAAAACCTGGGTGCGGATGCTCCCTTGGGTATCAAGCAATTGAATTGCGATATGTTCTTCCATATTAATTTCTCCTTTTCTTTTTATTTAATGTTTGGATAGACGTGAAAATAGGACTGAGGCTGTGATTGGCACCAGATGAATCAGGTTGTATTCAGTTCGGGGGATTAGTACGGGAAATGGGGGTTACTGCGGAATGTGTAACGCGCTCAACTCACTTACACTTTAATTATACTGATTTTCCAAATTTGATGTTGTGAAAAAAGGGGCAAAATGCAGGGAACCGGAAGGGAAGTTAGAGGTAGATTGCGTCGAAAACGCACCTAACACTTTTGTGGGGCGAGAGGGGGTCGAACCCTCACGATGTCACCATCGACGGATTTTAAGTCCGTTGCGTCTGCCTATTCCGCCATCGCCCCGGGAACTTCCATATTGTAACTTAATTCTGGAAAACAAGAGTAATCAGTGATTAGTTATCAGTGATTAGTAATCAGTGCGAAGTGATCAGTTGTTAGGAAATGGCGTGATGGTGTTTGGCTTGGATTTCCCTGATTACCAATTACCAATTACTGATTACTTTTATAGAGTCATCCCCTGAAGGATTTCACAACTCTTGCCCAGGAGGAGTAGAAATGCACCAGGGGAGATGAAAGAACGCCGGCCTGGCTGGCGCTGCGGATGGCTGCGCGCAGGCTCGCCGCGTCTGTAAATTCAGGCACCAGCGAGTAGACCTGCCCGATCTCAGACGGATGATGCGCGTCTGAGCCGGCAGTGCCGGGCAGACCCTTTTCCTGGGCGAAAGCCACGGCTTTTTCATTAAAAATATTATTCAAGCAGCGCGCATTCAACACTTCGATGGCATCTACTTGCGGGACCAGTTTCATCAGCGTTTCCAGCGACCAGCCGGAGCGCCGCGGGTCAAACGGGTGGGAGAGGCTGATAAATGCTCCCTGGTCCTTCAGGCGGCGTAAAGCTTCCATCGGTTCCAGGCCCCGGGGTAACTCGCGCGTGACGTATGCTGCCAGGAACTCTCCCTCGGTGGTCTGCACTTCCTCGCCGGTAATGACCAGCTCCGGAGCCATGTCCCGGGCTTCCAGGGCGCCGCGCAGGCTGTTGTGGTCGGTCACCACCACGCGGTCCAGTCCACTCTGCCATGCTGCGCGGATGAGGTCCGGGATGGCGGTGAGACTGTCTTTGGAATAATGCGTGTGGGTGTGAAAATCAACCTTTAACAAAGCTGGTTTTCTCCTTAATAAAGAGGGATAAGCCAAAGCCAGCCGGAGAACCTCTGAGAAAGAGAGGACAATCCGGCAGACGGTTGCACAGGTCAATTTTACGACGCAAACCAAATATTTAAAAACCCATTTTTTTGACTTTTGCTTTCGTTTGTGCTATCCTAATCCATTGTAGATACAATTTGTGAAAATTTAAGTGTTCAGGAAGTGGTTATGCATCGGGAACGGGTTTCGGATAATGTTTACTGGTTTCAAAGTGAAGTGTACGCGCAGGTCACGGCTGGCGTGGTTACGGGTCCACAGTGGGCTGTGGTGATCGATACGCTGGCTTTGCCGGAAGAGTCACTGGAAATGCGAGCGTACATCGAGGAAACCCTGGGAGTGCCTGTGCGCTACGTGATCAACACCCACTACCACGCAGATCACGCCTGGGGAAATTGTTTCTTCCCGGGTGCGACCGTGATCTCCCATTCGCTGGCAAGGCAATTAATGCTGGAAAAAGGTGAACCCTCCCTGGAAATGGTCAAAAAGCAAAATGCCATGTTCAAGCAGGTCAAACTTGTTCCGCCGCACATCACCTTTTCAAGCGGAGTTTTCTCACTCAGGTTGGGAAAGAAGACTCTCATTATGACCCCCACCCCCGGGCACTCCCGGGACGGGATTTCAGTTCTGGTGGAAGAAGACCGTGTGCTGTTTGCCGGAGACGCCTACATGCCTTTGCCCTACATGGTGGATGGCGACCCCGAAGCGCTGGCCGCCACGATCAAACAGATCGGAAAGATGGGGTTGGAAAACATCATCCAGGGGCATGGTGACATCATCCTGCGCGGCGAGATCGAAGAAACAACAAAGGAAAACCTGGGGTACATCAATTCCATCAAGAAAGCCGTGCGAAGTGCCATGCGGCGCCGCAGCCCGTTGGAAGCCCTGGCGGAGATTGATATTGAATCCTGTGGTAAAAGCCGGGTCACGCTGGGCGGTTTGGGAGTGGAACTGCACAAGCGCAACGTGGCTTACCTCTACAAAACGCTTTCGGCCGAAGAGCCACCACAAGAATAAACGAAAAAACCGGCGATGAGCCGGTTTTTTGATGTTTGGAATAACAAGATTATTAAATGAAGACACCGATGAGCATGAAGAATGCGGCCATGACCCCCGCTTCGATCCAGATCGATGGCGATGAACGTTTTTCCTCCAGGTTGGTTGCGATTGAAATGAGCCCATAAAAGATTCCCAACAGAATGAGCCCGAACTTTAGCGGGCGCAACGGGAGATAAAAAAGGCTGGATGCCAGTTGTGTGACGATCAAAGTGATCGCTGCAGCCCAGGCAAGTTTCCACGTCCCGGCAAGGCGCAGGTACAACGACCTGGTTGATATGAGGAAGACAGTCGGGATGATGGCTGCCAGCAGGATGTACAGGCGCAACCCGGCTCCTTTGATGGCAGTGACGAGCACGAGGAACAAGGCGAAACTGACGGCGGTGAGCCCCAGGGAGGCAAAGGAAAAGCGGGCATCCGATGAATCAACAGAGATGTATTCCGCGATGAATACTGAGGCTAGCAGGACACCCCCAAAGGCGAAAACCACCCACCAGGCTGCTCCCACCTCCAGTGTGTTGAGAGGCGTACCGATGGCGATGGCTGTAAAAGCAGGCGTCAACCAGTGCTGCCACCGGCGTCCCCGCGGCAGGTTGGGGTGGGTACTGATCAGCCAATCCGTTCCCGCGGCCGCCAGGATGGCCACCACGGCAACGATGACGCTGAAGATATTCAGGGGCACCACCAGCAGGAACCCCGGCAGTTGAAGGTTGATGTCTTGTGTGGGGAATGAAACGAAGGAAGTGACCGCGTATGCAATCATGATCAGCGCCAGAACAACGCTGAGCCGATCAACATCAGGCAAATGTTTATTATCGCTCACAGGTGTATTTTACCTTATTGTCCGCGGAATCCTGCGCCGTTACAGGCAGCAGGATGGTCTGGAAGCCTTGTATGGTAAAATTGAGTTTCGTATGAATAGTAACGCAACTACCCTCACTCCTGCCCCTCCCAGACTACTTGCCACGCTTGTCAAGGGATTCAACATAGTCGCCAACCATGTTCATCTTATCCTGATCCCTTTGCTGCTTGACCTGTTTCTCTGGCTTGGACCAAAAATGCGCATCAAAGCGCTTCTCCAACCCATGGTTGACGAGGTGGTTGACACGACCTTGAAAGTTGCCCCTGTGGACTTGGCCGAGATCGTTGCCTCGGGGAGAACGCTTTGGGAGCAATTGCTTTCTGAGTTCAACCTGTTTACAATGTTGCGCACCCTGCCGGTTGGTGTTCCAAGCCTGATTGCGCGGGGGAGCGGGATTGGGTCTCCATTAGAGGGCAACCTATTGCTTGAGGCTACATCTATCAGAATGGTTGTGCTTGTAGCCGGGTTATTGCTGGTGGCGGGTTTTCTGCTGGGTACTCTCTACCTGAACCAGGTCTCCAGGTACACCGCCGTGCCGTTTGAAAAATTGGATTGGCGGCAAATGCTCTCTCAGTTTGCGCAATCTGTTCTATTGTTCGCGATCCTGATATTACTGGTCATTCTCATTGTCACCCCGTTGATGCTGATCGTCTCAGTGTTGTCACTGATCAACGCGGCGATCGGGCAGGTGGTGATCCTGGTGGTGGCATTCATGGCCATCTGGGTGATCATGCCGCTGATCTTCGCTCCACATGGCATCTTTGCCATGAACTTGAAGGCGTTTCAATCCATGCAATTCTCCTTGCGCCTGGTGCGTGCATTTCTGCCGGGAACAGGATTGTTCATTCTCATCAGTGCCCTGATCAGCGAAGGTATGAACCTGCTCTGGCTGCTTCCGGGCACAGCAAGCTGGCTTACGGTTGTGGGGATTGCCGGCCACGCGTTTGTAGTGACCGCCTTAATAACCGGCACATTCATCTATTACCGGGAAGGTGTTTCCTGGATGCAGTACGCGCTGAAAATCTTTGAAGCGTCGCGCAAGCAAGAAAACGGAGGTTTGACCATTGACAAACAATAATAACCTGACCAGCTATGGGGCCAAGGATATCCAGGTACTGGAAGGACTGGAAGCGGTACGCCGGCGTCCGGGCATGTACGTGGGTGGAACGGACTTAAAAGCACTTCATCACCTCGTTTATGAAGTGGTTGACAACTCCATTGATGAAGCCCTGGCGGGATCTTGCGACCGCATCGACGTCATTATCCATGAAGATACCAGCGTCACCGTGGAAGACAACGGCCGCGGTATCCCGGTGGACATCCACCCGGAAAAGCAGAAATCAGCCCTCGAAGTGGTGATGACCATCCTCCATGCTGGAGGAAAATTTGGACATTCTTCTTACAAGGTGTCCGGCGGGTTGCACGGCGTAGGTGTATCGGCAGTGAATGCCCTTTCTGAATGGTGTGAAGTACGGGTTTGTCGCGACGGAAAAGAGTATTTCCAACGCTACGTTCGCGGTATTCCCCAGGAACAGGTGAAGGCGATAGGCAAGTGCCCGCCCAACAAGACCGGCACGAAAACGACTTTCAAATTCGACCGGGAGATCTTCAAAGGGGACGTGGAGTACAAGTTTGAAACCCTGGTGCAACGCTTCAGGGAAATGGCTTTTGTTACCCGTAACGTTCTCATCAAACTTGTGGATGAGCGCCCCCCTGAGAAGGAAACGACCTTTCTCTTTGAGGGTGGCATCGTCTCCTTTGTGCGTTATATCAACCGCAATCGCGACATTCTGCACCCGCCC
The DNA here is from genome assembly GCA_964454565.1 of uncultured Anaerolinea sp. Lineage (GTDB taxonomy): Bacteria > Chloroflexota > Anaerolineae > Anaerolineales > Anaerolineaceae > UBA6107. The sequence continues at coordinate 4,899 of CAYVTF010000015.1, read as the reverse complement.
TACTACGTTGAAAAGGAAATCGACAATATCGGCATCGAAGTGGCTGTTCAGTTCACTGACTCTTATAACGAGTCGGTTTACTCCTTCGCCAACACGATCAACACCATCGATGGCGGAACACACCTCACAGGCTTGCGCACGGCCGTCACCCGGGTGATCAACGATTACGCCCGGCGCACCAACCTGCTTAAGGAAGCTGATCCGAATTTCACCGGGGATGACACGCGCGAAGGCATGACAGCCATCGTGAGCATCAAACACCCTGACCCGCAGTTTGAGAGTCAGACCAAGGTGAAATTGATGAACCCTGAAGTACAGACTTACGTGCAACAGGTGGTGGGAGAGTCCTTCGGCGAGTTCCTGGATGAAAACCCGGCGGCGGCGAAAGCCATTGTACAGAAATGTCTCACTTCTGCAAGGGCGCGGGACGCTGCCCGCAAGGCGCGGGACCTGGTCATCCGCAAATCAGCGCTCGAAAGCCTCACCCTGCCTGGCAAACTGGCGGATTGTTCCGACAAGGACAGCAATAAGACCGAAATGTACATTGTGGAAGGAAACTCGGCTGGCGGCTCTGCCAAGCAGGGACGAGACCGGCATTTCCAGGCCATCCTTCCGCTGCGCGGCAAGATCCTCAACACAGAAAGAGCGCGCCTGGATAAGATCCTTGGCAACGAAGAGATCAAATCGATCATTTCCGCGTTGGGGACCGGGATCGGCGACAATTTCGACATTAAGAACCTGCGTTATGGGCGGGTGATCATCATGACCGATGCAGACGTGGACGGAAGCCATATCCGTACGCTTTTGCTCACCTTCTTCTTCCGCTACATGCCGCAGATCATTGAAGAAGGCCACATGTACATTGCTCAACCTCCCTTGTACCGCATCGCGTACAAGAACCAGGTGCGCTATGTGTATAGTGACGCGGAAAAAGATACTTACCTGAAGGAACTCGGATCTAGCGCTGAGAAAGCCACTCTCCAGCGATACAAAGGCTTGGGTGAAATGAACCCGACCCAGTTATGGGAAACCACCATGAACCCTGAAACACGTACTCTGTTGCAGGTGTCGATTGATGATGCGGCTGCGGCAGACCGGACTTTTGATATGCTGATGGGGTCGGCAGTTCCGCCCCGAACAAGGTTCATCACCACCCACGCGCACTCGGTGCGCAACCTGGATGTTTAGAAATGGTGCTCCCTGTGAAAACTGGGAGCATTTGATTATTGGTAGAAACGATAAAAGGAGAAGAAAATGAATGATGAACCCACATTGCGCAAAGTGATCAATGTCATCGAACCGGGTTATGTGCTCGAAGGTGCCGGGGTGAAACTACGGCGCAGCATCGGGACGCGCACGGTTGATAACCTTGATCCCTTCCTCCTCTTCGACCATTTTGGCTCAGACGACCCGAAAGATTACAACAAAGGTTTCCCCATGCACCCGCACCGCGGGATTGAGACGGTTACTTACATGCTGGCAGGCATGGTGCGCCACGAAGACAGCCTGGGCAACCAGGGGGAGATATCGGCCGGGGACGTGCAATGGATGACAGCCGGCAGGGGTATTCTGCACGAGGAAATGCCCGAAGGGATTGGCAATCACATGGAAGGGTTTCAGCTCTGGGTCAACCTGCCAGCCAGTTTGAAAATGTCTCCTCCGCGCTACCAGGAAATTCCCGAAGCCAGCATCCCTTGGTTGAACCCATCCTGGGGGATAACCATCAGGTTGATTGCCGGTAAATTGAATGAATTCACAGGTCCTGTAACGGAGATTGCCGCGGATCCGGTCTACATGGACGTTTCGGTCGACGCCAGTGCGGTTTTTGAGTACAAGATTGAATCCAATCACACTGCCCTGGCTTACGTGTTCAAAGGCGGCGGGGACTTTTGCGGAACAACTGTTGAGGCCACAAGAATGGTGGTTTTCGGAGAGGGTAACAGGATCACCATCAAGGGAGGCCTTTTCGGCACACGGTTCCTGCTCATCTCAGGCAAACCGCTCAACGAACCGATTGCACGCTACGGCCCGCTGGTGATGAACACCCAGGAAGAAATTCAACAAGCATTGCGCGAATTGCGTAATGGCACCTTCATCACAAAATAAGTAACCAGAGAAGCGAAAAACCCTGTTCCGGTCAAGGAGCAGGGTTTATTTTTTGCGAGTTACTGGTGAATATTATGGCTGTTTGTTCGTCACCAGGAATACACCATCGCTTTGCTCATCCACAGGCGACATTTGTCCGACCATGTGGATCCACGTGTTCCCGGGTTGGAGCTCAAAATTCTTGCCATCCGGCCAGTAAAACTGGATGGGGGATTCTTTGAGGGCTTTGAAAGTCACATTGTACATTTGCCCGTCTCGGAAGATGAGCGCTCGTCCATCTTTATTGGCAATGTGGATCTCGTGCAGGGTGTCATCCCTGTTGAGTGTTTCAATGTAAGCAAAGATGACGATCACATTGGAGAAAGAAAGTTGTTTGCTGGTGAGGCTGTCAACCTGGGGGATCAGGTCAAACACATCGGGGTCACCCGTTTCTGCCTCCTGGTAGCGCAGGTACTTACTGGTGGCGGGGTCATAACGCCAGTTGCCTATTGTGCCAATCCCGTAACGAACGGTCAATTCATTACCGGTCTCGCCACCAGCGGGAGCAACGGAATTGAATACCATCCCATCCAGAATCTGGCGTGTGTTCTGGCCGGGGTTCTTCTTCTCATATAACTTGGAAAACTCAGCGGTGTTGGCAAAGACGCTGGTCACCGTTTGGGGAGTCTTATTGCTGCAGATGGCAGGGCAGGTATCGGTGGAACTCGAGATCATGCGGGAGTAGCCCAGGCGGTCGATCAACTTGCTGAAAACGTACGAATCTGCATATTCCATGCCCAACACGCCCTGGTACATGGAAACGAGAAAGCGGTCCACCAGTCGCCCTGAGCGGATGGGACCCACCTGGGTGGCATCCTGTCCGTAATAGACTCCCATGAACCGGTCGGCACCCACACCCATGTAGTAATTGAAGACGATGTCCGCATAGGATAACCCGGCATGCGGGCGGCCTTCACGCGGAAAATTTGAGACCTTTATCATCACCGGACGGCGATTCAGAATGGCGGGATCCGAGACTTCCAAGCCTGTGAGCGGATTTACATCATCAGGAAAGTCCGTCGGTCCGTATTGGATCACCTTCCCGGGAGTCGGGGTTGGTTCCGGTGTGGGGGTGGCGGTGACAAAAGCTTGTTGCGTTTGCAGGGCTGACAGCGTTTGTGTGACCGCGAGGTTTAGTGCCTCCTGGTTGTTGTTGGGAGGCGTGGTCGCCGGAGTGCCGGAGCAGGCAGTGAGTGTGAGGATCGTGGCAGCCAGGATTATTGCGGCTGTGGCCAATTTTTTTGAAAATATCATTCGTTCTCCTATATGCAGGTCAAATTCAGGGATAACCTGCAAAAAATTATAACTCATTAACCCTGTGGTCTATTGGTGCGAAACCCAGTTTAGGATCAGCGGTTGACGGTGAACATTATCGGAAAATCACTGGTTAGCGAGGACGAGTAAATATCCCGGCTCTGCATGTCAACTGTTGCCAGGATCAGCTTCCAGCCCTCAGGTGAGCGGGTGGCGATGAAAAATCTGTCATTGTCTGCCCATGCCATTCCGGTAACTTCCCCAATGTCTGGCATCGCCAACGGCGCGACACCGGGTTCTCCAATGTACAATCCCGAATTCAGGTCGTGGTACAGGAATTTACTGCCATCCGGGGACCAGAGCGGAGTGGAATAGATCTTGCCGGTTGTGTATTCAATAGTCTGAGTCGGGTCGAGGGTCATTAGCTCTAAACCGAAAACGTTATCTGGTGCTGTTGGTTGCCGGGTGATCGCAGCCACATGGTTTAGATCGGGTGAAAAAGCGGCAAAACCACCTGGAAAAAAGGTCATTTTTGAAAAGTAAGTTTGTTTTGAACTCCCGTCAATAGCGAGTACTGCAAGGGTGGAATCAGCAGGTTCTTGCGTCCAGGGATCCTGTGGGGGTATCGCCACTCCGATGCTTGAGCTGTCAGGTGACCACACCGGATCAGGCGTCCAGGCATATTCGGAGGCGGTGTTGACAAAATTAAAGGAAATGAGTGATTTGGAATACAGGCTCCCGTCAGCATGATAAATATCCAGGCTTTCAGGCTTGGAAATGGCAATTTTTTCGCCATCCGGTGAGAAGGAAAAACTCCATGCCCAGGTATCGGCAACCGTGAGCAGTTTTTCAAGGTTTCCATTTTCCGTATCGAGGATGTATAACCCATCTCCGTTGGCCATCCCGGGTCCCTCGAAGGTGATGCGGGTGGAAAAGGCGAGCTTGCGGCTGTTGGGTATCCAATAAACCTGGCTGGGGGCATTTCCGATCGTGTTTTCGGGGTGCGGAAGTGCATTAAAGGCATCTGCGCTGAGTACGGTGCGCTGATTCAAACCATCTGACTGGATCAAGTCCAACGAGTAGTCAAAGACACTCGAAACTCGTGTAAGGGCCACAAAACTACCCTCCGGAGAAACGTAGGCGCCCAGGACGTCACTGCTTTCAGTCAGCTTGCGGGCAGTTTGCAGCGTTTCATCCCAAAAGTAAGCATTTCGATCCGGACCCACAAAAGCAACGCTCACCGGCGGAACTTGCGGGGTTTCCCCTTGTACGGGGGGAGTGGTTGGGGCAGGCAGCGAGGGTTCAACAGGCGGAGGGGTTGCACTGGGGGCGTTGCTGCTGGCATTCACGGTTCCCGCAACGCGGGTGGCGATTTCATCTACGGAAGGCGGCATCGCTGAACAGGCACTTATGGATAAAAGCCCCGCGAGCAGGGTGACAAGTATGAGCCAGGCGAATAAACTTGCGGGCGCGGCGCAAATGAACGCGGCGCAGGGCAAC
>CAYVTF010000014.1:0-60560 GCA_964454565.1 uncultured Anaerolinea sp. | reverse complement strand
TTTTCGTTCAACACCCCTCACGGCGCCTGTCCCGATTGCCAGGGACTGGGCAGTAAGTTGGAAATTGATCCCGACCTGTTGATCCCGGATTCTGACCGTCCGTTGAGTGAAGGTGCCATCGTTGCACTGGAATGGAATGGACCGCGGGAACAGGGTGGTTACTACTGGCAAATGATCGAAGCCGTGGCGCACCAGTATCGAATCGACTTAAATGCTCCGGTCCGCCTGATCCCGGAAGAGGCGTTAAACAAGATCCTCTACGGAACAAGCGGGCAGAACATTGCGGTGACCATGGAAGGACGCAACGAGCGCAAGACCACGATGCAAATGACCTTTGAAGGGGTCATCCCCAACCTGGAACGACGCTTCCGCGAAACGCAATCGGAGTACGTCCGCAATAAGATCAGTGAATATATGAGTGACAAACCCTGTCCCACGTGCAAAGGGGAAAGGTTGCGCCCTGAAGCCCTGGCAGTCACCGTTCAGGGGTTTAACATAGTCGAGGTGACTCGCTGGCCGGTGAACCGGACGCTGGAATTCGTTGAGGATATCTCAAAATCAGGTGTGCTTTCCAACCGTGATTTTGCAATCGCAGAACGGGTGCTGAATGAGATCAAATCGCGGCTTGGTTTTCTGGTGAATGTTGGCCTGGATTACCTCACGCTCAGCCGGCCTGCTGGTTCGCTATCCGGCGGTGAAGCCCAGCGCATCAGGCTTGCAACGCAAATTGGTTCGCGGTTAATGGGTGTGCTGTATGTGTTGGATGAGCCTTCGATTGGTTTGCACGCGCGCGATAACGAAAAATTATTGGAAACCCTGAAACAATTACGAGATCAGGGCAATTCGGTTCTGATCGTTGAACACGATGAAGAAACCATCCGTGCAGCGGATTGGATCCTGGACCTGGGTCCCGGAGCAGGGGAGCACGGCGGAAAGGTGGTGGCGGAGGGTACCCTGCAAGACATCCTGACCCACCCTGAAAGCCTTACAGGGGCATACATGTCCGGCCGCAAGAAGGTACCCATCCCCAAGACCTTGCACCCGCGCAACGGAAAAGCGCTCAAAATTTACGGTGCCAGGGCAAATAACCTGAAAAACCTGGATGTCGAGATTCCGTTGGGGCAGTTTGTGTGCATCACCGGTGTGTCCGGGTCAGGGAAATCCACCCTGATGGTGGATCTCCTCTATAACATTCTGGCACACGAACTCAACCGGGCTCACACCCAGGCGAGCGAATATGACCGCATTGAAGGGCTCGAATACCTGGACAAGATCATCAATATTGACCAATCTCCCATTGGCCGTTCTCCGAGATCCAACCCGGGCACTTATACCGGTATGTTTGATGAAATTCGCAATCTTTACGCCAGTCTATCTGAAAGTAAGATGAGAGGGTACAAGGCAGGACGATTCTCTTTCAACGTGCACGGCGGCAGGTGTGAAGCCTGCCAGGGACAGGGACAATTGCGCATTGAAATGCAATTTTTACCGGATATCTACGTGCCTTGTGATGTTTGCCACGGCGCGCAATTCAACCGGGAAACCCTGCAGGTAAAATTTAAGGGTTACTCTATTGCAGATGTTTTAAAAGCAACCGTGGAAGAGGGTTTATCTGTCTTTGCCAATATCCCGGCAATCGTAAACAAGCTCAAGACACTCGAAAAAGTCGGCCTGGGATACATTCGCATCGGGCAGCCCGGTACCACGCTTTCAGGCGGCGAAGCCCAGCGGGTGAAACTATCCAAAGAGCTCTCGCGTCGGGCAACCGGTCGGACGCTTTACGTGCTGGACGAACCTTCTGTTGGATTACATGCTGCAGACGTGCACATGCTCATCGAGGTACTGCAGCACCTGGTGGATGCCGGTAACTCCGTGCTCATCATCGAACACAATATGGACATCATCAAGGTGGCGGATCACATCATCGACATGGGACCTGAAGGCGGTGACCGCGGAGGGGAGGTCATTGCCACGGGCACACCGGCAGAAATCTGCAAAACTCCAGAATCCTACACGGGTCAATTCCTGAAGGACTACGTCACACGTCATGATCAGCATTGCGCGAAAAAGACGACCTCAGTTTGCCGCAGCTGTAACTCCCCGGTCTTTGCAATAAATCCTGATCGCCTCGCTTAAAAATTCCGGGAGGGATGGATCAACTTTGCGATAGAAGGCGTGAAATTCAGGATGGGTTTCATAGGTATCGCCAAGGCCGAGCAGGATCTCGAGCGAACAATCGTAGAATTTGTTGATGTAGTTGTGCCATTCTGCTACCAGGGATTGAGCTTTTTGGCTGTCAGGTCCGAGCGGGACAGCTCTGGCGATGTCCAATGTGATCCTGCTGCCTTCTTGCATGAGCGCTTTTTGCCCCTCGTTGGATAAAGCACTCCACCTTTGCGACGATTGCTGGACCAGCTTTTTATCCCAATGCTCCTCGGCATATTTTTGATATTCAGCTTGTTTCTCATCTGAAAAACCGGCAAAGAGATTGTGATCATCCATGAACTTTCCTCTTTCTAGTCATTTTTTCAATTCAACGCAAGCACGCTAATTGTAAAACAAAACAGCCCCGCGAGTTGTGCAGGGCTGCTGATCGAATACTAATGATTAGGCTTTGGGTAAATTGCCGCGGCCAATTCCCAGGTAGGTAAATCCGAGGGCTTTTAGCTGGCTGGCATCCCAAAGGTTGCGTCCATCCAGAATGATGGGTTGCGCCATGAGGGATTTCAATTTCCCAAAATCGACCTGTTTAAACTCGTTCCACTCGGTGGCGAGGATTAGTGCATCTGCATTTTCAGCCACCTGGTAGGGGTTTTCACACAAGATGACGTTCTTTAATATCTTGGAGGCGTTTTCCATCGCCTGGGGGTCATACGCGCGGACATGCGCGCCTTCGTTCTGCAACAGGTGAATGATCTCGATCGCGGCCGCGTCGCGGATGTCATCGGTATTGGGTTTGAAAGAGATTCCCAAAATACCGACCGTCTTTTCATTCAAGTTCTTGAGGACTTTTCGCAGTTTCATGACGGCCCGGCGGCGTTGATTGCGGTTGATCTCCATCACGGCCTGTAAAAGCTGAGGATGCGATCCGTTCAGCACTGCCATGTGTTCCAGGGCTTTCACGTCCTTGGGGAAGCATGAACCGCCCCAGCCAAGACCGGCATCCAGGAAGGCACTGCCGATGCGCTTGTCCAAACCCATTCCCCGGGAAACTTCTTTAACATCCGCGCCGAGTTCCTCGCAAATATTACCAATCTCATTGACAAAGGAAATCTTGGTTGCCAGGAATGCATTGGAAGCGTATTTGATCATTTCGGCTGTGCGTAAATCGGTGGTCATGATGGTGCAGCGCAAGGGCTGATACAACTGGGCGACCCGGTTGGCGGCTTCGCGGTCTTCTGAGCCCAGTACCACACGGTCAGGGTTCATGAAGTCATTAATGGCAGATCCCTCGCGCAGGAATTCCGGGTTGGAGACTACACTGAACTTCAAGGGCTTACCATCCCGCCGGCGGGTGATCACGTCAGCGACCCAATCGCCTGTGCCGACCGGAACGGTGGATTTGTTGATCACCAGGATCTCGTCCGCCACCGTGTCTGCGATGGCTTCAGCCACTGTTCTCACGTAGCGCAGGTCGGCTTCACCATCGTTCCCTGAGGGGGTTCCAACAGCGATGAAGGCATACTCGGCACCTTTCAGTGCCAGGTTGTAATCCGTGGTGAATGCCAGGCGGTTGGCAATCACATTTTGTTTGACAAGCTGTTCAAGCCCGGGTTCGTAGATGGGCATGATCCCATTGAGCAGGTTGGTAATGCGCTCCTGGTCGATGTCCAAACAGGTCACTTCGTTCCCGAGGTCGGCGAAACAGGTGCCTGTTACCAGACCCACATACCCTGTACCGATGACACAAATTTTGCTCATAAATTACTCCTGTTTTATTGAGGATTAACTTTACAATTTTACCATGCTGATGACAGCGTATTACACACCTGAGTATAATAATTGTAAGGGAAATCAGGTGCGATTATATGAAAGAGAGGACAGGATGCCAGCCAAAATCATAGATGGTAAGTTGATTGGAGAAGAGATCCGCAACGAGGTCGCTGTTGGAGTTCAGGAGCGGATTGCCAAAGGGCTAAGAGTTCCCGGGTTGGCTACAGTTCTGGTGGGTGACAACGCCGGTTCACAATCATACGTGCGTTCGAAGAAAAAAGCATGCGCTGAAATTGGGATCGCCTCATTTGGATTTGAACTTCCCAACGACGCATCACAAGCAGAAGTTGAGGCACTGGTGTCAAAATTGAACGCTGACCCGGCAGTGGATGGGATCCTGGTGCAGCTGCCGCTCCCGGCCGGGTTGGATGAAGAAAGTGTGCTCAAATCCATTTCGATTGACAAGGATGTGGATGGTTTTCATCCCATGAACATCGGCCGGCTGGCTCAAAAAGGCAGGGAGCCTTTGTTTGTTCCCTGTACTCCCGCGGGGGTGATCTACATGTTGGAAAAGGAAATGCCCAGCCTGGAGGGCGTGAACGCGGTGGTGCTCGGACGATCGAATATTGTGGGTATGCCTGTGGCTCTGTTACTTGTGCGCGCCAATGCCACTGTGACGATCTGCCACTCGCGCACCAGGAACCTGCCGGATGTGGTCAGGCAGGCTGATGTGCTGGTGGCTGCGGTGGGGAGGGCGGAGATGGTGCGAGGTGATTGGGTGAAACCCGGAGCGGTTGTCATTGATGTGGGCATCAACCGGGTTGATGATCCCAGCAAGCCGCGCGGTTACCGGCTGGTAGGGGATGTTTGCTTTGAGGAAGTTGAGCAAGTTGCTTCGGCTATCACTCCGGTTCCGGGCGGAGTAGGACCCTTAACCATCGCCATGCTGCTTCGGAACACGCTGCACGCTGCCGGGCTGCATGACAAGGAAGATTGAAACCTGGCATTATGGTTGTCAGACAATTGACTTTTTCTTGTATAGACGTTACACTAAATACATTGTCAGACAATTAAACTTCCACTCTAATCTCCCAAAAAGGATTCTTAGATGGGTACTTTGTTGGTAAAGCACGCGCAAATCATGGTGACAATGGATGACCTCCGCCGGGAAATTCCGGACGGTGGTCTTTTTATCCGGGATGGATTTATCGAGCAGGCGGGTCCCACCAATGACCTGCCTCAAACGGCAGATGAAGTGCTTGATCTTACGGGACACATCCTGTTGCCCGGGTTGGTGAATACCCATCATCATTTCTATCAAACGCTTACGCGTGTGATCCCTGCCGCTCAAAATGCAAACTTATTTAACTGGCTCAAGACGCTTTATCCCATTTGGGCCAGGATGACACCTGAAGATATCCGTATATCCACCCAGACCGCTTTGAGCGAACTGGCGCTATCGGGCTGTACCACAGCCTCTGATCACCTCTACCTGTTCCCCAACGGTTCCACTCTTGATGATGAGATCGAGGCGGCCAGCGTGATCGGGTTGAGGTTACATGCTTCGAGGGGGTCTATGAGCCTGGGAGAAAGCCAGGGAGGGTTGCCGCCAGACAGCGTGGTGGATGACGAACAGAGCATTCTCCTGGACAGTGAGCGCTTGATCAAGAAATACCACCAATCCAAACCTGGTGCCATGGTGCAGATCGTCCTGGCACCTTGCTCTCCATTCAGTGTTACCGGGCAGTTAATGAAAGATAGCGCAGCATTGGCCCGCAAGTATGGTGTCCAACTGCACACACACCTGGCAGAGACCCAGGATGAAGAGCAGTTTTGCATCGAAAGGTTTGGGTATCGTCCGGTTGCGTATATGCAATCAGTGGATTGGGTCGGAAGTGATGTGTGGTATGCCCACTCAGTGTATGTGACCCCGGAGGAGATAGAGGTTTATGTGCGTGAAGGCTGTGGCGTGGCACATTGTCCTTCTTCCAACATGCGCCTGGCTTCAGGCATTGCTCCCGTGGTCAAATTGATGAAGGCGGGAGTAAAAGTGGGATTGGGGGTGGATGGATCGGCCAGTAACGATGGCTCCCACATACTGGCAGAAGCACGCCAGGCAATGCTGCTGGCTCGCCTTGGAGCAGGGCTGGAGGGTGCTTCTTTATCCTCAACTGGCGGTAACATTTTGACTGGCAGGCAGGCGCTTGAACTGGCGACCATCGGCGGTGCTGCTGTGTTGGGCCGAAAAGATATCGGTTCACTTTCAATTGGCATGTGCGCCGATTTCATTAGTATTGATCTCAATCAACTTGATTATGCCGGTGCACTGCATGATCCTGTGGCTGCACTTGTATTTTGCCAACCAAAAACGGTAACCAATAACTATGTTCATGGAAAGGCGGTTGTGAGTAATGGCGAGCTGCTCGGGCTTGACCTCAAGCGGCACATTCAACTTCACAACCAGGCTGCGCGAAGATTGACCGAAGCATAAAGGATTACATCATGGGAATGGATTCATTCTGGCTGCAGAACTCGCGTGAATTGGTGGATTGTGCCATGGGGCGATTGCCCGCCCACCTGGTGATCAGGAATGGGAAGTGGGTTTCCGTTCAAACTGGTGAGGTTATCTCAAACACCGATATTGCCATGCGGGCAAAGCGCATTGCTTACGTAGGACCGGATGCAAGTCACACCATCGGCAAAAAAACCGTGGTGATTGACGCGAAGGGAATGTTTCTCGTTCCCGGTTTGCTTGATGGTCATGTGCATGTTGAATCCGGCCTCGTGACCACTACTGAATTTGTGCGGGCAGTCATGCCGCTGGGTACGACCGGGATGTTTGTTGACCCGCACGAGATTGCCAACGTGTTCGGGTTGCGCGGAGTGAGATTGATGGTGGATGATGCCGCTTTGCAGCCCATCCACGTATTTGTTCAAATGCCATCCTGTGTGCCCTCGGCACCGGGGTTTGAAACTCCCGGTGCGATACTCGGCCCGAACGAGGTAACAGAGGCGATGACCTGGCCGGGGATCATTGGACTGGGAGAAATGATGAACTTCCCGGCAGTCATTTCCGGTGATGACAAGGTCCACTCAGAAATGTCCATCACGCGCAGCGCTGGCAAGGTGATCGGGGGGCATTACGCCTCTCCTGACCTGGGGTTGCCCTTTCATGCCTACGTGGCAGGTGGTCCGCAGGATGACCACGAAGGTACCCGGCTGGAGGATGCTGTTGCCCGTGCGCGCCAGGGGATGAAAGTAATGCTGCGGTATGGTTCAGCCTGGCATGATGTCGCTGCGCAGGTGAAAGCGGTCACTCAGCTGGGATTATCCTCCCGCAGCTTTCTCCTGTGTTCCGATGACTTGCAGGCAGAGACCATCATTTCCGAGGGTCACATGGACCGGGTGATCAGGCACGCGATCGCTGAGGGGCTCGACCCCATGACCGCCCTCCAGATGGCAACCATCAATACCGCCGAGCACTTCGGCGTCTCCCGCGCAATGGGGCTTATTGCTCCTGGGCGATTTGGTGACGTGCTCATTGTGGAGAACTTGGAGGAGTTGAGACCGGTTTACGTGGTGGCAAAAGGGAAACTGGCCGTTGACCACGGAAACATTGTGGTGGATCTACCCGCCCGTGAATACCCGGAGTGGGTGACTCAATCGGTGCATCTAATGAAACCCGTTGCTCCTGACAATTTCACGATCAAAGCCATCCCTGGAGAGAAACTCCAGGCGCATGTAATCGGCATCATCGAAAACCAGGCTCCAACTCGTCATCTTGTGTGGGAAGTGACAGAAACCGATGGGCAGATCAAGGCTGACATCGGGAGGGATATTGCCAAGGTAGCCATAATTGAACGTCACCGTCAGACAGGCAACATCCAGGTGGGGCTGGTTACAGGATTCGGCTTTAACGTTCCGTGTGCCGTGGCAACCACATATGCCCACGATAGCCATCAGATGATGATTGTTGGTACCGATGACGAGGACATGGCGTTTGCTGCGAATTTTCTGGCGGCCATAGGGGGTGGACAGGTGGTCGTGAGCCATAAAAAAGTGATTGGTGAAGTGCCTCTACCCATTGGTGGTTTAATGTCCTCAGGTTCAGCGCAGGACGTGGCTATGCAAACGCGCGCTTTGTTGGATGGGTTCCAAAAATGTGGATGCATGCTAAACGATCCAAATATGCAATTGAGCCTGCTTGGGTTGGTGGTCATCCCCGAATTGCGTATCACCGACCTCGGACTGGTTGATGTGAATCACTTTGACTTTGTACCGGTAATTGAACCGGTTATCTCAGAATAGTAGGAATGGTCTAAATGAGTATTGCAGGGAAGAAAACAGAAAACCAGTTTTTACGATTGCAGGCAGACCTGACGAAACTGATTGCAGGTACAGCCTCAGGTGAACAATTACCCTCAGAACCCGAGTTGGCCAAACAATTGGGTGTTTCGAGGGCGACATTGCGTGAAGCCATGCGATTATTTGAGGGTCGAGGGTTGATCAGGCGTCGTCAGGGAGTGGGCACATTTGTGGTTCCGCAAGCCAAAGTGATCGAAAGTGGTCTTGAGGTTCTCGAGAGCATTGAACGGCTTGCACATCGACTCGGTTTAAAGGTGTCGATGGGAGAACTTAAAATCACTGATGTGATCGCGGAAATTGAAGGTAGTGAAAAGTTGCAGGTTGAAGAAGGAACACATGTGATAAAAGTCTCCAGGGTGATACATACCGATGGGAGACCTGTAGCATACCTGGAGGATTACCTCCCTCCGGATGTTCTAACTGGAGGCGACCTTCAAGAAGGCTTCACCGGATCTGTTCTGGACTTTTTGCTCAAGCGTGGAGACATCACCCTGACCAAATCCTTCACGGACATACAGGCAGTTGTTGCCACTGCCGAGATCGCAAAAAAGTTGGAAATTCAACGCAACGCGGTGCTTCTCTTTTTCTCTGCCCGGCTTTATGATGCGACGGGAAGGATCGTTGATTTCTCAAACAGCTATTTTCTTCCGGGATTTTTTCGATTTCACGTTGTAAGAAGAATTGATAACAGTCTCAAGTAAAAAAGGAGGCAACCTAAAACGATTTGTGTGGTTTTTACAGTAAGTTCGCAACGTATCAACCATTCTTGATGGAGGCACAGGTATGCGTAGTTTTGCAGGACGGGATATTCTATCGTTAAAAGAGTTTGAAAGGGAAGAGTTCTTCCATATTTTTGAAGTTGCTGATGAGATGGCTCCCATAGCCAAAAGCCGCCGTAATTCGGATCTGCTTGCTGAAAAGACCCTGGTGACTGCCTTCTACCAGCCCAGCACACGCACCAGGCTTGCACACGAAGCCGCCATGCACCGGCTGGGCGGACATGTAACTGGTTTTTCTGATGCCAAAATGACCCGCGCCGGAGATTTTTACCAGGAGTCCATTAAGGACACGGTGAAGATGCTGGAGTACTACGGTGACGTGATCGTGATGCGCCACTTCCAGCAGGGCGCGCCGCACGAAGCCGCAAAATGGGCGTCGATTCCCATTATCAACGGTGGTGATGGCTGGGGGGAACACCCCACTCAGATCCTCACCGACCTTTACACCGTGTTGACTGAAAAGGGCACCATAGATGGGCTTAATTGGCTCGCGGTCGGTGATATGCGCATGCGCACCATGCATTCACTGGGATATGCGCTTTCTCAGTTTGATTGCCCCATCACGTTTGTTTCACCCCCGGATATGTCGCTCACTCCTGAATTCAAGGAAGAGCTAAATCGGTTCAGTGTCAACTTCCGTGAGGTGGAACACGTGGAACAGGCGATTGCAGAAGCGGATGTGATCCTGGTTGAGCCGGTTGTCCAACCGGATTACACCAAATCCAGGCAGGAAGCAGGCGACCATGGGTTGACGCCGGATAATTATCGCATCACGCGCGAATTATTGACCACTAAAGCCAGGTCTGACGCCATCCTGTTGCATTCGCTACCCCGAATGGATGAGATCCCGACTGATGTGGATATCACCCGTTGGTCACGTTACTGGCAGGAAGCTTTCAACGGGGTTGTGATGCGCATGGCATTGCTTGCCCTTGTTTTAGGAAAGATGGAGTAAACTTGTCTTTTGTCCGGTCTATGCAATTCCGGGCTTAGAAATCAAACTGGAGGTAACTATGCAAACATTTCTTCATGGACGCGACCTGATCGGTGACCTTGATTTCACCAAAGAGGAAGTGGAAACCGTTTTAGAGGTGGCGTTCGACTTGAAAAGAAAAAGGGCTTTGAACGAATTAACCCCTTACCTGCGTGACAAAGTGCTGGCGATGCTCTTTTTCTTCAGCAGCACACGCACGCGCGGTTCCTTTGAGGCTGGTATGGCTCACCTGGGTGGACACGCCGCTTTCATCGAGTCACGCACCACGCAAATCTCCCACGGCGACACTCCCAAGGAAATCGGCGAGATCTTCGGCCGGTACTTTGATGGCATCTCCATCCGCCACGTCGACTGGGGGATTGGCAATGGGTATCTGAATGAAGTCGCCAAGGCTTCACGCGTCCCGGTGCTCAACATGCAATGTGATGTCTACCATCCGTTCCAATGCCTGGCGGACCTGATGACCATTATTGAGAAGAAAGGGCGCGACCTGCGCCGGAAGAAGATGGTGGTTTCCTGGGCTTACGCGGCTTCATACCAAAAGCCAATGAGCGTTCCCCAGTCACTCGTGCTGCAGATGCCGCGCTTTGGCATGGATGTGGTCCTCGCCCATCCGCCTGAATTCAAACTGATGCCGGAGATCATGGACCAGGCACGCGAGCAGGCGAAGAAGTTCGGCGTTGGGTTTGAGGTGATGGACGACATGGATGCAGCCTTCAAGGATGCGGATGTTATCTACGCCAAATCCTGGGGCGCAATGGTGCACACACCAGATCCAGAAGAAGGCGCCAAGATCATCAAGAAGTACGAGAGTTGGATCACCGACGAACGCCGCATGAAGTTGGCGAAACCGGATGCAATTTACATGCACCCGCTCCCGGCTGATCGCAACATTGAGGTGACTGACGGCGTGATGGATGGTCCCCAGTCAGTTGTATACGATGAAGCCGAAAACCGCATGCACGTGCAGGAAGCGGTAATGGCTTTGACTATGAGTTAATATCTTAAAGAAAAGGAAAAGTCGAAAAATGGCAAAAAAGTTGGCAGTAGTAGCAATAGGTGGTAATTCCCTGATCCTGGATCCCAAAAACGTCACCGTTGAAGACCAGTACCTGGCTGCAGCGGAGACCACCAAGCATATTGCAGACATGATCGAAGCTGGATGGGATGTCGCGATTGGTCATGGTAATGGTCCGCAGGTAGGTTTTATCCTTCGCCGTTCTGAAATTGCGGCCAAGGTTGAGGGAATGCATGAGGTTCCACTGGATGTCTGCGGTGCGGATAGCCAGGGTGCAATCGGGTATGCTCTTCAGCAAACCCTTCAGAACGAATTGGTCAAACGTGGAATAAACAAACCGGTTGCCACTGTGGTCACCCAGGTCAAGGTGGATAAAAATGACAAGGCATTCCAAAACCCGACCAAACCCATCGGTGGTTTCATGGAAGAGCCCGAAGCGAAGCGGCGGGAAAAAGAACTTGGTTGGAACGTTGTTGAAGACTCCGGTCGCGGTTGGCGGCGGGTTGTGGCTTCCCCCATCCCGGTTGAGGTTGTTGAAATTGAATCCGTGCGGGCTTTGATTGCTGCTGGGACTGTGGTTGTAACAGTCGGTGGCGGTGGAATTCCCGTGATTGATGATGGTAATGGTGGTTGCATCGGCACGGCAGCTGTAATTGACAAGGATTTTGCCAGCAGTCTACTTGCAAGATTGATCAAGGCTGACCTCTTCGTCATTTCTACCGCTGTGGAAAAGGTCGCGATCAATTTTGGTAAACCTGATCAGAAATGGCTGGACAAAATTACGCTCGCTGAAGCGAAAGCCTACCTGGCTGAAGGGATCCACTTTGCAAAAGGCTCCATGGCCCCCAAGATCCAGGCAGTGATTATGTACCTTGAAAATGGCGGCAAGGAAGCTTTAATCACAAATCCTGAGAATATCGGACGCGCATTACGTGGTGAAACCGGTACGAGGATCGTGAGAGAGTAAGGGAAGAATCCGATAAGATTAATGGGGCTTTACTTGACTGACCAGTAAAGCCCTCTTTTTTTAAGATTGTTCATGCAATTTTTAATCTTATCCTTTATTGTTTCGTGTACAATTAACTGGTAATTTACACACCGTTTTAATAATTGTTTATACGTAGTTTGAAAACCGA
Source organism: uncultured Anaerolinea sp. (assembly GCA_964454565.1). Lineage (GTDB taxonomy): Bacteria > Chloroflexota > Anaerolineae > Anaerolineales > Anaerolineaceae > UBA6107. The sequence goes on along the minus strand of CAYVTF010000014.1, from coordinate 48,335 downwards.
TATCTTTCACGCTCGGAAAGGAGGTGGAAATAATCAGAATTTGTTCTTGTTTCTGATCGTATCGAATTGGTCGATACAAAGCCCACTTTGTTCAGGAGGAGAAAATGTTTTCGAAACGTATTTGGATTGTTGTAAGTGTATTGATGATTGCTGTGTTAGCGCTTTCAGCATGCGCAAAACCAGCAGAAGCCCCAGCCGCACCACTAACTGTTGGGTTGCTCTTAGTTGGACCGGCGAATGATGCTGGTTGGAGCCAGGCTCATTTCGACAGCATGACTTACGTCAAGGAAAAACTGCCCGGGACCGAGCTGCTTTACCTGGAGAACGTGTACACAGGTTCAACTGCTCACACCCAGACACCAGCCGAGTTGGCTGCTGACATGGTTACCAAAGGCGCCAAGGTGATCATTTTCAACTCTGATGATCAAAAAGACAACGCTGTAAAGTTTGCCCAAGAGCATCCGGAAGTGTTTGTCATCCATGCCTCCGGTGATACCGCCTGGAAAGAAGGCAAGAATTTTGTTGATCTCCCCAATATGAAGAACATCATGGGTGAGATGGAATACGGCAAGATGATCGCTGGATGCGCTGCAGCTTTAACCACCCAGACTGGCAAGATCGGTTTCCTTGGACCATTGATCAACGACGAAACCCGCCGTTTCGCTGCATCCGCTTACCTTGGAGCTAAGTACTGCTGGACCGAGTATCTCGGCAAAGATGCCGCCGACCTGGAATTCAAAGTAACATGGATTGGATTCTGGTTCAATATTCCTGGTGTCACCCTGGATCCGACCCAGGTTTCAGATGACTTTTTCAACACCGGTTATGACGTGATCATCAGCTCGATCGATACCACCGAAGCTGTAACCCAGGCGAAGAAAGCATTCGCTGACGGCAAGCAGGTTTGGGCTATCCCTTATGATTATGCTGGTGCCTGTGAAGGCGCGGATGACGTTTGCCTCGGTGTGGAATACTTCAACTGGGGTCCCTCGTACGTAAAAGCAATGCAATCCATCCAGGATGGAACCTGGAAATCCAGTTTTGATCTCGTTGGACCTGATTGGAAGGACATCAACAATCCCGATACCTCGGCAGTTGGCTTCAACAAAGGCAAAGCGCTGTCCGCTGATAACTCAGCCAAGATCGATCAATTCATCAAGGAATTGGGCGAAGGGTTGAAATTGTGGAAAGGTCCCATCAATCTCCAGGACGGAAGCGTTTACCTGGCTGATGGTGAAGTCGCCACAGTACAGCAGATCTGGTACCTGCCGCAGTTGCTGGAAGGTATGGAAGGTCAGAGCGAATAAGTTTTGCTATGGCGTGGGGGAAGGATTTATCTTTCCCCCACGTTTTTAATATCCAGAGGATTGCTCCTTGAAGATCACATTTCAACACATTCACAAGTGGTTTGGGAAAGTTCATGCAAACGACGACATCAACCTGACCATCGAGTCGGGCACCATTCAGGGCATTCTGGGTGAAAACGGTGCAGGTAAAAGCACCTTGATGAAAATATTAACCGGGTATTACCAGAATGATTCCGGTGATATCCTACTGGATGAAAAAGTGGTCAAAATTTCTTCGCCGGAAGATGCAGTGCAATTGGGTATTGGCATGCTGCATCAAGACCCGCTGGATTTCCCTCCTATGAAAGTAATTGACAATTTCCTGTTGGGAACCAGAGGTGGTTTGTTCCCAAAACGGAAGGAAGTCGAACGCGAAATTCTGAGGCTCTCAAAGGAGTTTGAATTCCAAATCAACCCGGATGCATTTGTGGAAACGATGACTGTTGGTGAACGGCAGCAGTTGGAGATCATCCGGTTATTATGGCTGGGGGTAAAAGTACTCATTCTTGATGAGCCAACAACAGGCATTTCGGCCAATCAGAAAGAAAAACTGTTTGCCACATTGGTAAAGCTTGCCGGTCTCGGGCTGACGGTGATTTTTGTTTCGCACAAGCTCGAAGAAGTGGAACAACTTTGCACCCGGGTGGCAGTTTTCCGCCAGGGGCGTTTGGAAGGGGAGGTTGTACCTCCTTATGACACAAAGCAATTGGTGTACATGATGTTTGGAAAATCTGTGGAAGTGGGTGATAAGAGCACATTCTGCAATGATGTTCCATTCATTAAACTCGAAAATATTGGACTTGAAGATTACCGGTTGCGGCTCAGGAATATCAATCTTGAGATCAACACTGGAGAGATCATTGGGCTGGCAGGGATGGAAGGCTCAGGTCAGCGTCTTTTCCTGCGCATGCTCACTGGTTTAATGAGACCGGTGAGTGGAAGTGTCCACCTGGGGGATCAAAACTTTACAGGGAAAACTTACCCGAGCTTTCAAAAAGCCGGGGTTGCTTATTTGCCGGCTTCCAGGTTGGAAGAAGGGCTCATACCAGGCATGACTTTGACGGAGCATTTTATCCTTTCAGAAGAACACAAGGAACTTTTTGTAAACCAGAAGAGCGCAATTGACCTGACTGAAGCAAGAATAAGGGATTTCTACATTAAGGGTACTCCTGTTAGCCAGGTGGAACAGCTTTCAGGAGGCAACCAGCAACGCGCTTTGCTGGCGTTACTGCGCAAGGACCTCAGGTTGATCTTGATGGAACACCCAACACGTGGATTGGATATTGAATCTGCAATTTGGATTTGGTCAAAGATGAAAGAACGCTGTAAGAATTGCGCTAGTATCGTTTTTATTTCGGCAGACCTGGATGAAATTATTCAGTACAGTGACCGCATCCTTGTCTTTTTTGGAGGACTGGTATCGCCGCCAATCAGTGCCGACTCAACCACGGTTGATGAATTGGGTCAGTTGATAGGGGGCAAGGGATGGTAAATACTTCTGCAGGAGCAACCGGATGTCATTAGGAAAAGAACAAATCAGCCAGACTACCGCGGTGGTAAAAAAAGGCAGATGGATTGATTTTGGTATTCGTTTTTCGGCGGTCATCCTGGCGCTTGTATTTACTTCGGTAATTCTAGTAATCGCAAAAGCAAATCCACTGGAGGCATACAAGAGCATCCTACAGGGTGCATTTGGCTCAACAATTAAGATCACCTCCGTCATTGCCTCGTGGGTGCCCCTCGTGATAGCCACATCAGGATTGTTGTTCACTTTCACCGCAGGATTGTGGAATATCGGGATGGAAGGTCAGATCGTGATGGGCGCGGTCTTCTCGGTTGGGGCCTTTAGAATATTTGATGAAATGCTCATCGCTCCGGAACTCGTCATCGTGCTGGCTTTTGTGGCGGGTGCACTGGGTGGCATTTTCTGGGCTTTGCTGCCAGGACTGATGAAGATCTATGGCGGTGTGAACGAGATTTTTGGCGGGCTTGGTTTGAATTTTGTTGCCAAAACGGTGGCCATTTGGCTTATCTTTGGCCCCTGGAAACGCCCCGGTGTCGCTTCAGGCAGCGGTACAGAGTGGATTGATATAAAATTCAGGCTGCCTTACCTGGAGGGCACTAACCTCAGCCTTACGATCCTGGTGATTGCCATTGTCATTGTCTTGTTTTCGGCAGTGATGTTGAGAGGAACACACTTTGGATTAAAATTGAAAGCCATTGGCAAGAACGACAAGGCGGCTTACATTCTGGGTATTCCCACCACCCGCTACTTCCTGTTGGCTTTTGGAGTGTGCGGTTTATTTGCTGGGATTGCCGGGGCGATACTGGTCACCTCCAAACAATATAGCCTGATTCCGGATGCCGGGTTTGGGTACGGTTTCCTGGGGTTATTGGTTGCCATGTTGGTGAATTACCATTCCATATTGGCACCTGTTGTAGCCATCTTTTTTGCTGCTCTCAGCATTGGCAATACTGAGTTACAGTACATGGGTTTGAACTCGTATTTTGCCGGTGTATTGCAGGGTTTCCTCGTGCTGTTTGTGGTTCTGGTTGATGGCGTGAGAAAACGGCTGGTTAAAAGGCTTTAGGAGATCATTTAATGGATACATCTTCGCTTTCAACACTGGCCGGGATCGTAGAGTATGCTGTACCCGTGCTCTTTGCCTCCATAGGTGAGAACATCACCGAAAAGGCCGGAATTACCAATCTTTCAGTCAACGGTACGATCATTTTATCTGCCATGGGCGGGTTTGTTGCCTCGGTGACAACTGGCAGTATCCTGCTTGGCTTCATAGTGGGGGCATTGATCGGTGCAGCAGTGGCTGCGATTGTTGCTTTCAGCAGTATTACGTTAAAGCAATCCCAGGTGGCAATTGGCTTTATTCTCGCGCTGTTGTGCCGTGACCTGGCATACTTCCTGGGAGCACCCTACACAAACAAGCCCGGACTTTTCTTGTCAAAGGTTGCCATCCCGGGCTTATCTGAAATTCCGGTCATCGGTCCAATCTTCTTCAATCATTCCCTTGTGGTTTACGCATCTTACATTTTTATCATTGTTGCATTTGTTTTCATGTTCAAAACCCGGCCCGGGTTGGTGTTGCAGGGTATTGGTGAAAAACCTGATGCCGCCTTTGCCCGTGGGGCGAACGTTAAGGGGTTACGATACCTGTACACCATTCTCGGCGGTGCGCTGGTGGGGCTTGCTGGACCCATGTATTCCCTTGCCGTGAAAATCGGCTGGGCTGGACAATTATCGGGTTTGGATGGCATTGGCTGGATCGCACTGGCAATCACAATATTCGGCGGTTGGAATCCTCTGCGGGTTGCCTTCGGGGCTTACCTCTTTGGCGGATTACAGCAACTGGGCATCACCCTGCAATCAACCACTGACATTCCCATCCAGATCCTGCAGGCTGCTCCATTCCCCTTGATGATCTTCACCCTGTTGTTGGTGAACGTAGGCCGGGCAGAATGGGTTGAACGGGAATTGGCCGCCATGCCTGAAAAACCCAGGATCATCATTTCCAAGATCTTGCGAGGGTTGCGTACCTCTCCTCCGGCTTCCCTTGGGATTCCTTTTGAAAACGAATAGGTGAAAAATGGCTCATTATCAAGGATATCGTTGCAGTTTGTGTGAGGCTGAGTATTTACCGACATCTGTGTTGTATTCCTGTCCCAGGTGCGGGGGAAACCTGGATGTTGTCCTGGATTACACCGCCATTCGGCACAAATACCAGGTTGAGGACATCACGTCCCGCAGCGAAAATTCGCTTTGGCGGTATTTGCCATTATTACCGGTGAGTGACCCCGGCGGTGCCGGCACACCCCTGCATTATGCGGGTTGGACTCCACTCTACTCTCCAGGCAGGTTGAGCCAGGAGTTGGGTTTAACCAAATTGTGGATTAAAGATGAAGGCAGAAACCCAACTGCGTCGTTCAAAGACCGAGCCAGCGCGGTCGTTGTGGCGCGTGCACGGGAGATCAAGGCTGAAGTAGTGGTAACCGCTTCGACCGGTAACGCAGGGGCTGCGTTGGCAGGGATGTCAGCAGCTGTGGGGCACAAGGCTTTCATTTTTGCACCAAAAACGGCCCCGGCTGCCAAGGTGGCACAATTGCTGGTATATAGCGCGCAGGTGATCCTGGTGGACGGAAATTATGACTCTGCTTTTGACCTGACGATTGAGGCAGCAAGGGAGTTTGGTTGGTACTGTCGCAACACGGGTTACAACCCTTTCACGGCTGAAGGCAAGAAAACTGCTGCTTTTGAGATTTGGGAACAGATTTGCCTGAGTAGTGGAGAAAACGAGAAACCTTTGTGTGTGTTTGTCTCCGTGGGAGATGGCAACATCATTTCCGGAATCCACAAAGGTTTCAAGGATCTGCAAAAAATCGGCTGGTTGAAGCAAATGCCCAGGTTGTTCGGTGTTCAATCCACCCTGTCGGCAGCCGTGGCGAATGCTTACAATGACAATACCGAAATCATTACTCCCATCAATGCTACAACCATCGCGGACTCAATCAGCGTTGACCTGCCGAGGGACGGTGTGCGGGCAGTACGCGCTGCCAGGGATACAGGTGGTCACTACATCACGGTGACAGACGAGGCGATAATTCATGGTATAAGTGAATTGGGTCGGTATGGCATTTTCGCTGAACCCGCTGGATCTACCGCATATGCCGGACTGGTCAAGGCGATAGCAGATGGCATTATCGAGCCTGCCGATCCGGTCTGCGTGATCAATACCGGCAATGGATTAAAGGACATCAAATCAGCGATGAAGGCGGTCCAGGAGGCACCCATAATTGAACCTTCCATGACCGCGCTCAAACAACACCTTGGAAGATGACAAGGAAAATGGAATGAAACCAGTTTTTTCGATCATCGCCCCGGTTTACAATGAAATTGGCAATCTTGATCATTTGTATCTGCGAATCACCGAGGTCATGGATACCACGAATGAGCCCTGGGAACTGGTGCTGGTGGATGATGGTTCCACTGATGGATCCACAGAAGGAATTCGGGAACTGGCAAAAAAGGATGACCGCATTCGCCCTGTCATCTTTGCCAGGAATTTTGGTCATCAAATCGCGGTAACTGCCGGATTGGATTTTTCGCGTGGCGATGCCGTGGTGATCATTGACGCTGACCTTCAGGACCCCCCGGAAGTGATCCTGGAACTAATCCAAAAATGGCGTGAGGGGTACGAGGTTGTGTATGCCCAGCGCACTGAAAGGGAAGGCGAGTCCTGGTTCAAACTGCTGACTGCCAGCCTTTTTTACCGCACAATTTATCGGATTACCGATGTGAAAATCCCGCTGGATACTGGCGATTTCCGGTTGCTTGACCGTAAAGTGGTTAACGTGATGAATAGCATGCGCGAGCGGCACCGGTTTCTACGCGGCATGTCCGCCTGGGTGGGTTTCCGCTCGATCGGGGTGCCCTATAAAAGAGCAGCCAGGTTTTCTGGGACTACCAAGTATCCTTTCAAAAAAATGGTAAAGCTTGCTTTAACCGCAGTTACCAGTTTTTCCTACATGCCGTTGCAGATAGCAATGTGGGTGGGCTTTATTGCAGCGGGGATCAGCATCATAGCAATACCGGTGGTGATTGTTCTGCGTTCAATCGGGTCCCAGTTCTTTTATGGACAGGCAACCACGTTGATCGCTGTTTTATTCCTGGGAGGAGTACAATTGATGAGCTTGGGGATACTTGGTGAGTACATAGGCAGGGTCTATGATGAGGTTAAAGGTCGTCCTCTTTACATCATTTCAGAGACACCTGAGGATAAGTAAAAATCAATTTATCGGAAAGGGTAAAAATGGCAAAAATTGATTTGACGATTCAGCAAGAAGGGTTGTCGCGAGCGGTACAAAGGGCAAGAGAAAGGAACATCATTCTCCCCACCTTCGCTCAGATGAAAGATCCTAACCTTATTCCGGGTAAGATTGTAGATGAGTTGAGGGCTCTGGGGCTTTGGGAAATTCATCCCCGTAATCTATTCCGGATTACTTGGAAGAATGAAGCTACTGAAAAAGGTGGATCATTTGGCGGAGTCAATTACATAGAAATTCCTCCATCGCTGAGTGGCACCAAGGCTCGTATCATTGCTTTGGTGGGAAAATGGTTCCCAACCGGGGCGCACAAGGTTGGGGCAGCCTTTGGCTGCCTGGTTCCCAGGTTGATCACCGGTCAGTTTGATCCTACACGGCAGAAAGCAGTCTGGCCTTCGACAGGCAATTATTGCCGCGGAGGGGCTTACGATTCCACGCTCATGGCTTGTGAATCAATTGCCATTTTACCGGAAGGGATGTCGAAGGAACGCTTTGAGTGGTTGAAAACGGTCTCCGGTGAAGTAATTGCCACACCCGGAAGTGAATCCAATGTAAAGGAAATTTTTGACAAGTGTTGGGAACTACGGCGATCTGGACAGGAACTGATGATCTTCAACCAGTTCGAAGAATTCGGCAATTACCTGTGGCATTACGATATCACTGGCCATGCCATGGAGGAAGTGCTTACAAAAGAAATGCGGTTGGGAGATGCTTATCGTGGGGTTGCGTTGACCACTGGCTCAGCTGGGACAATTGGGTGTGGTGATTACCTCAAGCAGAAATTCCCCACTAGTAAAATAATTGCCAGTGAAGCCCTGCAATGTCCTACGCTTCTGCAAAATGGTTTCGGTGCACACAGGATTGAAGGAATTGGTGACAAACACGTTCCCTGGATTCACAATGTCAAGAACACTGATTTCATCGTGGCGATTGACGACAAAGATGTTGTGGATCTCATGCGTCTCTTTAATGAGCCTGAAGGGCGAAAGTACCTGGTGAACCAGGGAGTTCCTGAAGAATTGGTAAATCAATTGGATTTACTTGGATATTCCGGCATCGCCAACTTATTATCCGCAATTAAGTTTGCAAAATACTACGAATTGGGCGAGCAGGATATTGTCCTCACTGTTCTAACAGATTCCATGGAATTGTATACCAGTCGGTTTGATGAAATGCGCGTAGCTTTTGGGGCGTTCCAGGAAGCACACGCTGCTGCAGCCTTTGCTGGCAGTCTGATGGGAGAAGGGACTGATAATTTGCTTGAATTGACTTATGAATCACGGAAACGGGTTCATAATTTGAAGTATTACACCTGGGTTGAGCAGCAGGGCAAGACCTATGAAGAAATTCAGCAACAATGGTACGCGCCAGATTACTGGACTGATCTGCAGAGCCAGGTTGATGAGATTGATGATTTAATCATCCGCTTCAACGATCTGGTCGGACTTCACTAAGTTAATCCTAGACATCATCCTGGATCCATAAAAGGTTCCAGGATGATTATTTAACAAGGATGCCTTGATGCCGAAAGATATTGCCAACAACGCACTGATCCTGGTCGGAATAATGCCATCTTTGAAGGACCTTGAGATTGCCCGCGTGCTTGGCTGGTACCGGATTCCTTTCAAGTCAGCCCCGAAGATCATTGAAGTGGATTACTTTGCTTTCTACCAGAGTGCGAATTTTGGAGATGATCGCCGCTGGCGCATCGAGTATATGGCGGAGTACCGCGGGCATGAGTTGACAACCCGGCGAGAATTACTCAGGGAGGAAAAGGATCATCCGCGGGCAAATGAAGAATATTACAAGGTGCAAATTGGCCCGCTTCTCAAGGTGGAACCCGCCATACTGGCTGACAAGTGGAAGAGAATAACTTTTCTATACTCAACCGGGGAGATCTTCAACCGGTCCCGAATAGTAAATGACCTTGTGGTCCGGTCAGAGGATCGTGAGGTCCTCTGGAAGAACCTGCGCGAACGAAGTCAGTCTGGAAGTATCTACAAAATAGATGATCAGTCAGAATTCCCGATTGATCTCGCTGCCATCGGTTGGATGTTTGGTGCAGGAATGGACCTCCCGCCCGAAGACCAGACAGATTATTGATGGCTGGTTGTTGACTGGTAAAATAAAACTGGTAGCAATGATATTTTGCACCGGGAAAAATTCTATGCAGACTTTGATAAAAAACGGAACAGTTGTGACTGCACGCTCGATGCAGATCAGCGATGTGCTCATTAAGGATGAAAAGATCCTCAACGTAGAAAGGAATATTCAACCTTCCAAAGGTGTCGAGGTAATCGATGCTGCCGGCTTATACGTGCTTCCTGGTGGCGTGGATGTTCACGTGCACCTGGACCTGGAAATGGCAGGAACGGTGACAGCTGATGATCATTATACAGGTACCAAGGCAGCTGCTTTTGGAGGAACCACTACTGTGATCGACTTTGTCTCCCAGGATTCCGATGATCTGACCACGAATATTGCACATCATCGCGAAAAAGCTGACCCCAAAGTGGCGATTGATTACGGCTTGCACGCGAACATCACTCACTTAACTGATGAGGTTGAGCAACAATTATCTGGTTTATCGCAAACGGGAGTGACAAGTATCAAAGTTTTTACAGCCTACAACAACCGCTTGCGCCTACAGGATGGTGAGATCATCAAGGTCATGCGCCTTGCTAAGGCAAACGGTTTGCTCACCATGTTACATGCTGAAAACGGTGATGTGATTGAGCTGCTGGTAGGCGAAGCCATTAAAGCTGGTCACACTTCTCCAATCTGGCATGCAAAAACCCGGCCAGCCTGGGGGGCTGCTGAGGCACTTCTCCGCGGCGCAGCATTTGCTGCTATTACAAATTCTACGTTGTATGTTGTTCACATGAACACACGTGGTGAAGTCGACCAGTTGGAATATGCCCGCAAAAACGGGGTCAAGGTTATGGGAGAGACCTGCCCGCAATATCTGTTTTTCACGGATGAGCAGTTGAAACAGCCGGATGGAGCCAAATGGGTCTGTTCACCTCCGTTACGCACAGCAGTTGACAACGTACGCTTGTTGGAAGGAATCCAATCGGGAGTGATCCAAACGATTGCCACGGACCATTGTTCGTTCTTTTTTGATGGCACCCGATCAATTGAGTATGAGGGAAAGCGGTATTCCATCCCCGGGAAAGAACTTGGGGGTGATGACTTTACCAAAATTCCCAATGGGCTGGTTGGGGTAGGTGACCGCATGGTCGTTCTTTGGACACGGTTGGTAGATTCTGGAGCCATCACCCCGAGCGAGTTTGTTGCCCTCACCTGTACCAACCCGGCAAAGATTTTTGGTATGCATCCACAGAAAGGTGACCTCTTGCCGGGTGGAGATGCGGACATCGTGTTGTGGGACCCCCGTAAGGAAGTGCAATATGGACTGGCTTATGCTCACCATCGCACCGACCATAATTTATATGAAGGTTGGAAATTAAAAGGATTTCCAGTGCAGGTGATTTCCAGGGGAAAAACGATTGTGAAAGATGGATTATGGTGGGGGAGGGCTGGTGACGGGCGCTTTATTCATCGTCACCCCAATGGAGCGGTTCTTTAGCAGCTGATACCATGGTTAACCTATTACCTGTATTTGCACTATTCATATCTGCCGGGTTGATCCTGTTACTAGGGCACCTGGTACTTCCTATTGGCCGAACCTGGATGTTGGCAGCGATTTTGGCATTTTCAGTTTGGGTTTCGATGATTGTGATTGGAATCCTCAAACCTGCCGGATTTGTTGTGGAAAACTGGCTTCAATCTTCAAACTCCCCTCAGCAAATGCAATTATCTCTATCAAATGAAGCCTGGTTTGTTGGTTTTCTATGGGTATCGCTTCTGGTTGCAGTAATATTCGCTGAGGCGAAAGACCTGCAGGACAAGAGCAACATTACGATTCTCTCTGGTGAATTGCTACTTTCGGCGGTTGGCTTGTTGGCGATTATCGCAGGAAGCAACCTGGCATATCTATTGACCTGGGCTTTGATGGACATGGTTGAGTATGGAATATTAATCTGGATCATAAAGGATCCGATAGCACACAAAAACTCCATCTATGCCCTGGTTTCCAGATTGCTCGGAATTCTGTTGTTGGTGTTTATTGTGTCCACAGGGGATGGCGGTTCGGTCAACGAGAATTTGATTGGTGTCCTCACCCTGGTAATCGTAATCTTGCGTACGGGGATCATTCCAGTGCACCGCCCGTTTGTAAACAATATTGCCCTCAGAAGAGGCATTGGCACTATTCTTCGCTTCACACCTCCTCTGAGCGCTGCCGCGTTCCTGATCAGTCGCGGGACACTTCAAATTGGACAGCCGGCATCAACCGTGATGTTGGTCCTACTGGCGATTGGTATGCTCTATGGTTCGTTAATGTGGCAGTTTTCGCAAAATGAGTTGGAAGGCAGACCTTACTGGATCATTTCCATCGCGTGCCTCATGGTGACTGCCAGTGTGATGCAAGCCTGGCATGCAGTGGTTGGGTTGACTGCCATGCTGGTTGTTGGCGGAGGTGCTCAATTTTTGTATTCACCCAGGTTTAGACGGCCGCTGCTTTACCTGATACCGTTGTTGATCGGCATTATTGCGCTTCCCTATTCCCCCACGTCAAGCGTGAGAAGCATGCTCTGGGGTGAGAGTAACACACCAATTTATCTGGTACCCGTTTTTTCCGTTTTGATCCTGCTGTTTGGTGTAACCAAACACTTTTTAAGGCAGGAACCACAGCAGTATCTAATGGAATCCTGGATGCGGTTCATCTATATCGTGGGAATGGCGTTCCTACTCGTAACGCCCTGGATTGGCGGGATCATTTTAGGAGACCAGGGACTAGGATTAGGTTTCTGGGGGATCTCTGTTTTTCTGGCAATCGGGCTGATATCTGAATTGATCGCAATGTTTATTATCAAGCAGAAAAGAATCATCGTTCCTGCACGAATCTCGGGTTTATTGGAAGGTACTTCTGCTGCAATGATTGGTGTTAACAGGTTCTTCAAGTTCTCGTGGTTTTCCAATTTTCGCGAGGGGATATTTTCCGCTACAGGGCGGGTAATTGGTATTTCCATCAAGATCCTTGAAGGGGATGGCGGGATATTGTGGTCTATCCTATTCCTTGTTCTAATTGCATCTTTGATCTTGACCCTCGGGTTTCCGCGATGACGAACTCAATCAATTATCTTACGTTAGCATTACTGGTTGCCGGTTTGTTTGGGCTGTACCTGACCGATTCAAAAAAGATTATGACAATTGCTTTTACTGTGGTTGCCCTAGTAGTGTTTTCCATAAATATCCAATTTTGGACCTGGGGATTTGCCCTTGTGAAGTTGCTAACTTTCACCATGGCGTTGTGGATTCTCAACATCTCACCTGGGGAGGTTATCGGCTCAATTTTTAGTGGCAGCCGATCAGGAATAGTCTTCCGGGCAGCAGCGCTTGTTTTTGTTCTGTTGTTTTCCATATTTTCAGCTCCCAAACTTTCAGAGTTTCTGGGGATGAATTTGGATCAGGTGTACGCCTCAGCCTTCCTCCTTCTTGGAGGATTGCTGCAGCTAGGCATTTCAAAGAATCCTTTTCGCGCTATCCTTGGTTTATTGTCTTTCTTCATGGGCTTTGAAATTGTTTATGGGTCAGTGGAAAGAGCTTTGCTGATCAACGGCATGCTTGCAGCAGTGGTGTTGCTGATCGCGGTCATCGGGTCTTATCTTCTCAATAATCAGATCGTGGGAGAAGACCAATGAGCGCACCATTTTTATGGATCCTCCTGCCATTGATCATCTCCCTTGGACTCCTAGCTCTCCTGAAGCGACCTGCTATATCCAAAATCATCAGTTTGGTAACCAGCATCGTTCTTTTTCTAATCTCTGTGCTTCAATCCATTGGTGACGTGATCAAGGTTGGACCATTATCACTAAACATAGAGTCCACCACTCTATTCTTCGGTCGTGAATTGACACTCGAAAATTCAGACAGATTTGCACTCAGCGTTATTTTTTTTGTCTTGACAATCTATATCGCCGCTTATGACACGAAGAATTCACCGCCGAAGTTCATTCCCTTGAGCATGATGATTGTTAGTCTACTGGTTGCAGCCATTGCAGTGCAACCATTTCTCTATGCTGCTGTCTTCGTTGAAATGGCTACTTTAATGATGATTCCCATGGTCGTCGATAAAGATAATTCAGGACACAAGGGAATATTGACATTCATCATATTCCAGGCCTTGGCCATTCCATTTGTTCTTTTCTCCGGATGGATCGTGGGGGGAACACAGGCAAGTCCCTCTGACGAACTCCGGCTAGCAATAGCAGCATTTTCTCTGCTACTAGGATTCGGGTTTTGGCTGGCTGTTTTTCCATTCCACTCGTGGGTTCCACAATTTTCTCAAATCATCAAGCCATATTATTCAGGCTTCATTTTTAGTCTTTTGCCCGTTGTAATTTTGCTAATAGTAGTGGAGTATGTATCAAGTCTAACCTGGTTGCGAGATGGAAGTTTTGTTGGTCCAGTGCTGCAAACAGTGGGAATTATTATGATTGTATCCAGTGGAATTTGGGCTTCTGTTGAAAAGCATCTACCCAGGTTGTTAGCCTATTCCGTTTTATACGAGACCGGGTTTGCATTGTTGCTAATCAGTATGAGGTCAGAGTATGGTTCGCTGCTTCTCTCTCATTCATTTTTGCCGCGCATCGTGGCTTTGATGGCAATCAGTTTTTCCCTTTCCATTCTTAACCAATCGGGACTCCCGCTTTCTTTCGCGGGGGTCAGGGGCTTGATAAAACGCTTTCCGTTTTCTGCAATTGGTTTACTGGCAGCCTCATTATCGATTATTGGAGTCCCGCTTTTTGCAGGTTTTCCCGTAAAATTTGAAGTGCTCCAAAACCTGGGGACAATTTCCAGCAAGCCTGTTTTGTGGATATTAGCCGGAGTTGCAGGTTTTACAATCGCCATGCTTCGCCTGCTTAAAAGTATCGCTGAACCTAGCGAAGGTAAGTTTGAAATTAACGAAACTATTTCCCAAAGACTAATATTGGTAATTGGCATTGTTCTATTAGGGATTATGGGACTTTTCCCCAATTTTTCCCCCAACTTGTTTTCCGGATTATTGATGACCATTCCTGGATTAAAATAAATTTATTGAACCTGATTCACGAAAGGAATTTAAATGGAACTTGACGAACTTGAAAAGAGCCTTCAATGGCTGATCACAGAGCACCGAAAAGACAAACAAACCATTTCCGAGTTGATCGGGAATATCACATTTTTAACAGAAGAACTGAATAAACAAAAAAGTCAGTTTAAACCCCTGGAAAATGAAATCAAAAAGGCATCACAAAACTCAGTCCGTTCTGAAGAATTTGATGAAGTCATTTCCAGGCAGAAATTGGAATTTTCTCAGGGGATCCTTGAAATTGAGAAGAAGTATTCCACCTTTGAAAAGAAATTTGAAAAAATTCGTAAAGACGATCTTGATACTTTCAGTAAACGGCTTTTGGACCTTCAAACTGAATTAAAACCCCTGGCTGAGATAAAAAAAGCACTACAATCACGGGCTGACGAGGATTTTCGAATCAATCAAAAGATTGATGATGCTGTAAAGCAATTGCCTGAGTTCAAGATAAAACTTGATGACCTTCAGCAAACACAAAAAATAATGGAAGATTCAAACCGAATTGGCGTGAAACAGTTGACTGACGTCCAAATTGAACTCTCGGCGTTGCGAAAAAAAATCGAGGAAGAACAAACAACGGTAGACTCTCAAAAGGAATTTATTCGAAAACTGGAGCATCGCTTAAATGAGCTGGCAACACAGGAGCAGACGAGAAAACAGGATCAAGTAGCGTTCATTGAGGCACAGTCAAGGCAGCTTGTTGCGCACGAAAACCTGCTGAAGGAATGGGATTCGCGTTTGGGTCAGCATGAAAACCTGGGTGCAGACCTGCAAGCTAAGATAGCTGAACTGGACGTAACCCACAGGAGGATCAAACAATCACAAGGTGAGTTTGAGGAACTTAAGCAAAGACTTGACCGTAGATTAAACGAGATCACTGAAATGAACCGCCTTTCTGAGGAGCATTTCAAACAGGAATGGGTGGCTTTCAAAGCGGATGATCAAAAACGATGGACCAACTATTCTCTCCTTGTGGATGAACACACCCGGGAAGGTGGTCGTGAAACATCCAAGATACTGGAACGGCTGGCTCATCTTGAGGATCATGTCCAGGTGTTGATCGATTCGCTAGACCTGGCGAACCAGGAGACGGAAAAACGGATCAAGGGATTCTTAGCCTTGAGCAATGACTTGATGTCCTCTTTTGAACAGACTAAAAGCAAACGGAAGTAGATGAAGGTTATAGGGACGGCTGGTCATGTCGACCATGGGAAATCCACTCTAGTCAAGGCTCTTACTGGTATTGATCCTGACCGCTTGAAGGAAGAAAAGCAGCGGCAAATGACCATTGACCTCGGTTTCGCTTGGCTTGAAACCCCGGATGGTGGTCAGGTTGGGATAGTGGACGTTCCTGGGCATCTCGATTTCATTGAGAATATGATCGCCGGTGTGGGGGGGATAGACGCGGTTCTTCTGATTGTTGCAGGTGACGAGGGGGTAATGCCGCAAACCAGGGAACACCTGGCCATCATTTCCTTGTTGAAGGTGACGAAAGGGATTGTCGTTCTCACAAAAGTTGACAAAGAAGAATCCGATTGGTTGGATCTTGTAGAAATCGACCTTCGCAGCGTTCTTTCACATTCGACGCTCAACATGGCCGAAATTATCCGTGTCTCAGCCATTTCTGGAGAGGGGATCCCTTTGCTCAAGGAGAAAATCTTTGCCCTGGTATCCGGTTCCTCACAAGAGATTGAACACGGAAAACCCAGGTTGCCAGTGGACCGTGTTTTCTCGATACCCGGTTTTGGAACGGTGGTCACCGGAACATTAACCGGGGGAAGCCTGGAAGTAGGCACGCTGGTACAGGTTCATGGACCAGAAAAAGCAGCCCGAATTCGGGGATTGCAGTCTCACAAACACAAGGAAACCAGGGCTTTTCATGGGAGCAGGACGGCAATAAACCTCTCTGGCATTGACGTGCGCGATATTCAGCGGGGAGACGTGGTTAGCCTGCCCGGAGCCTATTTGCCGACCAGCAGGCTGGATGCCCAGGTGGAAATAATAAAATCTGCAACAACGGGAATCAAGCACAACGACTCGCTAAAGGTATTTTTACATACATCACAACGTATTGGACGTGTCCGTTTATTAGGAAAAAGCAGGATATCCCCCGGAGAGAGCGGTTTTATCCAACTTGAGCTCGACCGACCAGTTGTTACTGAAAGAGGAGACCGATTCATTATGCGCCGTACCTCACCAGGCGAGACTTTAGGCGGTGGTCAGGTTATCAACCCGCATCCTTCAGGGCGTTATAGATTAAATGACCCCATGGTCCTGCAAGCCCTGGAAAAACTACAAAATTTTTCAGGTTCCAACAAGATCTATCAAAAAATGGCAGGGCAGCAATTCTTGAAAAAAGGGAATCTCCTACAGATTGTTGGCGGTGATCAAGAAAAAATATTGGGTGACTTGAAGGATTTGATACAGGAAAAACGCGTGTTCCACCTTAACTCAGATTCGGATGTTGATGGTATTTACATCCACGACGACGATTGGAGATTATTAACTGAAAAAGTCTTATCCCTTCTGAAGGATTTTCACTTAAAACACCCGCTTCGTTATGGTATTCCAAAAGAGGAGGTGACAGGGCGGATTGGGATTGCCAGTCAGTACGCACCTGACTGTCTTCAGAATTGGCTTGCATCTGGGATTGTCAAAACCATGAATGGACTGGTAGCGTCCGCGGAGCACCAGATCCAATATTCACCGGCACAACAAATCCGGATGCGGGAATTTCTTTCTCAGCTTGACATGGACCCTGTAAATACGCCGACTGTAAAATCTGCACAGGATGCATTATCTGAGGAACTTTTCCAGTCATTGGTGGACCAGGAGATGATCGTCAGGGTAAGTCAGGATGTGATATTTAGTACACAACAATACCAGGTAATGCTGGACCATGTGCTCCAGGTGTGTCAGCGAGGGAAGATCATCACCGTGGCTGAATTTCGGGATCATTTCCACACAAGCCGCAAGTATTCCCTGGCATTCCTGGAGTACCTGGATAAAAAAGGAATAACAGAAAGATATGGAGAAGGCCGGAGGCTTGCGGGAGGAATTTCGACTTATTGAGCAATGTTTTCATCATGTTCCGCGATTTGTATTGACAGGTTTCGCTCAAGCCTTTATAATACCCCGTGCTTAATCCCGGTTTGGTATATCTTATCGGGTATATATTCCAACTTCCCCGTGAGCTGGCGGTGATGAAATCGCAAGGTATCGGTGAAGTGAAGATTGGAGAATCTTAATAATGAAATATGCAATTGTTGAAAGTGGCGGCAAGCAATACAAAGCCGTCGAAGGTACTACGATTGATGTAGACCTGTTGGATTTGGAAGTTGGCAGTTCAGTCAACCTTGAGGCCGTTTTGCTGGTAGTTGAGGACGAGAAAGTTCACGTTGGAACTCCCACCCTTAAAGGCACAGTTGTATCCACTACAATTATCGACCACATCAAAGGTCCGAAAGTGGTTACATTCAAGTATTCGCCCAAGAAAAGGATCCGGACCAAGACAGGACATCGCCAGCAGTACACTCGTTTGAAAATTGAATCGATTGAAGTGGAGTAGATAGAATGGCTCATAAAAAAGGTGGTGGATCCAGTCGTAACGGCCGTGACAGTAACGCACAGCGGCTTGGAGTGAAAAAATTCGCCGGTGAAGCGGTGTTGTCTGGAAATATTCTTGTCAGGCAGCGCGGCACCAAGATCAAACCGGGTTTGAATGTAAAAGTGGGCACGGATGATACCTTATTTGCTGTTGCCCAGGGTGTAGTAGAGTATGAGACTTTACCCAATGGGCAAAAACAGGTTAACGTGAAGCCTGCTGTCTCTGAATAAGATAATTTTTTACAAATCCGTCTGAAAAGACAATTGTAAAAGCAAAAATATCAGGAAGGTCAGCGAGAATGAAAAAAGCAATTCAGCCAACATATTATCCGGATGCGAAAGTAACCTGCTCTTGCGGGAACACCTGGAATACCGGATCTACAAAAAAAGAAATTAAAACCGAAGTCTGTTCCAAGTGTCACCCGTTCTTCACCGGTCAGCAGCAGCGCTTGATCGATATTGAAGGACAGGTCGACCGGTTTTACAAAAAACTGCAGGCTCGCCAGGATTACGTCGAAGGTCGGAAAGCAGTTGCAGCTTCAAAGACTTCGCCGGAACGCCTGGTGAAAGAACTTGGGTTGCCTTCTCGTGCCACAGACGCTCTGGAAAAAGCCGGGCTTGTCAACGTGGGACAGGTGCTTGCCAAGCTTGCCGAGGGTGAGGCAGTGATACTGGCTATCGAAGGTTTTGGACGAAAATCCTTGATCGACATGAAAAAGACCCTGCGCCAAATGGGGTACACGTTACCTTCAGCTGCAGAAGAAATCGTCGTCTAACCAATCAGGATCCAACAAGACCTCTGGAAAATCAACCAGGGGTCTTTTTTTACCCATTTTCTGTCGGCAAATAGTTTCAATCGACGCTCTTTAAGGTAGAATGGTAGAAATACCGACAGGAGAATTGATCCATGAAGCATAAAGTGGGAAGCGTTGAGGTTATCTGCGGGTCCATGTTTTGCGGAAAAACGGATGAGTTGATCCGGAGGTTGCGCCGGGCGACCATTGCCAGGCAAAAGGTTCAAGTGTTCAAACCCTTGATCGATGACCGGTACAACCTGGAAAAGGTGACTTCTCATGCGGGTTCAGCATTTGCTGCCACCCCCATCATAAATGCGATGGAAATCCTCAAAAGTGTGGAAGCGGATACGACCGTTGTCGGAATTGATGAAGCACAATTTTTTGATCAGAAAATTGTGGAAGTTGTCGAATTACTTGCTGAACGAGGGATTCGTGTTCTGGTGGCAGGTTTGGACATGAACTTCAAAGGAGAGCCTTTTGGCTCCATGCCCATTCTAATGTCCAAAGCGGAACATGTTGACAAACTTCAGGCTATCTGCATGGTTTGCGGAGAACCGGCAAGCCGCACGCAACGT
The DNA here is from genome assembly GCA_964454565.1 of uncultured Anaerolinea sp. Classification (GTDB taxonomy): domain Bacteria; phylum Chloroflexota; class Anaerolineae; order Anaerolineales; family Anaerolineaceae; genus UBA6107. The sequence goes on along the minus strand of CAYVTF010000014.1, from coordinate 28,981 downwards.
CTGGTCAATGGCAAACCAGCGAGGTACGATGATCCGGTAATCATCGTTGGTGCTTCAGAAATGTATGAAGCGCGTTGTCGACTGCACCACGAAGTACCGAATGATTAAGGCAGCTTGGAGAAAAAAATGCAGGATTACCGCGAATTTCTTAGTGAAGTATTAATCCCATCTGACCTGCTTCAAATAAGGATTGCTGAACTGGGTGTAGAAATCAGCCGTGATTATAAAGGGGAAGATGACCTCGTCTTGGTGTGCATTTTAAGGGGAGGCGTTTTATTTCTCACCGATCTGATGCGCCAAATCTCCATCCCTCATGCGATAGAGTTCATGGCAGTATCATCTTATGGTGTAGGCGGACGACAAGCCAGCGGACAGGTAAGGATCACACTTGACCTGAACGTGGACATTTTTAGCAAGAATGTGATACTGGTGGAAGATATTGTCGATAGCGGTCACTCGATCTCAGCGGTACTCGAATTGCTTTCCACAAGGAAACCAAAAAGCCTGGTGGTCTGTACATTGCTCGACAAAGCAGAACGGAGAGAGGTTGAGGTCCCAATAAAATATTCAGGTTTTGTCATTCCCAACAAGTTCGTTTTCGGTTACGGGCTGGACATCGATGACTATTATCGCAATCTGCCTTTCATTGGTGTTGTCGATCTGGAAAAATACCGACCGGAATAAAACGATTTGTTTGACTTTCCTGAAATCCTATTCTCTCCAATTGAGTTCCTGCCTCCGGGAGAAACCATTTACCTGGTCGGTGGGGCTATACGTGACTCACTCCTCAATGTTCCACTAAAAGACATTGATTACGCGGTAACAATAAATCCCCGAGATCTGGCTCGCAAATTTGCTGAAAAACATCATGGCGCTTTTTTTGCCCTTGACCAGGAGCGCAATTCATACCGGGTTCTGCTAAACCCTGGTTCAAATAATCGGATGGAATTTGATTTTATCCAGGTGCGTGGACAATCGATTGTTGATGATCTACAGGAAAGGGATTTCACGATTAACGCCATGGCGATCGACCTTTTCAACCCCGGCAGGATCATCGACCCATTCAGTGGGAGTAGTGACTTGTTGAAAAAAAAGTTGAACCCGGTCAGGCACACATCGATCATCGAAGATCCTGTGCGTGGCATCAGGGCTGTGCGTTATGCCACTGACCTGGGACTAAAAATCGACAAGGAAACGATTGGTTTGATTGAGGAGGCAATTCAACGCCTCGATGATGTGTCTGTAGAACGAAAGAGGGACGAAATCTTTAAAGTCCTCTCTGGAAAACATATTGCTTCAGCGATCCTTTTATTCAAGCGATTTAATGTACTTAATTCAGTCGGTCTTTACACAAGGGAAGATATTGATGACACAGCCAGGTTTCTACAGGAACTTGATCAGTACATCAGAATGGTGTGCCGCAAATCCAATGCGCAACTTAATCAATCATTTTTTAACACCTCGTTAATGTTTAGATTGGACCGTTTTTCTGAGCAATTGAATTGTCATTTCTTCCACTTCGAGCCTTCGGGTAGGAATCACAAGAGCCTTCTATTGTTTTCAGGATTGTTCACAAAACTGCCAGGTGATGGCCTGCAGGAAATGCTGCGAAGATTCGCTTTGTCTTCCAGCGAGGTTGAAGCAGTCGTCAAGATGGTAGATGGTAGGGAGGAAATAATTCCATTTTTGACCCAAGCAAATCCACCATCGCGCAGAGATATTTATAAATTCTTCAAGAAGGCGGGTGACACTGGAATCGACCTGATTTTCAGTGCATTTGCACTCGTAACCTCCGATTTGAATATCGCTGGAATCCAATCTGATTGGTTGAGGATGCTTGAGAATGCTGAACAATGCGTTGAAAGTTGGTTCGAGCACCAGGAATTCGTAAATCCCAAGCCTCTATTAAACGGAAAAGATCTGATGTTCCAATTTGACTTAGCACCAAGTCCGCTAATTGGTGAGTTGCTGGAAAGTCTGAAGGAAGAGCAGGCTTCAGGCCATATACTGACCGTGGCGCAAGCTTTGGAATGGGTGGAGAGAAAGATCCAATTTTTATCCTGATTACTTCATCAGTTTTGTTTGACCTTCAAATCAACCTTTAACAATTTCAATATCACAACAGAATTACCACTTGGATTGTGGTAAAATTTTCAGGTTTGCTGTTAATTTACCGCTGTAGCGGATATATTCGGTCGGATTTGTGGAGGATGAAATGTCAGGAAAAAAATGGGTCTATTTATTTGATGAAATCAAGGAAGCCCAACAGTATTGTAATGGAGATTGGGATGCAGTGCGCGGGTTACTGGGAGGCAAAGGAGCAAACCTGGCTGAGATGGTACGCATTGGGCTGCCAGTTCCTCCCGGGTTTACCGTAACCACAGAAGCCTGCAATGCCTACCAGGTGAATAATGATTTCCCCGAGGGGCTGTGGCAGCAGATGCTTGATGCCCTTGCGAAAGTTGAATCGGCGGCAGGGAAGAAGTTTGGCTCAGTTGATAATCCGCTGCTGGTTTCATGCCGGTCTGGCGCGAAGTTTTCTATGCCCGGAATGATGGACACGGTATTGAACATCGGTTTAAACGACGAAACAGCTCAAGGTATGGTGAATCTCACAAAAAATGCCCGTTTCGTCTACGATTCATACCGGCGCTTGATCCAGATGTTCGGCTCGGTGGTATTAGGGATTGAGGACGAGGAATTTGAGGTTCCTCTGGAAGAAACAAAGAAGATGAAAGGTGCCAAAGCGGATACAGACCTCACTGCTGATGATCTCAAAGAATTGATCGAGACCTTCAAGAAGATCATTAACTCCAACAAGGGATACGATTTTCCGCAGGATCCTTTTGAACAACTTAAATTAGCCACTGAGGCGGTCTTCAAATCCTGGAATGGAAAACGTGCTGTTGATTACCGCCGTGCCACAAACATCCCCGATGACCTGGGAACCGCTGTAAACATCGTGACCATGGTGTTTGGCAATATGGGTACCGATTCCGGTACTGGTGTGGCATTCACCCGCAATCCCTCGACAGGGGAAAACCTGCTGTACGGTGATTACCTGCTGAACGCACAGGGCGAAGACGTTGTGGCAGGAATCCGCAATACAGAAAAAATTGCCACGCTCGGTAAGGACCTCCCGGAAGCGAACAAGCAATTCCTGGAGATTGTCAAAAAACTTGAGCTGCATTACAAAGATATGCAGGATGTTGAATTCACAGTCGAACGTGGGCGGCTGTGGATGTTGCAGTGCCGTAATGGCAAACGCACCGCTTCTGCTGCAGTTAAGATCGCAGTTGACATGGTCAATGAGGGATTAATTACCCGTGAGCAAGCCATCAACCGCATTACTCCCGGGGATGTTGATACATTGCTCCATCCGCAATTTACTTCCCAAACCAAAGACAAGGCTAAGAAAGATGGAAGGTTCTATGCTTCTGGAGTGAACGCTTCACCTGGCGCGGCTGTCGGGCGGGTGTACTTCGATGCCAATATGACCGAGAAAAAAACCAAGGAAGAAAAACAGAACACCATCATGGTGAGACCTTTCACCAAACCAGATGATGTACATGGCATGCTTGCCGCCCAGGGTATCCTCACCAGTGAAGGCGGAGCTACCTCGCATGCTGCGGTGGTTGCCCGTCAGTTTGGTGTTCCTTGCATCGTGGGCGCTTCGATGGTCCAGATCGACCTTGACAAGCGTGAGATGAATGTGAATGGTGTCGTGATCAAGGAAGGCGAATGGATTTCGCTTGATGGGACAACTGGAGAGGTTTTCACCGGAAAACTCGACCTGACCGCCTCATCCCTGGATGAACAAACTGACCTGCTTACATTGCTCAAATGGGCAGATGAGATCACCGGCACTGAGGGTATACGTCAGGCGCCTGAAGGCTGGCCGACCAAAGGACTTGAAGTTTGGGCGAATGCGGATTATCCCAAGGATGCACAGCGTGCCCGGGCGTATGGAGCAGTTGGTATTGGCTTATGCCGCACCGAGCACATGTTCTTTGAACCCGCCCGTTTACCGGTGGTACAGCGCATGATCCTCGCCAAGACGGATGAGGATCGTAAAGCCGCCCTCGATGAACTCTTACCATTCCAACGGGCTGATTTTGACGGTTTGTTCACTGCCATGGATGGTTACCCTGTGATCATCCGTCTCATCGATCCACCACTGCATGAATTCCTTCCAGCTGCTGAGGAACTCCAATCAAAGATCATTGCCATGCGATTGAGTGGCGAAGGTTTGGCAAGTTTTGTGCTGGGACGTGGTGAATTAAAGGAAGCTGAAGATTTGGAACACCTGATGGAAGCTGTCACTACCATGCATGAAAGCAATCCGATGATGGGGTTGCGTGGTGTGCGCCTTTCCATCCAAATGCCTCAGATCGTGGAGATGCAGGTCCGCGCGATTTTTGAAGCCGCAGCAGACTGTACCAAGCGTGGAATTCACGCCAAGCCTGAAGTCATGATCCCACTCACCGGACATGTCAACGAGCTTAAGTGGATCCAGCCCAGGCTGGAACGGATTGCCAAAGAAGTGATGGAAGAAAAGCAAATTAACTTCCCTTACAAATTCGGCACAATGATCGAGATCCCGCGCGCAGCTGTAACAGCCGCCGAGATTGCCGATGTGGCCGAGTTCTTCTCGTTCGGCACCAACGACCTGACCCAGATGACATACGGCTATAGCCGTGATGATGCTGAACGAAACTTCCTTGTCAAGTACGTGGAAGAGGGGATCCTTCCCAAGAATCCATTCCAGACGCTGGACCAGGAAGGCGTGGGTAAATTGATGAGAATTGCAGTTGAAGATGGCAGATCACAGCGAGCGAACCTGGAAGTGGGTATTTGCGGCGAACATGGTGGGGACCCCGCCTCGATTGACTTCTGTCACCGTGTTGGCAACAACTATGTTTCCTGCTCTCCGTTCCGTGTACCTATCGCCCGCCTCGCAGCAGCGCAGGCAGCGCTCAAGCATCGTTCAAAGTAAATGATTTGAAAATCAGCTCCCCGGAGAAATCCGGGGAGTTTTTTATCGATAGGGGGATTAGGGGTGCGTATAGAGGTTCTTGTAGATCAAGTAATTTTCGGCAATGTAACGAATGTAGTTGTAGGTTTCATCAAAACGGATGACCTCCAGGAAAAGGTCGGGATCTTCACCGCTCAATTTGATCCAGGCTTGCGTGTTGCCGTCACCAGCATTGTACGAAGCCAGCGCTGCTGAAATATTACCAGGGTACTGGTTGATGAATCCTTTCAGGTAATGGGAACCCAACTTTACACTGATGAATGGCCGGTTCAGGTCGCTTGACTTGTAGTTGGGCGGCCAGCCGTAAGTGGAGATTATGTAATCCCCTGTTTCTTCAGTAATTTGCATTAATCCCCTGGCTCCTGCGCTGGAGGAGATACTGGCATCAAAAAGGCTTTCCTGTCGGATAATGCTGAACAGCAGCAATGGATCAATGTCGTTTTCGATGGCAGCGGCTACAATAATATCACGGTAAAAGGTACCAAAACGGAGGTGGTTGAAGTACTTGGGGGCTTCCGTGAGAGTTGCTGCCTGGCTTAAACCAGCAATATCCAAAACCTGCCGGCTGGCAAGGGCTGCAGTTTGATAAAAGCCGATTTCAAGCATCTTATTCATCAGCCTGTAAGTATTAAGACCATCCCCCTGTAATTCCTTCCGCAATGCTTCAAACTCAGCCCTCGCTTCATCGCGCATGCCAAGTTTCCAGTAGGTTTCACCCCTTGAATAAAGCAGGTTGTCAGCTAACTCTGCAGGTGATGATAAATCGACTGCCTCAGCGAGGGTAAAAGTCCTTCGCATCCACTCGTCAGCCTTTCTCTTCTCCCTGGCCAGGTCAATGGAAAAATCTGAGTTTTCGACTTCAGGAAACGGATCCTGCCCGCGTAGCACTTCATCTGCCCTGATGCTGTAGTATCCTCCGGGATCAGATTGAGACGACTGGCGATAATACTCTTTTGATTCTTCTACCTTCCCTTGCTTTTCCATGCACTTGGCAATCCAGAAATTCGCGATCGCGGAGTCTTCTGGGGTTGTGCCAAGCACCAGCAGGCGCTGGAAGATGATCTGAGCTTCGTTGTATTTCTGCAGCCGGTAATTCATGATGCCGGATTTGAAGAATGCCTGGTAGGCTTTTTCATTTCCGGGGTATTCGTTAAACACCCTCTGCCAGGTTTTGAGAGCTTTGGTCAAGTACCCACCCATCTCGTAGATGCTGGCTGCTGTATAAAGGTAATTTGCAGATTCAGGCGCATCTGGTACGCGTGCTACGAATTGAAGGAGCGTCCCGGCAGCGTTGAGATAATCATCCAGGTAACGCCATTGAGTGGAAGACTTCTCATAATAAGCCTCAGCGAGCAGGTCATCCCTAGGATGGTCCTGAATCAGTTTATTCCACTCCGCAATTTCACCAGCATAATCCGCCATCTGCCACATACTTAATGCCTTGTAGTAGTGGGGAGTGCCATCGTGATCTGCATAAGCATTCATGTAACGATCAAGCGCAGTGGCTGCCAATCCATATTGACCGGCATAGTAGTCCACAATTCCCCGATGTAGGTCACTTACAGGCTGACCTGATTCCACAAGAACAACAAGCCCGGAGTAGGTGTCGTAGTACTTGGGGAAGCGGATTACCGAATCCTGAAAGCGGGAGTAAGCCTGCTCCGGCATAGCCAGACGAAGGTATATTTGGCCAAGCAGGAAATTTACCTGTGATTTGACATAATCATCTGTAGAGGATTCATATAAAGCCAGGTAACGCGTAATTGCGTCAGCGTCATCACCTGCAGCTGACGAAGCCTGGGCAACTTTTATTGCGAGGTAATCGGATGCAGTTGGGCTTGCCTTTTCCATAGCTGCGGTATAGGATTGTTTTGCCGCGCTATAGTTCTCTGCTTTCATCCAGGCATCACCTTGCATTTCCAGGATCTCGCTATCCAGCGCGCCAGGTTGGGATTCCAGGTATTTGGAATAGCTATTAGCGGCTGATTCGTAGTCCTTTTGCCCTTCATAAGCGCGCGCCAGGTAGAAATGAGCCGTGTCTCTGATCGGTCCTTCGGAAAAGTTTTGTTGCAGCCACAAGAATTGCTCAATGGCTCCCTGATAATCTCCTTTTATCATCAATACCCGGCCGACTCCCAGTTGGGCTGTGGCAATGACTTCAGGATCTATTGATGTTTCGCGGGCTGTCCAGAATTCATTCATGGCCGCGTCATAATCGCCATACAACAGATCTTGTTCCCCCAAGGTGATTCGCTCTTTTGGTTGGGGGGTTGGGACGACTGTGGGAGTAGGCGAAGCTGTGGTGGTTGGAGAGCGGGCTTCAGTATTTGCGGATTGATCCAACGCAGAATCCTTACCCACCTCGATGCAGGATGTCAGCAGCAGGGTAAGAATCAGCGATGCAATGACAATTCGTTTGGTAGCAATGTTCATAATTAACTCCATTGAAATTCTAATTGACTTTTGAAGAAAATTGTTGCGCAATTTTTCTGTGCTTTTATTTTCTTCCTCATATTGTCATCCATGCTCAACCGTGTTAAACTATACGAGAGGAAACGCTCTCCACCGGGGGCGTTTTTTGGTGAGAAATGCGAACGATTGAGTGGGTTCACGAAAAAAACCAGGTACGGATGATCGACCAGCGCAAATTGCCTGGTTCGCTTGAGTTTTTGGTCTGCAACACTTCCGAGGATATTGTTCAAGCCATCAGTTCGATGGCAATTCGGGGTGCCCCTGCTCTTGGGGTTGCTGGTGCCTTTGGGGTTGCATTGGATGCTGTCCGGTTTACTGCAACAAGCTCCAAAGACATCCGTTCCAACCTCCGTCAAACGGCTGAACATCTCAAGCAGGCAAGGCCGACTGCAGTGAACTTATCCTGGGGTGTGGATCGTGTGATGCGGCTGATGAATTCCCCCGAGGTTTCGGTGGATAACCTTCAGGAAATGATTCTTAACGAAGCCTTACTGATGGCTGAAGAAGATGTGCGCACCAACCTCGCGCTCTCCAAGAATGGTGCCCAACTTATTGACGATGGCGATACGATCATTCACCATTGCAATACTGGCGCCCTGGCGGTAGTGGATTGGGGAACAGCCCTGGGGGCTATCCGCTTTGCGCATGAAGATGGTAAACGCATTCACGTGCTGGTTGACGAAACCAGGCCACGATTGCAGGGGTCACGGCTCACTGCTTGGGAATGTGAAAAATACGGCATTCCTTACGAAATTATCACGGATAACGCCGCCGGATTCTTTCTACGGAGCGGCAAGGTACAAAAAGTATTCTTTGGGGCTGACCGCGTGTCCTCTAATGGTGATGTGGTTAACAAGGTTGGAACTTACATGCTCAGCCTGGCAGCTCATGCCAACCATGTGCCTGTTGTCTGTGTCTTCCCACTTTCCACATTGGATGCAAAGATGGTATCGGGAGATAACGTCCCAATAGAGGAACGTTCACAGGGCGAGGTATTGAATATCACCTTCAACGGTGAGCAGGTAGCTCCCAGTTCGGCAAAGGCTCGCAATCCAGCGTTTGACATTACACCACATGAGTTGATTAGCACCCACGTAACCGAGGCAGGGATCATCTACCCGCCATTTGCACAGAATCTGGCGCGAGTCGTTTATAATAACAAGTTGGAGAATTAATATGGCAATTTTCATCACCGGTTCTGTAGCTTTTGATTACCTGATGACCTTCCCTGGGTATTTCCGCGAACAGATACTGCCCGAAAAACTTGATAAGATCAGCCTCTCCTTCCTGGTGGACAGCATGACGCGCCAAAGGGGTGGATGTGCACCAAACATTGCTTATTCACTGGCGTTATTAGGCGAGAAACCCAGGGTGCTGGCGACAGCTGGAGCCGATTTTGGCGAGTACCGGGATTGGTTGGAGGGGCATTCGATCGTTTCGCGATACATTCGTGAAGTTCCGGAAAAATATACCGCCTCATTCTTTGTCAATACCGACCTTGAGAACAACCAGATTGCCAGTTTCTATACCGGTGCCATGGCAGATGCAGGTAAACTTTCATTGTTTGATGTAGAGCCAGGAGAAATTGATTACGTGGTCATTTCTCCCAACGACCCGGGCGCCATGCGCAAATACACAGAAGAATGCATCAGCCTGGGAATTCCATACCTGTTTGATCCTTCACAGCAAGTGGCGCGGAACCCGCACGAAGATTTGCGCATGGGTGTGGAATCTGCTCACGCGGTTTTTTCGAACGAATATGAGTGGGATCTTCTGATGAAGCACACCGGTTTATCCTTAAAGCAAATTGACAGTCATGTAAAGCTGATGGTGATCACTCGCGGACAAAATGGCGCGACAGTGAAGTCAGATGACAAGGAATATCGTATTCCTATCGTTCCTGCAGAAAACATTGCTGATCCAACAGGAGTGGGGGATGCCTTCCGAGGCGGGTTCCTGCGAGGTTACCGCCTGGGATTGGACCTGCAGACCTGTGGTCAGATGGGCGCGCTTTCAGCAACCTATTGTCTCGAACAAAAAGGTCCCACGAATCACGCTTACACACCTATTGAATACATTGAGCGCTATCGCAAACACTTTGATGATGGCGGTGCATTGGACATCTTAATCAAGTAAATTTGGAGGATTTTTTATGCCGAACTATGATGTAAAGGAAATAAAACTGGCCGATGGCGGCCGGCTCAAGATCGATTGGGCAGAGAACGAGATGCCAGTGTTGCGCCAGATCAAAGAGCGCTTTAGCAAGGAACAACCGCTAAAGGGAATGCGCGTTTCCGCTTGTCTGCACGTGACTACGGAAACCGCAAACCTGATGAAAACTCTGCAGGCTGGCGGAGCTGATGTGGTGCTCACAGCATCAAACCCGCTTTCCACGCAGGATGAGGTGGCCGCATCACTGGTAACGCATGATGAGATCCCGGTCTTCGCAGTCAAAGGTGAGGACAACGTTACCTATTACAAGCACATCCAGGCCGCGTTGGATCACAAGCCGCATTTCACCATGGACGACGGTGCAGACCTTGTAAACGTGCTGCACACCAAGCGCCGCGAACTGCTGCCGAATGTTGTGGCTGGAACTGAAGAGACCACCACGGGAGTCATCCGCTTGCATGCCATGGCGGCTGACGGTGCGCTGGCATATCCGATTGTCGCCATCAATGATGCGTTGACCAAGCACTTCTTTGATAATCGCTACGGAACCGGTCAATCCACTATTGATGGTATTGTGCGGGCCACCAATATCCTCCTGGCAGGCAAGGTCTTCGTTGTTGCTGGCTACGGCTGGTGCGGACGCGGCCTGGCTTCACGTGCCCGCGGCATGGGTGCCGATGTAGTCGTCACTGAGGTCAACCCTCTCAAAGCGCTTGAAGCAGTTATGGATGGTTTTAGAGTGATGAAAATGGAAGATGCTGCGAAAATTGGCAACATCTTTGTCACGCTCACCGGCGACATCAACGTGGTGGATGAACACCACTTTGATCTCATGCAGGATGGGGCAATCGTGGCCAACTCCGGTCATTTCAACGTGGAAATCAACATCCCATCGCTTGAGAAAAAAGCTAAATCAAAGCGGCTTGTACGCCCGTTTGTGGATGAGTACATCACCAAAGACGACCGCCGTATTTATATTCTTGGCGAGGGCAGGTTGATCAACCTGGCTGCTGCCGAGGGACATCCGGCTTCGGTGATGGACATGTCCTTTGCCAACCAGGCTTTGACGCTGGAATACCTGGTGAAGAATGCCGAGAAACTGGAGAAAAAGGTCTATTCTGTGCCGGAAGAGATCGATCAGAAAATCGCCAAGCTGAAACTGGCTGCCATGGGTGTTACGATCGACGAACTGACTGCCGAGCAGGTGAAATACCTGGCCTCCTGGGAAGAGGGCACCTAAACCAGCACTGATATGTAATTAGAGACGGAGCTGAAAAGGCTCCGTTTTTTATTGTGCGATGATCGCCATGTTCCCCAGCACTCCCCAGGAACCAAGGAAATCCTTTTTACTGCGCCAGTAAACCATTTCGTTATCCACCAGTGTAACGCCGTATTCGTCGTAGCCGATGACGATGGCAGTGTGCTCGTAATGGGCGACGATGATCGTCTTTCCGTTGGGGGCAATGTACTCCACTGGCGTACCCTGCCAGGTATTCCCGATGACCCAAACGATCACCGGGCTCCCATTCGCAATCTGCTCTCTAATCTGCCGGTAGGAGTAGTCCTTGACGGCAGTAGCGGTTAGTCCGTAAGTGCGCAATACCCTGGCGACCGGGGGAGCGTGTACCCCATATGGGTTGGGCGGGATCCAACCTCTTTCGGCATCCACGTGACCCACGAAACCGGTCTCAGGGTTGGCGCTCAAAGGCAGACTAGCCTGGAATTCTTCCTCGGTGATGGAGATTCCAAAATATGCTGCCCAATCGACAGCCGACCTGGACTCACAGGTGAGGTTGTGATGCTGCGCGTAGCCTACTACTCCCTCGATCATCACTTCCGCGGGCAGGTCGTCTTCCGGGGTGGTTGTAGGCAACGGCGTAAAGGTGCTCGTTAGTGTGGGCGTTTCAGTAGGAGTGGGCGTGGTAGTGGAGGTTGCAGTAGCTGTGAAGGTGGCTGTGGCTGTGCTGGTGCGGGTTGGAGTATGCGTGGGTAACGGCTGGAACGGCGTTGGGGTAATTTCCCGAATGTTGTTGTCCTGCCTGATTTCTGTAGGAATAAATAAAGCGGCAGCAAAAACCTGCCGAAGCGAGAAACCACGGGGTAACAGGAATATCCCAGCGGCGGTTGCCAGCAGGGTAACAACCAGGATGCTCCATACGAGTAAGGAACTGTGTGAGCTCAGCTTACGTTCAGGCATGTTCCGCTAACCGGTTCAAGGACCGGTTGAAATGATTTCAATTGAGAACCAGTTGCCAAATGGCTTTCCATCAGCGTCGAACGCCTGCCAGGTACCCGCGTAACGGCCTTGCTCCATCGGCACAGTGAAGTATATGCTGATCACCAGTTCATCACCAGGAGAAGCGGAAGCGAGGGGCTGAGAACTTCCGGCACCAAGATCAACGCCAGAGACCAACTGGATGGTGTAGGTACCAGTCCAGGAACAGGTGCCACTGTTTTTCACTTTCCACTGTTTTTCGATGGAGAGACCAGCAGCCAGCTGATTGCCATCTGGAATGGTCAGGTCTTCGATATACAAGAGGTCGTTCGTGCATTCCACCTCTTCGGCAGCAGATGTTGTGCTGGTGGCAACCATCAACTCTGCCTCCATTTCTGCCGGCTGAAGGGCGGGGGCTTTGAAGGTGGGAGCCTGGGCTTCCGGGGGCAAGGGACGACTGGGGCGAATCGCATCGCAGCCGCTGAATACGATCATCAACAGGCAGAGCAGAGCGATTACCCGGAGAAAAGATGGTTTTCGAGCTGTCCCCGGAATCCTGCGATTCACTTTTATCTATTCCTCGTCTGAGGTTGTTTCCTCACTGGCGATCGCACCGATGTCAAATGTAAGTTCGCCACCTAAAGCCCGTTGCCGCACAGCGTTTTCAATCTCGTCGCACATCTCAATGTTCTGGCGGAGGAAGTCTTTCGCGTTTTCCCGGCCCTGGCCAAGACGGGTGTCGCCATAGGAGAAGAAAGCGCCGCGTTTGGTGATGATCTCGAGGGCAGTGGCAAGGTCAATCACGTCACCTTCCTTGGAGATGCCTTCGTTGTACATGATGTCAAATTCGGCTGTGCGGAAGGGCGCGGCTACTTTGTTCTTCACCACGCGCACGCGCGTACGGTTTCCGATAATCTCAGCACCCAGCTTGATGGATTGGATGCGGCGCACATCCAGGCGTACTGAAGCGTAGAACTTGAGCGCCAGTCCACCGGGGGTGGTTTCGGGGTTGCCGAACATGATGCCGATCTTTTGACGCAACTGATTGGTGAAGATGACCGCAGTCTTGGTCTGGTTAATGGCACCCGAAAGCTTGCGCAGCGCCTGGGACATGAGGCGGGCCTGCATGCCCATGCTGGCATCGCCCATATCCCCTTCGATCTCAGCCCGCGGAACGAGCGCAGCCACCGAGTCGATGATCACAAGTTCAACCGCACCGGAGCGGACCAGCGTCTCAGCGATTTCCAGGGCCTGTTCGCCCATGTCTGGCTGGGAGATGAGCAAGCTCTCCACATCCACACCCAGTTTAGCGGCGTAAGAGGGGTCGAGGGCATGTTCCATGTCGATGAACGCCACCGTACCACCCAATTTTTGGGCTTCAGCCGCGATGTGCAGGCAGAGGGTGGTCTTGCCGGAGGATTCAGGTCCGTAAATCTCGGTGATGCGTCCGCGCGGGATACCTCCCACGCCAAGCGCGAGGTCAAGTGAAAGCGAGCCGGTGGGGATGATCTCCACCTCGAGCGAATGGGCTTCACCAAGGCGCATAATGGAGCCTTCACCATAGCGCTTTACAATGTCGCCGAGTGCTTTATCCAGCACGGCGCGCTTGGCATCGCTCATCGGTTCGGATCTGTCAAAACGGTTGTACTCATTGGGGTTGATCGATTTTTTCGCCATCGGGGTGGTTGCTCCTTGATCTAATATTGATTAATTATAGTATGGATTGGTCGCAGGGAACTGGAAAAACGAGAGCAGAGAGAAGAGAACAGAGAACAGAGAACAGAGAACAGAGAACAGAGAACAGAGAACAGAGAATGGTGATTTGTGAATAGTAAATGATGAATGGGAGTTGGACCAGCAATTAGAGACCAACAAACGGGGACGATTACCAGGGGAACGGAATTGATTCGATATTCGTTTTGAAATGGGAACGAATAAAAACGAATCGACAGGGAAGTGACTAGTGCCCAGTGATTTGTGCTCAGGCAAACCTAATGAACATGCTCCGGAAGGTTTCAGGCGATGAATGGTATGATGTGAAGAGATCATGATAGAATAATTGTCCTATATTCTATTATACCCCATATGTCAAGGGATTGGACAATAATAATTGCCTTCACACAGCTTGGAGTAAATCTCAGACGTACAAAAGATGCCCTTTTTGAATAAAAAATCCACCCCCACGGGGGTGGTTCTTTTATCGCATGCATCTTACTAGTGGTTATCGAACCTCACGCCGTGCCCCCTGACGGTGATGATGTATTGGTGTTTTTTGTCCACTTCTGCAATCCTTTCGCGCAGCCTGCGGATTAGGGCATCCAGGGCTTGATCGGATACACCAGAAGATACTTCTCCCTGCCAGATGGATTGGATTAGTTCTTCACGCGTCACCACTTTGCCTGCCTGGGCATAGAGGCAAGCCAGCAAGCGGAACTGGGCAGCGGAGATTGGCGGGGTCAGCTCCTGGCTCCCCACCAAAACCCGCCGGGATTTGAGATCAAGCACAAGTTTGCCTTTTGGTGTAAACGCCGAAAGGTCGAGGTCTTCCATCGGCATGGTGGCATCGGAGCTGTAAAAAACGAACTTCTGGATCAAGGCCACCTGGAAAGTATCCCCATCCCTGAGATGGGCAGTCTCTTCTATCTGTTTGCCATTGGAATAGGTGCCATTTTTGCTGCCCAGATCTTCGAGATCACAAATCCCGTTTGAACAGGTCACCCTGGCGTGATGCCGGGATACCTGGCGGTCTTCAATGGCAATGCTGCATTCCGGTTCACGTCCAATTAACAGCGGTGTCCTGATGATCCAGCGCTTGCCTTCCAGTGGTCCCTGTAAGGCCACTATGACCGGGTATTCACCAGTGATCGGGTCATTTGTTGCTGGTGGAGTCATGCTACTCTCCTTGCCCTTCAAAAATCAATCCCTACTCTATTCAAGTATAATATAACAGAACTTGAAATTAACCAAGTTACAGCGGGACAGGTAGCCAATCATGATCACTCCACTGAAAACAGGAGAAACACTTCGAGGAAGATACCGCATCCGCCGCGTGATCGGTCAGGGCGGCATGGGGTGTATCTACCTGGCGGATGATCTGCGGCTTGAGGGCAGGCAGTGCGCACTCAAGGAAGTGGAGCACGATAAGACCCTTTCACAAAACCTGATCAAGGAAGCACGTGACCAGTTTCTGCGTGAAGCAACTGTTCTGGCGCGGCTTGACCACCCGAACCTACCCAAGGTTTCAGATTTCTTCTCCATCAACCAAAATGATTACCTGATCATGGATTATGTTCCGGGAAAAGACTTGCGCACGCTGATGCTGGAGCACCGTGAAAAGGGAGATTTCATTGCGGAAAATGAAGTGTTGAACTGGGCAAACCAGCTGGCTGATGCACTGGTGTACCTGCACCGGCAGAATCCTCCCATTTTGCACCGGGACATAAAACCCAGCAACCTGAAGATCACCCCTTCGGGATTGCTCAAGCTTGTGGATTTCGGCCTGGTGAAAGTGCTGGCTCCGGGCGAGGTGACCATTACCATCCTGCAGGGGCAGGGCACAGCCCTATATACTCCCCTGGAGCAATACGGGGGCGACATTGGTCACACGGATGCCCGCAGCGACGTTTATTCTTTTGCCGCAACGTTGTATCATTTGCTGACTTCCAAACCCCCGGCAGACGCACGTCAGCGATTCATTTCTCCCGCAGTGCTTGAACCCATCAGGCAGATCAACCCGCTGGTTTCCTCAAAAACAGAAAAAGCCATCCTTTGGGGCATGGCTTTGCATCCTGATGACAGACCCGAATCTGTGGAGGCTTTCCGCGAAGCGCTCATCGGAGACCGCCCGGTGAACATTCCAGCCGGGAACCGGGTGTCCATTAAATCCCCACCGATCGTGAACCGGGCATTCCGGAATCTCTGGCTCATCCTGCTGGGCATGAGCGTGTTCAGCCTGCTGGTTACTGTTTTACGCTAGGCTTTTTTCTCCGTAATACGAACATTAGGAATCCAAATCCCAATCCGGTAATTAATCCGATGAACACAAACACGAGGGTAATTTGAGTTCCAGTTTCCTTGATCAGGTCGCCCGCACCCGGCAGACCACTGGCCAGGTAGAGATACCCCAGGTTGCCGCCTAAGCCCATGCAGAGCGTCACAATCGTCATCCACTTCATCGATAGAGACTTCCTGGCAAACCAGGAAAAGAGCAGGCAACACCCCAGGATGAGCATCGCGGAGAGGATCCAATCCACGACCGAAAGGGCTCCAGCCTGGTGGCGCTGTGCAGTGGGTAATTGCTCTGTGGGTGTGGGCATGGCAGTGGGAGTGATCACAGCAGTTTCGGCAGGCGCAGCAGTGGGCTGGTATGAGGTGACAACGCCACCAGCGTCTGTGATGTCCAGGCGTAGTATTCGAGACATCATCGCCGGTTCTGCTGAGGCACTGATCTTAAGGCTGCCGATGCTCGGAATAACATATGTTACTTTGGCAATCCCCTGCGTGGTTTGAACCTCAAACTGATCAACTGTACCAGTGGTGGAGGTGGCGTCGATGAGGAATTTGACAATCGTTCCATCTGGTACAGGATTGCGGTTCTTATCCACGATCACACCGGTCGTGATGGGAACTGTGTCACCGGCTTTGTATAGAAGCGGTTTGCTGTAATCTGAAGGGGGAGTGTTAAATTCAGCAATCTCCTCATCTACAGATTCAATGTAAAGGGCGATGATTTGGTCAGGATCTGGAGAAACAGAGGAAATCAGGTCGTAACCGATGCCAGGAACAGACACAGGGGGGCGGCCAGCGGGGGATAATTCCTGGAAAAGTACCCTGGCTGCGACATTATAAGAGGCCGGAATCTTACTGTACAGGCAATAATAGGCTGTGAATTTGGAAATATCAGTGGAATCCAGTAGATATGGGGCATTAAACGCCATGCCAATGACCTTTTTGTTGCGCACCAGGTCAGTTCTTTCGTTGTAAAGCCGCCTGAACAATTCGGTGTCGGAGGTAGCATTGTTGAACCCGGTGAATGAAAAAATAATCCAATCTGCGCTATTCAGGTCGTATTGCAGGCTTTCAATTCCCTCTGCCTTATCGAGCAGTAACTTGAGAGAATCATATGAATACGACATCAAACGCGTCACCTGGATCTGATCGCCAGCGCCAGGACCGTAGAGCCTCATGACCGCGCTTTTAATTGCTTCAGCCGGGAAAAGTGTTTGGGCTGTACACGTTGAGCATTGTTGAAAACTCGCCTGGTCAGAAATGAATACAATGCGGTCGTTCAGTTGCGGAGGTTCCGGGAGAACAAGATTCAATTCGTTGAGTTCAGGACTGATCAACGTGACTGCTTTTTGGGCAATCGTGGAAACCTGGTTTTGTCCCTGGTCGAGATCTTCCAGTGAGTTTGCAGTAGGCAGTACGGCGTCAACCAGGAAGTCCGGATAAAGCTCATACTTGAGTTTTAAGATCCTGAAGACTGCCTCATCCACCCGTAATTTGAAAGCGTTGTCCTCCTCGTATTTCTGAAGGAAAAAACTCACCGTCCTGCTGACTGTTGTTAATGCGTCGCCATCATTGGTAGAAATCACGTCTCCAAGGAATATGATGTCGTTTCCCGCAATTAGCGCGCTTTTTGCCACCTGCCGGGCGTCAAAACCGGTGTTGAGCGGATCAAAGAATTTCCGCACGGCAGGGTTTGAGAGGTTGTCGCTGATGATGATACCTCCCTGTGCGCGCCAATCGGTGAATTGGGAGAGGGAGAGGATCTGGTCTAGAGCCGCTGTGTCAAAGGAGATGGGTTTTGTGGTAGCGCGGATGTTTCCCTGGAAACCCTGGTAACGGATGTTGGAGAGGAGAAACCCTTCAGGAGATTGAGACGGGTTTTCCAGGATCCTTGAAGCTACTGAAAAGAAGGGTGCCAATTCAATCTGCTTAAGCTGCTCAAGCGACTTGCGCACCGTGGCAACTTCCTGTTCGGGCTGCCGGTCTGAACTGCCCTGGCCTGGAAAATGGGTGGCGATCACTGCAAGCTGGTTGTTGCTACCCTCATGCAACCCCTTGATGTACGCTTTGCCCATCTCCCCCACCCAGAAAGGATCTCCCCCAAAGGTGCGCACTCCCAGCGATTCACCGCCGTCCACCTGGATGTTATCCAACACATCCAGCGAAGGACCCAAGACGAGATTGAACCCCAGGGCATTTAGCTCTTTCCCAAGGATTGTTCCAGCAATGTTTGCCTTGCTGACATCCCAGGTAGCACCGATGGCCATTTGCGCCGGGAGGGGGGTCAACCCATTGAGTATCTGATCATTGGGAAAGCCGTTGCCTTCCTGGGAAATTCCCACCAACAAGGGGATATAGTTCTTTGTAAGCGGGGCGTTGGGGTCAAGCTCAACCGATTGCCAGTTTGAATTTTGAAGAGAGTAGATAAGTTGTTGTGCAGAGGTGGCTGTGTTTTCAGGACCGGTGAAATTGTCATTCTCAGCCTGCAGGATCACGCCGCCAATGTGCAACTCCTGGATCAGGTTGTAGATTTGTGTTTGTTCGTCTGCCTTGACCCCGTTAAAGGAAACCAGGAAAACCTGTCCGACTTTCTCTGCGGGAGTAAGCCTGCCGAGGAGTTCGGCGGCTTTTTGTTCTGCAGTTTTCACCTGGGCTGGTTCTGCAGCAAAGCTTTCCCGGGTCGGAATCCCCATACCCAGGAGAAGCAGGATGACAAGCGCAGATAAAAGGAACTTCTTCAAGTAATACCCTGATCGTGGTAATGATGGTTGATTTCTTGAAACAATGAAGGCTGTATATTCCCACCCGTCATGATGCATAACGCAGGAGTTACATCAATTTTACCAGCAAGCCGGGCAGCCAGCGTGACGGCCGCTGATCCTTCCAACTTTTCGCCATATTTTACCCAGGCGAAATGGATGGCATACCGGATCTGCTCCTCACTGACAAGGATGATACGATCAACGTACTCGCGCATCATGGGAATTGTGATGGATGCGTGGTCAATTTCACCTGCGAGACCGTCAGCAATGCTCTCGGTTTCAATCACACCCTGTTGCGAGCCTGTAACCAGCAGCTGGTGTGCGAATGGAGATGCCTCTGATTGCACTCCTATCAGTTCTGGTCGGTTCGCGAGTTTGCGAATCACGATGCCAGTTCCCGAAATCAACCCGCCGCCCCCAACAGGAACGAGAATGGACTCAAATGGCAATGGCGACGGCATTTGGTCAAGCACCTCACGCATTAAGCTCGCCTGCCCGGCAATCACCTGTCCGTCGTTGTACGGGGATACGAAGGTCTTCGCGCTTTCGAGTGAATAAGTAATCGCGGCCTGTTCCGCCTGCACATATCCACCAGTGACGGTGATCACTTCTGCACCAAGCGTTTGCATGGCTTCAATCTTGGCAGGTACCGCATGATCGGAAGCAAAAACTGTGCAGGAAGCTTTCACGATTTTCGCGGCGTACGCCACTCCTTGGCCGTGATTGCCAGCAGAACAGGTGACTAGTCCCCGCTTGAGTTCCCAGCCCTGCAAAGAGAGCACCTTGTTCAACGCACCTCTCAATTTGAAAGAACCGGTGAGTTGATGGTTTTCCCACTTCAAAAACAGGTTCAGGTCTTCATCATATGTGATTGGCGTAACGGTGATGAAAGGTGCCAGCCGCCGGGTTGCTTCTTCAACCCACTCAAAAGGGATCACCTTCGCCCCGCCAGTTTGAGAGCTTTCAAGGGATCGTCAGTGAAAATACCATCAACATGAAGGGCAAACATACGATTGACGTCTGCATCATCGTTGACCGTCCACACATGAACCCTTCTTCCCCGTTTGTGTTCCCGTTCCACCAGCCCCGGGGTAACGTCTTGCAGATAGGGGTGGAGTGCCTCCGGGGAAGTTTTGAGGAAAAGGAAAGAACGGGTGAAAATTCCCTTTATGCCTTCCAGGCAAAGCAGCCCAACAGGGGTATTTGGCAGGAGTGCGCGCATAGCTGTGAGGTTACCCGGGATGAAGGAAGAAAAGAGTACGCTGCTCTGTAATTGGTGGCGCTTGACTATTCCGGCGACAATGGGGATGAGATTGTCTTTGGGAGTGGAGTAGTTGGTCAACTCAACGTTGATGAATATGCGTTTGCCGACGCTTTCGAAGACTTCGTCCAAAGTAGGAATCTTTTCTCCGGCAAATTTTGGATCGAAAAAAGTCCCTGCATCAAGCTTTTTCAATTGCTCCAGGGAATGCTCGTTCACTTTCCCTTTTCCATCGGTGGTCCGATCCAGCGTGTGGTCGTGAATCACCATTGCCTGGTCATCCAGCGACAATTTCACATCGAGTTCGATCGCATCGGCACCGTGTTCGACAGCCAGGTTAAATGAGGTCAGGGTGTTTTCGGGGGCGTGGGCACAGGCTCCCCGGTGTGCAAAGATCATGGGGCTGGGAAAGTTTTCTAGCATGTTGTCCTCGATCAAGAAAGGATTGCCGGGGGAAATTCACCGGGTATTCTTTTCAAATTATAGCATGTGAACAAAAAGCGTTTCTCGATTCAGGCGGGCTTCTTTTCGTTTCGCAAGTTCACGATGACCGCCCCCACAAATGAAAGCACCAGGCCGATAATTCCGGCCAGCCCTTGCCTTTCCCCCAGGAAGAGCCACGCCAGGATGGCAATCCAAACCATCATGGTGCCGTTGATGATCGAAGATTCCATGGCGGAGAGCACCTGCAGAGTGTAATTCCAAATGGTGAAGGTGAAAGCGGTATTCACAACCCCCAGGATGAGGATGATGACGATACTTTCGGTGCTGAGCGGCGGCAACCCCTGGAAAGAAATCCCTGTAACGAGCATCAGCACGGACCCGATGCCCATGCTCACCAGCGTCACCGGCAAGGGATTTACCCTGCCCGCTTTGTTCACTTTCCTGCCAATCAGAGTCCCAAACACATTCGCAGCCAGGCAGAGCAGGGCAAAAATGAACCCGACGGGTGAGCTTCCCTGGAAGCCATCCGGGTAGAAAAAGATGATCACACCCATCAGGTTGATGGCCAACCCCAGCCATTGAACCCAGGTGGGGGATTCCTTGATCATAAAAATGGCAGTAAAGGTGACAAACAACGAGGTCAGGTTAAGGATGAGACTCAGGGTAGTTGCAGGGAGATAATCAAGGCTGATGAATTGGGCACCCTGGGCGATAAAATAGGTAACCACACCCATGAGGATGACCAGAACCCAGACCGCTCGTGAAAACCCTTTTATCTGCGCCCGTACCTTGGTATCCAATAGGAAAGGCACCAGGCAGAGGAAACCCACAAAGTACCTTAAACCAGCAAATGTTAATGAAGGGATGTCCTTCAAACCGATCTTGATCAAGACCCACGAGGTGGACCAGATGAATGCCACCGCGAAGCCAAGCACAATGGCGGTTAACCGAGAAGGTGGCTTTTTCATCTTAACTGGGCTCTTGGCTGGGTCTCATGTCCCGGATGTTCAACTGCTGGGTCACATTTTCATAATAGCGGTTAAGTTCAATGGAATACGCAATGTCAAACCTGGGTTTTTCCTTGATCCAGGTATCGAACCAATCTCCCTGGTTGAAGGCTACGGCGCGACCGATCTTGCATCCGGCGATGGAGAAGTTGAGGTGTTTGCCATCTTCTCCCATTCTCCCCATTTTTTCAATGGTGACGCCCCTGGAGATAAAGGTTACAGAAGGGTTCCCCATACCGGTGGGTTGTAATTCTTCCAGATGTTTGTAAATCAGCGGAGTGAGGGCGTAAATGTCCAGCTCAAGGTCAGCGTGCAGCGCCGGGATCAGGTCCTGTCCGGATAATTCCCGGTCTGTGATCTCTCGCAGCCTGCTCACCAGGGCTTGCGCATTTTCGTGCCGGACGGTGAAGCCGGCGGCCATGGCGTGACCACCGTGTCGTTCCAGCAAGTCTGCGCATTCATCCAGTGCTGCAGTGATATGAAATTCAGGAATGCTGCGGCAGGAAGCGCGGATGAAAGCCCCTTCAATTTGACCCACGATGGCTGGCCGATAGAATGTTTCCACTAGTTTTGAGGCCACCAACCCGATGATGCCGGAACTATAACCCTCGTCAAACACGGTGAGGATGTTCAGGTCTTCAATTTCTCCCAACTCCTGCTGGGCTTTTTCCTGGGCTCTGCGCGTATCGAGCTGGCGTTTTTTATTCTGGTCTTCAAGAACCTGGGCGGCCATACCTGCTTCAGTGATCGAATCACTGATGAGGACATTAAAGGCTTGTATGGCTGATTCCATCCTGCCGGCTGCGTTCAGCCGGGGTCCGAGGATAAATCCAATATCGGTGGCGGTGATGAGCTGAATATTTTTCCCCGCGGCGCCGGCGAGGGCGTTCAATCCCACCCTCTTGCCCAGCCGAATGCGGTTGAGACCCCTGCGCACCAACACGCGGTTCTCGCCTTTTAGCGGGACGATATCCGCCACCGTCCCCAATGCCACCAGGTCCAGCCATTCTTCAGGCTGAAGGTCAGTCCGTTCAGTGCGCTGGATAAGTCCCTGGGCGATCTTGAAAGCCACACCTACTCCCGCGAGGTCTTTATCGGGGTAGGCATCGCCGGCACGCTTGGGACAGATCACCGCGAAGGCTTGCGGCAATTCATCCTTGGGGTGGTGGTGATCGCTGATGATCAGGTCCACCTGTAATCTCCTGGCAAGGTCGGCTTCCCGGGGAGAGCGGATGCCGCAATCCACCGTGAGAATGACCTTAGCGCCGGAATCCGCAAGCATCTGTACCGCCTCGATGTTCAACCCATAACCCTCATCAAAACGGTTGGGTATGTAGCGTGTGACCTTGCCGCCAAGTTCCCGGATGACTTCCACCATCAGAACGGTTGCCGTAACCCCGTCTACATCGTAATCACCATAGACAATAATCTCCTCCTGGTTGCTGATGGCAATCAGAAGCCGTTCCACGGCTTTTTCCATGTCTGTTAATAAGAAGGGATCTCCCAAAGGGGCAGTGGCGTGAAGATACTCGTCAGCCTGGGCAAGGGTGCGGATGCCACGATTGAATAAAATCTGCCTGAGAAATGGCGGATAAGGCTCTAGTACCTTATCCGTTTCCTGGTCGATCTTGGGTTGAATAAGCCAGCGTTTGGAGTGATTTGCAGCCTGCAAGTTTATGCCTCGTCGTCAATGAAAATTCGATGGACCCGATCGGTCAAGCCGCAGACCACTTCGTAGTTGATGGTTCCCCATAAGGCAGCGATTTCGTCCGCGGTGATGGTTTGTCCGCCCTGTTGACCGATGAGAATGACTTCATCGCCAACCTCAGCTTCTGGCAGGTCATCCAGGGACCAGAGGGTCTGATCCATGCAGACTGAGCCTGCCTGGTGAATGCGCTTTCCGCGCAGCAAGGCAATATTGTCACGAACTCGACGGAAACCATCCGCATAACCAATGGCAGCCACTCCGATGTGCTCCTCACGGGATGTGAAGTAGGTGTGACCATAACCGACGCCGGCGCCCTTTGGCAGCGTTTTTGCTGAAGCCAGCAGACACTTCCAGGACAAGACTTGTTCGTAACCCGCGGGAAGCGGTGCGGTGGGAGCGGGGTTGAGTCCATAAATGGCTATTCCGGGACGAACTGCATCATACCAGGCTGCTGGATAAAACAAGGTGGCGGCAGAATTTGAGGCATGCACCAGCCCGGGGTTGACCCCGAGCGACCTGAGTTCATCCAGCACAACGTTGAAGCGTTGGATCTGTTGGTCAGTGACCGGGTTGGAGAGTTCATCGGCACAGGCAAAATGAGTAAATACGCCTTCGAGGTGGAAGAAGTCCTGTTGAGTAATCCAATTACAGAAATTTGCCCCGTCCTCAGCCAGCACCCCCAAACGGCTCATGCCAGTGTCGATCTTGGCATGAAGATAAATCTTCTTTTTTATTTCCGCTGTTTTTTTGGCGTATGCACGCGCGGTGTTCCAATCCGAAACAGTCAGGCTGACGTGGTTTTCCACCGCTTCAAGGACTTTGGATGGCTTGGTGTATCCCATCACCAGGATGGGCGTTCCAATTCCGGCCTGCCGGATCTTGAGGGCTTCTTCGATCCTGGCAACGCACAGGTAGATCGCACCAGCCTGGGCGGCTGCCCGTGAAACTTCCACGATGCCGTGACCATAGGCGTTGGCTTTCACCACCGCCATTACCGGCCTTTGGGTATGCTGTTGCAGGCGGTTGATGTTGCGCCTTAGCGCGGCCAGGTTAATCTCCAGCCAGATGGATTGTCCATTGATTGACATGTTCAATAGTATAAACTCCTTCTGCAGTGCCTGCAAGCACCTTTTTTTCGGCCGAAAATTGGCGCTATAATAACCACTCATGGACAGCCACTTTACGTTTGAATTGCTTGCTGAACAAGGTTCTGCCCGCGCGGGAATGTTTTACACCCCACATGGACCGATACAGACACCGGTTTTTGCCCCTGTCGGCACCCAGGCAACGATCAAATCGGTCACCCCGGCTCAGTTGAAGGACACTGGTGCCAGCCTTGTGCTCGCGAACACCTATCATCTATACCTGCGGCCTGGAGCTGACCTGGTAGCCGAGTTTGGCGGGTTGCATGAATTCATGCGCTGGTCAGGACCCATGTTGACCGATTCAGGCGGTTTCCAGGTTTTTTCCCTTTCGGGAACTAACAAGATCAATGATGAGGGGGTTACCTTCAAGAGCCACATCGATGGTTCGCTGCACCGGTTCACACCTGAGAGTTCCATCGCGGTACAGGAGCAACTTGGAGCGGACATCATCATGGCATTTGACGAGTGCGCGGTACCGGATAATCGCACCTACAACTTGAAAGCGATGAACCGTACTCATGAGTGGGTGCAGCGATGCATGAAAGCCAAAACGCGCTCCGACCAGGCACTCTTTGGCATTGTTCAGGGTGGGGTATTTGCTGACCTGCGTGAGGAATCTGCCCGTTTTATTTCCGGCCTTGGTTTACCCGGTTCTGCCATCGGAGGACTCTCAGTGGGAGAGACCAAGGAGCAGATGCATGCGATGCTTGAAGTGGTTGATCCAATTTTGCCGCGGAACAAACCGCGTTACCTGATGGGCGTAGGCTCGCCTGAAGACCTGGTGAACGGGGTGAAACGCGGGGTGGATATCTTCGATTGCGTGCTGCCAACGCGGTTGGCGCGCCACCAGGCTGCCTTCACCTCCAACGGGCGGATCAACCTGATGAACAGGCAATTTGCCCGAGATCATCAGCCAATAGACGAGCATTGCACCTGTTATGCCTGCCATAACTTCAGCCGGGGCTATTTGCGCCACCTGGTGGTCGCCAAGGAAATGCTGGCCGCGACGTTGATCTCGATCCACAACATCCATTTCCTCGTGGCATTGATGGGCAGGATCAGGCAATCAATCCTGGCTCATCGCTTCGATGAATTTGCAGCATCATTCCTGGAAACATACACCACCACTGCAAAACAGGAGAATTAATGAGCTTCATCCAATCCATCATACTCGGTATCATTCAAGGGCTAACGGAGTTCCTGCCCATCTCATCCTCTGCGCACCTTGTGCTGGTTCCCTATCTATTTAAATGGAACATTCCGGAGAGCCAGGTATTTCCTTTTGATGTACTGGTACAGATCGGTACACTCGTGGCTGTCATTGTTTTCTTTTGGAAAGATTTGTGGACCATTCTGAAAGCCTTCTTCAACGGGCTCGTGCAACGCAAGCCATTTGGGGATACCAATGCGCGCATGGGTTGGTACCTCATCCTGGCCACCATCCCCGCCGGCCTGGCAGGGGTGCTGCTCAAGGATAAGGTGGAAGAAGCGTTCAACAGTCCCAAGCTTACAGCGGTCTTTCTTCTATTCACAGCTTTGCTGTTGCTAGCCGCCGAGTTCTTCAGCAGACGAAACCGGAAAATGGAGGGGATTGGTTGGAAGGATGCCCTGTGGGTCGGGGGATTCCAGGCACTTTCCATTTTCCCTGGAATTTCCCGTTCAGGGTCCACCATGACCGGCGGAATGACCAGGAACCTGGATAGACAGTCCGCTGCAAGGTTCTCGTTTCTCATGTCCATCCCGGTGATGACGGCTGCCGGGATAATGAGTGTCGTCGATCTCTTCGAGGTTCCCGGTCTGGTGTCATTTCTGCCCAAGATCTTGATCGGGTTTTTGGCAGCGCTGATCGTGGGATACCTTTCCATTCGATGGCTGCTTTCATTTCTAACGAAACGTTCACTGGTTTATTTTGCCGCGTATTGCGTTCTGCTGGCAGCCGCGGTTTTGCTTGTGGCAGGCGCACGGGGTGACCAAACGATAGCAGTTGTACCGGAGCCATCTGCAACACCTGTGGAACAGGGTGGGCGGCAAACACCTGACAGCGGGTTGAGGGTTGTGCAAGTGGACTATACTGCTGTACTCGACTGGCTCACGCCTATCATGGCCTCTTGCGCCAACGAAGTCTCCGGAATTTCACTGGTGACCAGCCAGGTAACCGCCAGCCAGTTGGAACCGCGGGAGGATGGTATATTCTTACTTTGGGGAGAACCAACTGACTCATCAGGGTCGGTTTACCAGGTAGGAACGGAAAAGCTCGTGATCGTTGTCAATCCGAAAAACCCCTTGATTTCAATCACTCCTGAGGTTTCCCGTTTGCTCTTCAGCGGGTTAGTGAAAACCTATGGAGACCTTTATGCAGAATGCCCGGATTGTTTTAGCGCAGCGCCGGGGAATGAACTGGCAAGCGAAAAACCAGGATTGGGTTTTTACCCGGGTGAGGATGCAATCCAGCAATTATTCGAAAAGGTTGTGATGGGCGGAACACCAGTTGCCGTTTCATCCGCCCCGGTGATCCCTTCCACCCTGGCGATGCGTCAGTACATTGCAGAAACACCCGCATCCATAGGCTTTCTTCCTTCCCGTGCCGTTGATGAAACCATGCGACAGGTAGCCCTGGAGGGGTTTGAACTTGCCTCACTTTCAATGCCGTTACTGGCTATGACGGCGGATGCTCCCCAGGGGCAGGATTTATTATGGCTTGGATGCCTGCAGAACGCCCTCAATGACTGAGACGACCGCATCGGTTGAACTTCGCGGGGTTACCCGGATTGTATTCGCCCCTCAGACCGTTGAGAACGCCCTGCGTCAACTAGATTTGGAAGTCGAGTCCTATCACGTTCTGCGGGATGGCGTGATCCTCCAGGCAAGCGACGTGATACGTGTTGGAGACGAGTTCCACCTGGTACCGGCCATCGCCGGGGGATAATACAGACAGACCGCCGACAAGTTTCCGTCAGGCGGTCTGATTTCAGAACAAGAAAGGACTACACAGTTTCCAGGTAACGGGCAACTTCCCAGTCCATCACGTTCAAGCGGTAATCTTCCCACTCCGCCCATTTTGCCCTGACAAATGCCTCGTAGAGGTTTGCTCCGAGGGCATTTTTTATCACCGGGTCATTATCCAGGTCCAGCAAAGCCTCTCGCAGTGACCCTGGTAATTCGGAGATACCCCGTTCTTTTCTTTCCTCCGGCTTTAGATCATAGACATTCACGTTGTTCAGCGCAGGCGGAGGAGTGAGCTGCCTGTCGATCCCATCGAGGGCGGCAGCAAGCATGACCGAGTAGGCCAGGTACGGATTACAGGAAGGATCCGGGCAGCGTAACTCTGCTCGAACAGCCCGGGTATCGCCTTCCAGGGAATGCGGGATGCGGATGAGTGCAGAGCGGTTGGTCTGAGCCCAGCCGATGTACACCGGGGCTTCGTAACCCGGAACCAGGCGCTTGTAGGAGTTCACTGTGGGTGCGGTTACAGCGGAGAAAGCGCGCGCATGTGTCAGTTGACCGGCGATATACCCGTAAGCCAGCCTGGATAGTTTGTACTCGTCTGATTCGTCGTAAAAAAGGTTGTTTCCCCGTTCATCAAACAGGGATTGGTGGCAATGCATTCCCGATCCGTTGATTCCAAAAATTGGCTTGGGCATGAATGACGCCACCAGTCCATTCTTGGCTGCGATGGCTTTCACCGTGTATTTCAGGGTCAGCACATTGTCTGCGGAACGCAGGGCGTCACTGAAGTGGAAATCGATCTCGTGCTGGGCCAGGGCGCATTCGTGGTGACCGACTTCCACCTCAAGACCCATGGAATCCAGCGCCTGCATTAATTCAGAGCGGACCTGTACGGCCTCGTCGTTGGGGGAGAAATCGAAGTAACCGCCCACGTCATGCGGTACCGGGCGGATGCCCTCACCGCCATTGCGGCGGAAGAGGAAAAACTCCGGTTCGGAACCGACCATCAATTTCCAGCCGCGCTGTTTGATCTCAGCCAGTTTCTTGCGAAGCAGTCCGCGCGGGTCGCCCTCAAAGGGTGTGCCATCCATGCGGTAGATATCGCAAAAAAGACGCGCCCGTTTGAGGTCTGCAGGCGTCCAGGGCAGGACAGCGTATGTATCGATATCGGGGCGAAGGTGCATATCGCTTTCCTGAATACGAGAGAATCCCTCCACCGAGGACCCGTCGAACCAGATTCCTTTTTCGAGTGCCTCCGAAAGGCGGGAGACTGGCGCGTCGACACTCTTGACACTGCCGGTCACATCCGTGAACTGGAATGAAATGAACCTGACGCCATCTGCTGCCACCCGTTCCAAAAGTTCCTGCTTGTCCATTTGTTCCTCCTTAAAAATGAATTAAGGCATGCGTGGGCATGCCTTAATATAATTACATCGCATCCCTTCCGCTTAAACAGGCGTACCCGGCTGCCTGGCCAGTATCGGAATGCTGTCCCGGTCGTTGCCGGCCGGATTTGGTTCCTGACTTGTTTGGAAGGGAGATAGAAGCCCCTGGCGGGGCTACGGAGGCATCCGCTGATCATTCGATTTTCCCCGGTTATCCGGGTTAACTTCTCCTCGCGGAGAAGAACCTCCACCTCGTGATCCCGGTTAACCCGGGATGCAGCCGCTGTGTCTCTCGTTATTCAGTTGTTAAACAATGTACAGATGATACAGACAAAAAAGAGAAAAGTCAATAGGTGAATTTCCTGTTGTTATTTAAAATTCAAAAGTGAACCATTTAAAGTTTAAAAGTGAACTGTTCTCC
>CAYVTF010000013.1:0-62364 GCA_964454565.1 uncultured Anaerolinea sp. | reverse complement strand
CGCCCCCACATCCTGGCGGCATTGTCGCAGGAAAGCTACAGTGTCTACCGCCCAACCACCCGCCCGGACGCTACTATTCTGATCGAACAGGACCTCGTGCTTCCAGGCACTGGTGATGACCCATATTGCATCCCCGCCACACAACTGGCTGAAGAGCTTGGCCGGCGCGTGGTGACCAACATGGTCATGCTGGGATACTTCACAGCGGTGACCGGACTGGTGACGCGCCAGGCAGTGGAGGAAGCCATTAAGACCTCCGTCAAACCTAAAACAATTCCATTAAATCTACAGGCATTCGACCGCGGCTACACCCATGCCCTTACCCGTTACAGCACGAGGAGCAGCGGATGAGCGATTCCGTGATGGTCATCGGCGGAGGGATCGCCGGCATCCAGGCAGCGCTTGACCTGGCGCACGGCGGGGTGAAGGTCATCCTGGTGGAGCGCGCGCCGACCATCGGCGGCGCCATGGCCGTGCTCGATAAGAATTTCCCCACGCTCGATTGCTCCATCTGCATCGAAGCCCCCAAAATGTCGGAGGTCGGGCTGCACCCGAACATTGAAGTCATCTCCCTGGCAGAAGTGGATGCGGTCACGGGCGAGCCGGGAAATTTCACCGTCCAGATCCGGCAAAAGGCGCGCTACGTCACCGATGCCTGCACCCGCTGCGGAGAGTGCACCACTGTTTGCCCGGTGGTGCTGCCCAACGAGTACGACTCGGGCATGGCCGCGCGCAAGGCCATATACACCCCCATCCCGCAATCGGTTCCCGGGGCGTACCTGATCGACATGGCGCATTGCCTCAATGAACCGCCCAATTACATTCCCTGTGATCATTGCCAACTGGCTTGCCCTCCCAAAGCGATCGATTACCTGATGCCGGTGGAAACCACGCTTGAAAGAAAAGTAGGAGCCATCATCCTGTCCACTGGGTATGAAATGCTCGATCCGCGCGAACTGCACGAATTCGGGTACGGTACCCACCCGGATGTTCTCACTGCGCTGGAATTCGAGCGCCTGGTCAATTCAGCCGGTCCCACGGGTGGTGAGATCATCCGCCCTTCGGATGGCAGGCACCCCAGGAATATATTGTTTGTGCTATGCGTCGGGTCGCGTGATGAACGCCATGCCCATCACTGCTCACGCTTCTGTTGCATGTACTCCATCAAGCATGCCTACCAGGCATTGGACCACGGTGTGGATGACGTGACCGTGCTCTACATGGACGTGCGTGCCTACGGCAAGGGCTTTGACGGTTTCTGGCAGCGTACGGCCGGGCAGGGTGCCAGTTTCATCCATGGACGTCCTGCTCATATCGCTCCCAACGACGACGGCAGTATCCGCGTGGTTTACGAGAACATTGAAAAAGGCGAACGCTGCGACAGCCAGTTTGACATGGTGGTGCTGGCCAACGCGGTAATCCCGCCGCAAGGTCTTGAAGACCTGGCTTCCCGACTCGGCATTGAAATGGACCCGGATGGGTTCATCCGCTGCAACGAGATCACCGGAGGATTGGTCAGCACAACGCGGCAGGGCATCTACACCGCCGGGTGCGTATCCGGACCCAAGGACATTCCCGACAGTGTTTCAGAGGGCAGCGGCGCGGCAGGTTTGTCCATGCGCCACCTAACGGAACGCCGCTGGCCGGAGCCGCCCAAGGCGGAACCCATTCCGAATATTGATGTCCCGCGGGTTGGGGTCTTCGTGTGCCACTGCGGCAGCAACATCGCCGGCGTGGTGGACGTGAAACAGGTGGTGGAGTACGCGCGCACGCTGCCGGATGTGGTCTACGCGGGAAACCAGATGTTCTCCTGCGCCGGTAACACCCAGCAGGAGATCGAAGAAACCATCCGCCGCGAAGGCATCACGCGCGTGGTGATTGCCGCCTGCTCGCCCAAGACGCACGAGTCCATCTTCCGCGATGTACTCAACCGGGCAGGTTTGAACCCCTACCTGCTGGAAATGTCCAACATCCGCAACATGGATTCCTGGGTGCACAAGAAAGAAAAAACAAATGCCACGCGCAAAGCCATGGACATGGTCTCCATGGCGGTTGAAAAAGCGCGCCTGTTAACCCCGCTCATCCGCTCGCACCTCAAGCTGGAACAAAGCGCACTGGTGATCGGCGGGGGCATCGCCGGCATGACCGCGGCTGCGGCACTCGCCCAGCAGGGTTATGCCACCCACCTGGTGGAAAAACAATCTTTCCTGGGTGGAATGCTGAATAACCTTGAAACCATCTCCCCGGCAGGCATCCAGGCTGCGGACATGGTCGCTGCCAAGATTCACGAAGTGGAAATGAGCCACGTCCATGTCCACCTGGATAGTTCGATCGAGACGATCGGCGGGTTGGTGGGCGATTTCTCAGTTCACCTCACTAGCGGCGAGGACCTGCGTGTGGGAGCCATCGTGGTGGCCACCGGTTCGCACCCCTACGTTCCTGTTGAATTTAATTACGGCATAGATCCCCGTGTGGTCACCAACCTGGAACTGGAAAAGATGCTGGGGGATGGCAACCTGAATGCGCAACAGGTCACATTCATCTCTTGCGTGGGATCCAGGCAAGGCAAGGCTGGTTGCTCCCGTTACTGCTGCACTTCAATGATCCAGCAGGCGTTGAGACTGCGCAAGCTGGGGTTGCACGTGCGCGTGGTTGGAAAAGATATCCGCACTTACAGCCGGCATGCTGAAGAACTCTACCGGGAGGCAATGCGGGCTGGTGTGCAATTCTTCCGCTACGCGGATGTGCCTCCGCAGGACGCCATCACCTGGCAGGACGGGGAAGTGATCTTCCGAGACGAAGAAGTCGGTCAACGGCTGCGGCTGCCCACAGACCTGCTGGTGCTGGCGGTTGGACTCACCCCCACGCAGGATAACATCGCCGACCAGTTGAAGCTCTCGCGCAGTGAAGACGGCTTTTATATGGAACTGCACCCCAAGCTTGGTCCGGTGGAAACCGCCATCCAGGGCGTGTACCTGGCAGGCACCAGCCAGGGAGCCAAGGATGTGCGTGAATCCATCGCCCAGGCGCTGGCGACTGCCGGCAAGGCAGGGTCGCTGCTGGCGCGCGGCGTGATCGAGAAGGAACCGCTGACAGCCCAGCACATCCCCGATCTGTGCACAGGCTGCATGCGTTGTGTCAAGGTATGCCCGTACAACGCCATCGAACCGATCGGGCTGCCGGGAAAAGGTGGAACAGTCATCATCCATGAGGCAGCCTGCATGGGGTGCGGCACCTGCGCGGCGGAATGTGCCTTCCATGCCATTGAAATGCCCTACTTCACCCGGCCTCAGATCCTGGCGCAGGTGGATGCTGCGCTGGCAGAAAACCCGCAGGATAAGTGCCTGGTGTTCACCTGCAACTGGTGTTCTTACGCCGGGGCGGACCTGGCAGGGATCGAAAAACGCCAGTACCCTGCATCAGCACGCATCATCCGCACCATGTGCTCCGCCCGGTTCGAAGAAGGGTTCGTCGCCCGTGCATTTGAAAAAGGCGCCGGTGCCGTGCTGGTCACCGGCTGCCGTCTCACGGAAACCGGCTCGGATTGCCATTACAACTACGCCAACAAGCTGACCAACAAGCGCTTCCAGCAATGGCAGCGGAAATTTGAAAGCAAGGGCATTAACCCGGAACGGCTGCAACTGCGCTGGATCTCCGCTGCGGAAGGCAAGGAATTTGCAGAAAAGATAACCGAGATGGATGAAGTGATCAAAAGGCAGGCAAAAGATGAGTGATGATGCCCTGCTGCTGAATGACCGCCTTTGGGAACGCCTGCTGGAATTGACCGGTGGAGATGCCGCCCTCTGCTACCAGTGCGGCGAATGCACAGCTGCCTGCCCCTGGGGAGAAGTGGCGCAGCGCCCCCTGGCGGTCCGCAGCCTGTTACGCAAGGCACAACTGGGAATTGAACACCTCGAGCCCGACCTGTGGTTGTGCACCACCTGCGCGCAATGCGCTGCCACCTGCCCGCGCGGGGTGGATATTCCCAAAGTGTTCCGCGCCTTGCGACAGATCGCGTGGGAAGAAAATCAGCCAGAGAAAGGGCTGCCCTCCATGCTGTGGTCGATGTATTGGAACAGCAATCCCTGGTCGCAACCACCCTCGCAACGCGCAGATTGGGCAGCCAGCCTGAACCTGCCGGCATTTGACCCTCAACTGCATGAAGTATTGTTCTATGCTGGATGCACATCATCTTATAACCGCCGGGCACAAAAAATCGCCCGTTCGCTGGTGACGCTCCTTCGGGCGGCAGACGTATCCTTTGGTTACCTCGGCAACGACGAACCCTGCTGCGGTGAAGCCGCGCTCAGCATCGGTCATTTGCCCTATTTTGAGGAACTGGCAGCGAACGCCCGCCAGGTGTTTGCAGACAGGGGCGTGACCAGTCTGGTCACCATCTCGCCACATTGTTATGACGTCTTCCGCAATCATTACCCCGGGATGCCAACAGACTGGCAGCCGCTCCACTACACGCAATATCTTGCCCAACTGGTTGAGGAGAAACGGCTCGCATTCGCGCACCCGCTCAACACTCAGGTCACTTTTCAGGATCCCTGTTATCTTGGTCGTTTGAACGAAGAGTACGAAGCCCCGCGCCGGGTGCTCGCTGCAATCCCTGGCTTGGAGCTGGTGGAAATGGAAAACTCGCACGTCGACGGGTTGTGTTGCGGGGGGGGTGGCGGGCGCATGTGGCTGGAAACCCCCATCGGCGAGCGCTTCTCGGATTTGCGCATCGAACAGGCGGCGCGCACAAAAGCAGGCAGCCTGCTCACCGCCTGCCCCTTCTGCCTTTCCTGCCTGGAAGACAGTGCCAAGACGTTGAAAGACGCGGAAATGGACGTGTTCGACCTGGCGGAACTGGCAGTGAAAGCATTGTGAATCAGGAGTGAGCACTTGAGCGCATCACTATACGGTCCGTCTGAAGAAAGCAAGGAGATCTGGGTCTTCCTGGAACAAGAGGAAGGTCAATTGCTGCACGTTTCCCTGGAGCTGCTGCACAAGGGACGCGAGATGGCCGACCGGATGGGCTGGCTCCTGTGTGGTTTATTGCCTGGCAACGGGGTGTCCAGCCTGGCCGAAAAAGCTTTCGCAGGCGGGGCAGATCGTGTGCTGCTCGCCGAGCATCCCCTGCTGGAGCAATTCACCATAGACGCGTATGGCCGGGTAGTTTTTCAGGCCGTGATGCAGTTCAAACCCAGCATCTTCCTGCTGGGGGCCACCCACAACGGGCGAGACCTGGCAGCCAGGCTGGCAGTGCGCCTGCGCACCGGGCTGAACGCCGATTGCACCGACCTGCGCATTAACCCGCCTGAAGGGTTAATGATCAGCGAGGTTTCCGGGTTTGGCGGCGGGGTGCTTGCCCTTATCGGCATGAGAAAGCACCGTCCGCAAATGGCTACCGTGCGACCCGGAATCTTCCAGGTGCCGGAGGGACTGCCAGCGAGGACTGGCGAGATCATTCATCTGCCGATTGAATTATCCGCAACCGACATCCGCACACATATCGTGGAAAGGAAAACCAGCGGTGTTGTGGATCTTTCGCGTACGCCGGTGCTGGTGGCAGGCGGCCGAGGGGTAGGCGCGGATTTTTCAGAATTGCAGCGGCTGGCGACCCTGATTGGCGGTGACGTGGGAGCGACCCGCCCGCCGGTGGACATGGGCTACATGGAACGCGAACGCCAGGTGGGACAGACCGGCGTGGGCTGCAGCCCCAACCTGGCCATTTGCTGCGGGATCAGCGGTGCTTTCCATTTCATCGTCGGCATCGAAAAAGCAGGCACGGTGATCGCCATCAACTCCGACCCGGAAGCGCCCATTTTTGACTCCTCCGATTATTGCGTGGTGGGTGACCTGCACAAGATCCTTCCGGAACTGGAACGGGCACTGCAAACTGACGGAAAGGACAGCCATGCCTGAGCCGCGGATCGTGGTGTGCATGAAGGCTGTGCCCAAACCGGAGGAGATCCGCGTGAACCCTGAAACTCACCTGCTGGAACGGGCGAACGTGCGCACGGAAATCAACCCGCCGGACATGAACGCCATTGAAGTGGCGTTGAAATTGAAAGACCTGCACGGAGGGACGGTTTCCATCCTCTCCATGGGTCCCCCTTCTTCGGAGACCTACCTGAACGTCGGGCTGGCGATGGGCGCTGACCACCTTTACCTGTTGAGTGACCGGGCATTCGCCGGTGCGGACACGCTGGCAACCACCTACACCCTCGCCCGGGGAATCTATAAAATGGGAGGCGCGGACGTGATGCTCTGCGGCGAAGAATCCTCGGACGGCGCCACCGGGCAGGTGCCGCAAGGCCTGGCGGAATGGCTGGACCTGCCGCAATTGACCCTGGTGACCGAACTTGAAATTTATCCGGAAATGGGCATCGCCCGCGGAAAGCGCGCGATCAAAGGCGGATTTGAAATTCTGGAAGTGCCCCTGCCCTGTGTGGTCTCGGTGAAGACCGCCAGCAATGAACCCCGCTTCATGGATTTTCGCCTGAAGCAACACCTGCGAGGACAGCAACACATGACCGTCTGGGGTGCCCAGGACCTGGACACCGACCCGGACTTCATAGGTTTGAAAGGATCCCCCACCGAAGTCACCGGTTTAGCTGCTGCCGCATTGCGGGAACGTAAAAGGATCCGCATTACTGGTAATACCGATGAAATCGTCAATCAATTGGTGACTCTGATGAGGGAAACCTTAAATTAATTGGAAATTCCCGGGCAAAACGAGTACCATTTTCTAACAAACCAGGAAAATTTTATATATAATTTTTAAATCAAACCCCACACAACAGGAGAGGACGCAATGGCAACGATCGACCGGACAAAACTTGAGCAAGTTCTGAACCTGGAAATTCAAAAGTTTTCGCACGATCACCCGAAATGTTACGAGTTGTACCAGCGCGCCAAGGGTTGCCTGTTGGACGGCGTGCCGATGAACTGGATGGTGCGCTGGGCGGGTGGTTTCCCTCTCTTTGTCAAGGAAGCCAAGGGAGCTTCGTTCACCTGTGCTGACGGCAAGCACTTCCTTGATTTCTGCCTGGGCGATACCGGTGCCATGGTTGGCCACTCACCCGACGTGCCCATTGCCGAGATCCACAAGCAATTGGATAATGGCATCACCTTCATGCTGCCCACCGAAGACGCCATCTGGGTGGGAGAAGAATTGCAGAAGCGCTTTAAATTGAAATACTGGCAAACCACACTCACTGCAACGGATGCCAACCGCTTTGTGTTGCGGCTTGCGCGGCATATCACCAAGCGCCCTTACGTGCTGGTCTATGATTACTGTTATCACGGGTCGGTGGACGAAACTTTCATCACCATCAACGACGGCATCCCCGGACCCCGCCCCGGGGCGATCGGTCCGCAAGTGAACCCGGTGATCACCACGCGCGTCATCCCGTGGAACAACATCCCTGCCCTGGAACAAGCCCTCGCCCCCGGTGACGTTGCCTGCGTGCTGGCGGAACCGGTGATGACCAACATCGGCATCATTCACCCCGACCCCGGTTATCACCAGGCGCTGCGCGAACTGACGCGAAAATACGGCACCCTGCTTGTGATTGATGAAACTCACACCATGTGCGCCGGACCCGGCGGTTACACCGGGGAAGCCGGCCTTGAGCCGGACATCATCACCGTGGGGAAGACCATCGGCAGCGGCGTGCCGGCAGCCGTGTACGGTCTTTCGGAAGAAGTGGGCGACCTGGTTTCAAAATCCATTAAGGTGGACGAATCTGACATCGGCGGCATTGGCGGCACACTGGCAGGCAACGCTTTGTCGCTGGCAGCCATGCGCGCCACGCTGCAGAACACCCTGAACGCGGAAACCTTTGCCCACACGGTCCCGCTGGCCATCCGCTTCACCGAGGGCGTCAAACAGGTCATTGATGAACACAAACTCCCCTGGGTGATCAACCGCCTGGGCTGCCGCGCGGAGTACTGGTTCTGTGAATCGCTGCCGCGCAACGGCGGTGACGCTGAGGCAGCGGTGGATGCTGAGCTCGACCGCTACATGCACCTGGCGGCCATGAACCGCGGCATCCTGATGACTCCCTTCCACAATATGGCGCTCATCGCCCCCGACGTGACCGAAAAAGACATAGATTATCACACCCGGTGCTTCCGTGAAGCCATAGAGCAAATTATCGGTTAGCCACCACCAAAACAAAAATCCCCCGCACTACACTTGAAGCGGGGGATTTGTTTTTCTAAAAAGGTCAGGAAGATTGCAGATAACTCCACACTGGTTTCAACACAAAATAGAGCAGAACCAGCGGGAATAGGTGAATTAACGCACTGATCTTATACTGCTGTCCCTGGATGGACATGTACAGGAACAGGGGAATCATGGTGGCGATGAAGTAGGCAAAGATCCAATTTTTGGTTTTCTTTCGCCAAATAAGCACAGCAAAAATAGCCGCGGCAATGCTGCATACCACGTCTACCCACCAAACCCATAAGCCATTCGTTTGAGTTGCGCGGACGATGGCATTGTAGGCCATGTAAAGGTTGCCCGCGCCAGCCAATAGCAGCAGGTAGGAAAGGCTTTTCCAGGAGCGGTTGAATTGTTCCTCGGTCATAACCGGCTTTTCAGTTGACGTCGCTGGCCGATAACGGTCTTTATCCTTGAGTTTCTCTTCCTGTTTGCTCATCACTTTCTTTACTGCCTTCCTGTAAGCAAACACGATTACCAGGATGACACCAAAGATCAAAGCGTAATACTTCAATTCAGCGGGGTTAAATTCTGACATGATTATCTGGATTTTCTCCCATCAACAGGTTTTAATCAATGAATAAAAGTTGTGGCGTCCAAAGTTGGTCACCCTGGACGCCACTGATTATACACTTACAGTATCCCGCGTGACAACCTGCACAAGCCCATAGCAGTCTGCCACGTTGGAGTACGGTTTAGGTGTGTTCCTTTTCTTCCGCGGTGATCTTACGGAAAGCATCCTTGATGGGCAGGATACCCAGGTGCAGCTTGGGATTCATGTCGATCGGTTCGCCATAGTAATCCACCAGTTTCTTGGCGGGATCCTTCTTCTGCGTAGCCAGGGATACCACGATCATCAGCAGGATGGCGGACAGGAAAGCGACGAAGGAAGCTACATAGACCGCATCCCAGAAGGCACACCACCAGCCATCATTTGCGAAGACAGAAATCGACGCATCCGGCACGTACTCGCAGACAATCGCTGTGGATTGTCCACCCAGGCCGGTGTTGAAGAAGAAGATAGTTGCCAGGATCCAGACCACGAAACCACCGATGAAGGCTGCGTTGGCTCCGGATGCGTTGGCTTTCTTCCAGTACATGCCAAACGCAAATGGTGTGAACAAGCCCACCAGGAGCAACGTCCAGGCGACAACTGATAACTCATAAATCGTCTGCGCCCAGAGCGCAATCGCCAACCCGATCAAGGCGTTCACCAGTACCATGATACGTGTCGCCCACAGGGCTTTCTTGCCCTCCAGTTTTTTACCAGTGATTAATGGAATCAGGTTCTCGGTCACTGCGGATGCGCCTGCCAGCAACGAGCTGTCGGAGGTGCTCATCAGGGCTGAAACCAAGGCAGCGATGAAGATGGCGGTCAGTAACGCCGGCACGTGGGTCATGGCAGCGTGTACCAGCAGGTAGCTGATGTCCTCCATGCCCGGATTCAACTTGTAGGTCATGATACCCACCAGCGGGCTCATGATGCCGAAGAACAGGTAGAGCACGCCGGCAAAGTATGAGCCATAGACAGAGGTTGCCTGGTTGCGTGCAGCCATCGAGCGCTGCATTAAGTCCTGCGTAGCCACAGAACCCAATCCAATGGCCATCCAGGCTGCCAGCCAGTACATCCAGCCGGTCGCCCCGGTGTAGCCTAGGTAACCTTCTCCCTTGATCGGTAGGAGATTGAACGGTTCCGAGACATAGGTTGAACCTGCTCCTTCGATCAGACCTGGGAATCCACCAACCGCCTTAAGCATAAATATAAACACCAGGGAGATGCCAATGGCGGTGAGGAACATCTGGAAGAAGTCCAGCAAAGTATCCGCCATCATGCCACCCATCATGGTGTAGCCGGCGACGATTGCGATCACCAGTACCATGCCCACGACCGGGTCAACCCCAAAAATACCCTGGGCAATGGCGCCGCCCGCCACGATCTGCGCGGCTGTCCAGGAAAAGTAGGTCAGCATTTCAGCCACAACGGAGAGGACCACGGTGAGCCTGTTGTACCTGCGCTCAAAGAAGTCCACAATGGTCAGGTATTTTGCCCGGCGCATGAGACGCACGAACAGGAAACCTGAAAGGAAGAGACAGGCTGATGCGCCAAAGGGGTCAAAGACCACCCCCTGGAAGCCGTAGTCGTACGCTGTCTCAGATGCACCCATCAGCGTTTCGGCCGCGAACCAGGTGGCCATGATGGATGCCGCGGCCATGTGGATGGGCAGGCGCCGACCGGCCACCACGTAGTCTGTGTTGTCCTGTACCTTCCTGCCTGCCCAAATGCCAACAGCGATACGGACGGCAAAGAAGAGTGCGATGAACAGAAAGACCAGCCAAGCATACTGATAACCTTCAAGAACCATGGCAATACTCCTTTTCTTGATAACAGTCTAAAAATGGTACCCCGGGATTATCGGGTTACCTCTTTGAGTGTATCTTCCAGCCGGTTCAGAACTTCATCAATCTGTGAATATTCAATGACGATGGGAGGCTCAATACGGACGGTGTGGGCGCTGGTGAGCGTGCCGGCAACAAGTACGCCGCGTTTGAAGAGCCCTGCAGCAACCTTGTAGCCGACCTCGGCATCCTTGAAGTGCTGACCAATGAGCAGCCCTCTACCAGAAATGTAGTCGTACACGCTTGCATACTTCTTTTCCAACTCACGCAAAGTCTTGAAGAAGTAATCACCTTTTGCCTTGGCCTGCCCGGGGAAGTCGTCCCGGAGGGCAACGTTGATCGCAGCAATGGCTGCCGAACATGCCAGGGCGCCGCCGCCAGTGGTGGTGGTGTGAATGAATGGGTTCGGGTCCATCATGCACTGCCAGATCTCTTCGGTGGAACAGAAGGAGCTGACCGGCATTACGCCGCCGCCCAGTGATTTTGCCACGGCGATGATATCGGGTACGACATCCCAGTGTTCCACACCCCACATCTTGCCGGTGCGTCCCATGCCTGTTTGAACTTCATCAGCGATCAGCAGTACGCCATGATCCTTGGTTGCCTTGCGGATCCTGGGCCAGAAATCATCCGGCGGCACGATGGCGCCGGCCTCACCCTGGATGGGTTCCATCATCACGGCTGCCACGCCAATGCCCACCTGGTCGCAGATGTCAAGCTGGCGTTCCACGGCCGCGGCATCACCGTAGGGCACATGGTAGACCTGGCCGGCATAGAGCAAGCCGGGCGGAACGCGGTAGTCGGCTTTGCCAAGCATTGAGAGCGAGCCCATGGTTTTGCCATGGAAAGCCTTGGTGGCAACGATGAAGGCTGATTTCTTGGAGTACATCTTGGCCAGTTTAATAGCGCCTTCGATGGCTTCGGTACCGCTGGCGCAGAAGAAGGAATACTTGATGTCACCGGGAGTGATATCAGCCATCAATTTTGCCAGCACACCGCGCAACGGATCAATGAGCTCCTGGCTGGGCATGGGAGTGCGGCGCAGCTGGGCAGCCACGGCTTTGACCACGTCCGGATGGCTCCAACCGTGATCCATCATGCCATAACCGCCGAGACAGTCGATGTACTCACGTCCGAGCACATCCCTGAACATCGCTCCCCTTCCTGTCCATTCCACGCAGGCCCAGTCTCCCGCTTCGGTCACAGATTTGCGGTATTCCAGCCAGCCTTTATTAAAATACTCGGAAAAATTCCTAACGCTTTCCTCGATGATCTGTTTCCCCTCAACTTCACCAACTTCGGGTTTTTCGATTAGCTCCAACCATCTTTCTGAATACGATAGTGCGTCTTTAAAATCTTGTGGCATGTCTCCTCCTTGAATAGAATAGGGTTACGAGGTTTACACGAACAAAAACAAGAAAAACAAAAAGCACTGCCGAAATCACACATTATTTAATTGTTAGATACCGATATAGCGGAAAGAAACGGGATTTATTGCTACTTTTCCCGATAATTTATTATTGCAGAAAAATACCTCTTGTCAAGTAGTTTTTTGACCATGTTATTTGAACTTGAAAAGTGAACTATTTTAAGCTGAAAAGTGAACCGTTATCGGTCGAAAAGTGAACTGATGATACATGATAGATTTCTATAAAAAGGAGGTCATCATGGGTCAGTTACACAAGCGATTTTCCACTGATCAAGTTAAGCTTCTCCTCGATGGTTATGTTCGGGGCAGGATTGCGCGATCAGAAGTCGAAAAAATATTAGAAATAAACAAGACTCGTTTCTTTGCACTTGTGAAAGATTACCGTCAATCCCCATCCACGTTTACATTGGAATATCATCGTGATGCTCCAGCTCGTCTTTCAAGAGAGGTAGAAGAGTCCATTACTAGAGAATTATTACGCGAGAAAGTATTGGTAGACAATCCCCAACTACCAATTGGAAATTATAACTACTCAGCCATTCGTGATCGACTTCAAGAATATGGATTCAGCGTATCAGTCAACACAATTATCCAAAGAGCTAAACTATTAGATTGTTACCTCCCACATCCAAGGAAGAAGGTGCACGACCGAGAAGTTGTTACGGCGGCTGTTGGTGCGTTGATTCAACACGATGCTTCCACGCATTTGTGGTCTCCCTTCGCCTCAGAGAAATGGACTCTAATAACCTCTCTGGATGACTACAGCCGCATGCTGGTGTATGCTGATTTTGTTGAATCAGAGACGAGTTGGGCACATATTCAGGCTGCAGAGTCAGTAATGAAGGTTTACGGCATACCTTTGAGTTATTATGTTGACAATCTACGCGTTTTTCGCTTTGTCCAAAATCGTGACAGCTACTGGCGTAAACATATCCTTGCCACTGATGACGTTGACCCACAATGGAAACAAGTAATGCGATTGATGGGTGTGAATGTGACCTATGCCCTCTCTCCACAAGCTAAAGGAAAGATTGAAAGGCCTTATCGTTGGCTTCAGGATCGTATTGTCCGCACCTGTGCCCTTGAAAATCTTACTTCCCTTGATGAAGTTCGTGGCGTCTTGCGTAGTGAAGTCGATCGTTACAATAACCACCAGGTTCACTCAACTACCGGTGAGATCCCCAGTCTTCGCTTTGAGAAAGCTATCAATTCTGGTTCAAGTTTGTTCAGACCTTTTTCCTTGCCTAAACCCTTCAATTCTCCTAAAGATGTCTTTTGTCTTCACGAAACTCGAGTAATTAATGGGTATGGTTATATTACTTTTTCCAACCAAAAAGTTGATATGCCCCCTGATTTGCCGGATTATGAACAAGTTGACCTTCACCTAATTCCTGATCTCGTTCGTAAAAATATCGAAATTCGCGTCTGGTTTAGAGCCAAAATGGTCCGTTCTTTGTCCCTATCTTTAGACAATATCAAAGTTCACTTTTGAATTTCAAGAGAGTTCACTTTTCAACTTCTCTTAACAGTAGTTTTTTGACCAATTTGTAAAAACTGGCTTTGAAAATCAGGTGATACTTCCTCCCGGACAAGACGCTAATTCTAACAACCGGGAAAAAGTTTGAAATTTTAAGGTAAATCTATTGTATTTTCGGCAAATATATCTATAATATTTGTATATCTCGGAAACAAAAACGGTTGAATATGATAAAAATAGACACGATTGACAAAAAGATCTCAGATCTATTACTCGTTGACGGCCGCATGAGCTGTGCAAGTATCGCCTCAAAAATCGGAGACATATCCGAACGGGCAGTACGCTATCGTATCGATAGGCTCGTTAAGAATGGTGTCATCACCGTGCGCGGCAACATCAACGCCGAAGCGCTCGGACTGGCTGTCTGCGCGGATGTTTTCATCGAGGTTGAGCCTGCGCGCG
The DNA here is from genome assembly GCA_964454565.1 of uncultured Anaerolinea sp. Lineage (GTDB taxonomy): Bacteria > Chloroflexota > Anaerolineae > Anaerolineales > Anaerolineaceae > UBA6107. The sequence continues at coordinate 48,378 of CAYVTF010000013.1, read as the reverse complement.
TACTGGAGATTGCCCGGCAAATTGCGACTTATGAACAGGTCAGCTACATCGCCTGTTCCACCGGCGATACCGACATCAGCATCCAGGTATTTGCGAACAGCAACGCCAGGTTGTTCAACTTTGTTTCCGAAACCCTGGCGATGATCCCGGGTGTAAAAAAGACTCACATCTCATTTGTGCCCATCAAGATAAAGGATGACCACGCCTGGCAAATTCCCTCGTTCTGCCTGGCAAAAGATTGAGCATTCAAACCTTCCGCAGCACACCTTATTGTTATTTCCTTAATAATCAAAAAGTAACTTTTGCGTGTCCTCCACCGGCGCGCATTCAGGATTATCCAACTTTTATTAAAAGGAGAGAAATCAATGAGCGTTGATTCTGGAAAGGGTGCTTTGGTTGCACAGGAGAAGAGCAAGCTCAAGAGGGAGCTGACATTGCTTCCGCTGTTCGGCTTGATCTACTTCACGGTTTGCGGTGGTGCGTTTGGCGCAGAACCCATGGTCGGACTTTCCGGCCCCGGGTTGGCTCTGCTGCTGATGGTGGTCACCCCGCTTGTATTCAGCATCCCCAACATGCTGATGGTGCGCGAGATGCAGTCCATGATGCCAGTGGAAGGCGGTTACTACCACTGGGTGAAACAGGCGTTCGGACCGTTCGCCGGTTTCATGTCCGGCTGGATGAACTGGGTCGTCTCCTGGGTGGATGTATCCATTTACCCGGTGTGGACCGCCTGGTACTTGAGCTATTTCATTCCCGCCTTGAGCGAAGGAGCCACGATCGGCGGGGTTGAATTCTCGTCCGACTTCCTATCCTGGCTGGTGGCTGCGGTGCTGATCATCTCAATCTCGCTATTGAACATGCGCGGTGCCAAGCTCTCAGGGCTCACAGCCAGTTGGCTGGGCGTGCTGATGATCCTGCCCCTGATCATCATGTCCGGCTTCGGCATTTACGCCTGGATCGTCAACGGGACACCGGCTAACATCCCCTTCCTTCCGGGTGGTGCGGAAGTGAACGGCAAGAACCTGCTGGGCGCTTTGAGCGTGGGTATTTACGTAGCCATGTGGAACTTCATGGGCTGGGAACTGCCCACCGCGGCAGGTGACGAGATCAAGAACCCCAAGAAAACCTATCCGCGCGCCATGGTGCTGGTGCTCATCGCTGCCATTCTTTCTTACTCCATCCCCACTGTCGCCGGCTTGTACGGCGGCGCTGGAGAGGACGGGCAATACCTGGTCTGGGGTCTTGAAGAATCGGACACCGGCGTAGGAATTGGACCGATATTAAATGAATATGACATTTCTGACGATAAGATGCTCTCATGGGGAGTGGACCCCGGCACTGATTACGGTTGGGAATTCCCCACCATCGCGCACCGCATTGGTGACAAGGTGGCAGGCAAGGACAGCCCGCTATCGTTCTTCCTGGGAGCCATCGTGGGCGTTTCCGCCATCTTCTCGATGATCGGGCTCTTCATTGGAAATGGATTGGGAGGCACGCGCGTGCCTTACGCCATGGCGGAGGACGGCATGATGCCCACCTGGCTGAATAAAGTACACCCCAAATACGGCACACCCTGGGTGTCGATCTTGATCTGCGCGGTGTTTTACCTCATCTTTTCCACTTCGGCCTTTCAGAACCTGGTTGTCATCGATGTGTTCCTCAACATGCTGGTTCTGATGGCAGAAATCTTCGCCCTGGTGGTGCTGCGCGTTAAAAAACCTCACCTACCGCGAAATCGCGTTCCGGGCGGGGTCTGGGGGCTGATTTACATTGTCGTTTCTCCTTTAACCATTATTGTGATCGCCATCGTCAGCCAGATCATCGACTACGGCTGGCAGGGGGCAGTGGGGTTGGCTTTGATCGCCATGGCTATTGGCGCGGTGTTGTACTTCCCCATCCGTAAATTCATCAAGAAAGACATCCCGGATGTCGACCCGTATGTGTTGAACACAGTGGATGATTAACCACATTTCAATAAGGAGACAATCATGAAAGTATTGTTAGTAGGAGTAGGCGGAGTTGGTGAGGCTATTGCAGTCATGGCAGCCAGGCGTCCGTGGCTGGAAAAGATGGTGCTCGCGGATTACAACAAGCCACGCGCTGAAGAAGTGCAGGCCAAGATCAAGGATGATAAACGCTTCCCGGTGGAATTTGTAGACGCCCACAAAGTGGACATGATCGTTGAACTGGCGAAAAAACACCAGGTGGACCTGATCATGAACGCCTGCGACCCATCCTTCAACGAAGCCATCTTTGACGCGGCGTACGAGTATGGCTGCAACTACATGGATATGGCCATGACGCTGTCGCACCCGCACCCGGAGACGCCTTATTCCAAGACCGGCATCAAGCTGGGCGATTACCAGTTCGAGCGCGCAGATCTTTGGAAGAAAAAAGGAATTCTTGCCCTGCTTGGCCTGGGAGTGGAACCCGGGATGGCTGATGTGTTTGCCAAATACGCTGCCACCCACCTGTTTGATGAAGTGGACGAAGTCAATGTGCGTGATGGGGCCAACCTGATCGTCAAGGGGTACGATTTTGCCCCCAACTTCTCGATCTGGACCACGATCGAGGAATGCCTGAACCCGCCGGTCATTTGGGAAAAGGGCAAGGATTGGTTCACCACCGAACCCTTCTCCGAAAAAGAGGTCTTTGAATTCCCTGATGGCATAGGACCCGTGGAGTGCGTGAACGTGGAACATGAAGAAGTGTTGCTGGTTCCACGCTATATCAAGTGCAACCGGGTAACCTTCAAATATGGCCTGGGTGACGAATTCATCGGCATTCTTAAAACCCTGCACCTGCTGGGACTGGACAACAAGGACCCGATCAAGGTGGGTAAAGTGGAAGTGGCTCCGCGCGACGTGGTGGCTGCCTGCCTTCCGGACCCCGCTCACCTGGGACCCTTGATGGAAGGTCAAACCTGCGCCGGAACCTGGATCAAAGGCAAGAAGGACGGCAAAGAAAAGAACGTCTACCTTTACCAGGTGGCAGATAACGAATGGAGCATGAAGGAATTCGACTGCCAGGTTGTGGTGACACAAACCGCCTTCAACGCCGTGATCGGCATGGAACTGCTTGCCACCGGTGTTTGGAAAGGTGTGGGTGTGGATGGTCCTGAAGCCTTCGATCCGGTTCCGTTCATGAACCTCATGGCGGAGTTCGGCTTCCCCTGGGGAATGAAGGAATGGTGAAGAATATCCTGAAAGAATAATGACTAATAAAAGTTCCCCTTCTCTGGATTTTATGCAATAATTATTCTATCCAGAATTGGGGAACTTTTAATTTCCAGACACTATTGATACAGGAGACGAACATGCCATACGGATACAACGGTAAGATTCTTCATGTAAATCTCTCAACCAGTGAGATTGTCACCGAAACGCCGCCCGATAGCTTTTACCGCACGTATATGGGCGGCAGTGCGTTTGGCCTCTATTACATCCTCAAAGAGGTTCCACAAGGGGTGGATGCGCTTTCTCCTGAAAACATGCTCACGCTGATGCTGTCGGTCACCACCGGTGCTGCCATTTCCGGTCAAAGCCGCATCAACGCCAACGCGAAGAGCCCCATGACCAATGGCATTGGTGATTCCCAGGCTGGCGGGTTCTTCCCGGCTGAGCTAAAATTCGCCGGATTCGACGGTATCGTGCTGCGCGGCAAAGCCCCCAAACCGGTGTACCTGCAGATCTCTAACGCTGGTGTGGAAATCAAGGACGCCGGGCATTTATGGGGCAAGAAGGTACGTGAAGTGGATGAAATGCTCAAAGCGGAATTCGGGGATGCCAAAGCCCAGGTGATGCAGATCGGGCCCGGGGCTGAAAATGGCGTGCGCTTCTCCAGCATCATCAACATGGCCAACCGCAACAATGGCCGCACAGGAATGGGACTGGTGATGGCGAGTAAAAACCTCAAAGCAATTGTCGTCAGGGGTAAAACTCCCCTGGCCATCGCTGACCCAAAGAAACTCGCTGAAATGGCCAAATGGGGTGCGAAGGAATTGCCTAACAACCCGGACATGGCTGGCATTGCCGAATTAGGCACGGCTTGCGTGGTCATCCCTCAGAATGATCTTGGCACGCTGCCTTCATATAATTACAACGAAGCCTATTACGAAGGGGCCAAGAAACTCAGCGGCGAGACCATGGCTGAGACCATCCTTAAAAAACGCGAAACCTGCTATTCCTGCGTGGTGCGCTGCAAACGCGTGGTGGAAGGGGAATACCTGGACAATAAGATCGACCCCTACTACGGTGGACCGGAATACGAAACCCTGGGGACTTTCGGATCCATGTGCGGCATTGACAACCTGGAAGCGGTAGCCCTGATGAACCAGGTTTGCAACAGCTACGGTGTGGACACCATTGCCTGCGGTGCCACGATTGCATTTGCCATTGAATGTTACGAAAAGGGAGTGATCGACAGCAAGACCACCGGCGGGATCGAACTGAAGTATGGAGACATTGAAGTGGTGCGGCGGGTACTGGATGAGATCGTCAACCGTTCCACGCCCTTTGGCAGGATCCTCTCTGAAGGGTCAGCAAGGGCTGCGGACGTATTTGGCAAAGGCGCGCACCAGTATCTCACGACAGTCAAGAACGAAGAAGCCCCCATGCACATGCCGCAAACCAAGAAAACATTGGCGCTCATTTACGCAGTCAACCCCTTTGGCGCTGATCATCAATCGAGTGAACACGACTGGATGTATGAGGAAGGCACAGCCCAACTCTACCTGGACCGCCTGGCATTGATGGGACTGAACAACGCTCCTCCCCCGTTGAGCTTCGGACCTGAAAAAGTACGCTTCGCCTACCTGGGTCAATTCTTCTATAGCGCCCTCGACACGCTTGAACTCTGCCAGTTCGTATGGGGGCCAGCCTGGACCCTGTTCGGACCCCAGGAAACCGTGGATATGCTCAACGCTGTCACCGGCTGGGATGTGACCCTGGAAGAACTGCTCAAGTTGGGCGAACGGCGGTTGAACATGCTGCGTGCATTTAACGCGCGCGAGGGCTTTACCGACGCACAGGACGTGCTGCCGGAGAAGTTCTTTGTTCCGCTGCAAGGCAAGGGAACTGCTGCCGGTGCATCAGTGAACCGCGAGAACCTGGCGGCTGCGCAGAAGCAATATTACGAAGCACTTAAATGGACGAACCACGGGAATCCAACCCCCGAAAAACTCCAGGAGCTGGGTCTCGATTGGGTGAAAATCTAAACTCAAAAGGACAATCTTATGATCAATTACCAGGAAAATTTTGAACATCTCTCTCCCGTCTGGAGCCACTATTCAGACATCATCGTTGACCACGCCGAGGGCAGTTACCTGTATGCCACCGACGGCCGCAAGATCCTCGATTTCACCTGCGGCATCGGCGTCACCAATACCGGTCACTGCCACCCCAAAGTGGTGGAAGCCATCCGCAAGCAGGCCGGTTTGCTCATCCACGGACAGGCGAACCTGGTCACCCACAAACCCATGCTCGAACTGGTGGCGGAACTGCGCACCATCGTTCCGAAACAACTGGATGGCTTTTTCTTCAGCAATTCAGGAGCAGAAGCTGTGGAAGGTGCTCTCAAGCTTGTGCGCCATGCCACCGGCAGACCCAACGTCATCGTTTTCCAGGGCAGCTTCCATGGCCGCACCAACGCGACCATGGCCATGACCACCTCAAAGAACATATATAAGGTCGGTTACCAGCCCATCATGAGCGGTGTTTACGTCACCCCCTACCCTTATGCCCTGCGCTATGGCTGGGACGAGGAAAAGACGAGCCAATGGTGCCTGGACGAACTGGAACTGCTCCTGTCGACTCAACTCGCTCCCCAGGAAACAGCCGCGGTGTTCATCGAACCCATCATCGGCGAGGGCGGTTATGTGGTTCCGCCCAAATCGTTCATGAAAGGGCTGCGCGAACTTACACGCAAGCATGGCATCCTGCTGGTGATGGACGAGGTTCAATCCGGCTTTGGCCGCACCGGCAAGTGGTTTGGACACGAGCATTTCGATGTCGAAGCCGACGTGATGACCATTGCCAAGGGTCTGGCATCAGGCATGCCCATCTCAGGTGTGATCGCCCGCATGGATTTAATGAAGAAGTGGATCACAGGATCGCACGGCGGTACCTATGGTGGTAATGCCGTTTGCGCGGCAGCCGGTGTGGCCACCATCCAGGCGATGAAAGAAGAGAAGATGGTCGAAAACGCCGCGGAAAGAGGCTCGCAGTTGATGAGCGGACTGGCGCACCTGCAGGAAAAATATCCGCAGATCGCGGAGGTACGCGGCCGCGGGTTAATGGTCGGCTCTGAGTTCCGGGATGCTAAGGGAAAACCTGACAAGACCTTCACCAAGGCCGTCCAGCACGCCTGTGCTGACCGGCACATGATGCTGCTCACGGCTGGTCCCTGGGACAATACCATCCGCTGGATCCCGCCCCTGATCGTCACACAAGAACAGATGAATGAAGCCCTCAACATCTTTGAGAGCGCTTTGGCTGAAGTCGCGAAATAAATATTCTTTACAGGAGGCAACAAATGTCGGAAGAACTTGATCTAATGTTGGCAAAGGCAAGAGCAGCCCAGAAAGTGATCGAATTCTGGTCACAGGAACAGGTCGATGAAATGGTCCTGGCTGTAGGCTGGGAATCTTACAAACTCGAAACCGCCAAGGCAGTGGCACGCATGGCCGTGGACGAAACCGGACTGGGAGTTTACGAAGACAAGGTCGCCAAGCACCAAAAGAAAACCCTGGGGGTTGTGCGCGACCTGCAAGGTGTGAAGACCGTCGGCGTGATCGAACGTATCCCGGAAAAAGGGTTGATGAAAGTTGCCAAACCCGTGGGCGTTATCGGCGCCATTACACCCATGACCAACGCCTCATCCACCATGCCATGCAATGGCCTGCCCATCCTCAAGACACGCAACGCAGTTATTTTCGCCCCGCACCCCAAAGCCAAGAAAACCTGCGAGTTGATTTGCATTGAAATGCGCAAAGGCTTAAAGAAAGTTGGAGCCCCCGAGGACCTGGTGCAGTACATAAAAGAACCCTCGATGGAATTATCCGCGGAACTGATGTCCAAAGCCGACCTCGTGTTAGCCACTGGCGGCGCAGGTGTGGTCAAGGCTGCCTACGGCAGCGGAAAACCCGCGTACGGTGTGGGTGTTGGCAACGCCACCATCATCGTCGACGAAACGATTGACATCCCGGAAACCGCCAACAAGATCCAGCGCGGCAAGACCTTTGACAACGCCACCTCCTGCTCTGCTGAAAACAACGTGATCATCCACGAAGGCATCTTTGATGAGTTGCTGGAAGCCCTCAAGAAGGAAGGCGGGCACCTGGTGACTGGTGAGGATCGCGTCAAGCTGAAGGCAGCCATGTGGCCCGATGGCAGCCACCTGAGCGGCAAGATCGTGTGCAAGAGCGTGAAAGTGATCGCGGGCGAAGCCGGCATCAACGTTCCCGAAGGCACCAAGTTCCTGATGGTGCTGGGCGAGAAGATCGGTCCGGAAGACATGTTCTCGGCCGAAAAGTTATCTCCGGTTGTGACCCTGTGGAAGTACACAGACTTCAGCAAAGCCGTGCAAATGGTGATCGACATCACCGGTTTCAACGGTTTTGGACACTCCTGCGGCATCCACTCCAACAACGAAGATCACATCATGGAACTGGCACTGAAAGCCAAGGTCAGCCGTATGATGGTCAGGCAGCCGCAAAGCGTGGCGAATAGCGGAGACTGGGCGAACGGCATGCCCTTCACCATGACCCTGGGCTGCGGCACCTGGGGCGGCAACATCACCACCGAGAACGTGATCTGGAAGCATTTCCTCAACGTCACCTGGGTTTCGTACCCCATTCCCGCGGTCGTGCCCGATCCTGAAGTTTTGTTTGCCCCTCACTTCGAAAAATACGGCAAGTAGTAACGATTAAAACACCCAAATGTTTTAATAAACAACCTGGCATTATTACCAGGTTGTTTTTTTCTCTTAGGTTTGGAATACATTGCTTCTTTTGTTTAGTGATTTGAGGATTTGAAACGCTATCAGAACACACCACCATCATCATGACGGCAGAAAGATCAGGTTAGACCATTTGAAAGGATGGTGTTATAGTCATCTCCGTTTATTCCATCATTTTTAGGACCATCGATGAACAAGAGATCCGACAAAGTTCTATCACTTCAAATTGCCGTCTTGCAGGGATTTTATTGGATGATATATTGTCCAATTATCAGCTTTGCGTCCGTATATTTGCTCTCGAAGGATTTTTCCAACCAGAAAATAGGCTGGGTAATTGCCATCAGCAACGTCCTGGCAGTCATCCTGCAGCCTGTAATGGGTACCCTGGCTGACCGGGTTACAAAAATATCTCTCAAAGCTCTCTTGTGCTTTTTGTCTGTTCTTTGCCTTGCGATGGTGGCTTATCTGATTTTTTTTGATTTGGGTTTCTTCTGGTTGACAGTGCTTTACGTCGGAATAATCGCGCTTTTACTCACCATGGTCCCTTTGGTGAACGCCCTTACCTTCAGATACATCAATGCAGGTCACAACGTTAGCTTCGGTATGACTCGTGCGATGGGTTCCATTTGTTTTGCGGTGTTATCAACCTTATTGGGAATATGGGTCAATCGTTTTTCTCCAGAAATTTTACCGGTTATTTGTGCAATTTTATTAACAGGCTTGATCATCATTGTGCTGTCCTTTCCAAAAGTTGGTAAACAAGAGGTGTCGCTATCTCACAACGAGCCTCCATTAAATCCGCATTCTCATGCTCCCGCCGCTGGATTCTTAACCAAGTATGAACGATTTTTGCCCTTATTGATTGGAATCGCCTGCCTGTTTATCTTCCATACTGTGGTGAATGCATTTCTCCCGCAGATCATTACGTCCGTAGGCGGCCGTGAAACCGATCTTGGAGTGTCTTTGACCATTGCCGCATTATGTGAGCTCCCGGCGTTCTTCGGATTCAGCTACCTGGTCTCCAAATTCAACACCAGTTCTCTGCTCAAGTTCTCAGGGGTTTTTTACGTATTGAGGAGTTTAGTTTTGCTGCTGGCCACCACGGTTTGGATGATCAACCTGGGGCAGCTTTTACAGGGACTTTCTTTTGCCGTGTTTATTCCAGCTTCGGTCTACTATATTAACGAAATCATGCGGGAAGAGGATAAGGTTAAGGGGCAAGCTTACATCACCGGAACCATGACGTTAGGCAGTTTCTTTGGCAGCGTAATTGGTGGCTGGCTGCTTGATCTCTATGGCGTTCCAGCGATTATGATTTTTGGTGCAGGCGGAGCTGTTGCGGGTTGTCTTTTAATGATTTATTCAACACCAAAATTAAAGAAAACAAAGATCACTTCAATTGAATCTCAGGTCTAAGAACTCTTCACGGTCACAGTGGTGCCCGGTGTAAAACACTCAATTGTGTTGGGTCTAAAACAGTTTCAAGTGAAAGTCACGTATCGTTGAGTTCCAACTATCTATCACTGAACCGGATTGCATTTTGATTGGTTGAAAAGTCAATATTTTTCAATAGCAAGGGTGTTCACAGAAACAAAGGATTAAGAAAAATGCAAATCATACTTTGGACTGACCAAAGGCATATGTTTTAGTATTACATAAGTCCTGATTTCCTCAAGATTGTCTGACAACGATTGACGCAGATAGCTTGGGATGCTATACTTTTTTTTAGCGGAACTATATCACCCATCAGGAAAAGGAACAAACATGAAAATTGAACTCCCAACCCCAGTATCGACCGAGGAAATGAAGATCGATGTACGCGAGATCGAAGGTATTTTGTCCGGCGTACCGATGAAAATGCCCGAATGGCCAGAAGCTCAGATCACCCTCAAAGACGGCCGTGTTGTCTATATCCGCTCCATCCAGGATAGCGACATTGACCCCATGCTCGGTTACCTCGAAAAGGTCATGAAAGTTGAGAAAGACTTCTATGACATCGTTGGTGTCCGTGTTTATGGTGAAGTTTTGGCCCTGCGCCGCCATCGCCTCAAAGATCCGTTCACCATGGTTGGACTGGTGGATGGTGAATGGCTTGGTTTCGCAAATGGCCGTGCCTGGGACGAGAACGTGGCTGTCAGCCTGCACACACTCACTTTCTCCCGCCGCGCGCGCCTCGGCTGGCCGATGTACTACGCCAAGACCTACTACGCGATGGAACTGCTAAAAGTTCAAGAGTGGTGGTCGACCTTTGAAAGCTACAATGGCTGGCGCATGGCTGGTCTTTCGATGGCTCAGCCCACCAAACCATGGCCGCAATACCAGCACGAGCTGGGCGGCGCCAAGATCTTCTACCTGAACCAGGAAATGTGGCAAGGGCGCGTCAAGAACTACATCAAGGAAGTTATCGGACAGGATTTGAACTTCAACGTTGATCCCGAAGTGAGAAAAGCCAACGCCGTCTTCCGCGTTCCCGAAACCGTTGACCTTTAAATCGTCTTCGTCTTAGAATTATGAACCTCCTCAGCATTTCACAAAAGTGCTCGAGGAGGTTTGTTTATAAGTATTTGTGCAATTTGTCAGGAATATCGAGATTAACATAATTTGACGAGTGACATTTGTTAATGATATAAACAAAGATGCGAACGCTGGAAATGCAAAGAAAAACCGGTTTAGCAAAGCACGACTGAAAAAATAACAGCTATTTTACAATTTATCCCTGTCAGTAACGCAGGATTCGTTCATTCACACGTTCTTGCGTTTCAATATCAGAAGTATCAAACCAAATTCACCTCTCAGGAGCGATAATGGCAACATTAAAAACTGAAATTCGAAGTGGTGTGTACTATGACTCAGCCAAACTGATGCAATTGCAGCGGTCACTGGCAGGGTTACCCGGCGTTGAAGATGCCGGCGTCGTGATGGGCACGGAATCCAACAAGGAACTTCTCTCACACATTGGCCTTGACACTCCCGAAGTTCGGGCAGCCAAGCCGGATGACCTGGCGATCGTTGTGAAAGCCCAGGATGAAAAGACCGCGCTGGAAACCCTGGCGAAGGTCGATGAAATGCTGGCAGCGCGCAAGTCGACCGTTGACCAGGAATACATGCCCCGCAGCCTGGAATCTGCAGCAGAGATGCTTCCGGATGCCGAGTGGGTGATCATTTCCGTCGCCGGCCGTTACGCGGCTTCCGTCACCCGCGATGCCCTGCGCCTGGGCAAACATGTTCACTTATTCAGCGACAACGTGAGCATTGAGGACGAGATCGACCTGAAGAAAGATGCCCGCGAACGCGGTCTGCTGGTGATGGGACCGGATTGCGGTACAGCCATGGTTGGCGGCATGGGCATGGCCTTTGCCAACAAGATCCGCAGCGGCCCGATCGGCATTGTGGCAGCCGCAGGAACCGGTCTGCAGCAGGTGGCCACCCGCATCCACCAGCTTGGTGGCGGCATCACCTTCGGCATTGGCACGGGCGGACGCGACCTAAAGGCCGAAGTCGGCGCCATCACTTTCCTACAGGCGCTTGATGTATTGGCACGCGACCCCGAAACAAAGGTCATCGTGCTCACCTCAAAACCCCCTTCACCCATTGTGGCAGAGCAGGTGCTCAAAAAAGCCCGCAAGGCCGGCAAGCCCGTAGTGGTCAACTTCATTGCCCGCGCTGTAACCACCCTGCGTGACGGCAACCTGTTCTTTGCCACCGGTTTGGACGATGCCGCCCGGCTCGCCATCAAACTGGCCGCCAACCCGCCCGCGCTGACCGGTGATGACGACCTGCCCGTTGCCAAATTCACCCCGCAGCAAAAATATTTCCGCGGTCTATTCTCCGGTGGCACGCTGGCCTACGAAGCCCAGCACATCCTGGCCGGTTATATTCCCAGAGTTCTGGCAAATTCCCCCATCAACAAGGAATTGAAATTGCCGGATGCCTTCACCAGCCAGGAGAACTGCATCGTTGACCTCGGCGAAGATGAATTCACCGTTGGCCGCCTGCACCCGATGATGGACAACGAACTCCGCATCCGCAGATTATATGAAGAAGCGCGCGATCCTGAAGTGGCCGTGATCATGTTAGATGTGGTCATTGGTTACGGCTCGCACGAAGACCCCGCCAGCGAAATTGCTCCCGCTATCGCGAAGTGCATCGCGGAAGCCAAAAACGCAGGCCGGCATCTTGAGATCGTTGTGGTGGCTTGTGGTACCGATGAAGACCCGCAGAACCTGGATAACCAGATCGCCCAGCTAAAAGCCGCAGGTGCCCTGGTGGATACCGATAACGAGGTGATCTGCCGCTACGTTGGCCGTACCATGCGCGCCATCGCGGAACGCGAAGACCCCGCGGAAGAGACCATTGGCAAACCTGTTGACCTGGAAAGCATGAAGAAACCCCTGGCAGCCATCAACGTTGGGTTGGAATCCTTCACCGCCAACCTGAAAGACCAGAATGCCCCGGTCGTGCAAGTGGAATGGAAACCGCCCGCCGGCGGCAACGAACGCCTGATGAACATCCTGTCGAGAATGAAATCAAGCAAGTAAACTCATATTTTGCCTGGAGGAATTAACATGGTAGATATTGAAAAAGCAAATGCATACGTTGTAAACCGGTTCATGGAAGCCCGCCCTGTTGCCACAACCATGGCGAAAGCGCTGGAAGCCGTCCCGGGCATGCACGAGAACATGTTCCTGCATGCCGGCCCCCCCATCACCTGGGATCGCATGGCTGGCCCGATGAAAGGCGCCATGATCGGTGGATTGCTCTTTGAAGGCAAAGCCAGGACTGCAGAAGAAGCGGTCAACATGCTTAGCAGTGGAAAGATCGAGTTCGCCCCCTGCCACGAGCACATGTGCACCGGCCCCATGGCGGGTGTGATCACCCCCTCGCAACTTGTGTATGTCATCGAAAACCAGACCCACGGCATCAAGTGCTTCTCCAACCTGAACGAAGGACGTGGAAAAGTATTGCGAATGGGTGCTTACAGTGACGATGTCATTTCCAAGCTGCACTGGATGGAAGAAGTGCTCGGTCCAACCTTGAAAACCGCGATTGAAGCTGCAGGCGGCATTGATGTTCGTGCCATCCTTTCCAAAGCCCTGCACATGGGTGATGATGGTCACAACCGCCTCGACGCCGCGTCAGTTTTGTGGACCACCCAATTGGCACCTTACATTGCCAAAACCGCCAAAGACACCGCCACCGCATTTGAAGTCATCAAATTCCTGGGTGAGAATGCGCTCAGCATCCTCAACCCGGTGATGGCCGGCTGCAAGACCATGACTGCCGCGGGTGAGGATGTGGAAGGCAGCACCATCGCCACCGTGATGACCCGCAACGGCACCGACTGGGGCATCCAGGTTAGCGGACTTGGCAAGCAGTGGTTCACCGCACCGGCACCCATCGTGAAAGCCCTGTATTTCCCGGGATTCACCGAGAAAGACGCCAACCCCGATATTGGCGACAGCGTGATCACCGAGACTGCTGGTATTGGTGGTTTCGCCATGGCCACCGCCCCTGCGCTGGTCACCTTTATTGGTGGGGTCCCCAAGGACGCCATCAACACCACACTCGACATGTACGAGATCACCTACGGCGAACACAAGCAGTTCACCATCCCCTTCCTGGATTTCCGCGGCACCCCCACAGGTGTGGATATCCGCAAGGTGGTTGAGAAGCAAATCACGCCGCGGGTGAACACCGGCGTTGCCCACAAGGATGCTGGCGTTGGACAGGTGGGTGCAGGCGTGGTCTCAGCCCCCATGAAAGTTTTTGAAGACGCATTGATCGCCTTCGCTGATAAATACGGTTTTTAGTAATTTAGTAAATAGAAACGGAGAAAAAATGAACCGAGAAGATTTTATCAAAATGATGAATGAAGCAAAGCTGTATGACCTGACCCAGGACTGCAGCATCTTCACCCCGCCCCATCCCCACGAGAAATCGCTGGAAGTGCACTTCTTCAAGCGCGTTACCGGTGCCCTCGGCGGCGGTCAGGGTGCAAATGGTCAAATCCTCAACTGGAGCAACACCGTGGGTACCCACCTGGTGGGCGAACGGGCGTTCAACTCCGGTGGACGCGCCATTGCTGACATCCCCCTCAAACAATTGAGCGGCCCTGGTGTCATCGCCGACATTTCCGACATGGTCTCCGATTACAGCATTTACACCCCTGAGATGATCATGAAGAAAGTGGAAGTCAAAAAAGGCGACATTCTGATCATCAACACCGGCTATCACAAGTACTCCTGGGATCAACCTGCTGTGAAGAACTCGAAATCACAGGGCGGCGTTGAAGGCATGGAATTCGGTTTCCTGGTCCGCCATCCGGGTCCCTCACTGGACTTCTACCAGTGGGCACTTGATATGAAATTGAAAGTCGTCGGCGTGGACTGCGGTGCTGCTGAACACCCCATGAACACCCCCATCCGCCGCTGGCACGAAGACCATTTCAAACTGGCTGAAGCCAAGCTGATCAAAGAAACCGGCAAGACCTGGGACGAAACCTTCCCGCAAGGTCCATATTATGAAATGACCCATCTCAAGATGCCGAAAGCACACCTGGTGCTGGCTGAAGCCATCGTGGGTGACATCGACAAACTCAAGAACAAACGCGCCTGGATCTCCATCATGCCCATTCCCTTCATGGAAGTGGAAACCGCATGGAGCCGCGTGTGGGCCATGACCGCCCCCGCAGGTATGACCGAAGAGGAATTCATCGACAACATGGAAAAGGCCGAGATGATCGACATGACCGTGCCTTTCAGCGTGCAAACCCCGCAGTGGTTGAACTACATCCCCCTGAGCGTGACCTACACCAAGCGTGTTGGCGGACAGTACTTCGGCATGGGCCGCAACGGTTCCGTCTGCAACGCCAGTATCCACCTGGGCACTCACATGGACGGTGAGAAACACTTCTTCCCCAACGGCCGCAGTATTGGCCAGGTTCCCCTCAAAGAGTGGGTGGGACCCGGCGTGATTGCTGATATTTCCAAGGTCGTGAGCGACTCCAGTGTTTACACCCCGCAGATGATCATGGACCAGGTGGAAGTGAAAGAAGGCGACATTCTCATCATCAAGACCGGTTGGAATAAGTATGGGTGGAACAGCAAAGACTCTGATGAGTTCCGCTACATGGTCAAGCATCCAGGTCCCTCAGCTGATTTCTCAGCCTGGGCAACCAAGATGAAGATCAAGTGGATCGGCGTGGATGCCGTCTCGGCTGACCACCCCATGAACACCATCATGCGCATCTGGCACCCCAAGACCTTTGCAGAAGCCAACGCCAAGTTGATCAAAGACTTTGGCAAGGATTGGGACCAGCTTTACCCGTTGAAAGAGTTCTACCAGGACATGCATTTGAACCTGTTCCCGCACAAGATCGTGCACGCAGAGAACCTGGCGGGTGACCTGGCTACTGCCAAGAGCGGCCGCTACTACATCGGTTGTTACCTGCAGAAAGCCATGGAAGCCGAATCCATGTGGGGACGCTTCGTAGCGTTCAAAGAGTAACTTTTTGCTTGACCAACCTTCAGGGGAATAAATTCCCCTGAAGGTTTTTGAAATTATCTTTTCATCCGTTCGAGTTGATGGTTGTCCTTGCAAGTTTGATCCTCATTTAGACAGGAGGTTTCCTTAATGAAGCCAGTACCATTTGATTACTATGCACCAACCAGCGAAGCTGAAGCGCTGGCAACACTGGCAGAACTGGGATACGACGGAAAGGTGCTGGCTGGCGGTCAGAGTTTGATCGCAGCCATGAACTTCCGCATGTCCAGGTCAGCCGCCCTGGTTGACCTGAACAATATCCCGGAACTGTCATATATCAAGCCCACCGCTGATGGCGGGCTGGCCATCGGCACCATGACGCGCGTCAGCACCGTAGAACACAGCGAAGAAGTGGCCAAACGCTTCCCTCTGCTGCCCGAAGTGGCCAAGTTCATTGCCCACCCGCAGATCAGGCGCCGCGGTACTTTTGGCGGAGCCATCGCTCATGCGGATCCCGCCGGGCAATTGCCGAGCATCTCCGTCCTGATGAACATGAAATGCCTGATCAAGGGACCGAATGGAGAGCGCTGGGTGGACGCTCCTGACCTGATCATCGGACCGTTCATGACCGTGATCGAACCGGAAGAAATGCTCACCGAAGTGGTGATCTCCCCCCTGGCCCCGCGCACAGGCTCCAAGTATGTGCAGGTTTCCCGCCAGAGCGGCGGTTATGCCCAATCAGCGGTCGCATCCGTGGTTACCCTGGACGATAAGGGGGCATGTGAAGCCATCCGCCTTGTGTTGATGAGCGTTGGCGAAGTACCCATCCTTTCCCAAAAAGCTGCTGAAATCCTGGTGGGCAACGCACCTTCCGCCGAGGCGTACGAAGCCGTGGGTGAAGCCATCCAGGAAGAGATCGACCCCGCGACTGACCTGCACGCCACAGCGGACTACAGGCGCAGCATTACCAGGGCACTGGTGGTACGCTCTCTCACCGAAGCCTTCGAACGCGCCAAGAAAGGAGCTTAATCATGGAAAAACGTTTTCCTATTTCGGTAACTGTTAACGGTAAAGTCTACGAACGTGAAGTGGAAGCCAGGCTCCTTTTGAGCGACTTCCTGCGCCACGACCTTGGACTGATGGGCACCCACGTGGGCTGCGAACACGGCATCTGCGGGGCGTGCACCATCATTTTTGATGGTGAATCTGTGCGCTCCTGCCTGATCTTCGCCGTCCAGGCCAACGGGCACGAGATCCGCACCGTGGAATCGCTCGGAACGCCTGAAAACTTGCACCCATTGCAGGAATCTTTTCACGAGAAGCATGCTTTGCAGTGCGGTTTCTGCACCCCGGGTTTTCTAATGACTCTCGTCCCCTTCCTGGAGGAGAATCCAAATCCTTCCAGGCAAGAGATCCGCGAGGCGATCGATGGCAACATCTGCCGCTGCACCGGGTACGAGAAGATCGTCGAAGCCGTCCAGGATGCATCTGAGAAGCTCTCTCAGAAAAAGTAGAAGCGAGGTGAACTATGAATGGTAAATACTTTGGTAAACCCGAAAAAAGATTAGAGGACAAGTTCCTGCTTACCGGTAATGCAAAATTCATCGATGACATCGAGCTTCCTGGAATGCTGCACGCGGCTTTCTATCGCAGCGACTACGCGCATGCCATCATCAAATCGATTGACGTTTCCGCTGCCCGGGAACACCCCGGTGTTGTGGCGGTCTACACGGCTGAAGACTTTGGTGATTACTGGAAGCCCGGCCCGCTGCAGGTTCCTCCTCCCACCGCCATCAAAGGCGCGGAGTTCAGCGCCCGCACGATGGTTCCCATCGCCAAGGACAAGATCCGCTTTTCAGGCGAACCCCTGGCTGTGGTCATCGCTGAGTCGCGCTACATCGCTGAGGATGCCTTCGACGACATCATCGTGGATGTGGAGCCCCTGCCCGCAGTGTGCGACCTGGAGAAAGCGTGGGAAGACGATTCTGTCCGCGTGCATGATGACCTGCCCAATAACCGCGCCGCACTTGTAAAACAGGAAGCTGGTAACTACGAAGAAGCCAGGAAACAGGCCGACGTGGTGGTTTCCAAGCGCATGCTGGTTGAGCACGTGGCTGCGGCTGCCATGGAAAACCGCGGCATGGTGGTGGATTGGGATGAACGCAACCAGGAGCTAACCGCCTGGGTGACCACCCAATCACCCCTCACTATCCGCGGCTCGATTGCGCGCCTGTTAGGACTGGCTGAAAGCCAGGTGCGGGTCATCAACCCCTTCATCGGCGGCGGATTTGGACCCAAAGTAATGAGTTCCCAGGCAGACGACGTGCTCTTACCCTGGATCTCAAAGCAATTGAAACGCCCCATCAAGTGGATTGAGGACCGCCGCGAGAACTTTTTGGCCACCACCTCTGAACGTGACCAGATCCATCACTGCGAGATCGCCCTCAAGAAAGACGGAACCATCCTTGGATTTAAGGACGTCTTTTACCACAACACCGGCGCGTACGATTCCTACGGCATGACTGTGCCGTTGAACACTCAAACCCACACGGTGAGCAATTACCGTGTTCCCAACTTCTACACCGAGATCCGCATGGTCTTCACCAACCAGATGGTGGTCACCCCCGTTCGCGGCGCAGGCCGCTCGGAGGGCGTGTTCGCCATGGAACGCATGATGGACTTCGCTGCACGCAAACTGGACATGGACCCGGTTGAATTGCGCATGAAGAACCTGCTCAAGCTTGAAGAATTCCCTGTGCAAACCGGCATCATCGGACAGGATTTCGTGCCGGGTGTGCTCGACAGCGGTGATTACCTGGGCAACATGAAAAAATGCCTCGAGATGTTGGATTACGAAAAGTTCCGCAAAGAGATCCAACCCAAGGCTCGCGCTGAAGGCAAACGCCTGGGTATCGGCGTAGTGGCGTTCACCGAAGGTACCGCTGTTGGACCTTACGAGGGTTGCCGGATTACCGTCAGCACCAACGGCAAGGTCACCCTGGTGACCAGTTACTCCACCCAGGGACAGGGGCACTTTACCGTGTTTGCCCAGATTGTAGCAGATGCCTTAAACGTCAAGCTTGATGACGTGAAGGTCTCCACCGGAGATACCGGCCACTTTAACTGGGGAGCTGGAACGTTTGCCAGCCGCGGTGCCACGCTGGTGGGTACTGCCACTTACCTGGCAGCCCAAAAAGTGCGTGCCAAGGTCTTCGCCACAGCCAGCAAAGCGCTGGGTGTGCCGGAAGAGGAAGTTGACCTGTGTGAAGGCAGCGTGTGCGTCAAAGGAAAGCCTGAGGTTTCCATTTCCCTAGGCGAGCTGGCCGCCAAAGCCAACCCCATGCGCGGCGCAGTGGAACCCGGTGTGGAACCCGGCCTGGAAGCCACCGCGTACTATGCTCCCCCGCATGGTGCCACCGGTTCAGGGGCTTGCGCTGTTGTCCTGGATATTGACCCCGACACCATGAAACCCAAGATCGAACGTTTCATCATCGTGCACGACTGCGGAGCGGTCATTAACCCCCTGCTCCTTGAAGGTCAGATCCAGGGTGGCGTCTCCATGGGAATTGGTAACGCCTTCTACGAAAAGTTAGCCTACGATGAGAACGGTCAGCTCATGACCGCTTCCTTCATGGATTACCTGATGCCGCAGGCAACCGATATGCCGGACAAAATGGAAATGGGTCACCTGCACACCAAGAGCCCGTTGAATCCGTTGGGGATCAAGGGTGTGGGTGAAGCCGGCGCGCTGCCCCCCGGTCCCGCGTTCGCGCAGGCATTTGAAGACGCCTTCAGCGAATATCCGTTGGAGATCCTTGAGTCGAACTTGAACCCGAGCATCATCTACGAATACTTAAAGAAAGCCAAAGGATAAAACTTTAACGGTAAAATTGGATGTACCGTTGAATGAAATAAATTAAGGAGGAATCACCATGAAAGTTGAAGGAGAGCATCTGTTTAAGGCTCCTCGAGAAGTAGTGTACGAAATGTTCAATGATCCCACCGCGCTCGGGGCTGCCGTGCCCGGGCTGCAGAAGATGACCAAGGTCGACGACCAGCATTACGACGCCGTGATCGGTCTGCGCGTGGGACCTGTCTCAGCCAGTTTCGCAGGAACGCTGACCCTCACCGACGAAGTGCCACCCGAAAGCGTGACGCTGATCGTGGAAGGCAAAGGCGGAGCAGGGTTTGTTAAAGGTACCGGATACGTCAAGTTTGATGACCTGGGCGACCAGACCACCATGCTGCACTACACCGGTGAAGCCAATATTGGTGGAACGCTCGCCAGCGTTGGACAAAGAATGATCGATAGTGTCTCGAAATCCATTTTCAAGACTGCGTTCGAAAAACTTGACAAAATTTTGGAGGAAAGATGGCAGCAAACGAAGTAGAAAAGAAAGAAATTGATGGCGAAAAGACCGTAACTGAAAGCACCTGGAAGCGGTTAATGAAAATAGGTGAATTCAGAATGTTGATCTACGTCATTCCGGTCGCCTTGGTACTGCTTGTAGTTGCATTACTTCTAGGAAAGTAACTCGTGAAAAACAGATGGGGAGGTCAAACTCCCCATCTGTCCTCTTGACAAAATGATGTATCATTAAGATACATAATTTTTCAAGAATTACTTTCAAATAAAGAAAAGGAGGTGCTTATCGGGCAGGAGACAAGATAATGCCTTTGGTGAGAGCAAAGTTCGACAGTTTTCATTCTATGTTTTTCGCTCGAACCGAAACCAGAACATTGTAATTGTATCGCTCGTAGAAAAACCAAATATCCGAGGAAAGAAGGAATAAACACTATGGCAACTACTTCTAAAGTTTTGGGTTATCTGCCACATGATACCCCCCCATTTGGCAGGATGCTGTTGCTCGGTTTTCAGCACGTGCTGACCATGTTCCCGGCCACTGTGCTGTGCGCCCTGCTCATGAACTTTGATGTTTCCACCGTGCTGACCATCACCGGTCTTGGCACCGTCGTGGCACTGCTTGGATCCAAATTTGCGATCAATACATATATTCCCCTGTACTACGGCTCAAGCTTCGCCTATATCGCAGCGGTTTCATCGATCATTGCGGTACTGGAACCCGGTTTAGGTTTTGGCCAACCTGCCAAGCCTGAGACAATTTCAGTTGTCACCGCTGGCTTCATCGTCACTGGTGTTCTCAACATCCTCTTCGGCCTGCTCATCCGTGCCACCGGCGGCAAGAAGGGTTTGGACAAAGTTCTACCTGCTGAAATCACCGGTTCAGTCGCCATCATCATCGGTATCGGCCTGGCCTATACCGCCCTGACCATGGCCTCCGGTACATGCTGCGGCGTTGAGCCCAACATGCCCCCCACACTGAAATGGTGGCTGGCTGCGGCAATTACCTTCCTGGCAGCAGTCGTCTTCTCTGTCTACCTGCAGGGCAAGGGCTTCATCGGCATGCTCCCCATCCTCCTCGCCATGATCCTTGGCTACATCGTCGCCATTCCCATCGGCCTGGTCGATTTCTCCAGCATCGGCTCAAGTGGCTTGATCACAATTCCAAAGATTGTGTTCCCGACCTTCAATAACGCACTCACCGCAACTGCGATGATCGGTATCGGCGTTATGGCCATTGCGACCATCCCGGAATCCACCGCCCACCTTTACCAGATCAGCCTGTACGTTGACCATCTGGCTGAAGAGCAGGGACGCGAGAAACCCGGCCTGGCCAAGCACATCGGCCTCAACCTGATGCTTGATGGTTTGAACGACCTGGTCAATGGACTCTTCGGCTCCACCGCTGGCACCAACTACGGTGAGAACAACTCCCTGATGGTGATCACCCGCAACTACTCTGGTCCGGCACTCATCACCGCTGGCGCTATTGCCGTCATCCTTGGCTTCATAGGACCGCTCCGCGACGCCATCTACAGCATCCCCACTGCCGTTACCGGCGGTCTGGCGATCTACCTGTATGGTGTCATCGGCGTTCAGGGTATTGCCCTTATGATGGCCGAAAAAGTCGACCTCTATGATCCCGGTAAGCTGGCGATCGTTGCCCTTATCCTGGTCGTCGGTATCGGCGGCAACATAGGCTACGGCGGCAACCTGCCCATCCCGCTGCTCAAGAGCATCTTCCCCTTCGGTTGGCCCGCGATCGCAGCAGCTGCTGTGTTCGGCATCCTGGTTAACCTGCTCTTCCTGGCTGTCAAACCACCCAAGGTGCGCGCTCAGGACGTTCTAGAGTAATCTTCTAGAAAACAAAGCAGATACAAGTGCTCCCCAGGAAATTAACCCTGGGGAGCATTCTTTATCGACATCGGTTATAATCAAACCACTTTGGAAAAAATTTAGAATATGATCTTAATTACAGGCGCGGCCGGTAAAACCGGCAAAGCAATCCTTAATACCCTCACCAGGCGGGGAATCCGAGTGCGTGCATTAGTACGCAGCGCGCAGCAACAGGAAACGCTAAAACGCCTTGGTGCAAAAGATGTAATGGTGGGTGAATTGCGCGACCCGGAATCACTGCAGGGAGCCATGCAGGACATCAGCAAGATTTACTACATTTGCCCCAACATCGCCCCGGATGAGGTGGCAATCGGTCTAAGTTTAATTGACCTGGCAAATCGCAACGGGGTAACGCGTTTTGTGTACCACTCCGTCCTTCATCCCCAGGTGGAAGCCATGCCGCACCACTGGCAGAAGATGCGCATGGAAGAAAAGCTATTCGAATCGGGATTGGACTTCACCATTCTTCAACCTTGCGCGTACATGCAGAACATCCTGCAAAACCAGAAATCGATCATTGATGATGGAGTTTACGCTGTGCCTTATGCAACTTCTTCCCGAATCAGCATTGTTGATCTGGAAGATGTCGCCGAAGTTGCAGCCAACGTACTCTCCCAGTTAAATCACAAGAACGCCATCTACGAATTAGCCGGACCACAACCCCTGTCCCAGGATGAAGTTGCTGAAGTCTACACCACGGCTTTGGAGAAACCAGTGAAGGCGATTTGCCTTGACCGGGACCAATGGGCAGCCAACATGCGCGCCGGCGGGATGGCTGAATTTGAGATTGACGTCCTGAGGAAAATGTTTGAATACTACGAAAATTTCGGTTTGGTGGGCAATCCATTAATTCTCTCGACCCTGCTTAACCGTCCACCCGCCACATTCGCCGCGTTTGTCAAAAACCAATTGCACGCTCATTTTGGCTCAAAAAGACCTCTGTAAAGGATTGAAACTACCAAATGGATAAGACCAAGAGTCAGCAATGGAACTTCGCCTTCGATGCACTCCCCATCCTGTTTCACAGCCAGACGGATACCTTCATGAAGTACCTGGACAAAGATGGGAATAAGTTTTTACAATTTTGGTGGGACCACGTTGGGGATAAGCTGGAAGAATCAAAGCGTACGGGTTCCGGAGGGTTGGCTTTCGAAACTGAAAGGATCGACAACAAGACCCGCCTGGTGATCATCACCCTGCCCTCTCCCCGGGCGGATGGTGAAGCTTATTTCCTCGGTATGGTGGCGCGTCCGGAACGCAGGTTCTCATTTGTAAGGTTTTACAACTCTGATTGCTACGTGCTTTACCGGGATGACGGCGTAAACCAGCAGCACCGCACCAGCCTGGCCTTCATCACGCCACAGGCTCACCTTCGTCCGCGCGGCATTGGTCTCAACCCGACAAAGCTGGATTTCAAACGGATCATTAAGACCAGATTGGAGAAAAAGACAAAATGAAAATTACCACAGAGTTAATTGTTGTCATTGTGGCGATCTTATTCTTCTATCTGCGGATCGCGTTATTACGCGGTAAAAAGAAACGCATGGAAAGAGAGCTGGCCTTGACCCGCCGCAAAGTGAAAGGCCGGTCTAAAGGTGCTGCCTTGCCGCAGAAACCCAAAGGCTCCCCGCCCTTCAACGTGAGCAACTGGTTCCTGGTGGCAGTAGCTGTCCTCGTCATCCTGGCGGGAGTCATCATGTACAATAAGATGTTCATATTGGGTTTCCCGCTGGTCAATGATGCTCAATTTGTCGACACATACTCCAAATACTGGTACATCCCCGTTGCCGCGGGCATCATCGGGCTATCTTTCTGCATCACCATCGACAAACCCAGGCTGGACGACGAAGAATCCTGAAGTCTAATTATCAAAAGAGGCTGCTGACACAGCCTCTTTTTGTTTTCTTTTCACTGAGATCGTCACTATTTTTCGATATAATTAATCCAAACACCTTACTGGAGGAATTGATGAAAAAACTCACTATGGTTGGTATCGTGCTGATGTTCGCCCTTATCTTAAGCGCTTGTTCCAGTCAATCCCCCACGGCTGCCCCGGTGACCAATGAGCCTGCGGTGGTCGAGACAGAACCACTGGTGTCTGTGACCGAGCCAGTATCGGTTACTGCCGACGGAAAAACACTGCTTGAGGAACGCTGCGTTTCCTGTCATGGGATTGAAAGAACCACAAGCGAAACCGGCTCACTCAGCCAATGGACCAGGATCGTTGACCGAATGATCGGAAAAGGCGCTCAGTTGACCGACGCTGAAAAGGCTGTCCTTATTCAATACCTGGCGGATACTTACAAGTAATAATAATTATTGCGAATGGCGTTTGGAAAGACACACTTCAACCGTGTCTTTGATCGCCTCATCCAGTCCGCCGGAGCCATAACCTAAAGCCGCCTGCGAGCCAGCCGGATCGATGAACGTGTTGGCGGTCTGCAATTCCACAAACCGTACCGGGTCCAACCCTCCCTCGCGACCCTGGAACTGGTGCAGCAGTTTTATCAGCCGCGTACCAAGCCGTACCAGTCCATCCGGCAGAGTGATCACTCTCTTCTCACGGCCGGCAGAACGGGTGATTTTTTGCATCAGTTGTTCCCAGGTCAGGTTTTCACCACCGATCGGGTATTGCTTCCCACCCTCGCCCCGTTCGACGGCACCGCACATCGCCTGCGCAACCTGCTGCACCGTAACACAGGTGGTTCCCCCCCGTGGGTAGAACAACGGGAATCCCGAAGCCGCGTATTGCACCAGCGGTTTCCATAAAGGCATCCTGCCCGGCATCGTACCGAAAATGTAAGGCAGTTCCAGGGTGATAACCCCCAGTTCGGAACCCCCGGCATCTATTGCTTCGCGTGTCTGCGCCACCCGGCTACGGATGTAGGGATGATGCTTTGATAATTCCATCTGCGGCCAGGCGCGGTCAAAAAAGGCGAAATATGACCCCAGGATGATGAGCTTTTTTAATCCCACGCTTTTTCCGATGCAAGCCAACCTTTTCACCGGCTCGACGTTCTGTTTATAAAAGAAGGGGTATGCCGGTGAAATGGGTGTCACCCGGTCGTCCGCTCCGGCGGCGAAGATCACCGCGTCTGCACCGGTGAGAAGTTCTTCCACCTCAGAATCAGGCATCAGGTTGAGGTTCTTCAATTGGATCTCGATCGATTCCGGGAATAATCCGCTGGCTGGCAACGGCGGAAGCGCCAGTATTTTCACCTGGTGCCCTCTGCTCAATAACTCCTGGCTGGCATGGTATCCCAACAAGCCAGTCCCGCCGATGATCAAGACGTTCATAGTGCTCCTCTATTTAGATGCAACAAATCAGTGAATTGAAACTGAATCGACAATGCCAACGATGACCGATATGATGCAGGCATCAGGGTTATTCAACACCTGGCGCGCGCCATTCCCCTCGCGGTTCACCAGGACGGTGTCGCCCACGCCAGCCTGCGTATTATTGAGCGCAAGGAACTCGTCGTCGGGTTTCTCCCCTTCGAGCCCCAACGGCTGCACCACCAGCAACGCGCGGTTTTTGTAATGTGGATGGCTGATGGTGGTGACCACCGTGCCAATGACTTTTCCCAGGATCATTTATGTCCTATGAATAATTTGTGATTCCACGCTTCATGATCAAGTCAAACCTGCCATCCGGGCTGACCTTCAACTCGTCCACAACGCCCACCAGGGCAAGGTCCACTGGCACAAACCTGACCTCCGGCATTGCCAGGGCGGCCTCTCGCGAGCGCACCATCACGCACAGGTCCCCCGGACCAGCCTGTACCACGTCTGCTGCGACCTGCAGTGTCCCAACAGGTTCCAGGTTGCGGTTGAGGGGTTGCACAACAAGCAATTTCAATCCTTCCGTCCCGGGATACTTGACCGTGCAGATTGCAGTACCACAGACGCGACCAAGTAACATGGGTTACTTGACTCCGACGTTATTGAGAACGCGGGTGATGATCGTTTCCAGCAGCGCAGGGTCTACCTGGTTGCCAAGCTTGGCATTGACCGCATCGCGGATGCGCTGCTTCAATTGTTCATCACTGCTGCCTTTATCAGTGCATGTGGGGCAGGGAACAGATGGACTCCCCTGCGGCTGGGACAGATACGGCCTAATGGGTGCTGCAGGTGGGAGCTGATGCCCTTGCACCAGGGTTACCCCCAGTCTTTCTGCTTTCTCATATGCCAAATCAGTCAAAACAACCTCATTTGTAATTTCAAGTGTTGTTTTCCCATTATTCACCAGGTCTTCAATATCGCGTTCTGTATAAAATTTTCTCGGCATTGAGCACTCCTTCCCGGGAGTCACGTCCTGCTTCAGGTTATCCCGTGATACCATCCAATGAATTCAATGAGGCAATAGCTGCGTTTTTGGCGGTTATAATCTCTGCCTCGCTGCCCGATAGCCACATCCTGCCAAAGCGTCCCACAGAAGAAACATGGATGATCTTTATGTTGGCGTTCTTTTCAGCTTCGTTGCAGGCATAATTAATGTAGGCTGCCGGAGCACATTCAAGCACAAGCATGGTCTCCCCGGGGACGATCATGCTGCCACGCCTGAAGCGGTTGATCAACTGCGCCTGGTAAGGGTCAATGCGGGTGATCACCTGGGTGGAAACGACCTCCGGTTTGATGCGGTCTTCCCTTTTCAATCCCAGCCTGTCCAATACCACCTGCCCGGCTTCCAACACAGCAGCCTGGTTGAGGGAATGAACCTCAAACATACCAAACTCGCGTTCCACAATCTGCGCGCCGGGTTTCGCTTCCGTGGCTTTGACGGCAACATCCACTACGCGAAACACCTCGTTGCCCGGGGCCATTTCCACGTAAAGGGCAGCCATCCCCTCCACCGGCAGGTCACCCTGGGTGATGGTTCCAACGAAGGCGGCGTACTGCGCCTGCATGCGGTCGATGAAACAATAACAACGTAATGAAAAAGCATCTGCCATAAGACCTCCTAAACTTCATCTCCTGACATGTGTAAAGCAATTCCCTGCAGCAATACAAACAGGCTGGTCAACGCCCAGGCATGTTAAAACTGCCTGTAATTGCCTGATGGCAAAACGCAGCCCTCCAGGTTTAGATGAATTACCTCTGCGATACGCGAAAGCCAACCCTCCGGGTTGGTTCCCGCAGTACCCAGGTGACCTGCTTTCACGGATTGAAGCCCGAATTATTTCTTGGCTTCGGTGGTGCGTCCGCCGATGCTGCCCTTTGAAGCTTGCGGCAGGATCATTTCGATATCCTGGTGCGGCCGTGGGATCACATGGACAGAAACCAGTTCGCCAACCCGTTTTGCTGCTGCGGCGCCGGCGTCGGTTGCCGCTTTTACAGCGCCAACATCACCACGAACCATCACCGTGACGAACCCTCCGCCCACATATTCCGACCCGATCAAAACAACGTTGGCTGCCTTGACCATTGCATCTGCTGCTTCAACAGCGCCCACGAGTCCGCGGGTCTCAACCATTCCAAGTGCGATAAGTGCCGTATCAAAAGCCATTTTTCTTCCCTTTCTCTACTAAATTTTATTTATCGATTCTTAACCAATTCTTCGACGATACTCCGGACAATTCTTTCAATCTCCTGTGCAGAGACTCCTTCACTCCGGGGTCCAGCGGCCATTGCCGCTGAAGGAGGCGCAGACAACTCATACGCCAACCGTTTAACATTAAAAAGGTGATACGTGGTTACATTATCACCGGTGATCGACCCGCCCACGCCGCCAGCACCAAGGGTGAGCGCCGGCATCAAGCCAGTGGTCAACCCGATGGCTCCCAAGGTGCCCATGGTGTTCACCCCGATACGGAAGACCGGTTTTTCGAGGCCAAACGCCAGGATCACCTTCTCATCAGTGGCATGGATCATCAGGCTGTGCCCGCGCCCGCCAAACTGGATCAGATCAATGCAACGCTCGCAACCGGCCTCCCAACCTTCTTCTTCGTACCAACCCAATACGGTAGTCAACTTTTCTCGTGAGAGGGGTTCATCCTTGCCCACACGCCTGAGCGGAGCCACAAGCACACGCGTTCCACGCGGAACTTCGAACCCGGCCAGGGCCGCCAGGTACTCAGCCGGTTTGCCCACCGTGGTGGTGACCATGCCGCCCTCAGGGGTGAATAGCAGCTTGCGCAACAAATCTGTCTGGCGTTCATCGGTAAAGTATGCACCTTCGCGCTGCATCAACTGCATCAATCTGGCAGCAATAGGCTTATCTGCCACCACGGACTGCTCCGACGCGCAAATGGTGGAGCAGTCGAAGGATTTGCTGGCAACGATGTAACGAGCTGCCTTTTCCACATCCGCTGAGCGGTCGACGTAAACGGGCACGTTGCCGGGGCCGACGCCGTAGGCGGGTTTTCCCGTGGAGTGGGCCGCGCGCACCATCGGGGTGCCGCCAGTCGCCAGGATGACCGCCACGTACTTGTGGCTCATCAATTCCTGCGACCCCTGCAGGCTGATATTTTGCATGCAGGAGATCAACCCCGCCGGGGCGCCATTTTGCTCGGCAACCCTGGCCATCAAAGCCGCGGCTTCGTAGCTGCACTTTGCCGCCGAAGGGTGCGGGGCGATGATGATCGCATCCCGTGCTTTCACCGCAATGAGTATCTTGTAAATGACCGTTGAGGTTGGATTTGTGCTGGGGGTTAGCGCGGCCACCACACCCATTGGCCAGGCAATTTCCACGACCCTTCGTTTCTCGTCGCGGCCGATGACCCCAACCGTCTTGATGTCGCGGATGCTTTCCCAGACCGAGCGGGAGGCAAATTCGTTTTTCAGTTTCTTGTGGGCAGCCACTCCAAAACCGGTTTCATCGTGCGCCATCTGCCCCAGACGCTCCGCTGAATTGAATGCCGCCTCCGCCATCGCGGCGCAAACACGGTCCACCTGCTCCTGGGATGCCTTTGACCACACCTTCCAGGCATCAAATGCCCCGGCGGCTAGAGTGCGGGCCTCCTGGATGGAGGCAAGGTCCTGGTCGAGTGCTGTCATCTCAGAGATCACTTCCTGAATGTTTCTTTTCCGTCAACTTCAAGCGAATCAATCATGGCCATGATGACCGCATCCACGGGTGTGTCCTTGGTTTGCGCGGTCTGGCGCGCGCTGGAACCGCTGGCGGTGAGCACCAGGTCGCCGATACCGGCGTCCACAGTGTCAATGGCCACGAAAGGCTTGCCCACGGGTTCTCCATGTTCATCCGTCTGGCGCACAATGAGCAATTTGCGCCCGACCAGCTTTTCATCTTTTATTGTGGAAACAGTCGTACCAATCACACGCGCAATCAGCATCAGTTCCTCCGCCTAATATCCCTTTCCCGCTGCTGCGGGTTGGGGGGATTTCGCTTCTCCAGCACCCTCTTGAATGATCTTCACACCAGCACTGGCGCCGATGCGGGTCGCGCCGGCAGCCACCAGCGCTTCAGCCTCTTCATGGGAATGGATGCCGCCCGAAGCCTTGACCCCAATGTTGGGACCAACGGTCTTGCGCATCAGCGCGATATCGTGCACCGTCGCCCCTCCGCCCGAGAATCCCGTTGAGGTTTTTACGTAATCTGCCCCTGCTTCCTTGGCGAGCAGGCAGGCGATGACCTTTTCCTCGTCGTTGAGTAAGGCGGTTTCAATGATCACCTTCACCAGGGCATTGGCTGCGTGGGCCACCTCTACCACCCCGCGGATATCGCGCGCGACCAGCTCGTTTTCGCCGGCCTTAAGGGCACCAATGTTGAGCACCATGTCGATCTCGGTCGCGCCATTTTCCAGCGCGTTGCGGGTCTCAAAAACCTTCACTTCGGTGGAGGTCGCTCCCAGCGGGAATCCAATGACTGTGCAAACTTTTACATCGGAACCCCGCAGCAGGTCGGCACAAAGCTTGACGTGCGTGGGGTTGATGCACACCGAAGCAAAATGATACTTGCGGGCTTCAAAGCACAGTTGAGCGATCTTGTCGCTGGTGGCATCCGGTTTGAGCAGCGTGTGGTCGATCATCCCGGCTAATGAGACGTCCTCTGGGATGACCCCTACAGTTGAGGTGAGCCGTTCCGCTCCTGCGCTGATGACGTGCCCGGCGTTGTCGAAACAGGTCTTCACTTTCAGCCCGTTCGCCACTTCCACCACGCAGATGGCACCCTGCGGGTCTTTTGATTTTTCTTCCTGCTCCACCATCGCCAGCAGCACTTCGCGGGTGATGATCTCCACTATTGTCTCAATGGTTTTTATGTCAGGTGCCATTATGCTTTACCATCCTTGAGAAAACTCTTCTCAATCGCGAGGATCTTATCAACCCTCTTGGCATGCCGTCCGCCGCCGAATTCGGTGGAAAGCCAGGTTTTCAGGATCTGCCTGGCCAGGGCAACCCCCAACAACCCCGCCCCGAGCGTGAGCACGTTGGCGTCGTTGTGTTCGCGGCTGTTCACCGCTGTAGAATAATCATAGCACATCGCTGCGCGCACACCCGGCACCTTGTTGGCAGCCATGCAGGAACCGATGCCAGCGCCGTCGATCACCACCCCGCGCCAGGCTTTGCCGCTGGCAACCAGGTTGGCGACAGAAAGCGCAATATCCGGGTAATCCACAGGGTCCTTCGTGTTCGTACCGCAATCGATGACGGCATAACCTAATTCCTTGAGGTCCGCGATCAGCACCTGCTTGAGGTCCACCCCGCCGTGGTCAGTGCCGATGGCAACCGATTTTTGTGTTCCGTTAGTGGGGATTGGTGCGGGTTCAATAATCTGGGATTTCTTTTCCGGCACCGGCTGGGGAGTACCTGAATCACTGCCGAGGGTTTTATGCACCACCCGGCTGACAATTTCATGCAGTTCGTTTTCAGGGATCAAGTTCACAAGCCAAAACTCCATACTTGACGAAAACTTGTAAAAGTTGGATAATGTAAGTGGTAATGTGGTCACTACCAGTTATAATCTTATGATACCACTTTGAGAAAAAATGTCAAGAACGATCGATCCGTTTAACGCTCTTCCAAAGTATCACCAGCTTGCTTCTATTTTACGTCAAAAGATAGAAGATGGCGAATGGGAACCGCGTTCAGCCATCCCTTCGGAACGTCAGCTTGAGATCCTCTACAACGTAAGCCGCACCACCATCCGCGAGGCCATCGACGCGCTGGTGCGGCAGGGTTACCTGTACCGTGAGCACGGCCGCGGCACCTTTGTCTCTCCCCAGAAACTGCAAAAGGGATTGATGGACCTGACCAGTTTCTCCGAGGACCTGCTCCGGCGCGGCATCCAACCCGGGCAGGTCATTCGCAGCCTGGAACGCGTGGTACCCTCCCAGAAGATCCTGCAGCGCCTGGAACTACCCACCGGGTCCAGCGTACTGCGCATTGAACGCGTGCGCCTGGGTGACGGCATCCCCATTGGGCTGCAGACTTCCTACCTGGCGCTGCGCGAGGATCAAACCATCTCACTGGAGGAGATGCAAGCCGCGGGGTCGCTCTACCGCATCCTGCAGGAGAAGTTCCAGATCATCCCCACCGAAGCGGAAGAAACGTTGGAAGTGACCCTGGCCACACCGGAAGAGGCCGGGCTGCTGGAGATCGCAGAAGGGGCACCGCTGCTGCTGAACCAGCGTTTGCTATTCTCGCAGGAACGAAAACCGGTGGAGTTCGTCAAGATCCTCTACCGCGGTGACAGGTACCAGTATTATTTGAGGCTGGTGAGATAAGAATAGTCCCTCGCAATCCCCTCACAAAAATCGTTCGGGGACGCAAAGATCGCAGAGCCGCAAAGGCGCAATCAAGTAGGGTGCGGTTGAAAATGGTCGAATTCCATAAATCGACAAAAAAACGCGCAGGTGTTCTCCATCCATAGGTGATGGATTACCCATTTTCAACTCCACCCTACAAATAATTATTCCGGCGGTACCACAAAGGAGTAAAAGCTCTTCTCGGGCTGTGAATTCTCGTGCAAAATCAAGTACCCGTTGGGATAATATCCCTTCAACTGATTAATGTCCACCTGGTCATCGGCGCGCAGGATGAACAACTTGGGAGCGGGCACATCCAATGTGGCGCCAAAGTCTTCAGGCCAGATAGCATAATCCTTTGCCGGGTGACCTGAATTGATGCCCACCAGGCGGGTATCCACCCAGTGCGCAATGCCCACCACCCACACGGAATCCACATCCCCGGTGGAATCCACAAAGTCGCGCACCACCGCACCGATCTGCGTGGTGTTCCAGGATGCCGCTTTGTACGAGCCAGCGTACTGCCGGAAGACCAGGTCGTAGTTCTGTGCTGCTGAAACCAATATCAACAGGCCTGCCAGGGCCATCACCAGTCCCCTGCCGAACCCGTTGCGCGCGCGCTGCCATAACCCGCTCAACAACCCTTCAAAGGCAACCGCCGTGATGACAAATATCGGGATGGCTGCTGCCGCGGTGCGGTTGAGCGAGGGGTTTTCCTCGGGGAAAGCCAGCGAGAGGATGGAGGGCAACATCAGCATGGGCACCGACACCAGCATGGCCAGGTCCTGCCAGTTGCGCCGGCTTAGGTAACGCTGCAGCAGGAGGATCACTCCCGCCAGGTAAAGGGCAGCGGAAACCACGTCCAGCGCCGGGCGGTAGGGCACTGAATGTGCCCAAACGTTGCCGTTCTCCCAGAAGGGCATGATGGCAGCTTTCCAAAAGTTCGAGAAGAAGATCATCCAGCCGGATCCAGGTAAATCCCTTTCGATCGTCCCCAGGCGCGAAAATGCACGCAGCCCGAACATGTCCGGGTTTTCCGACCAGAATCGCGCCAGCGGCAGAAAGACGATCATAGAGAACAGCGCCACCAGCAGGAACCCCTGCAGGGCAGCCCTGCGGTTGTCGCTGCCGCGCACGTGCAGGATGAAGATCAGCACCACCACCCCCACCAGGATGGGGACGATGCGCGCCGGGCTGTAGCCATGCAACCCCAGCCCCAGGGCAATGCCGGCCAGGATGAAATCATTGCGGTCCATGCGCCGCAAGCCGCGCAGCAGGTAAAAGAGCAGTGGAGCCGCAAATAGCGGGTAAAGTGCAAAGCGCAACCCGATGCGCGCGGTCACGTTTGGCCAGTAAGCCATGCCCATCAGCAGCACCGCCAGCAAGCCCACCCACTTGTTAGCATACTCTTTGCCAAGTTGGTACGTGTAGATCAGCGTCACCAACCCCATCAGCGCGGTGCCCAGCTTGAGACTTAGAAAACTGATGCCCGTGCCAAACACTTTGGAAACCAGCGCGGTAAGGTAGAACTGGAACGCCTCCCTGCCCGTGTTGCGGTAGAAAAAAATGGAATGTTGTCCATTGAGAACATCGTTCACGTCCAACAGCTTCTCAGCGTGGTCGCTGATCATTTCTGCAGGTACGCTGTTCAACTGGTACAGCCGGAAGAAGACCGCCAAGGCGAAGACAAGCAGCAGTAACACATCCCACCAGCGGAAATTGATGTGGATCCCCGGCTGCCGGATGAACCCGGCGATCCGTTCGCGGAATCGAGCGTGTTTCCCTTC
The DNA here is from genome assembly GCA_964454565.1 of uncultured Anaerolinea sp. Classification (GTDB taxonomy): domain Bacteria; phylum Chloroflexota; class Anaerolineae; order Anaerolineales; family Anaerolineaceae; genus UBA6107. The sequence goes on along the minus strand of CAYVTF010000013.1, from coordinate 15,190 downwards.
CCCAACCGGCACACGGAACACATAGAGAGCGAGGACGAACAGTATTCCCCAAACCAGCAGGTTGAGTGTGGTGAACTTGTTACCGCTGAAAGCAAAAAAGGCGAGCAGGAACAGCGGGATGAGAATCAGCACAGGATAGAACCTGATCGGCGGATATTCAGATGCCGGGTGTTGCACATGCAGTGGAGTAGGTGTCCATTGCTTCTTCCAGATCGCCAGTATCAGCAATCCAACCGCAAGGATGTAAAGGGGAATCGCGAGTTTCAAGTTGCGCGTGGCAGGTTCCAGGTTACGCTGGGCAAGCACGGCAAAGAAGACGGAAAGAAGCGGGAACCAGGGAATTCGCTGTAATAAAGAACTGCGGTCGGAGGCTTCTTCTGCTGCGTTATCCACCTCAGGCAATAGCCCGCTTTCCACCTCGGTCGGAAGATTGATCTCCGGACGTTTTCCGCTCAGAAGCCTTATCGGGTCGAGCCGATCTTTTAAATAATCCAGCAGGCTTGGTTCATCCATCAGCCGCTCCTGTGATTTGTGCTTTCCTCCTGGCGATGTAAAACGTGCAGGTGCCGGAAGGCTGGATTGAGGGTTCATTGTAGGCTTTGCGCGTGATGGCCAGCGGCAGCCACAGGTTCCATCTGCGCGGGATGAGGATCCACCTGCCGAATAATTTTCGGTTCACCAGGGAAGGCAGTCCAAAGTAATGCCCCCACTCCATCACACGCAGGGCGTCAGGTGAAAAGTAATGCCACCAATCCACCAGCTCGAACCCGGCCTGCTGCAGGCGCACCTGCCACACTTCAGGATCATCGCAATGATGGTGGCGTGCGATCCTGTTGAAAAAACGCCGGTAAAGATTCCCCAATGGGCGCAAGCCTAACCTGTCGAAGAATTTCCCGATCGATAGGGATCCGAGGAAGTTATGGTTGGGCACGCAAAAAATGAAAGGCGCGCCAGGCTTTAACACCCGCGCCAGGTCTGCCAGCACAGGGTCAAGATCGGGGATATGCTCAAGCACGGAATTGCTGACCGCGCTTGAAAAATACGCATCTTCAAATGGAATTGAATTGCCAGCCGCCTGGATGACAACCTGGTAGCATCCCCGGGATTGTGCTTCTCCCAGTGGAGCGCGCCATGGATCCAGACCGACCTGCAGGTCGCGTTCAAAAACCTTTGAGGCGAAATGTCCGTCACCGCAGCCCAGGTCAAGCGTGGGGGCAGGCAGGTGAATATTCTCGTAAAAGCGGGCTTCCACAGCCCGCAGCAGCGCGCGGAAGTACGGCAGAGAAGAGATCTGCGGCCAGAGGTAATCCCTGGCTGCGTTACCAGCCTCCACAGGAGTGTGACGATGGATCATCACTCCGCCTCTCCCCGCCATGCGTACAGGAGCGCAAGGTCATCATGCACAGGGTTGGGAGTTAACCTGGACTGGTAGCCGTTGGTTTTGAGAAAGCGCAGCATGTCCTCGCGCGTGTAATGCGTCATTTTGTCGTGCACTTCCATGCAAAAGCGTTGAATCTTCTGCAGCGTCCCTGGAGAGGTGTTGAACAGGATATCGAACTCAGCGCCTTCACAATCCATCTTGAGATAATCACACTTTTCAACCCGCGCCTCAAGCAGCAATTCAGCCAGCGAAAGCGAACGCACCTGTTGGGCGGCGTATCCGTTCCGGTCCGCCGTGGTGGAATGCTGTACCAGGCTTTCTCCCACCAGGTTCAATGTCGCCGGACCGGATTTCCCGGTAATTGCCGCGGCGATCACCTCCACGTTCGATACGCTGTTCTGGCCTACGTTGAGGTGAATCAATTCCACCGCTTGCGGGAATGGTTCCACTGCCACCACCCTTCCACGGGGAAGCTGCCGGGCAGCCCACACCGTGTAATCACCCATTGCCGCGCCAATGTCCACCACGGTCCAGTTTTCTTCAAGCGGTATGCTGGCAGCTTCATACTGGCGGTCGATCACTGTTTCCTTCACCACCCACAAGTCAAGCAGATTGCTGATGAAAAAGGTTTCCCCGCTCTTCAGCCGCATCTGTGTCCCTTTGGGGTTAGGTCCCTCAAAAACCAACTGCAAAATGGCAAGCGGGTTGCGTACGTTCCTGAGCAGGGAATAAAAAGAGTGAAGGTAATATCCAATAGCAGAGGTTTTCAAGGTTGTTCCGTCCAGTACAGGGTCTGGCAATTATAAACGGAATTGTACCCCGTTGCCCCCAATATAAAAAAGCCCCGATTTCTCGGGGCTAGTCCTTTAGCAATTTACTTGCGTGACATTCCGGCCAGCGCCTGCAACAGCGTGCTGGCTACGAGTGAACCGGATTGGGTGCGGTATTCCGAACCGCTCATGCGGCTGGAACTCATGATGGCACCCAGGATGGCCTGCATGTCCGTGCTGCCAGCCTGCTTGGCCTGCATATAGGCCATGCCCATCTTCAGTAATTTGGCAACGTCAATCTGACCTTTGCCGGCAGTGCTGCTTGTACCCGAGGAGGCCCCAGTGAGCCCGCCCAAAAGTGACCCGAGCAGATCGCCTGTGCCGCCGGTGGTTTGCTGCGGTGCAGCAGATCCGCCGGTCAACCCTCCCAGCAGAGAGCCAAGCAGGTCTCCACCCGCGCCTTGTGAACTCGCAGGAGCCTGGGTCTGTCCAGTCAGTCCTCCCAGCAGTGAACCCAAAAGGTCAGATCCAGCCGGGGCACTGGCAGGGCGCTGCACTGAGGTAGCGGGTATCTTCTTCTGCGTCCCCATCAGGGTTTGAATGAGCGTGGTGCCATTGCTGGGGGTGATGGAGGTTTTGCCCACAAATTTCTTCGAGGCATCCTGCAGCCCTTGGGCGTAAAGTTTTGCCGAACCACTCTGGCTTTTGGCACTCAGTAGTTGGCTGGCGTAAGCAAGTTGCTCTGCAGGGGTGGCATTGCTTTTTTCCTTCATCGCCTGGGTGATCACTTCAAAGGTCTGCACCATGTTGTCCCCGTGATCATGATTATAGGTGTCAGCCTCGTTCAATGTTGACTGATTTTGTAACATGGTTTGGGCAACTGCCCCGAACAATTTACTTAGATCTACACTTTGTGTCGCCATTATTTCCTCTCTTTTTGAAAGACATTTGATTCCTGACTAATTATATGCCAATTTGTTGACATCACCAAAAAACGCTGGTATCATACTCAAATACTGAGTATTCAATAGATGATTACAAAAACCACCCAATTCCACGCCGCTGAATATGCCTTGCTGGGATTCCTTGTCCCCGGACCTTGCCACGGTTATGAACTGCACAAAAAAATGACCGAAACTTCCGGGATCGGCATGGTGTGGGGCGTCAAGATGGCCAACCTGTACGCGCAACTGACCAAGCTGGAGCACAAAGGATTTATCCAGGGCAAGGTTCAACCCCAGGAACAGCACCCTTCGCGGAAATTGTTTTCTCTTACCCGCGCTGGTAACAATGAATTTCAAACCTGGCTTCACCAGCTGGTGGAACATCCCCGAAATTTCCGCCAGGACTTCATGGTCAGGCTTTACTTCCTGCATCAATATGAACCGGAAGCTGTGAAAGCCTTTTGCCAATCACAGCTAGCAGCATGTGAAAAGTGGGCGGAGAGCACCCGGGAGAAAACCAGTGATTCCTTTTCCTTCGAAAACAGCATTTACAATTTCCGTTACTCCCAGATCATGTCCATGATCGACTGGTTGAATTGGGTCATCTTGAAACATAACGCATAGAAAGAGGTCAAAATGAAAAAATCATTGCTAAGAAATCTGCTCTTACTGCTTACCATTAGCTTGCTGGCGGGATGTGCTCAACCTGCTGCGGTCCCAACTGAAGCACCCGTTGTGGAACCTCCGGCACCATTGGCGACTGAAGCCCCCGCCCTGGAACCGACCGAAGCGCCAGTTACCGGTGCCTTCACTGTAACCGATGCGTTGGGCCGCGTGGTGGAGTTTGAGGCTTTGCCCACGCGCATCACGGTTGCTGGAAAAGCCGGGTTCATGATCTCCGACGCAGTTTATCTTTTCCCCGAAGCCCCGGAACGCGTTGTGGCTTACGTGGCGGGTTCGCAAACCCCCAATGATTTCATTTCCACGGTCTACCCTGCTGCCAATAACCTGCTCAAGGTGGAAACCACATCCGGACCAGAGCAGATCGCCCCGATCAAGCCGGATGTGGTTCTGCTGAAATCCTACCTGAAAGACTCCCTGGGTGACCCCCTGGAACAATTGGGCATCAAGGTGGTCTACCTGAGCCTTGAAACAATCGATGAGATCAACCGCGATATCCGCATCCTGGGCAGCCTGTTCGGCAACCCGGGGAGAGCTGAAGAATTGGCTCAGTTGTACACTTCAACTTCAGAGAAAGTAACTGTTATAACCGCTGATTTAAGCAACGAAGAGAAACCGACCGTTCTGATGCTGCAATATTCCGATAAGGGCGGAGATATCGCTTTCAAGGTGCCGCCAGTGGACTGGCTGCAAACCGCACTCGTCACCATGGCCGGCGGAAAACCCGCCTGGAGTGACGTGACCACTGACGGCTGGACGGCAATCACTTTTGAACAGATCGCCACCTGGAACCCGCAGGTCATTATCATGATCGACTACAAAGGCAACGCCGTGGATGTTGTCAGCAACCTTAAAGCTGATGAGGGATGGATGTTGTTGGACGCTGTTAAAAATGATCAATTATTTGCTTTCCCCCTTGACTTCCAAAGCTGGGACCAGCCGGACACCCGCTGGACATTGGGGCTGACCTGGGTTGCCACCAAACTGCACCCTGATCTGTTCACTGCTGTGGATATGAAAAGTGAGATCAGCTCCTTCTATTCCAGGTTCTATGGACTGGATGAGGAAACAATCACCACCAAAATTATGCCTCTCGTAAAAGGCGACCTCTAAGGAACGAGACGAAGGGGTGAGCAGAGGTACCTCTGCTCACCCACACTAAGAAAACCAGGACATCTTTGAAAAACAACAGACCGCTCTACTACGCAGCCCTTGTCCTCCTCCCCTTACTTGTTCTGGGAATCTCCCTGTTCATGGGCAGGTACCCAAAGCCCTTATTCATCCCCCTGGACCTGCTGCAAAGCGATGAACTGGCGCAGAGGCTGGTATTGAACCTCAGGCTGCCCAGGTTGATCACAGCCATGCTGCTGGGCATGTCCCTTTCAGCCGCAGGCGGGGTGATGCAAATGCTCTTCCGCAACCCCCTGGTGGAACCCGGTTTCCTGGGGGTCACACAAGGCGCAGGCTTTGGCGCTGCGCTCAGCATCCTCTGGCTTTCCACCTCTCCTTTCGTTATTGAAATCAGCGCAACCCTCTTCGCCGTGTTGGGGTTGGGGATGTCTTACTTCATCGCCCGCCGCATCCGCTTTGGCGGTTGGGTGCTGCGCCTGGTGCTCTCGGGTATCGCGGTTTCTGCGCTGTTTTCCGCCGGGCTGGGAATACTTAAGTACATGGCTGACCCCGCCACCAAGCTTCCGGAAATCGTTTTCTGGCTGATGGGCGGGTTATGGTCAGTGGAATGGCAGGATCTGCTCTACATCCTGCCGGTGGTGCTCGTGGGGTTGATCATCATCTTCCTCATGCGCTGGCGCCTGAACCTGCTGTCTCTCAGCGATGAGACGGCCTTTTCACTGGGCGTGTCGGTTGGACGGGAACGCAGCCTTTTACTGGCAGCCAGCGTGGCCATCACCGCGGTGGTGGTCTCGGTTGCGGGCATTGTCGGCTGGATCGGTCTGATCGTGCCGCACATCACACGCCGAATCACCAGCGCGAACGCTGCAGAATTCATTCCGGTGAGCATGTCGCTGGGCGCTGTCTTCGCCATCGTATGTGACGACCTTGCCCGGGTGTTGACGGTGGGAGAGATCCCCCTGGGTATCATCACCTCGCTCATTGGTGCTTCACTATTCCTGGTGATGATGACCAGCAAAAAGATCAGGATTAGCCAATGAGCAACGCGATTCTTAAGGTTGACTCCCTCGACTTCTCATACCTGGCAGGGCAAAAATCAGCCGTGAACAAAGTCAGTTTTGACATCCTCCCGCGCACGGTGACCGCCATACTGGGTCCCAACGGCGCCGGGAAGACCACCCTGCTGCACCTGTTGCTCGGGCTGAAAACGCCAGCCTCCGGATCGATCCAATTGAATGACAAAGCCCTGCAAAAATATTCGCGGCGGGAACTCAGCCAGTGGGTTGGTCTTGTCCCGCAATCCGAAAACATCGCCTTTGAGTTCAGCGTGCTGGAATACGTGCTGCTGGGGCGCGCCCCCTACCTGGGACCGTTGGACCAGCCTGGCGAAGAGGACCTGGAAATTGCCCTCCAATCCCTGGCGGAAGCTGGCATTGAATCCCTTCAGAACCGGTCCGTCCTGGCCCTCAGCGGGGGAGAACAGCAACTGGTCACCCTGGCACGCGCACTCACCCAGCAACCGCGCATCCTGCTGCTGGATGAGCCCACCTCTCACCTGGACCTGAGCAACCGCAACACCACTTTGCGCATTCTGGACCGCCTGCGTCAGCAGGGCACGACCATCATCTTCACCACCCACGACCCGGAAGCAGCGGCGTTGATCGCCGACCACCTGGTGCTTATGCGCTCCGGACAGGTACTCAACACTGGCGTGATGGAATCCACGTTCACCAGCGATAAACTAAGCCAGACTTATGGCACCAGCGTGGAAGTGGTGCGTTACGATGGCGTTTGGATCGTCAAATCCATGGAACGGCTGGCATGCCCCGATACCCCGCCCGAAGAATAATTCTCACCGGTGCCTTTGAGAGTGGCAAAACCACCCTGCTGCTGCTCCTGGTGGACGCACTCAGGGAGTCTCGACTGGATATCGCCGGGGTCATCTCTCCTCCGGTCTACAAAAACGGAGAGAAAACCGGCATTGACCTGCTCAACCTGAGAGACGGCACCCGGCAGCCACTGGCGCTGCTGCGCGAGGGCGAGACTATGGGGATGTTGTTCACCAACCGCTGGGTTTTCTCCACTGAAGCAATGGAGGAGGGCAATCGCATCCTGCTGGATGCCACCCCTTGCGACCTGCTGATCGTTGATGAGCTTGGACCCCTGGAGCTGGAACGGCAGAGCGGATGGGTGAATGGCATCAACGCCATCGATTCTCAACAGTATTGCCTGGCGGTGTGCGTCATCCGCGAGTCACTCGTCCCCGCGGCGTTGCAGCGCTGGCCTGACGCCAGGGTAATCGCGATGACCAGGGAAACACAATCCGCACAATTGGAAGAATTTAAAAACCTGGCGCTGGATTTGCTCGGGCAAAAACAGGCACCAGGCTGAAATTACTTACCCCGGATTACTTTGAATCGTTGCTGGTCATGGTCACGTACCTGATGTGACCCTGTTTTTGCAGCATGTGCGTTGACCCCGCCTGGCCAATGCCCAGCAGCGTCTCCTCGGGATGCAGCACCAGCGTGCCTGAGAGGATGTTCACGCCATAATCGTAAAGGATGGGGGAAAGCGGCGTACTGGGACCAAGAATCAAAACCTCGGCCTCCGGCTTACACAGGCTCACCAGCCCGTCAAAAGTGCCGTTGATCAACGCCGTGGCTGTGATGGCAAGGATGTCCGCCTGAGGGATGTACTCCGGGGCAGCCTCAGCCGGCAGATCACCCTTCTTTGGAGTCAACTCCAGGACCCACAGGTTCTTTACGTCCGGGCGAATGCGTTCCACGAATGGAAAGTGACCGATCAAAGCCACGTTTTTCGCGCTGCAATTCCTGACGATGTAGTCTGAAGCATTCAGATCCGTCATGACTGCGGGGTCAAGCGGCAGAAGCGCGTTGATGGTCGCCAATCCGATCGCGGCCTCGGTAAGGCTGGGGGATTCGACCATGGATGCTAATTCTACGGCTGTCATTTTGTGCAGGCTTCCTGCCTGGCGGACAGCAGGCTGGATGTAATGGAGGTACTCCGGGTTGGAAAGGGTTGCCGACAAACCGCAGCGAACACCTGCCTCGGTGCGCACCGCCACCGCCACTCTCGACACCCCCACAACAACCGAAAGCACTTCACCGGGTAGGATGACCTGCTGAAGTTTTTGTAAAATGGTCATGAAAATCCTCTTATGATGGAATCTCGTTGCACGCTGGATTATAACCCCAGCCCGGTAATTCCGTTTTTTACACCGACGGCAACGGGAATACGGTAAAATCAGTAACTGTAAACGCACTTACAAAACTGGAAAAAAACATGAAACTGATCGATGAACTCATCAAGCGGTTTAACAAGAAAAAGACCATCGGCCTGGCCCTGAGCGGAGGGTCCACTTATGGCGCGGCTCATATTGGCGTGCTGAGGGTACTGGAACAGGCCGGCATCAAACCGGATTATGTCACCGGCACCAGCGCGGGAGCGATCATTGGCTCAGCCTATTGCGCCGGGGTACCTCTGGATGAAATTGAACAACTCTTTTTAACCATCGGCTGGCCAACGTTGGTGAAAATCTCCATTCACAAACCGCGCTCCATCTTCGACACCCAGCCCATGGAAAAGTTCCTGAAGAACAAGATTGGCGACATCGAATTCAATGACCTCAAGATCCCATTCGCCGCCATGGCATGCGACATCCACACCGGTGAAAGGATCGTGCTTGACCAGGGACCGGTTGCACGGGCGGTGCGCGCCAGCGCTGCCATCCCTGTTCTGTTCTCTCCGGTGGAAATTGATGATCGCCTGCTGGTGGATGGCGGCATCGTGGATGACATTCCCGTGGAACATTTGCGCACGATGAATACCGATTACATCATCGCCAGCGATGTTTCCAGGAAAGGCAAGATCAACAAAAAGCCTGACAACATGTTTGAGATCATGATGGCCATGTTTTACATCATGCAAGATCGCGCAGCCTCGATCAACGAGGATGATTGCGATTGTTACATCCGTCCGCAAATCCTGCAGTACTCGCCATGGGGGTTTGGGGATGCGCCGAAGATGATCGAAGCCGGCAGGGTGGCAGCGGAAGCCCTGCTGCCCAAGTTGAAGAAAGACTTGAAACTCAAACCTACCACACCAGGAGAACAAACCGATGGAATTAAAACCAATCCCGTTCAATAAATTTCAACTCAAGCGAATATCCCTGCTGGACGAACAATGGCTGCTGCTCAGCGCCGGAGATTTTGCCCGCAAGGAATTCAATTCCATGGTCATTTCCTGGGGTAGCCTGGGGGTGATGTGGAGCAAGCCTTTCGTGCAGGTCGTGGTAAGGCCTACGCGCTACACATACGAGTTTATCAACAAATTTCCTGACTTCACGTTGTGCGCGTTTTCCGAAGAGTACCGCAAAATCCTCAACAAGCTCGGGTCAAAAACAGGACGGGAGATCGACAAAATTGCCCATTCAGGTCTCACGCCTTGCCCGGCAGAAATAGTGGCTGCGCCGGTGTACGCCGAGGCTGAACTGGTGCTCGAATGCCGCAAGATGTACTGGCAGGACATGAACCCTGCGAATTTTTTGGATGAAAAGATCAACAAGTGTTATACGAGTGATGACTATCACCGCATATACTTCGGTGAGCTGCTGGCTGTACGCGGAGTTGACAAGTTCTGCAGCCAAGCCTGACCACAACCCAGTGTGACCAGCAAGTAAAAAATAAGAAGAGTCCGATAGCGGACTCTTCTTTCATGGAACAGGTTGACTTAGTAAGTTGCGGGGGGTGTGGCCGGTGGAGGTGGCGCTTGATATGTTTGCCCGGCAATGGGTCCCAGGTACCTGGCATCTCCGAAAGCGAGAATAGGAATAAAAATGAAAGAAAGGAAAAGCAACCCGAACCCAAACCCGGTGCCCTTACCGAACACCTTGGCCAGGTCAAACAGGACAATGATGGCAATTACAACATTGACCAATGGGACAAACATAAGCAACACCCACCACCAGGGTCTGCCAATGATCTCCAATTCCATCACGATGTTATAGATGGGAATGATTGCTGCCCAACCGGGTTTTCCTGCCTTAACAAAGATTCTCCACATGCAGTAAAGGTAAAAGGCAATAAACGCGATGTAGAAAATCCAGCCGACGACCCCCATTTCACCACCATAGTTATAGTCCATTCTGTCTCCTTTTTAGGTTATTATATAAATATAGTGTAACAAGTAATAAAAAAAAGTCAATAGATTTAGACCATTTTTGTCCAATTTAGACAACATGACCCTTTTCCTCTCCAAGTTCCTGCCGCTGTTCCTCTACCCTGCCGGGATGATCACCCTGCTGCTGGTTTTAACGCTTCTGCTCTGGAAAAAGCGCCGTCTGGCAAAAACATTGCTGGCTTTGGCCCTCATTGTCCTGCTGGTGGGCGGCAACAAATACGTGGCGCAGAGCATGGCTTATTCCATTGAATCCATGTACCCACCCCTGCCGGCTGGTGCAACTGCTGATGTGATCGTCCTGCTGGGCGGGGGTACGGAGCCGAATTCTCCCCCGCGCAGCACAGTAGAGCTAAATTCTGCGGGCGACCGCGTGACCTACACGTACAAACTTTACCGGGATGACGCTGCCCCCCTGTTGCTCCTCAGCGGTGGCAGCATCGATTTTCTCAGCGACTCCTCCGCAACCCCCGCGGAGAACATGGCCGGCTTGCTGACAATGCTGGGCGTTCCGGAAAGCGCGCTCATCCTGCAGAATCAATCTGAGAACACTGAACAGGATGCGCTTTTCAGCTGCCGCATCATCAAGGAACGGGGTTTCGAGGAAGTGATCCTGGTGACTTCTGCCTGGCACATGCCCAGGTCTGTGGCCTTATTCGAAGCCCAGGGTTGCCGGGTCATCCCCGCCCCGGCGGATTACAGCATCACCGAGAGCAGCTGGCAAAGCCTGTTGAACCCATCGCCAGAGGAATTCCTGATCAACCTTGTGCCGCAACACTCCAACCTTTCTACGGTCAGCAAAGTGATGAAAGAGTTAATTGGCATGGCTTACTACCATTTGAGCGGTGTGTTGAAATAACAAACCGGGAGCAAATCTCTGCTCCCGGTCACTTCTTCTGATCTTCCAAATCCTACACGAACTTTTCCCTGATTTTTGCGCTGGTAAAATCCATCAAGGCAACAATGATCACGATCGCCAGGATCACCGTTCCTGCCTTGTGGTATTGCAGGCTGCCGAAGTAAGTGGAGAGCATCAAGCCGATGCCGCCGCCTCCGGCAAAGCCGATGATGGTAGCCATGCGGATGTTGATATCCCACTGGTAAATGAGATACGAGAGAAACGGCGGAACGATCTGCGGAACGATGGCGTACATGATGGTTTGCAGTTTGTTTGCGCCGGTAGCCGTAGTGGCTTCGATCGGACCCGGGTCAATATTCTCAATTGCCTCAGAGAATAGTTTCCCCAACAACGCAAAGGTGGTAATGGCCAATGCCAGCATGCCTGCGAAGGGTCCAATGCCCACCCAGTAAACAAAAATGGCGACGTACAAAAGGGCTTCGATGGAGCGAAGGACATTAAAGACCGCCCTGGTGGCATAGAAGATCCAGGCAGAGAATTTGCTCTTGCCTGTCAGGTTCTTGGCGGCCAGAAAACTGAACGGAATCGCCAGGATGCCGCCGATGGTGGTGGCAAGCAAAGCCTGCATCGTGGTGATGATCAACTCCCTGACCACGTTGTTCACCACGTTCTTGCTCAGATCGATATTGATAAAGTCCCTCAAAAGCCTTCCAAAGGTTGGACCCGGGTCAAGCAACTTGGACAGGTCCATTTTGGTAATTTCCCAGCAATACAGGAAAGCAGCAATGCCCAGGATAACGTAGACCGCGCTCCTCACCTTTTTCCACGTCGGCACTTTATCGACGGTCTTGGGTTGATCTTTGAGGATGTTGAAACGCCAACGGCTGCTGATGAAATCAACAATGATGATCACCACGGCAATCGCCCACAAGGCAGCGGCGTATTGCTGATAACCGCCCATGCGGATGGTTTCAAGCACGAAGAAACCGATACCTCCGCCCGCAACAAAGCCGATAACCGTTGCAGAACGCATGTTGATGTCCCAGCGCAGGAGGGTAAAAGACAAGAACGATGGGATCACTTGGGGGATCACCGCAAAACGGATCACCTGGAAGAAATTGCCGCCCGTAGCTTCGATGGCTTCCACAGGGCCGGGATCGATGTGTTCGATCTCCTCTGAGAATAGTTTACCCAATGCGGCAATAGAATGGATGGTCAGGGCGATCACCCCAGCGAATGACCCCAGGCCTACCCACACAATAATGATCAACCCCCAAACCACAGTGTCCACAGCCCGGACGACATTAAGCAGCGTCCTGGTGATGTAGTAGATGACAGAACCGCCGGGCACACGCCGCATGATGTTGTGCGCCGCCAGGAAGCTGACCGGTACCGCGAGAACAGTGGAGAATAGAGTTGCCAGCAAGCCAATGGCGATGGTTTCAACGAGTTTTCCCGTTTCAAAACCGGGGATGCGTTGATTAATGGTAGCCTTACCCAGCCAAACCGCCCAGCGCGAGGCCGTGACGGTTCCCTGCTGACCAAAGATCTGTCCCACGTTGGTGCTGGGGAAGACAACCGGGGGCTCTGTCCCATTTATCTTTGCGCGGATATACTCACCCAGGCAATTCCAGGAGCAAACGACAATTTTCTCGCCCTCATAGGTGGAAAAGAAATCCGGATTAACCAACCGCGCCATCACCGTTTTCGCGTCCTCGAACCTGGTGACCAAACGTTCCAATTTCACACCGGTGATGGAGTAGCCGATCACGTAAAGGATGACCAGTGCAGAAAGCACCGCCACGATCACGGGCGATTTCTTATTCCGACTTAATAGAAAAGCATCCAGAATATTCCAAAAATAGAACAGAATAAAGGGTATCCATAACCAGGAAAAGGCGTTTCCTTCAGATCCCCCCACGCCCCCAATTTTGTAATTCTTGAACGCCCAGTTTGTTAAGAAACCCAGGAGCAAGGTGAGGATCAAGATCGTGATGCCACGCCAGGTCTTTTTAATTACCACCTGGCCAGACCCCGGAATCAGGATGGACAGAAAGGGAATTATCTTTCTCATCATAAATTTTTTCTCATTCGTTGACGTTTCAGGACTCATTGTTTATCTCATTTCATCAAGATGTTCGAGATATCAAACGACTTCGATTCTTTCAGCATCTTTTCCGTAGATCTCTTTGAATTGAACGTCATCGATTTCTTTAGGAAGACCCTCGAACACCAGGTAACCATCCTTGAGTGCAATTGCCCTGGTGGCATAACGGTGTACAAGGTCGAGGAAGTGCAAACTGCATAGCACAGTCATGCCATATTCCTTATTTAACTTTTCAAGATACTTCAAAATGGAATGCGCCAGGACCGGATCGAGCGAGGCTACCGGTTCATCTGCCAGGATCATCTTGGGCTCCTGCATGAGTGCCCGGGCGATACCCACGCGCTGCTGTTGTCCACCGGAGAGAGAATCAGCCCTGACGTCGATCTTGTCCTCAAGCCCAACCATCTCCAGTGTTTTCCTTACCCGCTCGTGGTCATCATGAGAAAAAATATGGAACAGGCTGGGCAGCGTGGGAACGTACCCCAAGCGCCCGGTTAAAACATTTATATTCACCGAGGAACGTTTCACCAGGTTGAATTGCTGGAAAATCATGCCGATCTGCCTGCGAATTTTGCGGATATCCTTTCCGGATGCGGAAGTGATATCAACACCATTCCAGGTAATGGTCCCTGAGGTGGGCTCGATCAGGCGGTTGATGCAGCGCAGCAGGGTGGATTTTCCTGAACCGCTTAATCCGATCACTGCCAGGAACTCCCCCTCTTCGACCTCAAAGCTCACGTTATGTAAAGCCTGAGTGCCGTTAGGGTACGTTTTACTAAGGTTCTCAATTTTTAGCATTTGGGTCTCCAACCAGGCAAAAGGATTTGTTGGAATTTATTATAAACAATTAACCCCCAAGTAAGCAAATTAAAAAAACTGGCAGGTCTTTCGACCTGCCAGTCATCTGTAAAACTATTCCACAAGTGAAGCAGGATCAACACCTGCGGCAGTCATGGTGGCAGCAAACTCATCATAGAAATCGGATGAGATCTCAACCAGGCCATTGATGTTGTAAAGATCCTTCAACAATACCTTTCCAGCCTCATCTTCTGACAACTTCAGGAAGGCAGCCACAATCTTTGCCCGCAGTTCGGGATCAAAATTGGGGATGAACTGAATGCCATCGTTGGGGATGATGTCGGTGGTGTAGAAGACGACAACCTTTTCCATGATGTCAGGATAGGTTTCGTACAACTTGGCGGATTCGTCCTTGCGGATGTCGATGTAGGTCACACCAGCGTCGCAATCACCCTTGTAGACGGCGACACCAACATTGGGGTGAGAACCAGCCATGGTGGCGGTCACATCACCAGCCTCAGCATCGACACCATTGGCTTTCATGACGATATTGGGGATGATGTAGCCGGAGGTGGAGTTGGGATCGACAAAGCAGAAGGTCTTGCCCTTCAAGTCAGCCAGGGTTTTGATTCCTGAATCTGCAAGGGTAATGAACTGACCGCGATAATACGGCTGCATCGTACCTTCCAGATCTTTATCGGGGCTCATCTCGTTAACCGCCAGCTTGCGAACAGTAGCTAAAGCAGGATCGATGCCGTACTTGGCATCAGCCAGAAGGACAGAGAAGGTGTTCAAGAAACCGATCTGTGCCTTCTTGGCGCCCATGGCCTCGATGGAGGCTGCAAAACTGGTGCCCACTTCGATCTGGAAATTCAAACCAGTCTCTTTGTTGAGCCAGTCAGCAATTCCCTGTCCGGCGACGGTGATCTTGCCAACTTCGGCTGAAGGCACGAAGGTGATCACACACGGTTTTTCCGGAGTACCACAGGTCTCAAACGGGGGCTCTGTTGGTTCTGGAGCAGGGGGTTCGGTGGGAGCCATGGTTGGTTCAGGTTCCACTGGTGCTTCAGTAACAACAGGCGCGGCGGTCGGTTGAGCGCAGGCGCTTAATACAAGCGCGCTCAAGACCAAAACAGAAATCAGTACAAACAACGTTTTCTTCACTTTATTCCTCCTTGGTTCGAAACAAAAATTTTTATGCGTTCTACCCGAAACGCATTAATATCATATACCAAAAAAATGGATATGGCAAGATTTTAAAAGTTGCTAGTTACAGTCACAAATTTCCATAGAAAGGGTTGAAAAAAGAGAGAGTTCCAGTCA
>CAYVTF010000012.1:0-64574 GCA_964454565.1 uncultured Anaerolinea sp. | reverse complement strand
AGTAGCGGGGAGTGGATTCGAACCACTGACCTCCGGGTTATGAGCCCGACGAGCTGCCACTGCTCTACCCCGCATCGAGGAACACAATAATACCACCACCACCCGGCAACGTCAAGCGAAATCACGCTTTCCCCGGTAAATCATCGGGTACAATAGAGCCATTCTTTTCCAGAGGTCCCTATGCGTAATAACAACCCGGTTTCTCCAACTCTCCTGCAAAAGGTGAAGACCTCCATTGGTCCGGTCGAGCTGAACCGCAAGACCATCCAGGACTATGGCATTTTGCTGCTGGGCGCGCTGATCCAGGCGCTGGCCATGCGCCTGTTCCTGATTCCCGGCCAGCTCGTGAGCGGCGGCATCAGCGGGGCGGCACAAATCATCAATCACTTCGTCAAGTTTCCCATCGGCATCATGGTCTTTGTGGGCAACATTCCCCTGTTCATCCTGGGATGGCGTTTCCTGGGGGGCAGCCGCTTTGCCATGCGCACGGCTTTCGCGGTGACCGTTTTCTCAATAATGACTGACCTGCTGGTGTTCTTTATTCCCCTTGAGGGCATGACGCAGGATAACGTGCTCAACGCGGTCTTCGGCGCGGTGCTGCTCGGTATCGGGCTGGGTCTGGTCTACCGCGGGCAGGGCACCAGCGGCGGCTCGGATATCCTTGGGCGCATTCTCAATCACCGCCTGGGCATCTCCATCTCGCAGGCGTACCTCATCACCGATACCATCGTGGTACTGGCCGGCGGGTTTGCCTTTTCCTGGGAGAAGGCGTTGTACGGCATGGTGGTCATTTACGTGAGCGGGCTCGCGGCGGAGATGGTCTCGGAGGGGTCCGGCATCTTCCGCACGGCCATCATCATCTCAGAACGCTCGCAGGAAGTGGCGGGCGAGGTGATGAAGGTGCTGGAGCGCGGGGTGACGATCCTCTCCGGAAAAGGCGGGTTCACCGGTGTTGAACGGCCGGTATTGTATTGCGTAGTCACGCGGTCAGAGGTGAATCAGTTGAAACAGCTGGTCAAGGAGATCGATCCAGATGCCTTCATGGTCATTGGTGTGACACATGAAGCCCTGGGAGAAGGCTTTAAACCCCTGAAACAATAAGGTTAATGAAGAAAGTGCAGCACCGCCCCGGTGATGATCCCCAACTGACCCAGGTGGTAGGTGAGATGTACATAGCTCTGCCCGTGTTTGATCTTACGGACAAACCGGTCAAAGGCAAGCGTTGTATCTGAAATAAAGAATAACATGGCTCCGGTTGAAACCAAAAGGGCGGGCAACTTAGCCCATTCAGCGCGGAAGAGAGTAAGCAGCGCTGAGAGTAACATCAACGTCAGCGATAGACCGTAAGCTCCCACGGCGGAGAGGAAACGCTTGCCGCGCGGTACTCTCAGGATTCCCGGTTGCAGCAGGCGGAATGCGCGTGCAGCCGAAATGCCCACCAGCACAGCCACCAGGATCACCCCCCAGGAAAGCGGCGCAGGAGAACGGTTGAAACCCACCAGGTAGGCGATGTGCGCCAGCAGAAAAGCACCCAGTCCACCCATAAAGTAACGGGGGTTGAGCATCAGCAGGATGTCCCCGATCAGTGAGAATACCAGGGCAATGCCGAACCAAAGCATGCCCTCCTGCCAGCCGGTGGTTTGCACGGTCCACAGGATGAGAAAGAGCAGCGTCGCTGGTTTGGCGACGTACAGACGCTTCTTCCATCCCTTCCAGGTGGACGCCCAATCCAGGAAGGCAAAGCCTAGCGCGAAAAAATAAGTCCAGGTGAAGATCAACGCTGTTTCCGGGAGGTCTCGTAGCCGAGCATTTCAAGTGCTTCGGGGCTGTTGCGCCAATTCTTGGCAACCTTGACGTTCAGGTTCAGGTACACTTTGCGTCCGCTCATTGCTTCAATCTCCTCGCGGCTGCGGGTGCCGATTTTTTTGATCATTTCCCCGCCCTTGCCCACCAGGATGCCCTTTTGCGAGTCGCGCTCCACGTACAATATAGCTTCAATGTAGGCCTTGTTGTCAACCCGTTCTTCATAAGAATCTATTTGCACAGCCACGCAGTGCGGTACCTCATCGCGTACGTAGGTGAGCACAGATTCGCGGATCAGTTCGGCGGCGATGTCGCGCTCATAGGCGTCGGTCACGGTCATGTCGTCGTAGAAGAATTCACCAGCCGGCAGGTGGGCAACGATCATGGGGATGAGCTCCGTTACTCCCTTATTTTGAAAAGTTGAAATCTCGAGCATCTCCTCAGCCGGGAATAGCTCCAGGGCTTGCCTTTTGCGTTCAAAAAGTGTGGCTTCATCCACCAGGTCACACTTGGTGAGACACATCCAGGTGAGGGGGCGTTTTTTGAGAGAAAGTATTTTTTTTGCGATCAGGCTGTCCTCGGCTGTGAACGGCACGCTGGCATCCAGCAGCCACAGGATGAGGTCGGCGTCCTGCAATGCCTCGCTGGCAACCTGGTTCATGTAGTCGCCAAGTTTGTGTTGCGGGGTGTGTAGCCCGGGTGTATCCACGAAGACAATCTGCGCGTCTTCCAGGGTGAGAATGCCCAGTTGCCTGCGGCGGGTTGTCTGCGGTTTGGGCGACACAGCGGCGATCTTTTGTTCCAGCAGGGCATTGATCAGGGTCGATTTCCCCACGTTCGGGCGGCCAATGACCGCCACGTATCCAGCTCGGGTGATTTTGGGATTGCTTTCCATTTTATCCTTCATATTGTTCATTCTCGATTGTTACGAGTGTTTCGTTGAGTTGTTTGCTGGTATTGACGATGATGATGGCTGCCAGGATCAGCCCTCCGCCTGCCACCAGCCGCCAGTCCACTTTTTCGTGCAAGACCAGCGCTCCAAGTATAACGCCAACGAATGGCGCCATGTACATCACCATGCTTGCCCGCGACGGGCCAATTTCGTTGATCAACCCATACCAGGTAATGCCCGCGAAAAACGAGCCCAGCAAGCCGAGGAACGCAAAAGCAAAATACGTGATCGGTCTGACTGGCAGGATGAAGGGGGATTCAAACGTCAGCATCAGGGGAGTGATCATGAGCAGGCCGAAGAGCATTTGCCCGAGAGCCTGGTCTTCCGGTCTCAGTCCTGAATTGTTGAGGCGGGCAAAAACTGCGCTGGATCCGTAACAAAGAACTGCGACGACCATGGCGATGATACCTATGGCCTGGTTGACTGCCCCTCCGCCAAGTTTGTTAGACATGAGGATGAGGATGCCGGTTATCCCCAAAACCAGCCCCAGGATTCGCCGTTTCGTGATCGATTCCTCTTTGATGAAGATCGCCGCAATGACCATTGTTGCCAGTGGTTGGGTGGAGTTTAGAATCGACGCCATTCCGGAGGTGATGCGGGTTTCGCTCCAGGTGACCAGGGCAAATGGCAGCATGACGTTAAAAAATCCGAGAACCAGGAAGACCCACCAGTATTTCCGGGGCAAATGCCGGCGGGTGAGGATGAAAAATAGCACCAACCCGACCGCGGCAAAGAAAACACGGAAGAAGACCACGGTGAAGTGACCCACTTCCTGAAGACCAATTTTGATCCAGAAGAACGAGGAGCCCCAGATCAACCCGAGCGCCAGGAACTTAAGCCAGTTTTTGACCGACAATCTTGTGCCCTTCCAGTTCCAGTAGTCGCTGTTTAACCGGGATGCCACCCGCGTAACCGGTAAGATCTCTGCTGGCAGAAATCACCCTGTGGCAGGGGATGATGATCCACACCGGGCTGTTGGCCAGCGCCGTGCCCACTGCCCGGCTGGCGGAGGGCTTGTTCAGCATTTGGGCTAACTGACCGTAAGTGCGCACCTCGCCATAAGGGATCTCAAGCGTGAGCTTCAGCACGTCCTTCTGGAATGAGGTCATGCAACTCCAGTCGATCGGCAAGTCAAACTGTTTGCGTTTGCCCTGCAGGTACTGCAGCAATTGTTCCTTTGCATCACGCAGCACCCGGGGGGCAGCAGCAATCTCAACTGGGGTCGCCGGAGCTGTGTTGGCAAGCATGACACGGCTAATACCCAGGTCGGTACAGGAAACCGATAGCACACCGATTGGACTATCAAATGACAGGGTTTGATCCATTTTCCATTTTTACTTTCTGTTCACATAAGATTAATGCCCGCATCCATCTGCGAATGATTTCTGAGAGTTGTTTTGCCAAAAAGATTAGTTCGTCTTTCGTAGGGGAATCGTAGGTCAAGAGTCAAGCAAGATCGTAGTTGATTTGGTATCCTAATCACACGGCGACTTCTTTTCTTCTCCTCCTTAGTAAAGAGAGCCGGGGTCGGCGTCCCCGGCTCTCGATGATTTTACCATAGAGACCTGGAATTATTCTCCTCCCTTGCTGATCCCCGTCAATATTTGTTGCGGGGATCGTTTTTTGTCGGACCTCTTTTCCATTTGTGATAAACTAATTGCTGTTTCAATAAACATCTATTCAGGAGGAAGACATGCAAAACAGACAAACCTATCCTGTGGATATTGCCGGAGTGCACCGCGAACTGACCCTGTTCCAGATCAAACCCGGTCTACGCATCGCCATTCTGAACATTTTGGGCGATACAGAACTGGTTGAAGCCTGTGCATTGGAATTGGGAAAGAAACTGGAGAGCGTCGATTATGACATCCTGGTGACGGCAGAAACAAAAAGCATTCCGCTGGCTCATGCGGTCTCGGTCGTGACCAAAAAACCTTACATCGTCTTCCGCAAATCCTACAAGCCCTACATGGGTGAAGCTCTCAAAGCCGAGACGCTTTCCATCACTACAGGTGAGCCGCAAACCCTTTACCTGGATGAAAAGGACCTGAACCTGATGAAGGGCAAGAAGGTGGTCATCGTGGATGATGTGATCAGCACCGGCTCTACATTACAGGGCATGCGCCTGATCACCCAGAAAGCCGGAGCTGAAGTGATAGCTGAGGCAGCCATCTTCACCGAGGGCGAACGTGCCAGGTGGCGGGACATCATCTCCCTGGGGCATTTGCCGGTTTTCACCGACTGAACCAACTCCAACCACAAAAAGATCCCGGATGTAAAAGCTCCGGGATCTTTTTTGTGACTCAATCACTCAGAGGGTCTGAAGGTACGCTCCCTGGCAGGCGCGGGTTTGAAATACCTGTGCCTGAAGGCCTGTTTTTTGCTGGTAACCAGCCTGTAAGCTCTTGATGAATCCATCGGCTTTGTCTACCTCCACCAGGTTGACCGTGCACCCTCCAAAGCCTGCACCGGTGAGCCTTGCTCCCAGGCATCCTTCGATCCCTCCCGCCAGTTCGACCAGCGTGTCCAGTTCAGGACAGGAGACCTCATAATTGTCGCGCAGGGATTTGTGCGTGGCAAACATCAACCCGCCAAAATTCTTCGCGTCTCCTGCTTCCAAAAGACCGATCGCCTGGTTGATGCGCTCGATCTCCTCTACCACATGGCGGGCATGTTGGAAGACCTGCGGGAGGAGTTGGTCTGCGTGAGTACGCAGCGTTGCTGGTGAGACGTCGCGCAGTGCCTTTACCGCCGGGTTGGAGGCGTTGAAATGGGCAACAGCCGTTTCGCAATCCTTGCGGCGGTCGTTATAGGCTGAGTTGCGCAGCGAGCGGCGGATCATGGAATCCGCGATGACCAGGGTGGTTCCTTTCGGCAGGGGCACGGGTTTTGTTTCCAGGCTGCGCGTGTCCAGCAGGATGGCGTGGTCTTTCACCCCGTTGGCACAGGCGAACTGGTCCATGAGCCCGCATTTGACCCCAACGTAATGGATCTCAGCCTCCTGGCAGAAACGCGCCAACATCGGGCGGTCCATTTCCCACCCGCCCAGCGCCTGGCAGGCAACGGCGAACCCCACCTCAACCGCAGCTGAACTGCTCAAACCGGCGCCAATGGGGATGTCAGAGTGGTACGAAGCCTCAAACCCATGCACGTCGAATCCGCGCTGCTGCAGGATCCAGACCACTCCGGCCGGGTAGTAAGCCCAGTCCGGCAGCGGTTCGCCAGTGTTGTCGATCCTGGAGTCCAGGTCAAATAACGATATCTCGCAGGATTGACCATAATCCGTTGCGTGTAGCTTTATAAGGGAATCGTTCCTGCAGGAAAAATGGATGGTAACTGAGCGTTCGATCGCAACAGGTAAAACAAGTCCATCGTTGTAATCCACGTGTTCGCCCAGCAGGTTCACCCTGCCAGGGGAGTTGACAGAACCCTTTTCTGTTTTCATCCTCTGCCCTTTTCTATTGTTCCTTTTCGATCATCTTTTTCTTCTGGTCGTGTTTCAGGGCTTTGATGGCTCGTTCACGTTTCATGGCAGTGGAGAGGTCAGCCTGCTCCTCCACGTAAACCAGGCGGACAGGACGGTGTTGACGGGTGTACCTGGCTCCCCGTCCCTTGTTGTGTTGCTTTTCCCGCCGCGCAGGATCCAGGCTCCAACCGGTGTAATAGCTTCCGTCTGCACACTCGACGATGTAACAATAGTAGGCCATTTTATTTTGGCTTTTTTGCCTTCCAATTCGCGCCGAACAGCCGCTGACCGATGCCGGGTATTTCCACTTGCTTCTGAGCGTCCCAATTCGTCGTTTTCTTCTGGATGACCCAGGTTTCAAACTCAGACCTGGCTTCCTTTAAGAACCCGTTTAGTTCCTCTTCATTGCTATCGTTGATCATGTCACGCAAGTCGATCAGGGTGTCAATGTATTGGTCCAATTTTCGTGTAACGGATTCCTTGTTGAGTATCAGGTTGACACCCAGAAAGTCCTGTTCACTCGTCAACTGGTTGCTGGATGTACTGCGGAAAAATGCCTTTGAGGCCACCTTGCGGCTGTCGGTCCAACCGGGGTTCTTGCTCAAGGAATGAGTGAGTGCTGCGGCAGTCAAAACAGGTAATTGCTCGACGCCTGCAATCATGCCATCGGCTTCCATGGGATCTGTAAACAGCGCTTTGGCTTTGAGAAGTTCGGCCAGCTCTGTGGCAGTTTGAATAGCCTTTTGATCCGTTCCATAGTCGCTGGCGATGATGAAATGTCCCTTTTCAAACAAGTCAGCATGGGCTTTTTCCAGGTCTTCGTTGATGTCTTCCAGGAATGCGGGGTTAATGACCGGTTTTACGGAGATGAAATGTGTCTCCTTTGGCAGTATCTCGCTCGCCCAGGCAGAAACGGCTTTGCTGAGAATGGAGGTGTCTATCACCACTGCTCCAGGCTTGAGGTCTTTGGCCGTGAGGGTGAGCGCGTCTTTTACCAGATCCAGCGGAAGGGAGAGGATGACAATATCTGATCCGCGGACTGATTCGTTGATCCTGGTAAAGGTACGGTCAAATGCGCCTTCCTTTTCAAATCGCTTCATTTTGCTGACGTCTGCATCGTGGGCATAGCGTTGAATGTTTTCTTTGCGCTCAGCCAGGGCGAGGCCAATCGAAGCGCCCACCTGGTTCAGTCCAATTACGGTGATTTGAATCGTCATCAGCTAACTCCAAGGATTAAATTTTGCAGACCGGAATAAATGGGGTTCATGATCCAACCGATGATGTCCACACCCAACATGGGCGCCACGAAAAGCAACGCCATCAATATCAACGGACCGTAGCGTTGGATGCTGTCGAACCCGTTTGCCCACCTTGCGGGAAGCAGAAATCGGGCAACCTTTTCGCCATCCAGCGGAGCTAGCGGGATGAGATTGAAAATCAACAGGATCAAGTTAATTGAGAGAAATGTGTAGAGGAATTCCGCTGGCGAAGGGAGGAGGCTCGCGGAAGCCGTGAATGGGACAACGCGCAACCTGAGCAAAATCCCGGCGATCAAGGCGAGGAGTAAATTGGACGCCGGACCCGCCAGCGAGACCCACATCATGGCTGAAGCGGAATGCCTGCGCAGCGCGTAGGGGTTGACTGGCACCGGCTTGGCCCAACCAAATCCGACCACGATGAGCATTAATGAACCGAAGACATCCAGGTGTCTCAAGGGGTTCAGCGTCAGCCTATTGTTAACGCGAGGGGTGTTGTCTCCAAACCGGTCAGCCACAAACGCGTGCGCAAATTCATGCACGGTGAGGGCGATGATCAGGGTGATCACCCTGGAGATGAGCAGGCTTGGTGCGAGATTGAGCACTTTTTTCCTTTGCGGGTTGCCTTTCTTAAAAAATTATATCATGCGATATAATGCCCCCATGATGCAAGAACTGAACCTCGGTGATCGTGTGAGACTGCGCAAGGTGCACCCCTGTGGCGGGTTTGAGTGGACGATTGTGCGCCTGGGCGCTGATATTGGCTTGGAGTGTGATACCTGTCACCACCGCGTGATGCTCACCCGGCGGGAACTGGCACACCGCACGAAGCAGCACTTTCCAAATCCTGAAATCGTAAAGTCCGAAGGCTGATCATAAACCTCAAAGGGCAACTTCACTTGTTACCCGGGAATCGATATCTTATAATGAGTTACTATGCCAATCCTTGCTGCAAATAGCGTCGATTTCATCAGCCGCAGTGTTGATCAAACACGTCGCCTGGGTGTGCGCCTGGGTGCCCTGGCGAAACCCGGAGATCTCTTTTGCCTGGCAGGTGACCTGGGTGCCGGCAAGACCACTTTCGTGCAGGGATTTGCCAAAGGTTGGGGCTCGCTGGACCAGGTTTCGAGCCCGACTTTCGTGATCGTCAACCAGTACCGCCGTTCCGATGGTGCGCTGCTTCATCACCTGGATGCCTACCGCATTGATTCTCTAGTTGAGGCCGAAGACCTGGACCTTGAGGAGTTGCTCGCCACGGGCGTTCTCATAGTAGAGTGGGCAGACCGCATCCAGGGCGTTCTTCCGGCAGAGAACCTGAATATCCGGCTTTCCTGGGTGGCAGAGGAGCAGCGCAACCTGGTGTTCACCCCGCATGGAGACCGTTATCTGAAATTGATCGAAGATTTCAAACGCCTGGCTTTCGGAGGCTGAGATGTTAATGGCAGTGGATACATCCACGCAATCAATGGGGATCGCGCTTTACAGCGAGTCAATCGTGGTTGGAGAAATGTTGTGGCAAACCTCCACGCACCACACGGTGGAGCTTGCCCCGGCAGTGCGTCAATTGCTCACACGTTGTACCGTGAAACCAACTGACTTGCAGGCACTGGCAGTAGCCATCGGTCCGGGGTCTTTTACCAGTCTACGCATCGGGCTTGCGCTGGTGAAAGGCATGGCGCTCGCCCTTCACATCCCCGTTATTGGCATTCCGACTTTTGATTTTCTGGTCCAGGCTCAACCACCCTCCGACCATCCGCTGCTGGCTGTAATACCCGCCGGAAGAACAAGGTCGGCTGTGCAATGGTACGAATATGATGAACAGCGCTGGGTATCGACTACTGAACCGCGTGTGATGACTGCCGAAGAGATTTCCGAGAGCATTGACGGTCCCACTCACATTCTCGGCGAGATGTCTGCTGAAGATCGCAGGATATTTGGCCGTAAATGGAAAAACGCGATGGTGGCTTCGCCTGCTTTTTGTACGCGTAGACCTTCTCTGCTGGCTGAATTGGCCTGGGGTAAATGGAAGTCCGGAACCGTGGATGACCCGGTATCTCTTTCTCCCATTTACCTGCACATTGCCGGGGCAATCCAGGAGTGAGCAGCCAGGACGTTCAAATGGATATTTCCATCAGAAATATGCAGCGCTCTGACCTGGAAAAGGTGCTCGAGCTGGATCGGCTTTCATTCACGCTTCCCTGGCCGGAACGGGCGTTTGCCTATGAATTGGAGCACAATCCAAATTCGCGTTGCCGGGTCGCAGAATTGACGGGGGAGAATGATCCGATCCTGGTGGGTATGATCGTGGCCTGGTTGATTGTTGATGAGATCCACATCGCCACCCTGGCTGTACACCCGGAATACCGACGCAGGAAAATTGGTCATAAGCTGCTCGCAATTACCTTGATAGATGGAGTCAAATCTGGAGCCACTTGTTCATTTCTTGAGGTGCGCCACAGCAACGTGGCTGCCCGTGCGCTTTATGAATCTTTTGGTTATGAAAAATCCGGCATACGCAAGGCATATTATAAGGATAATTATGAGGATGCAATTCTAATGGACCTCAACCGAATTGATTTATCTCTTCTGGAAAGCTTGCAGTAGAGTAAAATAGGATTTATTCTGGTGTAGAACATCCAGTTTGTGGAGGAAATGAGTGAACCCCGCTGAAGTCCTTCAAGAAATCGCTGCCCAGGTTTCATCCTGTGAAAAATGCCCGTTGCACTTTTCACGGAAGAATGCTGTCCCGGGTGAGGGTCCGGCTAATTCTGAAGTCATGTTCGTTGGTGAAGGCCCCGGGTTTTACGAGAACGAGCAAGGACGACCCTTTGTGGGGCAGGCTGGCAAGTTCCTCGATGAACTGCTGGAAGTCGCAGGCCTCAAACGCTCCGAGGTTTTCATCGCCAACGTGGTGAAATGCCGTCCTCCGGGTAACCGCGATCCGCTGCCCGAAGAACTGGGGGCATGCGCTGCTTACCTTGACCGGCAAATTGAGGTGTTGAACCCATGTGTGATCGTCACCCTTGGCAGAATATCCATGGGCAAGTACCTGCCCAATGCCCGCATTAGCGAGATCCATGGAAGGGCAACCTGGGTGGGCGACCGCCTGGTGGTAGCCATGTACCATCCCGCGGCTGCGTTGCACCAGCCCTCATTAAAGCCTGTGGTCATCGATGATTTCAGGCGTTTACCGCAGGCCATCCAGCAAGCACGCAGCGCTGGCAGAACCACGCCCTCTGTGCAGGAAACACCAGTAACTGCTTACACAGTGAAAAATGACGAAGAACCACCCGAGCAACTTACCCTATTCTAATGAATGCAGGTGAATGATGGACTACAAAAAACAATTGCTGCAAAAATTCGCGGATAAAACTGCCCGAGTAGCTGTACTGGGAATGGGGTATGTGGGGCTGCCATTTGCCACTGTCTTTGCCTCTGCGGGCTTTGATGTGACGGGTATTGATCCCATCAAGCCCAAAATGGATGCCTTGAACCGGGGCGAAAGTTACATCATGGATGTGCCAACCTCTGTGGTCAAGAATCTGGTAGCTGAAGGCAGGCTGCGGGGCACCACTGATTATTCCGTGCTGCACGATATCGACGCCGTGGCCATCTGCGTGCCGACACCCCTGCGCCAAACCGGAGACCCGGATCTTTCTTTCATTATCAGTGCCGCTGAGGGTATTGCGCCTTACGTCCACGCGGGCATGGTGGTGGTGCTCGAATCCAGCACTTACCCCGGAACCACGCGTGAACTGGTTCTGCCCACTTTAACGGAAAAAAGCGGTCTCAAGATCGGCGAAGATCTCTTTGTGGCATTCTCTCCTGAACGGGTTGATCCAGGCCGTGAGGATTGGACCACCAAGAACACGCCTAAGGTCATCGGCGGCATGACGGCCAACTGCACCGAGGTATCGGCTGCCTGGTACGCGCAAGCACTTGATAAAGTGGTGCCGGTTTCTTCAACAGAAGTGGCTGAAATGGCCAAGTTATTGGAAAACACTTTCCGTATGATCAACATCGGGTTTGTCAACGAACTGGCATTGATGTGCGACCGCCTGGGAGTGGACGTGTGGGAAGTGATTGACGCTGCTTCCACCAAGCCCTTCGGTTTCATGCGCTTCAATCCCGGCCCGGGACTGGGCGGACACTGCATTCCCATCGATCCGCTATATCTCTCCTGGAAACTGCGATCATTAAATTACACTGCCAGGTTCATCGAACTGGCATCGGAGATCAACACCAGTATGCCGCGCTTTGTTCTGACCAAGGTGCAGGATGCGCTCAATAATCACGAA
The DNA here is from genome assembly GCA_964454565.1 of uncultured Anaerolinea sp. Classification (GTDB taxonomy): domain Bacteria; phylum Chloroflexota; class Anaerolineae; order Anaerolineales; family Anaerolineaceae; genus UBA6107. The sequence continues at coordinate 52,799 of CAYVTF010000012.1, read as the reverse complement.
AAATCTCTCAAGGGGAGCAACGTTCTGGTGCTTGGCGTGGCTTACAAGCCTGATATTGATGACCTGCGGGAATCTCCAGCCATCGACGTGATCCGGCTGCTCGAACAAAAGGGTGCAAAGGTCAGTTATCACGACCCCTATATTCCCCGGATCTCGGAAGAAGGTTGGGAAATTAAATCAGTTCCGGACCTGATGCCCGCGGTGAAAAGTGCGGATTGCGTGGTAATCGTCACCAACCACAAGGCATACAACTATGCAGATATCCTGCGAGATTCCAAATGCATCGTGGATACCCGTAACGCACTGGGTAAGGCAGGAATCAATAACCCCAAGGTGGTGAGACTCTAATGTCAAAATACCTGGTCACCGGGTGCGCCGGATTCATCGCCCGCAGGGTCATTCAACGTCTCGTGCAGGATGGGCACGAGGTGGTGGGAGTGGACAACCTCAATGACTCTTATGACGTGCGGCTGAAAGAGTGGCGTTTGCAGCAGCTTTCGACGTTGAAGTCCTTTAGTTTTATCAAGGAAGATATCTGCAATACGGAATTCTTTGATCGGCTTTCTGATGACCACCCCGGGATTTCCGGCGTCATTCACCTGGCAGCCCGCGCTGGAGTGCGGCAGGCTGTGGAAATGCCCATGACCTACCTGCAAACCAACGCGGCAGGCACTTTAAACATCCTTGAGTGGTGCCGCAAGACCGGTGTCAACAAACTGGTCATGGCGTCCACCTCGTCAATATACGGCAAGAACCCTCCGCTGCCCACCCCGGAAGAGGCTGATTCCAGCCATCCGCTGCAAATCTACGCTGCCAGCAAGAAGGCTGCCGAGGTGATGGCTTATACCTATCATCATCTGTTTGGGTTGGATGCGACGGTGGTGCGCTTTTTCACTGTCTATGGTCCGGCAGGACGCCCGGATATGGTGATGTTCCGCTTTGCGCAATGGATCGCTGAAGGCAAGCAGGTGACCATCACCGGGGACGGCAACCAGATGCGCGGCTTCACCTATCTGGATGATATTGCCGATGGCGTGGTTAAGGCGCTCAAACCGTTGGGGTATGAGATCATCAACCTGGGCGGGCACGAAACCATCACGATCAACGAACTCCTGCACAAGATCGAGGAACGGCTGGGGAAGGCGGCAGATATCATTTACATCCCCCGCCATCCGGCCGACGTGGAAGCCAACTGGGCGGATGTCACCAAGGCACGCCGGGTTCTCGGCTGGGAGCCGCAGGTTTCACTCGATGATGGCATCAACCGGCTGGTGGATTGGTACCTTGAAAATCGCGAGTGGGCACGCCATGTTCTAACCCCATGAGCCGTTTGATTTCCAGGGTCAGGTTATTCCTGCAACAAGACCCGGTTTTCAGCCGGGTGCTAAAGAATACCGGCTATCTTTTCAGCGCAAGCACGCTCAGCCTGCTGCTCAGCCTGGTCCACAGCATTTTCGCTGCGCGCCTGCTGGGAGTGGGCTCATTTGGTATGGTGAGCATCATTTCCGCGCTGGTGAGTAACGTGAACCGCCTGTTTTCGTTTCGTATGAGTGAGTTTATTGTCCGTTTTCTGGGTAGAGAACTGACGGAAGAGAACACGCATCGGGCGGCAGCAGTTGTAAAAGTTGGCATGCTCACTGAAGCCATCACCTCAGTGGTCGCATTTGGATTCATGCAGCTTCTTGCTCCCCTTGGAGCCGAGTACATCGCAAAGGATGTGACGGTACTGCCTCTGATCCGAATATTAAGCTTCGCCATCCTTGCAAATCTCATTAACGAATCTTCCCTTGGCGTTTTGCAGATCACCAATCATTTTCGTACTCAGGCAGCCATTAATCTTGTGCAGAGCCTTGTCATCGCCGTGATCGTCATTATGGCTTTCATTTTCAATGGCACGATCCTGACAGTGGTATTGGCATACCTGGCGGGAAAAATCATCCTCGGCATGGGCCCTGCCATCCTGGCTTTCTATTACCTGCGCAAGCACCTTCACCCGGGTTGGTGGAAGGCTCCTCTGACCGACCTGCCGCCTTTCAAAGAAATGGCTTCCTTCGCGTTGAGCACCAACCTGAGCGGGACGATCAAGATGGTGACTACTGAGAGCGAACCTTTGTGGGTTGGTTTTTTCCTGGACAAAAACGCGGTAGGTTTGTATAAGCTGGCGCTGGGGATTGTCGCCCCGCTGATGAACCCCATTACCCCACTCATCGCCACCACTTTTCCAGAGATGACGCGCAGCGTGGTGACGAAAAATTGGTCTCAACTGCGCCGGTTGCTCAGGCGGGTTACCTGGGTCTCAGGTGCCTGGACGCTGGCGGTTTTGACTGTGATGGCTGTGCTCGGCAAGTGGCTGATTGGACTCATCTACGGTATGGAGTTTGTGCCGGCGTACCCTGCCACCATGATCCTCCTGTTTGGCTTCGGGATCTCCAACGTCCTTTTTTGGAACAGGTCGATTTTTCTTTCCTTTGGAAAGGCCAACATCCCCCTGTATATTCTCCTGGTTGGCGCGGTCCTGAAGATTGGACTGTCTTTCATCCTTGTTCCCAAGTTCGGAATCACTGCCCAGGCCTGGTTGTTGACTGCAAACCTGTTGCTCACGGTTGGCGTGCTTACGGTTATTGGGCTGATGCTAATCCGCAAGATGGAAAATGTGTCTCGTGAGGAGGAATTGGCGTGAAAATCGCTTACATCGCCACTTCTGAGATCCCTTCACAAAAAGCGAACAGCATCCAGGTGATGAAAGTGTGCCAGGCATTGCAGCAAAACGGGAACCAGGTCCATCTCTATGTTCCCGGAAGGGCTCCAATTAACTGGGATCAACTGAGCGCGGAATATGGCGTCCAGGAGCGTTTCCCCATCAGCCGCATGGCGGAGTGGCGGAAATTGCGACATCTTGATTTTGCCTGGCGCAGCCTCAAAGCCGCGCAACGTTCAGGGGCGGAGGTGGTGTACACGCGTATGTTATGGGTGGGGTGGTTTGCGCAGCGTTTGGGCATGTCGGTCATCCTGGAAATGCATGATCTGCCCACAGGAAAGGCAGGTCCCAGGCTGTATCGCAGCATCGTCCGCTCCAGGCGGCAAAAGTTGTTGGTCTACATCACATCCGCGCTCAAGCGGTTGACTGACACAAGCACCGGTTGCGCAGTTGGGGATCATGAATTCATTATCGCTCCAGACGGTGTTGACCTGGAGCGGTATCAAAACCTGCCAACTCCCGGTGAAGCCCGTGAACAATTAAACTTGTCTGACCGTCTCACCGCGGCCTACTCCGGCAGTTTCTACGAGGGGCGCGGATTGGATGCCCTGGTGGAACTCGCGCGGGCATTTCCAAAGGTTCATTTCCTGTGGATTGGCGGAACGGCTGCAGCGGTTGCAGACTGGAAGGAAAAACTGTCAACAGAGGGATTGAAAAATGTGACCCTGACCGGTTTCATTAAGAACGCTCAATTACCCCTTTACCAGGCTGCAGCCGATATTTTGCTCATCCCCTATAGCCGCAAAGTAGCAGGCAGCCGTGGAGGTGACATTGCCGCGGTTAACAGCCCGCTGAAATTGTTTGAGTATATGGCTGCCGGAAGAGCCATCCTCTGCAGTGACCTGCCCGTCCTGCGCGAGGTGCTGAACGAAACCAACGCTGTTTTCTATACTCCCGAAGACCTGGGGGACCTGACTGCAGGATTTGAAGCGCTGGTCAAAGACGAGGGCAAACGCCAGGCACTCGCTGCCCAAGCCTTGTCGGATGTAAACCAATATGAATGGAAAGCCCGCATGCAAAAGATCATGCAGGCTTATCTAAAAACCAGCTAATGAGTTTTTGGCGTCCAGTCGAGTTTTACGCCTGCCAGGTGCCGATATCCGTCCAGGCGTATTCCAGGTGTGAAGCCAGCACTTTTCCTGCTTTTCTCTTCACCTTTTGATAAGCCCAAAGCATCAAATCCAGACCTCCGATATTGAATAAATCCAGGCCAATCGCGCGCGTGCGCAGGTGGCGGCATTGGGCATTGAATCCGCCTCCCGGACGTTCCGACAGGTAATCTTCCTTGATGCCGATCGTGATCAGTTCTTCAACCAACCTGGTCACTTTTTCTCGGGATTGGGGGGGGAAAGGAGCAGGTTTGAAAAGGGAACCAAGAAAGGACATCTTCTTCTCCTGTCGTGTGCCTGAAATAAGATCTGGTTAAGAAGATTGTATCAAAAAAGTGCAACAAACGGTTTTGCCGGTTCAAAAAAAGAGTATGCTATACTCATAAAAAACTCATGGAAAATCCTTACTGGTCCGGGTGGGCGAATAGACTGAAATCCAAAGAACTGGTTGAGTTGTCCAGCCTTTTACTGGAAGGCATCGCTCCAGTCCGGTACGTTTTTTCCACGCTGCTTAACGCTTCTGCTCCCTTTTTTGGACCGGTTACAAGATCATCCTTAAACGCCCTTGCTGACCTGGTGGAAGATCCCCATGAAAGCCGTGATTTCCTGCGTTACGTGCGTGAAAGAGGGGCAGAATGACACCTCTGTTATCGCTGATCGGCCTGGGGGTTGTACTGCTGACAGGGGCAGGAATCCTAATGTTCACCAGTAGAATCCGCAACGGGAAGGCATCGACCATCCGCCTTATCCCGGAGGTTTCCAGGTTGCGGCGGGCACTGGGGCTTTCCGTTGAGGCTGGAACGCGCGTTCACATTGGGCTTGGCAATTCACCGCTCACCAATGCCTCCAGCACCACTTCTCTATCAGGTGTCAATACTTTATTGGGACTCGGCCTCGCCAGCTCCACCAGTGATCACCCCCCGCTCGCGACGGGTGGTGACGGTTCGGTTTCCCTGCTTAGTAAGGATGTACTGCGTTCTGTTTCCACCGAGACCAATACCCGTGACCTTTATGACCCCGACCACGGCGTGCTGACAGGCGTCACACCCTTTAGCTACGCCATGGGCACCATGGATCTGATGCGTGACCCTGGTTTGACCACCAACTTACTGGTCGGTACTTTCGGTGCGGAGGCAGGCTACCTTTCAACTGGAAATGATTCACCAGACAAGTTCACGCTCGCGGTGAGCGATTCGCTGGTGGGGCAATCCGTCTTTTTCGCCGCCGGCTCTAATGTGCTCATTGGCGAGGAGTTATTTGCCCTCCCTGCTTACCTGGCAGCAAAGCCCTCATTTCTCGCCAGTCTTAAGGTTCAGGACATTTTACGGTTGCTGTTGTGCCTGGGTCTTGTTACCGCCGCTGTCTTAAAAGTGCTGGGGATAATATGAAACTGGTGAACATCATTGTGGCAATCATTTCCGGGGCGATCGTCCTCCTGGGATATTTCATTCCGAACGAGGGGCTGCAATCTTTGCGAACTCCCCTGTTGAACTGGGCGTTGATCCTTAGCGGGATAGCCGGGCTTGTGGCAATCATTAACCTGGTTTTCATGGTGCACTGGAAAAAGTTGAAAGAACCCCGGACGCCGAAGATGTTTAGCCTGGTGGTCTTGCTGGCATTCCTGGGGACGCTTGTGGTGGGGATCATCTCCGGACCTTCGAGCGTGTCCTTCAAAAGCATCGTAACGGATGTGGCGGTGCCGATAGAAACCAGCCTGATGGCGATGCTCGCCATTAGCCTATCTTACGCGAGCATCAAGATCCTGCAGCGGCACCGGAATTTTATGGGTTTTATTTTCTTTTTTGCGGTTATTTTTTCCCTCGTCCTGAACACAGGAATACTGGCATTTTCAACTGATATCCCTCTGCTTCGATACCTCCTATCCGGGTTGCACCAGCTTCCGGTTGCGGGAGCCAGGGGTATCCTGCTGGGGATTGCGCTTGGCAGCCTGGTAACTGGCATCCGGGTGCTGCTTGGGACCGACCGTCCTTACAACGGGTAAATCGATGGCTGACGTTATTTGCGTGGTGTGCAACCGGGTAAACGATGCAAGAGCAGAGCGCTGTTGGTTTTGCGGTGCGGTGCTACCTGCGGCTGTACCGGGAATGCAACCCCCTGACGATGTAAAAGACGTTGGCGAACCGTCCGGCGAGCAGAAAGACAGAAATGTCGAACGCGTGCCGGATTGGCTCTTGCGCATCCGTGAAAAGGAAAGAATTGCCAGGCTGTTGCGAGAGGGGAAACCGGTTGAGGATGGAGAAAGTTCAGAACAGGCCAAGGATTCAGCCGAAGCCGACATCCCCGATCAGACAGGCAACACAGCCGGTGAACCCGGCCAGCAACTACTGGAATCGAATAATGTCAATACAGAACCGCAGTCAAGTCCTGAAGCGTCACCAGAGTTCAGTCAAGCGGCGCTCTCCAGTGAGGATTCGCTGGAAGGTTTTACAGGCAACCTCCAGGGAGTGTCCCAACCAGGTGAGGGTGGCACTGAAGAAGTAATCCAACCTTCTCTCCAGGGAGGGGAGGATCTCCCTGCTGTTGGGGTCGCACCTGCCAAAATCGAAGATACCAGTCAGGTAAGGGGCATCGGAGTTTTCCCGGCATGGCATCCATCGGATGCAGCTGCAGTCACTGGAAAAGATGGGGCACGAAAGCCATACGGGCTCAACCTACAGTCAGGAGCGGAGCAGGGATTGTTGGACACTCAAGGTAATGCCGGTTTATCCACCGCCGACCTGCCTGGGGGTTTGGGGGAAGACTTGCTGGTCAGTGACCGCCAGCGCGAAAACGCCGAACTGTTCAGGCAATTGCTCGAAGCACCCCCGCCAGGGAAGGCGGCGGATGCTGGCCTGCGAGCAGGTAGAGCCTGGATTTCCAGGCTGTTGGTCGCCATATTCATATTTCTGGCCCTCCTCATCCCCTTGCTGTTTTCGGGTGCACCTGGAGTGGCACCGAAGTTATACGCCAACGAGGTGGTGTCTGCCTTCCAGGTGATGCAACAGTTCACCCCGCAGCGGCCGGTATTGGTGGCAGCCGACTTTGAAGCCGCCTCCACTGGCGAGATGAAGTGGATCAGCCGCTATGTTCTCGCGCCCGCGTTGTCCAGAAACCTGCCCATCACAATCATGTCCACCAACCTATTTGGTTCAGTGATCATGGAGGAATACGCACGTGACCTTCTGAAAGAGATAAACCCCGCACCTGGCGGGGGGATCGTCAACCTGGGCTACCTGCCCGGCGGGACGATCGGTCTGATGTCGCTCGCGGAGGACTGGAAGAAGGCATTGCCTTACACCACGGAACTTCAAGTTTCTGGTGACGTTCCCATGTTAAAAAGCCTGGGGAGACTGTCTGATTTTGGCGGCGTGCTTGTGTTCACAGACAGCGCCGAAACGGCAAAAGCCTGGGTGGAACAGGTGGCACCCGCGCTGGGTTCCACTCCCTTGTTGATGGTGGTTAGCGCTCAGGCCGCACCCATGCTGCAGCCTTATTACGATAGCGGTCAGGTGGATGGCATCATTTCCGGGGTCTATGGCGCGTTGGTCTTTGACCGCCTGGCGCAAAACAGCCAAAGTCCCGGCAGCCTTTTTGCTTCCTATCAATTGACCTTGCTGGCGGTAGCAATGTTGATCCTGGTCGGCGGGTTGAGTTATTTTATTTTCAAATCGATGTCTTCGGATAGAGGTTGAGGTCAGCTTGTTGAGATTTGACAGCGAATTGATCATGACGGTGGTTGGTTTTGTCCTTACCTTGCTGGTTTTCAGTTACCTGCTGGGAGACAATCCCTTCTTTCGTTTTGTTTCTGCCTTGCTGGTGGGGGTGAGCCTGGGGTACTTCACGATTATCATTGTCTACCAGGTGATCCTGGCCAGACTGGTTGCTCCCATCTACCAGGGTAATTTGCTCACCATTGTCCCGGCTGTGCTGTCCGGTCTGTTGTTATTAAAGCTTTCTCCCCGACTTTCGCCTTACGCGAACACTTCAATGGCGCTGCTCGTGGGGGTGGGGGCTGCTGTTGCTGTTGGTGGGGCAGTTGTGGGGACGTTGTTCGGACAGGTGAAGGCTGCCCTTTCAGGTTTTGGTCCGCAAATGATCGCCGGCGGACCGCAGTGGCTGTTGATCGCTGAAGCATCGTTCTTCCTGCTGGGCACCATCTCGAGCCTGGCTTACTTTAGTTTCAGCGCGACAAAGAGAGCCAACAAGGAGCCACGCCGGCCAATAATCGTGAGCATCTTTGCAGGAATTGGCAAGCTCTTTGTGGCCATCACCCTGGGAGCCGTATTCGCGGGTGTGCTTACGGCAGCGATTTCTGCCCTGGTGGAACGTTCAAGTTTTCTGTTGAATACCTTATCTTTGTTAGTCAAATAAATGGGTATGAGTAAAATCATCAGCAATACCTCGTCAGTTTTAGGGCTAACCATCGGGTCGGTGAACACCCGGGCAGTCCTCTTTGATATCGTTGAAGGGGGTTACCGCATCATCGCTACCGGGGAGGCAGGGTCAACGATCTATGCCCCTGACCGGGATGCCCAAAAGGCCATTGTTGAGGCAGTAAAAACGCTGGAAGATACAACCGGGGCGAAGTTATTGGATCCGGAAGGCAACCTGTTGGTGGGGGCTTCAAAGGAAGGGGAGGGCGTGGGCAAGCTGGTGCTGACAACCTCCTGCGGATTGCCGTTGAGGGTGATCACTTTGGGATTGTTGGATGACATGTCGCTGGCATCTGTGAACAGGCTGGCGACGTCGATGACAGGCAAGGTGATGGATAGCATCGGCATCAATGATCGCCGCAAGGCACATGTGCAGATGGATGAGATGCTCAACGCAAAGCCGGATTTGTTGCTTTTTGGCGGGGGGACTGAAGACGGGGCAAGCCGATCGGTCATGCAGATGACCCGCCTGATCTCGTTCATGCTACAGGTGACGCCCAGGCAGAGACGACCTGCCGTGTTTTATTGCGGGAATTCAAAGTTAAGTAAGAAGATAAAAAACACACTCGACCGGTACACCAAAGTGCGGGTCTCTGCCAACATTAGACCCGACATCGATACGGAAAGGCTGGAACCGGCACAGGCGGATTTGGGGGAGATGCTGGTGGAGCTGGAAGCTTCCAGAATCGGCGGGTTGAAGGAAATCAGGCGGGACTGCAGTGTACCGCCAATCCCGTCCAACCTGGGGTTTTCAAGGGTGATCAGGTTCCTGGGCAATAAGTACGATCCCCTGAAAGGTGCGCTGGGTGTTGACCTTGGAGCTTCAAGTTCATTTGCCTGCTATTCAAATCAGTCCAAAAGCAGCGCTGTCAAGGTTCCTTACGGTACGGGTGCTGGTGTTGAACAATTACTGCGAGATTCATCGATCCTGGAGATCACCCAATGGTTGGATGGTTCTCAAAGCGAAGGACAGGTACAGGACGCTCTCTGGCAGCAGTCGCTGTTCCCTGCATCAGTCCCCCTGAGCAATCATGACCTCGAGGTGGAACTTGCTCTTGTGCGGCAGGTGTTGCGCCGATTGATGGCTGAACTCCTGCAGCAGCCAAACGTCCCTTCCTCCCGGTTTGAACCCATCCTGGTATCCAGTTCAATCCTGAACCGCGTGCCTGACCCCAGGAAGGCATTGCTGGCGATCCTTGACGGCATTCAACCCCTGGGGGTAACTCCGGTGATCCTGGACAGGCATGCCATTGCGCCCATGCTGGGGGCTGCCGCCGGTTTGAACCCGGTGCTGGCTGCCCAGGTGTTGGAAACGTCTGCGTTCACCCACCTGGCAACTGTCATCAACGCAGCCTGCAAATGCAGGTCGGGAACCCCGGTTCTTTCAGCCCGCCTTGAAGTCTCAAATGGGATGACCCCCGCTGTGAAGGTCAAGCAGGGAACGATCGTGGCTTTGCCATTGAAGTACGGAGAACAGGCAAAGCTGCATTTGCGAAAACTACGCCGGTTGGAAATCGAAGATGTGGATGTTACCCATGCTCCGATTAATGTGACAGGCGGCGCTTGCGGGGTGGTGATCGACGCCCGTGGACGCCCATTGGATCTACCGGAAAACGTCTTCCAACGACGGGAATTGTTGAAAAGCTGGCAGTTCAGTGAATAGGGCTTCTTGGCACATAAGTTGCAACAGTAATCTCAGGAGTAATAATGCCAGCAGAAGTTAGTATCTTCCACCCATCCATTCACTTGCAACGCAACCGGGAACTTCCTGTCCACGGGGTGGTGAAGGTAAAGGCCGGACAGATGGTGGGGTCCCTGGACGTGCTGGCTGAGGAACAAATCCCAAGCGGTCACTTCATTGTGGATGTATTCAGTGCCCTGCACACAAAAACACCAGAGGATGCTGAACGCTTGATCATCCGTAAACCAGGGGATACCCTTGAAAAGGATGACATCATTGCGCAAACGAAGGGTTTTTTACCGCGCATTCTCCGCACTCCTGGACCAGGCAAAGTGATCACGATTGTGGATGGCAGGGTGCTCATCGGGGCAGAGGACCAGCGTGTTCAACTGTTCTCGGGCTACCCCGGCACCGTTGTGGATATGCAACTTGACAAAGGTGTGGTCATCGAATCGGACGCGGCGCTTCTACAGGGAGTATGGGGAAACGGCAGGTTTGGTGCGGGAGAACTGGTTATTGACGATGAGTTTTGCCTGGGAGAGGTCAATCCTTCCCTGGTTATTGCTGACATTTGTGGAAAAGTAGTTGTAGGAGATCACTGTCATTCGGCTGAGGTCTTGAATCAAGCGGCTTTGGCCGGGATTGCCGGGCTTGTTCTGGGCAGCATGTCTTCTGCGCTGATCTCAACTGCTGAGGAACAACCTTACCCCATCATCCTGTTGAATGGGTTTGGCGATTTTGGGCTAGACGAAAACATGAGGGAACTCTTGATCAGTAATATCGGCGAGGCGGCGAGTCTCATGGCTGCGAAGTGGGACAGGCTCAAGGGTGTGCGACCGGAAGTGATCATTCCCCACGAAAAACCGGGGGTTGTGATGCCGGCATTACAGGAATTTCAAACAGGATGTACCGTGAGGGTGCACGCAAGCGAAAATACCGGAAGATTTGGAACTTTCGTAAAGGTCCTTCCAGGACTTGTCGCGCTGCCAAATGGATTGACCTGTAAAGCTGCTGAAGTGGAATTCGAAAACGGAAAATTGGACCTTGTTCCTTTGGTTAATCTTGATATTATTAAAATGAATACCTTTCACCCCATTGAGGGTGTAAAGGAGGATGAGTATGGCACTAATTAATTACAATGATGATAGTTACACCCCCGGGGATTTCCCGGAATACACTCCTCCCGCCCCCATGCGTCAGTCGGGTAAGCGAGGTGTTGGCGTGGTTGCGGTCATTCTGGGACTCATCTTCCTGGCTGGACTGGCTGCTTTGTTTGTGTACGGACCCAGGTATGTTACTTCATTGTTAAACTCCGGAAAACCGGATTCCGCCGTGGTCATCAGCGCCGGGCAGACTGCAACTGCGATGGTTGCAGAACAATTTGCCCTGGCAGCTCCCACCGAAAAGGTGTTCGAGTCTGAGATTGAAACAGAAGAACCTGTCGTTCCCGCTGACACCCCGGTGCCGGCAGAACCAACCAGCACTGAACCCGTAATCGTCAGCACCAATACCGCCCTTCCAGTAAACACCCCTGTTCCGGCAACTGAAATAACTGAGGTGGTTGGATTGACACCTGCAGAAACCGAGACACAACTTCCGATCGAGCAGACCCCGGAAGCAGAACCAGTTGAGACAGAATCGTTCCCAACAGCCACTGAAACAGCCGCACAGATTGAACCGACGGTGGATGCCTCTGAGTTCATGTTGACACCGGTGGAAACGGAAACCTTGCAACCTACTGAAACGGCAGAAGTTGAGATTGAACCAACCCAAACGGAAACAGCATTGCCAGAACCGACGGTAACAATGGAGGCTACTCCGGATCCCACGGCAACTTCTTTACCGGAACCCACGGCAACGGAGACCATGGTTGCTCAGACCGAAGCGGCAGCATCCACGCCAACCGCAACAGTCACTGAATTACCCGATACCGGGTTTGCAGATGACATCGGTCTGCCGTTCCTGGCCATTTCATCCCTGTTACTGCTGACGACCATCATCCTCAGCCGCAAGAAACGGCTTTCCTGACCTTCAAGATCAAAAAACAGGACCTTCAAAAAAGGTCCTGTCTTTTCACTTCAATCGAATTATGAGATGTTCTCGGCAATTATTCCGCCGTATTTGAGCAGTTCCTTCACCATGTCGGCCGAACGTCCTTCGGCGTAGACACGCAGCACGGGTTCGGTGCCGGAGGGGCGGATGAGAAGCCAGGAATCATCTGCAAAGATGTACTTGACGCCGTCCATGGTGGAAACCTCCACCAGTTTTTCCCCGCCAAGGCTGGCTGGCGGTTCTTCCACCAGTTTTGCCACCATCCTGTCTTTTGCCACGGGATACTTCAGACGCAGGTCGATGCGTTCGTAGAATACTGGACCAACTTCTTTTTGCAGGTCTTCTACCATTTCGAATAATGTCGTTTTTGCCTCTGCCACCATTTCCACAATCAGCAGCCCCATGATCACGCCATCTCCTTCAGGAATGTGACCGTGGAAGGCGATACCCCCGGATTCCTCGCCGCCGATGAGCACTTTTTCTTTCATCATGTAATCCGCAATGTGGTTGAAACCCACTGGCGTTTCATGGACGGTCAGTCCGTATTTCTTTGCCAGGCGGTCGATCATGCGCGTGGTGGACACAGTGCGCACGACTGAACCGGTCAGCCCGCGCTTTTCCACCAGGTAGCGCAGCGCGAGGGACATGATCTTGTGCGGGTCAACAAAATTGCTGCGCTCATCCATTGCGCCGATTCGATCAGCATCGCCATCAGTGGCGATGCCAAAACTGCCCATGCCGGCGCCGATGGCTCCAGCCAGGGAGCCCAGGTAACGCCCGATGGGTTCAGGGTGAACACCTCCAAAGCCGGGGTTCATCTCGCCACGGATCTCGGTGATCTCGCAGCCGGAACCCTGCAGGAAGCCGCGGATAACGCCGCGTCCGGAACCGTACATGGAATCAATGACAAACCGCTGGGGATTCTCAGCGATCACGTCACAATCGATTAACTTGCGCAAATGCTCGTAGTAAACCGGGATGGGGTTGAACCGCTGGATCAATTTCAGTGAACGGGCCTGGTCCAGGTCCATCAGGTTGGGTCCCCGCGCGCGTTGTTCATTGTCGTTCAGGTACACTTCCACTTTGCGACATTGTTCCGGCAGGGCTGAGCCGCCGTAGGCAGATTTGAGTTTGATGCCGTTGTAGCGCGGAGCGTTGTGAGACGCGGTGATCATCACCCCCGCGATGGCGTTGAGGTTGCTCACCGCGTGAGAGATCACCGGTGTAGGTGCGTCCGCCTGGGCAAGGAAAACCTGGTACCCGTTGGCAGCCAGCACACGCGCCACCTCTGTGGCATAGCGGTCGGAAAGGAAGCGGGTATCAAAACCCACAACGATCTTCTTGGGATCCGGTGTGTGATCAAGGGGTGTGCCGTTGATCCAGTCTTCTGAAGCCACGGCGTCAGCAATGGCCTGCGCCACCTGGCGTAAATTTGCGAATGTAAACGTGTCCGAAATTACTGCCCGCCAGCCATCTGTGCCAAAATGGATCGTCATGCTCTATCTCCAGTGATGTTCTAAGGTATGGGGGTTGCTGTTATCAGCAGGTTACGTGCAATCCAGCCATCCCGGCCGTCTTCCAGTAAAACGTGCGCCCAATAGACGCCCTCGGCGTATTCCACTTCGGGCAGCACCTGCACGGGTGAATCGTTGAGCAGGCTGAGCAGTTGCGGGCTTGAAAACCCCGGTTCTGCGCGGATGATCACTCCCACGTCCTGGGCGCTAAAGACCTTCGCCCAAACCGCGGTTGGCCTGGGTGTGATGGTTGTGGTTGGGGTGTGAGTGGGAACCAGCGTGTTCGTGGGGGTTGGGGTTTCAATTGGGAGTGTTTTTGTGGGGTCGCTAATGACCACCCTGGGGGTGCGGGTGGGCTTTTCCACCACCACCACCGGGGAGGGTTCAGTCGTGCGGAAGGGTGCCACCTGCTTTTCCAGCGTAGATCCCAACGCGCTGGACACCACAAGGGTGTACACCGCGGTGGCAAGGATGACGGCGGTAAGCAGGTAACCAAAGAAAGTTACCGGGCGCAGTTTCAACACTGCCAGCACCAGGGTGCCCACCAGGATGACCCAGGCAATGTTCACTCCGGCGACCTTGAGCCCATCCAGGAAAAATCCTTCTGCTCGGTTGACCAGCCCGAACCCCGCCACTGCAACCGGGGCGTAGATCTCATAAGCCAGAGGGAAGCTCGCCAGCAAGGGGCGTTGTTTGGGCGCTTTGATGGTCAGGTAGAGCGCCATGCCCACGCCGATGGTAAGCAGGATGAAATCAGGCACCGAAAACGTGGTGAAGTGCCGGGCGTGTGTGAGCGGCAGGGCTATGAATAACCTGGAGATCCAACCTCCCAGCATGCCGCTGAGGAATACAAAACCGGCTCCGATGAGCAGAGAACCAACAGACCGGAGGAAGAAACTGAACGATCCAACCGCCGCCGAAAACCCAAGTCCCACCGCTGGAACCATGAAAGGCGCGACCAGCGCTCCAAGCACAAAGAAGGCGGGGCTGTCAAGCAGGATCGCCAATGAAAGAACCAATCCGCTGAGAATGGATAGTCCAAAGAATTCCACATCCGGAACAAGACGCCTGGCCACTTCGGTGACGAACAGCGCGCGTTCGTTCTTGCCGGCAGGGATGAGCATTTTCCGCCGGCGTCTGCGGCGGGATTCATCGATACGGCTGGGAGGTGGTTCGACCGGGGTGAATCCTTCGGGAAGGTCGCTCATTGGCGCAGTGTGGCTTTCAATCGGGAGGGATGGAGGAAGAGGTCAAGCGCAGACAGAATATCAGGCATGACCAGGTGAGCATTTAACAGGGTTTCAACAGCCGACCCTTCGGGGGAGAGAATGCAGATGCCCAGGGCGGCGGTTTTCATCATCAGGCGGTCGTTTGTTCCCTGCCCGATCACCGCCACGCCGGAAGCCCCGAGCTTTTGCACGTATTCGGCTTTCTGCTCGGCTTCGCCACCGGGGCTGAGCCGCGTGGAGCAGGTGATGATGTTTTTCAATGCCGACTCGATCTCGGTTTGTTTGCCCAGCGTATCCGCGGTGAGCAGGTGAATTTCCACCAGGGCACTCAGCTTCTGAAGGGATTCTTTGACGCCGGGAATGAGCACACCGTCACATGACAGTGTGCCATTTACATCGCACACAAGCTGTTGGATCTCAAGGGTGTCGCGTCCGGGAATGGCCAGGGTGAACATGTGCTTATTATAATACAGTCATTAAAACGCCATCTAAGGTAAAATTCTTGCATGCGCAAACACAACCATTCCCGGTTCTTCATCCAGTTGCTTGTCATTCTTCTGCTCTTTTCGGTGGCAACAGGCTGCAAACCGGAACCAACAGCAGCACCGCAACCCACGCCTGAACCCGCGATACCCACGCCCGAGCCCAGCCCAACCGCTGCGCTGCAGCGCATGGTGCTGGTGGACCCCAACGGTGCCGCAGCGACTGGTGTTGTAACCTTGTTGACTGAATTCGCGACTTCCAATGCGCTAATCTTTGAAACCATGGCCAACCTTGACCAGGTGCCCCCAACCGCTGAGACGCGCATTGTGGTCTTCAACGGCGTTCCCAATGACCTGGACAACCTGGCAGCATCCGCTCCACAAACCCAGTACATCGTCATTGGCGACGTGGACCCGGCTGGACGCGCCAACCTCTCTGCTGTCAGGGTGAATTCCGGAGACGTGGCATTCATGGCTGGTTACCTCACCATGCAGATCGCCTGGGACTGGCGCGCTGCCGGGCTGATCCCCTCGGACACCGCCCTGGGCGCGGACTACAGCGACGCCTTTGAAAACGGCGGGCGTTATCTTTGCGGGCAATGCACCTCCACCTACGCACCTTTCTACTACTTCCCCCTGGTGGCTGCAGAAGTTTCACAGGCAGGTGCAGGTGGCTGGCAGGCGCAGACGAACCAGCTGGTTGAATATTTTGTAAAAGCCGTTTACGTGGATCCATCCGCGGCGTTGCCGGAGGTGCTGGATTCTTTGACTGTACAGGGCATGACCCTGGTGGGCAGGGAAGGCACGCCGCTCGCGGAGCGCTTCACCGCTTTAGTGGGGGCGGATGCGCTGCCGGGACTGCAGCAATTGCTGCCACAGGCGTTGGCCGGGACGGGTGGCACAAGCGTGGCAGCCCGGGTGCAGATCGTTTCATTCACCGATGAAACAATCATTTCACCGGGCAAGATACAGGCTTTCAACGAAACCGCTGCCAACCTGGCAGCCGGGATCATCTACCCCTTCAGCATCCAATAAAAAACGAGCGGGCGTCCGGGTGGACGCCCTATTTTTTGCTTTCTTGAGAGCCCATGAACTCGGGCATGGTCACGTCCCCCGGGGCGTTGATCGACTCCCGCTTGAAGACCTTGCCGATGGTCATGAAGATGATCCTGATGTCCAGCCGGAAGCTCCAGTTGTCCACGTACCACACGTCCAGCTTGAACTTGTCCTCCCAGGAGAGCGCGTTTCTGCCGTTCACCTGTGCCCAACCGGTGATGCCGGGCAGCACTTCGTGGCGGCGGGCCTGCTCGGGGGAGTAGCGCTGCAGGTATTGTGGCAGCAGTGGACGCGGACCGACGAGGCTCATCTCGCCCTTGAGCACGTTCACCAGTTCGGGCAGCTCGTCCAGGCTCGAGGCGCGCATGAACCTGCCCAGGCGGGTGAGACGCTGGGCGTCGGGCAGGGGGGTGCCCTGCGCGTCGAAGGCGTCGCGCATGGTGCGGAACTTGTAAATGCGGAAGATGCGGCCGCCCCTGCCCGGGCGGGGCTGGGTGAAGAGCACCGGCCAGCCGGAGGTGAGCCACACCAGCAGTGCCAGGATCAGCAGCAGCGGGGAGAGCAGCAGGAGTGCCAGGCTGCTGCAGAGCAGGTCAAAGAAGCGCTTAATAATGGGAGTGTTAAACATCAAGTTTCTATTCACCATTAAACTTTATTATGGATGGTTTGATGAGTCTACTAACTATTTCTTCACTTGTGTTTATGCTGAATAAATTCGCTCTTGCCAAATCGATGTCGAATTTTATGTTTGAATCTTTATAATCAAATCGCCCTGTTTTTATTGGTAATTTAGCTTCTACGCTGCTAACGGCATGCTCAAATTTGCTAGGCATTTCCTTTTCTGGATTAGTCTTATTAATATTCTTCAAGAAACCATAGAATATTGAGGGTTCATCAATTTCATTATCGATAAAAACAAATCTATAAACTAAGATTTTTAGATTTTCGGAAAATTTTGTCTCTGTTTGCCCCTTTACGAGGCGAATCATCGAAGAAGGAACAAAGAAAACCGATAATTTCTTATAAAACCAGTAACTCACCAAGTTAGGGTCAAGACCATTTGAACTTGATGCTACCACTTGATAACCTGATGGTCTCACAATTAGGAATTTTTCTTCTTGCTCTGATAATAATCCTTCAATCTCTTTTATCAAAAAGGATGTTTCTAAATAAAGCTTTTGTATAAAGTCAAATGCATTTTTGGTTTGTTCATTTATCTCTTTAATATCCATTTCAGTCCTTTAAACATTGAAGAATATTGGTTTATTGATAGGATTTATTTTCTTGACATTCTGGAGCGGCTCCCTATAACCAATAAAATAATACCGAAATTTCGCTGAGTTGAGTTGAAAATAGATCACAGGTGGAACTTTTTGAATCCGTTTTGTATCTCTAAAAATTGTTAACCCCTCGTAATTTCGAAGGTTTTTTCTCAATAAAAGGGTGTAAAAATCTTGAGCAAACAACCTCAATGGACCTGCTTAAGGAGGGGTTGATTCTAATTGTTGGAATATTAGCAGAGTTATACTTTGCCAATTGCACCAAATTAGGAAGCGGTCAAATTCTTTTGGAAAATCGCCATACTGCTCAGGTCTCTTGTATCTGTCTGCTGTTATGGTTATGTATCTGAATACCATCCCTTGTTTTTCGGCATTGGTTTTTCCTTGATTAACTTCCCTAACTAGTTGAGGTTGATGCTTCTCTGTTTCCTTCCCAAAACCAGAACGGTATTTTGCTTCGATAAGTAAGTAGTATTGACCTACCAAGATCAGTAAATCAGGCTCTGTACCATCATCATAGGCTGGCCAAAAAGTGAATTCAGCTTTTTCTGCCTCTCTCTCAGATACATTCAAGTTCCATTTTCTTAATAATTGAAGCAGAAAGGTTTTTCGATCGGAGTATTTGAAGAACGAAAACACATTGGAAGTTAATATATCCTCCTTGTTTTCATTTTCTCTTGATATTTTTCCATGAATCTCAGCCAGATACATTCAATATCCTCTACTTGAGAATAGTATACATTCAATTTTATTTAAGTTTTGCCTTGGGGGTTTACGTTATAATAACCACACCCTATTAGCGGAGATTGTCATGATCATCACCATCGAATACTGCATTGTTTGACACTACACCCCGCGTGCCGTCAGTTTGGCGGCTGAACTTCTCGAGGCTTTCGAGCCGGGCATTAAAAGCATCACCCTCATCCCGTCAAGGGACGGGGCGTTTGAAATCACCATTAACGGCGTCCTCATTTACTCAAAATTACAGAATGGACGTCACGCCGAGCAGGGCGAGGTAAAAGCCCTGGTAAAAAAGTTGTTGAAGGAAGGTTGATATGACTAAAAAAGGCCGCGTATTTTCAGGAGCAAGACCCACCGGGCGCCAGCACATCGGCAATTACTTCGGTGCGATCAGCAATTACGTCAAAATGCAGGAGGACTACGACTGCGTCTACTGTATTGTGGACCTGCACGCGCTGACCACGCTGGAAACCACGCGCGACCTGGCGCAGAACACCCTGGAAATGGCCTGGGACTGGCTGGCGGCTGGCATGGACCCGCAAAAGTCCATCATCTTCGTCCAATCCATGGTGCGCCAGGTGACGGAACTGCACACCATCCTTTCCATGGTCACCCCGCTGGGCAAACTAACCGACCTGCCCACTTTTAAGGAAAAGGTACGCGAGAACCCCAACAACGTCAATTACGGGCTGGTGGGGTACCCGGTGCTGATGGCCGCGGACATCCTGCTGTATCGCTCCAACTTTGTGCCTGTGGGCATCGATCAGGCGCCCCACATCGAGTTTGCCCGCGAGGCTGTGCGTTCGTTCAATTACCACTTCAATTCCACCGCGCTTGTGGAACCCAAGGAAAAGTTCACCAGCTTCCCCAAGATCATGGGCATCGATGGAGTGAACAAGATGAGTAAAAGCCTCAACAATGATATTGAGCTCGCCGCCACCGCTGAAGAAACCAGCGCGCGCGTAATGCAGATGGTCACCGACCCCGCGCGGCAGCGGCGCAGCGACCCCGGCAACCCGGACGTGTGCAACGTGTTCTCCCTGCACAAGATCTTCTCCACGCCCGAGCAGGTGGAAATGATCAACACTGAATGCCGCAAGGCCGGCATCGGCTGCGTGGATTGCAAGAAGATGCTCGCCGCAAACATGAACGCCTATTTTGCCCCGCTGCGTGAGCGCAGGCGTGGATTTGAACAAAACCCGGCTGCCACATGGGACATGCTGCGCGACGGCGCGAAACGCGCCAGCGTGATCGCCGAGGAAACCATGGTCTCGGTGCGCAAGTCCATTGGCCTGCCGCAGGATTAAACGATGCGCGCAGTGATACAGCGTGTCAATTACGGCCGGGTAACGGTGGCTGGTCAGTTGCTGGCCGATATCCAAAAAGGCCTGGTCATCCTCCTGGGCATAGGTCCGGGAGACGACGAAGTCAAAGCCGCCGCGCTGGCTAAAAAGATCGCCCAACTGCGCATCATGGAAGACGAGCAGGGCAAGATGAACCTCTCGGTTTTGGATACCAAAGGGGCTGCCATTGTGGTATCCCAATTCACGCTGTTCGCCGACACGCGCAAGGGCAACCGTCCCTCGTTCATCAACGCCACGCCGCCGGAGATTGCCAGCCCGCTGGTGGATTATTTTGTCGACCAGTTGCGCACCCTGGGCGTTCCCACCCAGACAGGGGAGTTCGGCGCGCACATGCTGGTGGAGCTGGAAAACGATGGTCCGGTGACGATCTGGATGGAAATATAAGAAACAGAACGTGCAACATTTATAGAAACATAAATTCTTGTAGGGGCGCAGCGACGCTGCGCCCCTACCCAAAAATACGGATTTTCATTCTCCCTCGGCTATAATTAACTTCATGGAAAATCCTTCCCTTAAGCCATCCGGAAAAATGATCCGGCTGACCAGCCTTTCCAACTGCGCGGGTTGAGCATCCAAGCTGAGCGCTGACGCGCTGGCGCAGGTGCTGCGCCCGATGCAGGAGACCTTTGACCCCGCGCTCTACCCGGAACTGCTGGTGGGATTGCAGTCCCCGGATGACGCCGCGGTATGGAAGCTGGATGACCAGCGCGGGCTGGTACTCACCACCGACTTTTTCACCCCGGTGGTGGATGACCCGCGTGATTACGGCCGCATCGCTGCTGCCAACAGCCTTTCAGACATATACGCCATGGGCGGAACGCCCTTCCTGGCGCTCAATATTGCCGCGCTTCCTCCGGACCTGGGCCTTGAAATCTCGAGCCGGATACTGCAGGGTGGAGCCGAGGTGGCGCGCGAGGCGGGGGTGGTCATTGCTGGCGGACACTCCATCCAGGACAAGGAACCCAAGTACGGACTGGTGGTAGCCGGGTTTGTGAACCTGGACAGGATGTTCACCAAAGCCGGAGCACGACCGGGGGATAAACTCTATCTCACCAAGCCCATCGGATTTGGCACCATCACCACCGCGTTAAAGCGCCAGGTGGCTGCAGTTGCGGACGTGCAGGAGGCGGTGCGTTGGATGGTGACGCTCAACGGCGCCGCCAGCCAGGTTGCGGCTGCCAATGGAGTGCGCGGGGCAACTGACATCAGTGGTTATTCCCTGTTGGGCCACGCCAGCGAAATGGCGGAAGCCAGTAATGTGCAGTTGCGTCTTAAATTTGACCGCATCCCGCTGCTGCCGAACGCGTTGCCATATGCCATGCAATTCATCTTTCCCGGGGGAACGTACGATAACCAGGCGTACTACAAGGAAAGAGTCGCCTTTGAGTGTGAGATCGCTGACTACCAGCGATTGATGCTTTTTGATCCCCAGACCAGCGGTGGGTTGCTGCTGGCAGTGCCGCCAGATAACTGCACGGCTTTTGAGCAATTGATGCAAACCGGGGGGAACGCATTCTGGCGTATTGGCGAGGCAGTTGAAGGCAGGGGCATTCTCCTGGTCTGATCCACGCCAATCACGAAATATTCGCCCTATGTTAAAATCGATTCATGCTTGAGGTTTCTGACCACATCAAGGGAATTCTAGATACCCTGCCCATCAAGCCAGGCTGTTACATCATGAAGAATGCCTCGGCTGATGTGATATACGTGGGCAAGGCCGTCAACTTGCGCAGCCGGGTACGTTCCTACTTCCAGGATCGTGCAGACCAGGACCGCAAAACTGCAAAGCTTGTGTCGCAGATCGCAGACCTGGAATGGATCCTTGTGGGCTCGGAACTCGAAGCGCTCATCCTCGAGATGAACCTTATCAAGCGCTACCGTCCACGCTTCAATGTGCGCCTCAAAGACGACAAGCGTTATCCCTACATCAAGGTACACCTTGCCAACCCGTTTCCAAAAGTGACCGTGACACGCCAGATGCTCAAAGACGGTTCGCGTTACTTTGGTCCTTACACCAGTGTGTGGGCGGTGCACCAAACGCTGGATCTGCTGCGGCACATTTTTCCCTATCTCACATGTGACCGTGAGATCACGGGCAAAGATCCCAGGCCGTGCTTGTATTACGACATCAAGCTGTGCAGCGGTCCTTGTATTGGTGCCATTGACCAACCCGGATACATGCAGTTGATCAATGACCTCTGCGCTTTTTTGGATGGTTACACCGACCCCATCGTCAGCCGGCTGCAGCAGGAGATGACCGCGGCAGCGGACCAATTGAATTTTGAAAAGGCGGCGTTCATCCGCGACCAGCTTCAATCCATTGAGCGGGTGGTGGAAAAGCAGAAGGTCATCACCAGCGACCAGAGCAACTCGGACGTGCTCGCCATCGCCCGGGCTGACAACGAGGCCTGCATCCAGGTCTTTTTCATCCGCAACGGTAAATTACTGGGGCGTGAGTATTTTGTCATGGAAGGCACAGAAGACATCCCGGATGACCAGGTGATGGGTGAGTTTATCAAGCAGTTCTACACCGAGGCGGCGTACATTCCCGACCAGGTGCTGCTGCCCAATGAGGTGGAGGAAGCGCAGATCATCCGCCAGTGGCTCAACACCCGGCGGGGTGGGCAAAAGGTGGAAATGAGCGTTCCCAAATCAGGCACGGCGCAGGAACTGGTGGAAATGGCCACTGAAAACGCCGTGGAAACCCTGCAGGCGTTGCGGACTCAATGGGATGCTGACAAAAACAAGCAAACCCAATCCCTCAGCGAGCTGCAGCAGGCGCTGGAACTTGCTGCTCCCCCCAACCGCATCGAGTGTTACGACATCTCCAACACGCAGGGGACGGCATCAGTGGGCGGCATGGTTGTATTTGAACAGGGCACCCCCAGCAAAAAACACTACCGTCACTTCAACATTAAAACCGTGACCGGACCAGATGATTTCGCCAGTATGGAGGAAGTGCTCACCCGCAGGTTCAATCGCTGGCAGGCTGCCCAGGAAGCGCAGCAGGTGGGCGTCAAGCCCGATCCTTCTTTCGCGGTGCTGCCTGACCTGCTCATGGTGGATGGCGGTAAGGGACAACTTGGCAGGGCAGTGGGAGTGCTTGAGCAATTTGGACTCAAAGGCGTTGTTCCCGTGATTGGGCTCGCCAAGCAGCAGGAAGAGATCTTCCAGCCCGGCAAAGAGGATTCCATCATCCTGCCGCACCACTCACAGGGACTGTACCTTGTTCAGCGCATCCGCGATGAAGCCCACCGTTTTGCCATCACCGCCCACCGCAAAGCACGCGGTAAGATCGGCGTCGCCTCCCGCCTGGATGCCATTCCCGGCATCGGACCCAAACGGCGCAAGGCGTTGTTGGAGAAGTTTGGAGATATTGAAGGCATCCGCGGTGCAAGCCTCGAACAGCTGACGGAGGTTCCGGGAATTAACGAAGAAACAGCCCGGGCAGTTCAATCCGGGCTGGAGTAAGTGATTGGAATTCTATCACCCGATCAACCGGGTGATTTTTATTATTAATTGCCAGCAACCACAGGCAAACCCGCGGAGATCCAGGCGTTGATCCCTCCCGAAATGCTGGTGGTACGTTTCAGTCCTGCAGCCCTTAAGATATCCCGCGCCTGTCCGCTGCGGTTACCGCTGCGGCAGATGATCAATACGTCCTGGTCGGCAGGGATCTCGCTGATGCGGCTTTCCAGTTGCCCCAGGGGGATCAAAACTGCGCCTTCAACGTGACCCGCGTCCCATTCTGATTGTTCACGGACGTCCAGTAGGAAAGCACCAGCTTCAAAGCGCTCGGCGGCATCCTTTACGCTGATGGTTGCCGGTATGGCCGTTGAGTCAGCAGTTTGTCCCGGCAAGAACTTCACTGCCAGGATAACAGCCACAATTGCGACCAGTGCGATGATTGCGATGTAAATTCCGTTCATGTTCTTCTTTGCCTGTTTATTTGTTGATTTCTTAGTCTGTTTGTTGGCCATTTTTTCCTCGCTTTCCTTATCAACTATTGATGCAGTGTGAGGATTAAAGTGACGCTTTAGCTAATAGCGTTCCGAAAAGGATTCAATCCCCTCGATCAGGTTGTCCACAATGCCCGGTTCAGATATGGAGTGCCCGGCATCCGAGATGATGTGCAGTTCGGATTTTGGAAGCACACGGGAGAGTTCCAGTGCCGCGGTGACCGGGCAGATCACGTCATATCGCCCCTGGGTGATCCAGCATGGAACCTCGGGAATATTCACCAGTTCCCTGAGCAGGTAATCATCATCAGGCAGGAAGAGGTTATTGTAGATGTAGGCACATTCAATGCGCGCAAATGCCACCAGATGCGCATCATCCATCCTGTTCGTTTGGCGCGGGATCAGGCGGACAATGCTATCTTCCCAGTCGTACCAGTAATTGGCAGCTTCCATTTGGGTGTGCCAATCGCTGGAGGTTAATCGCTGGTAATAAGCTGATACCGGATCGTGCCTTTCTTCCTGAGGGAGATGGGAGAGGAACCGTTCCCAGGCTTCGGGAAAGATCCTGGAGGAACCATCCACGTACATCCAATCGTGTTCGCGTTTGGTTCCCAGGTAAATTCCCCGCAACACCAAACCCCGCACCCGGTTGGGATGCTTGATGGCGTAGCACAAAGCCAAAGTGCTGCCCCACGATCCGCCAAAGACAAACCAGCGTGCGATTCCCAGGGCAGTCCGCAGCTTCTCCATGTCCTCCACCAGGTCCCATGTGGTGTTTTCGCGTAGTTCCCCCAGGGGCGTGCTGTCCCCGCAACCTCTCTGAGAGTAGATGATCACCCTAAACCGTTGGGGATCGAAGAAGCGTCTGAAAATGGGAAGCGCTCCAACACCCGGTCCGCCGTGAAGGAAAACAACCGGGGTTCCGTTGGGATTCCCCACTTCTTCGGAAGCCAGGGTGTGCAATGCGGAAACCGGAAGCGTACCGGTGTTGTATGGCTCAATGGGAGGATAGAGGGGCTTGCGCTCGCTCATGAGATGACCTCGTCTGTGTTCTGTTTTTAGAATCATCGTATTATAGCGCTTTGTCCCGTAATTGTTTTGTTTAACTTATGCCTTGACATTGTTTGACACTCGCAGACTGGTTGAATAAAATGTTATTATTGATTGTCAGTTAACGAGGAGTGCTATTGGATAGATGGCCAGGTAAGTATGTGATTGGCCTCACCGGAAGCATCGGCACCGGAAAAAGCGTGGTGCGCAGAATGCTGGAGAATTTAGGTGGTTTGGGTATTGATGCGGATGCCCTGGCTCACCGCGTCTATGCGCGCGGCACGCGGGGGAATGCCATGATCGTTGGGTCATTTGGCCGGGAAGTGTTGGACGGAAATGGTGAAGTTGACCGTCAGAAACTGGCAAAGATGGTATTCGCCAACCCGAACGCGATGACTGAACTTGAGGGGATTGTGCATCCATTGGTGATCAGCATGGTCAATGCCATTATCGCGCGTGCCACCCAACCGGTAATCATTATTGAAGCGATAAAACTGCTTGAGACGGAGCTTGCCATCCATTGCGATGCCATCTGGGTGGTCACCGCGTCACCTGAAGTGCAGTTGCAGCGCCTGGTGAGGGATCGCCATATGAGCGAAGAGGCTGCCAGGTCACGCATCGATGCGCAGATCCCCCAGGAGTCCAGGTTGGATAGGGCAAATGTGGTCATCCAAAATGATGGCACATTGACCGAAACCTGGCTGCAGGTGGTTGAGGCCTGGAAGGGGGCAATTCCGGTGGCAGGGATTGTGGAACAATTGACTCAAAGCTCATTCAACCTGCCCGTAGACGGGATGCGCATCGAAAATGCCACTCCTGACCAGGCAGCGGAGATCTCAGATTTTTCCAGGATTTTTGATGATGAATTATCTCCAGAAAGAATCCTTACCCTTTTCGCACAACAATCCTACCTGTTGCTGAAAAAAGACGGGCATTTGATGGGGATCATGGGATGGAAGATACAGAATTTTGTGGCGCAGGGACTAGATTTTTTTCTTGATTCCTCGCTACCAGTGTCAACCGTGATTTCACTACTGATGTGCGAGATGGAACGCCAGTCTTTGCTCCGTCAATGCGAAGTATCCATGATTTTTCTCAAACCCGAAAAGAAATCCCTTGCCAACCACCTTCGAAAGCTGGGTTATCGCAGGAAACAGCCTGTGGCATTGGAAAAACTTGCCTGGCGGAATGCAGCCGAAACCTGCCAAATTTCCGGAGCCGGATTGTTTTTTAAGCATCTGGGTGGGGATTTGCCGGCAAGTTCGATATAATTAGTTAGCAGCACCTACTCTGCAGCATCTGGAAGAAAATGTCCGACTTATTGGGTGAGATCGTCTACATATTCCAGCGTTTGAACTGGCTCAGTGTCCTGGATATTTTCCTGGTCACTGTGGTGGTGTTTGCGGTCCTCATGCTGCTACGTGACACGCAGATCATGGTGCTCCTGCGCGGGGTGATCGTAATCATCCTCCTCCTGGCGCTGCTCACCAGCCTGATTAACCTGCCAGCGTTTTCATGGCTGGTAAAAAACGTGGTTCCGGCATTGCTCTTCGCCATTCCGGTCATCTTTGCCCCGGAGATCAGGCGCGGATTGGAGAAACTCGGACGGGCAGGTTCCAGTCGCTTGTTGGTGCATCAAACAGATTCACAACTTCAGTTGATGGAAAAAACGATACGTGCAGTGGTCACCGCCGCTGCCAGGCTATCTGCGCGTGAACATGGCGCGCTCATTGTGATGCAGCGGGCCGACAGCCTTGAAGATTATGCCCGAACGGGTGTGCGATTGAACGCCGCCGTAACCCCTGAGTTGTTACTTCAGATCTTTTACCCCAACACGCCCCTGCATGATGGTGCGGTGCTCATCGCAGATAACCGCATCGTCGCCGGAGCGTGCGTGATGCCCCTTTCCGCCAGCGGTATTCTCAACCGTTCCCCGGAACGGCAAATGGGATTGCGTCACCGCGCTGCGTTGGGGACATCAGAAGCCACGGACGCCATCACGGTGGTTGTCTCCGAAGAGACTGGCTCGGTTTCCATTGCCCACAACGGACGCATGATCCGCCGGCTGGATAGCGAAAGGCTGGAGAACATCCTGTTGGCTTTCTACCGGCCGTCTGAGGCGAAACCTTTCCAAATGAAGCCATTCGAATGGTTGAAAAAGATAGTCACGCATGAAAGGAGGGAAGACTGATGCTCAAGCAGTTGCGTAATTTCACAAAAACCATTCCCATCCTTTTGACTGCACTCCTGGTGGCAATAGCGGTATGGATCATGGCGGTTACCTCTTCTGACCCTGATCAAACCCGGATTTATCCCAACGCCGTTCCTGTGGAGATCCTTGGTCAGGACACCGGTATGGTGATCACTACGGACTTGCCCGAATCGGTGAGCCTCACCCTGCGCGCGCCAACATCCATTTGGAACTCTCTGATCGTGGAAAAAGCGCCTGTGCGAGCGCTCATTGACCTCTCTGGCATGGGTCTCGGTGTGCACACCATCCCGGTACAGATCCAGATCGGGATCAGACCGGTTGAGATTGTTTCCTATAACCCGCGCTCTGTAAAACTTACCCTTGAAGCGCTCAGTACGCAAACCTTTGAGATCAAGGTGATCACCCGCGGTGCGTTGCCTGTGGGATACCAGGCGGAAGAGCCCGTCCTCTCCGAGACGACTGCGAGCATCAGCGGAGCAAAATCCCGCGTGGACCAGGTGGCGGAAGTGCGGGCAACGCTGGACCTCTCACAGGTGAAATCGGATATCAATCAAACCATCAACCTTCAAGCCGTTGATTCAACTGGCACACTTGTACGTGATGTAACGGTTTTCCCTGAAAAGATCACGCTGATCCAACCCGTTGCCCAACGCGGCGGATACCGCAACGTAGTGGTCAAAGCCATAACCAACGGGCAGGTGAAGCAAGGCTTCCGCCTGACCTACATCTCGGTATTTCCTCCCACTGTCACCGTCTTTTCGAATGTAGCCGGAGAAGTGGATGCGCTGCCAGGATACGTGGAAACGGCTCCCCTTAACTTAACAGGACTGCAGGAAAATTATGAGTCCTCTCTTGACCTGATACTTGGCGGCAACCTGCAGGTGATTGGTGATCCACAGGTGCTGGTCAAGGTTGGAATTGAAGCGGTGCAAAGCAGCCAGTCATTTGCCGAGGTGGAGGTGGAAGCTATTGGTCTGGCAACCAACCTCACCGCCAACATCCTTCCGCAGAAAGTGAACATCATCATTTCCGGACCGGTGCCGGAGCTGGAGAAACTGAACGCGAAGGATTTGCGTGTGCTCATCGACCTGACAGGATACCTGCCTGGCAAGTACACGATTGAGCCTGATGTTTCACTAAACATTTCGGGGTTGACGATTGAAAGCATATCGCCGGCAACCTTTGAGATCGAGATCGTTCCCTTCAACTGATCTTATCCATTTTTATCCAAACCTTGGTTTGAGTCAAATCAAGGTAAAATAGATGGTTGTTAAGTTCATGATTGAGGGAAAATGTCAAAACCCGTTGTTGCCCTGGTAGGCAGACCAAATGTTGGAAAAAGCACGCTTTTCAACCGTTTATGCGGTGAGAGGCTGGCTATTGTAGATGATACCCCCGGAACCACCCGTGACAGGCTTTTCGCCGAGGCGGATTGGTCCGGACATGTGTTTGATGTGGTCGACACCGGCGGCATTGACCCAACGGCTAACAGCCGTCAATCTCCGTTATCTGTGGGGTCGGCTGATTTTATCGAAGATATCCGTACCCAGGCCGTGATCGCGGTCACCGAAGCGGATGCGATCCTTTTTCTCGTGGATGCCATAAGTGGCATCACCCCTGCGGATATGGAAGTTGCCCGCATTTTACGTAAATCACAAAAGGTTATTGATGGTGTATCCAGACCGCCCATCTTCCTGGTGGTCAACAAGGCTGATAGCAGCCGGCAGCGTGATTGGGTGCACGAGTTCTACGAAATGGGATTGGGGGAACCTTACCCGATCTCGGCAGTGCACGGAACTGGAACTGGCGACCTACTGGATGAATTGATAAAAGTATTCCCCGACCAGCAACTGGAAGCCGAAGATGATTCCGCCAAGATTGCCATCGTTGGAAAACCAAATGTTGGCAAGTCAAGCCTGCTGAATAAGCTGGTGGGGGAGGAACGGTCGATTGTCAGTGAGATCGCCGGTACCACACGCGACGCGGTGGATACCGCAATTGTATTTCAGGGGGTGCCTGTCACGCTCATCGACACTGCGGGCATACGGCGGCGCGGAAAAGTGGAAACAGGAGTGGAGAAGTACAGCGTGGTGCGCTCCATGCGCGCCATCGAGCGTTGCGACGTGGGCTTGCTGATGATTGATGCCGTGCAAGGCATTTCTGCCCAGGACGCGCACATCGCGGGTTACATCAAGGATGCCTGGAAGAGCGCGGTGGTGATCGTCAACAAATGGGATGCGATCGAAAAAGATACCTATACCATGCAAACTTTTACCGAGAAAATTCAACAGGAACTGAACTTTGTTGATTACGTTCCCATTTTGTTCATTTCTGCCAAAACCGGTCAGCGGGTGGACCAGGTGTTGCCCCTGGCTTTGAAGGTTCAGGAGGAACGGCTGGCTCGGGTGACCACGGGCGCGTTGAACCGCATCCTGCAAAACGCGCAAGGTGTGCATTCCCCAACTTCCCGCACTGGCACTTCGATCAAGTTGTATTATGGAACCCAGGTGCGCACTGATCCTCCTACTTTCATGATCTATTGCAATAATCCAAAATTGGCGCATTTCACTTACCTGCGTTTCCTGGAAAACCAGATCCGCAAAGAGTATCCTTTCACCGGAACTCCCATCCGGCTGGTCTTGAAACCGCGGCATGAATAAAAATCAAGAAAATTGGACAGAATAAATGCTCGATAATCAGGAAAATATCGGTACTCCCACAGAGACCACTCCTCAACCTCCTGCTGAAACTGAAAGCAGGGGCAAGCAGATAAAAGCCGCGTTCATTGACCTGCTGCAAACCTTGATCCTGGCGGTGCTGCTTTACTTTGCCATCGACGCCGTGTTTGCACGGGTGCGGGTTTTGAACATTAGCATGCAGCCCACCCTGGTGGAGGGGGATGTCATTCTGGTCAACAAACTTGCATACAAACTGGGCAAGATGCACACCGGGGACGTGGTGATCTTTCATAATCCGAACGATCTGACGGAAGATTACATCAAGCGGTTGATCGGCAAGCCTGGTGATCGGGTGGAAGTGATGGATGGCGTGGTTTATGTGAATGGAGAGGGGTTGGATGAGCCCTACATCGCTGATGAGCCCATGTATTCGGGTTCCTGGCAGGTTCCAGAGGACTCCATTTTTGTTCTGGGTGATAACCGGAACCAATCTTCAGATTCT
The DNA here is from genome assembly GCA_964454565.1 of uncultured Anaerolinea sp. Lineage (GTDB taxonomy): Bacteria > Chloroflexota > Anaerolineae > Anaerolineales > Anaerolineaceae > UBA6107. Next base: position 22,699 of record CAYVTF010000012.1, on the reverse strand, counting down.
CATAGCTGGGGATTTGTGCCACTGGAAGACGTTGTTGGCAAAGCACTGGTAATCTACTGGCCGTTGGACGCGATGAAAGTGCTGTCCAATTCCGCGGCGTCGAGTGCGAGCGGAAATCTCGCCCCGTGAGGTTTCCCACAATTTTTCAAACTATGATATTCTAGGGGAAATATGAGTAGCCATTTTATTTATGACTGACAATTCTACTTCTCCGATAGACCCCGTTTTCCCGTGCCGCGAGTGCCAGGCTGGTCACATGCACCGGGAATATATTGCGTACTTCACCTGGCTTGGAGATGAATTTATCTCCGTCCCCGATTTTCCGGCCTGGGTGTGCGACATCTGCGGACGATCCGAGTACGACGAAAACGCGCTCACCCGCCTGACGCTGCTGCTCAGCCCCAACGCGGGAAAAAATCTGGCCCCCATCCGCCTGCACAAGCGCAAGGCTGAAACCAAGACAAAATCCCAAAGACCTGCCCAATCTGAATCATAACTCCCGAGCGATCGGGAGTCATATTTTTATGTTAATCCAATGGTACTGGCTGCCAGGCAGGATCCCGGTCTGTGCTTGGAAATTTGGTCAGGTTGGTTTCCTGTTCGCCAGTGCTGTCCATGATGTAAATTTCCTCGTCGCCGTCCCTTTTGGTCATAAATAGCAGCCACTTTGTGTCAGGTGACCAGAAGGGGGTGGCGTCAGTGCCGCTGTTGGTCAGCTGGGTGATCACACTTCCGCGGTCAGCGAAAGGTGCTGTGAAAATGTTGGTCCGTGAACCCTCGATCCGTGAATACGCCACCATGCTTCCATCCAGGCTCACGTTCGGTTCCCAAACCAGCCCCAACCTGCCCGCAACGGTGAACTGGTCGAACTTGCGGTCATCCAGGAATGAATTGAACTTATCGCGCATGTGCAGCATCTTGAGGTCATTGGCGATTTGCACGTACATCAGGTAATCGCTGTCGAGCGTCCAGGCGGCGAACCGTTCGCCCACCAGGGTGCTCAACTGCCGTTGTTCTGTTCCATCCGCGTTCATGATGTAAAGCATGGGAACCTGGTCATCCCGGCCGAGACTGGTCCAGGCGATCCATTTGCCATTCGGAGACCAGGCAGGATACTTATCATCGCCCACTTTGTTGGTCAGGTCCACCGGTTCAGCCTCCGGCTGGGTGAGATCAAGCAACCAGATGTCGTCCAGGAAGGGTTTTTTGTTGCTGGCGATACCCGTGCTCAACCCTGAATACAATAGTTTCGTACCATCTGGTGACCAGGAGGGGTTTGACTTATTTCCCTCACTGAAGGTGACCTGCTGCGGATTGATGCCGAGAATTTGTCCTGCATCATCCTGCACAACGTCCATCACCCACACCTGGAAGAAGCCGTCCGCCTGGCGGTTGCTCACAAATGCAACCCTACCTCCCCCGCCCAGGGGGAGGTATTCAGGTTCAGCGGTCGGTGTTGGGCTCGGTTGAGCTGTCTCAGTTGGGACAGAGGTTTCCGTGGGAGCGGGCGGTTCCGTTGTGACCGGTTCGTTGGTCACTACGATCACGATGGCTGGCGGAGTGTTCGTGTTTGCGGGTTTGGATCCCAACACCCCCAACCAGCTCAACAGGAAGAACCCTCCTGCCAATACTACCAGCGCTGCGATTCCCAGTATCCAGCCCAGTTTTCCGGACTTTTTTGGTTGAGGGGGTAACACAGACTGGGGTGTGGCTGGTGCAACAGGTGATGCCGGGGGAGAAGCTTTGCGCATGACGCCGATGACTGTTTTCTGGGTCGAGGAAGGATCCGGGATTGGAGAGTCGCTGGTGAGCGCGGAAATGAAATCCGCCACAGTGGTAAAGCGTTCCTCAGGTTTGATCGACATGGCTTTCATGACGGCGTTGGAAACACGGTCAGGGATGCCCTTGCGCTGATTGCTGATCGGTACCAGTTCTGCGCTGCCCATCATGCGTTGCGCACTATCGACTGGGGGTTCTCCAGCCAGCAGGTAATACAGGGTGGCTGCCAGGCTGAACTGGTCAGAATAAGGTCCGGTTCGCAAACCGCTGACCTGCTCCGGGGGGGCGAACCCCGGTGTGTATCCCCAGGCACCGGTTTGAGTTTCCTGCGAAGGATCACCGGTCTTGGCGATACCAAAATCCACCAGTACCACTTCACCGTTGGGTGTGACCTTGATGTTTGCCGGCTTTACGTCGCGGTGGTAGATGGGCGGGTTTTGATTGTGCAGGTAGTTGAGTGCGTTTCCCAGTTGCTCAGCCCACTTGAGCACCAACGGAACCGAGATCGAGTTTTTCGCCTCCACCAGTGTGCGCAGATCATTTCCCGGCACGTAATCCATCACCAGGTATTGGCTGTCATCCTCGATGAAGTAATCGATAACCCGCGGCAGGTTGGGATGTTTTAAGGAAGCCAGCAGGCGCGCTTCGCGGATGAATTGCGCCGATGTGTGCGCGCTCAGGTTGTGGTTGGCTTTCACCGCCACCTGGTTGGCGAGGCTCTGGTCTTCTGCCAGGTACACTTCCCCCATGCCGCCGTGACCGAGTGTTTGCATGATCTTATAACGGGATTTTAAAATTGTGCCGGGTTGGATTTCTGCCATTTGCCACCTCAAAATTTTGCTTCACTTAATCATACACAAAAATCGCCAAATAATCACAAGGATAGTTGCCAAATTGCAAATGATTAATGTATGATAAGGAAAATGACAATTATGGATGATAACAAAGAACTGGAAGGTAGAAAAACTGCAGGTCAAGTCTGGGCGGGCAGGTACCAGGTGCGCGCAGAGGTGAGTTATCGCGACCGTAAAGGCAGACCCGGGAGCATGCACATTATCACATTCCAGCCGGACATGAATGAAGCGGAGGTTTGGATCTTGCTCGAACCGCTCGGTTTTACGCCGGAGACGGTTGCTTACAAGCGACTGGTGTCCCAGGTGCAAGATACCTTTTCGAAGGAACAGGCTGAGGAACTTGCAGTTTATCTGGATGGCCGCCGGGGAACTCAGGCGCGCATTTCACCAGCCCCGCTTCCCAGCCCGGCGTTGATTGGGGCGAGTGCCATTCCATCCCTGCCATCCTTCCGCGATGGGGTTGTCTATCGCCTGCACCTTGAACCGGGGTACAGGTTGCCATTCAAGGTCGAGTCGATCAACATCAAGACCTACATCGCCATGGCAAAGCTCTTCCAGGAAATGAAAGAGCAGTTCTAAACATCTCTATCTATATGAACCTGAGGACACTACATGTACACGATCTGCCATCCTGTTCCACAAGATATTGATGATGTGTTTTCGTTCATGAACCAGTGTGACATTGCTGAATATGGTGAACCGGATTCCAGCCGGGAGGACCTGGAGCAGGAGTGGGAAGAGCTTGATATCGCTCAGGATATCTGGATTTGTCGAGATGAAACGGGCAACATCTGCGGATATGCGGCTGTGGCAAAAGAGGATGCCCGCATCGTCCAGGATGTGTATATAGACCCCAAAACAACACATGAAGGGGTTGAGGATGATTTGATGGGTTTTTGCGGCCAGCGTGTTTACGAATTGACGGGGTCAGGTGTGGCGACTGAGCCTGTTGACCTGGCCGGATACGTGACCGCTGTGAACAGCCGGCTGCAGGCGGCGTACGAAAGGGCTGGTTTCTCCCGCCATACCTGGCATTACCGCATGCGCATAGACTTCTCCGAGCCATTAGCCGTTCCTGTTTGGCCGGAAGGATACACCCTGGCTGCTTACCAGCCAAAGGATGAGCAGGAACTTTATGAGCTGATCCAGGCAGCATTTGACTGGCCTGGGCATGTGCGACACCCCATTGAATTCTGGCGCAACCTGGTCTTTCGCGGCGGCCGTTACGATCCGCAGTACTTCGTACTCGTGCGCCACCAGGGGAAGCTCGTGGCGGCAGCCCTATGTTACGACGAAGATGATCGGGGTTGGATCCGGCAACTGGCGCTGGACAAGGATTACCAGGGAAGGGGATTGGGAGGGCGCTTGCTCAGGCACATGTTCTCGGTATTTTCCTGCAACGGCAAAAACTCCGTCGGGTTGGGGGTCGCGTCTGTGAACGATAAAGCCTGGCAATTCTACGAGCGCAACGGCATGTACCGCGACCGTGAGTATATCGAGTACCGCATGCCAATTACACAATCAGTTACGTAAGGGAATAATGTGAGTTTATATTAAGGATTAGAAGGAATCTTCAAACGCCAGATAGTCTCGTTTGATTCCAAGCAAACAACGTACTACAATCAAGACCAAATCATTAGGATTCTTCAACAATTAGAAAGGCAGATTTGCCCATGAAAGCGAAGTATTTCTTAATCCAGTTATCAATTGTTTTGGTTTTAGTTGTGATCATTAGCTCTACCATATCCGTTCAGGCTGAAACAGGAATTATTCAGGTTCCAACACCGATTTCTCCGAGTGGTATTACAACGAAAATTACCCCAACCTATAAGTGGTCAAAAGTGGATGAAGCATCAGAATACAAATACCAATTGTACAAAGGTACGACATTGGTGTACGAAAAACCGCTTTCATCAAGTGCATGCAGTGAATCTGAATGTCAAGTTACACCAACAACCAAGCTAAGCTCGGATAATTACAAATGGCGAGTGAGCGCGTTTTGTGAAAACGTTTGGCAACCTTTTAGTGCTCACAAGACCTTTTCCATTTTAGCGACTGTGGGTTTTCGCTCAGAATTTGAAACGAGCGCGGAAAGTTGGTCTAGCGTCAAAGGGACTTGGAAAATCAATCCTGTTGGATACTACCAGACTAGTGGTATTGTAGGAACAACAGCTAGCAGCATGCAAAAAAACCTATATAAAAATCTGACATTTGAAGTAAACATGAAACGGATAGGTAATGATGTTAATAGCATTATCATCAGGGGGACTCCATTCCCGGTTTATGGACAGAACCAATGGAAAAGTGGTTATTATTTCCAGTATTCAAATAATCAAAGATTTAGGGTGGAAAAACACGTTAATGGGGTTACCAAGGTGCTTAAGGGAAACACATTCTATACTGGAATAAAGCCGAATGATTACAATAAATTTAAAGTTTCCGCGAGTGATAGTACTTTAAAATTCTATATCAATGATGTAAAAGTTTGGGAAGGAATGGATTCTTCGCTTACATTCGGTAAAGTGGGAATCGCGATGTACAAAGACACTGCCGGCACAACCCCTCTATCCGTAGACTGGGCAAAACTAAAGACTTTTGTAACTCCTGAATCCTTACCACTCCAGGTTCCTGTTTTAGTCCTTGCTTACTATCCCCGGGATCCCACTAACTTGAATTATTTAGACCCGGTTGAAACTGGATGGAATAACTTTCTGATTACCGATATGCGTACTGCGACACAGGGGATGATCGATGCTGGGCAAGCGCTAATTGGGGAAGCTACTCGTTATCGAGGGTATAAAAATCTCAACGCTCCCCAATTTCTTGAATATTATACATACCGAAAGATTGAATATTTTTATAAAATGCCGCGAGGTTTCCCTCTAGGCGGTACTCAATACAGACCCAATTACAATAAAATATTGAGTAACATCAATATTTGCGATTATGTTGACACTCATGGTGTCAAGGAGGTTTGGATATACGGTTACCATGCTTCTGTTATTGTCCCAGACGAATCAAAAATGTCGAGTAAATATGGTGATATCAGTAATGCCTATCCCAAGGACGAGTATATTCCAGAAAAATACCGTCTACCCCGGTGTATGAACTCTTACGTCATGTACAACTTTACCTATCAACCTGGGGGAGGAAATGCAATTGGTAACAATATCCATAACCGAATGCACCAAATTGAGAATGTAGTCTTCTTTGCAGAAAACCTTGGATATCCAGTAAACAACACTAATGCAATAAAAAGTCTCTTTTGGAATGACTTTTCAGTATACGGAGATCGTGCTTCTTTACCAGGATATCAAGCTTCCTGTGGTAACACACATTCACCTCCAAACACAACAGAAGGGTATGACTATGATTCTCTGGAATATCGTGATAACAATTGCGAAACTTGGAATCCTAATAATAACCTGACCACCTATATCAATAACAACTGTAATCAATGGGGTTGTACTGATATTGGATTCTATAAGTGGTTCATGCAGAATTTGCCTGGTTACGATAACGGTATTTTTTATAAGGGTAAATTAATGCGAAACTGGTGGGAAGCCATGTACGATTTTGATCATTTCATTGACGAAGGACGAAGTATCTATTATCCAATTCCTTAGAAGGCTTACATGCCTAGTTTAGACCAATTGCACACTAAACACATTATATTATTTAGATCTGGATGAGTATGCAACTCCAGTCCATCCCGGCAGTTGGGTTTATCAGAGAAATTACTGGAAATTTAAATTACACAATGTGAGGCGTTAGTACATTTTTCAAGATGAATTAGTGTTCAACAATTTGTTTCTATGTGGACATGTTGCTCATTTTTGAAACAGATAAAAAATGCCTTTGTCAGCCTAGTTGTTGCGTCTGTGAACGACAATGCCTGGCAATTCTACGAGCGCATTGGCATGTACCGCGACCGTGAGTACATCGAGTACCGCAAGAAACTGAGGGAGTAAGTAAGTAAAAGAACTGCTGAATTGCTAATTAGCATTTCAATCATTGATTGTATGAAAGCTTCTCGAAAAAAAAACAACCCGGACGGGTTGTTGGGTGTGGGCAACGGGATAGCATCCCGGTGCTGACGATTTGGTTTTTTAGAGCGGGCAACGGGAATCGAACCCGTCTAAGTAGCTTGGAAGGCTACCGCACTACCACTATGCTATGCCCGCATAACGTCCAAAATTATAATTCAAGCATCCATTTTGGGCAAGGAAAAGAAAACAGGGAGGCAATTGCCTCCCTGGTCAAAATTTGCTTATCCTACGCGATCTCGCAGTAACGCTCCACGCGCTTTTCGATGATCTTCAGACTGTCCTGCCAGAAAGCCTTGGTGCGGATGTCGATACCGAAACGCGCTGCCACGTCTGCCGCGGAGGCTTCCCCGGTGCTGGCGAGCAGGTCCATGTAATCCTTGACAAAAGCCGGGCCGCGCTTCTGGTAGATGGCATACAAACCTGTGGCAAACAACAAACCGAATGCATATGGGAAGTTGTAGAAGGATAGTCCCGCGGAGTAATAGTGAGGTTTCCAGGTCCACATCCACTTCTGCAGGTATCTTTCATCCAACCCTTCACCGTAGGTGGCTTTTTGCGCGTTTTCCATGATCTCACACAGTTCGTCGGCATTCAATTCGGATTTGGCACGGCGCTCAAATACTTCCTTCTCGAACAGGAAGCGGGAGTAGATATCCACGATCACCTGTGAATCTCCGCCCAACTGGATCTCGAGAATGGCCAGTTCCTCCTGCAAATTGGTGACCTCTTTAAGCATGGCAGAAGAGACAATGGTCTCGCACATGATGGATGCTGTTTCTGCCAGGGTCATGGGCGTCATCTTTTGCAGTTCGCTCTTGCCGGCTTTCACCGCGCAATCATTGTGGAATCCATGTCCCAGCTCGTGAGCCATGGTCGAAACCTGGTCAAGTGAGCCGTCAAAATTGCACAGGATGCGGCACTCGCCAACCCCCGGCACGTCCATGCAGAAAGCGCCTCCGCGTTTACCCTCGCGTTGTTCGCCATCGATCCAGTTGTGTGCAAATGCGTTTGCGGCAAAGGCTTCGAGTTCGGGAGCGAATTTTCCAAACTGCTGCAGGATGAAGCCTTTGGCTTCTTCGAAAGTGAAGCTGGACTTGCTTTGTCCTACCGGCGCAAACAGGTCCCACCAGGCGAGTTTTTGTTTCCCCAAATGCCTGGCTTTCGCCAAGAAGTATTTGTGGAACATGGGGAAGGATTCCCGCATGGCATCCATCATGGCATTGAGGGTTGGGCGGTCGATGTGCGCCATATCGATGGCGCTGTGCAGGGCATCTTCGCGTCCACGGCGCTTGTTGAGGGTGTTGGTCTCTCCCTTGATGCCGTTCATGGCCGCTGCCAGTGGTTCTTTAACCGATGTCCACAGCTTATCTTCTGCCTCGTATCCGCGGCGGCGCACGTCTTCGTCAGGGTGTGAACGAAGGTTGATCAGCGCCGGGGCGGGCAGCTTCTGGACTTTTCCATCCAGCTCAAATTCGGTGCTTAATTGTGAAGTGATGGTACCCTGCAGCTTGGTCCAGGCGTTCGACCCGCTCAGGCTTAATTCTGAGGCCAGGATCTCTTCAGCTTCAGACATCAGGTATTTGCTTTGCTCAGCCGTGTGGGTAAGGTAGTATTCGTGCGCCTGAAGGATGGGGGAACGCTGCAACATTTCGGGCAGGCGGCTGGCGATCTTTCCGATCCAGGCACGAGCTTGCATCTCGATCTTATCCAGTTTCACGCCTGCCATTTCGATCTCAGATTCCTTACGTTGCGCTTCTTTGTTGTAGGAATCGGTCGAGATGAAAGATTCAATATAGGCGCGCAGGGTTCCCGCGGTAAGCAAGAGGTCATTGAACCGGCTGACGAGTTCTTCCGCCAGGGAGGTTAGGGTTTCAATACCGGCTTTCTCATCTGTTTTTGTGGCTTTTTCGTCCAGCAAGGTTTCCAGGGTGTTCATTTGCTCTTGGAATTTGCGAAAATCGCTGCTGAATTCTTTGGAAGATAGGGACGGATATACGTTGGTCAGGTCCCAATGGGGAGGGGTTTGAGTGGTCATCGAGGCTCCTTTTGTGAAATTGTCCAGTCATTATAAAACAAATCACGGTCAAACGAGATATAGAACCAATTATTGACTTCACTCGTATATAAAATATGGACTAATTGATAAGGAGATCGCGATGACTGAACAGAATTTAGACCGGGAAAACCGGCAGGTAAGTGGGTTCACAGGCTTGCAGTTCAAGGGAGTCGGCAAGATCGAGCTTGCCCAGGGCGACCATGACGAACTGGTGATCGAGGCTTTGCCTGAAGTGCGCGAGCGTATCCACACTGATGTGCGTGACGGGACGCTTGTCATCTATTACGAATCCGACTGGAAGGACTGGACCGGGCTGCGGATTTTGGGAGGCGAGAAGATCCTGTTCCGGCTGATGATGCGGGATATCCAATCGCTCGCCATTTCCGGTGTGGGCAGCCTGGACGCTGCCGGAATTAACACCAGCCAGCTTTCGATTTCTTTGTCCGGACCGGGGACCATCACCATCGGAACAGTCCAGGCGAACTCGCTCAATATTTCGATTTCAGGTGTGGGCTCTATCGACCTTGCCGGGGCGGTGCCTGATATGAACCTGGTCATCAGCGGAGCAGGAACGGTGAAAGCCTCCCGCCTGGAGACTGAAAGGTCAGTGGTCAAACTTTCAGGGGTAGGAACAGCCACCTTGTGGGTTAACCAATCCCTTGACACATCGATTTCCGGTGCTGGGGTCGTTGAATACTACGGCAACCCCGCCATCACGCAGAGCAATTCCGGCCTGGGTGTGCTAAAATACCTTGGCAATCGATGAGTGCCACTTCATTTTCAGGAGGGCTGCATGCCTCAGAATAGAACCAGGAAAATTGTCGTCACAGCCGTTTTATCAGCCATCACCATCGTGTTGGGGTTGCTTCCGTTTGGCGGATACATCCCCTTTGCCGGAATCTCCATCACGATCCTGACCATCCCGGTGATCATCGGCGCGATACTGGAAGGACCGATCGTGGGAGCAGGGATCGGCTTGATCTTTGGCCTCACGTCCATGTACCAGGCCGCCACCGCGCCAAAAAGCCCGCTCGATCCGTTGTTTGTCAACCCCATGCTTTCCGTGCTGCCGCGCATGTTCATAGGTCCGGTTGCATGGCTGGTCTGGAGCGCTTTGAAACGCGTCAAGGTGGTAGGTCTGCTTGCAGCTGGCTTCATGGGCAGCATGACCAATACCGCCCTGGTTTTGAGCGCTTTAGGGTTACTCTTCGGTAAGGACTCACGGGTAACCGAAATCTTCGGAGCGGATGTCTGGAAAGCGCTGGGAGGTGTGGCATTGGCCTCAGGCGTGCCTGAAGCCGCAGTGGCTGCTGTGGTTGTATTGCTGGTCATTGCCGCGTACTGGCAGTTTGCCGTCGGGAAAAAGAAAGGCGCTGACCTCTAATCCCGATCAGAAATCACAAAACAGGAGGTTTGGTCGTTTATGCAAATACTATTGCATACAGGACCAGACCTCCGATGATTAATGCCAGTCCGTCTTTCCATGTGAATTTGGTTTCAATCATGCTTGTGCGGTGGTCAAGATAGCCGTACGCGCGCGCATCCATGGCCAGCGCCAGGTTTTCTGCGCGCCTGAGGCTGATGGTGAACAGCGGCACAACCAGCGGGATGAGCTGTTTAACCTTGTTGATCAATCCCTTTGATTTACTTCCCCAATCCGCGCCGCGGGATGCCTGGGCTTTAGCAATCCTTTCGGCTGTCTGCGCCAGGAGCGGCACAAACCGCAGCGTGATCTGCAGCACCATCACCAGGTCCATGGTCTTGATCTTCAGATAATTCAAAGGGCTGAGAAGGCGTTGAGCGCCATTCGTGAGTTCCGATGTGGAGATGCTGAAGGAAGCCAGCGTGAGCAGCAGGATCAAAGCGGCGAAGCGCATCAACAGGATACCCCCGGCGATGAGACCGGTCATGGATACTCTCAACTTCCACCATGAAAACAGGATCTGCGGGTCTTTCACTGAGGAGAAGAAAAACACCTGGATAACTGCAAAAAGCAGGAGGAAGGGCAAGGACGCCCACACGCTCTTGAGCGCGAACTTCAGGTTGACCTTCGACAGGATCGTGAGCAGGATGGCAAAGGCCAGTCCAACGCTCACACCGATGATCGACTTGGTGAAGGAAATTACAGCGATCAGCAGGATGAGTATCACGATCTTCGTGCGCGGATCCAGCCTGTGTATGACGGAATTGGTGGGTACGTATTGCCCGAGCGGCATGCGGGAGAGGAAATCGAATTCGTTCATCGGCTCCCTCCTGCAGCATTGCGGATGGCGGTGAAAAGTTGCTCGGCGGTTACGGTCTGTTCCGGGATCGGCCAGCCTTTAGCACGCATGGCTTTCGAAAGTCGTACAACAGACGGTTGCCCCAGTCCGGCGGAAGTGACCAGGTCCAGGTCGTTAAAGATCTCGGCGGTTTTTCCGGTTCCCAAAGACCGGCCGTCTGCGAGAAGGGTCATATTTTGCGTGAGTTCGGTGATGTCTCCCATGCTGTGCGAGCTGATGATCAATTCAATCCCTTTTCGCTGGGCTTCCTTGAGGGTGTTTTGCAGGTTGCGTCTTGAAAGCGGGTCCAGACCCGCGGTGGGTTCATCGAGGATGAGCAGGCTGGGTTGGGCTGCCAGAGTGGCAGCCAGCGCAACCTTGCGCTTTTCGCCGCCGCTCAGGGTGTAGGTGATGCGGTCCTTGAACTTTTCAAAGTCCAGCCCCACCATTTCCATAGCCTGCTTCACGCGCTCCCGCAGTCCCTCCCGTCCATAAAGCATGCGCGGACCGTAGGAGATCTCGTCTCCCACGTATTGTTCAAAGAAATAGATCTCGGGATTCTGAAATACGAGTCCCGCGTAACGCCGGATGGTTTTCGTGTCCAGGTCGGGGTCATTGAAGGAGTATGGGCCAATCCTCACCTGCCCGGTTTGCGGCCGGTATAGTCCGTTCAAATGCTGCAGCAAGGTGGACTTGCCAGACCCGGTGGCTCCCACCAGGCCGTGCGCTTCCCCTTTGCCTACCTCGAATGAGATGTCAAAAAGGGATTGGTGTTCCAGCGGAGTTCCGGGCATGTAGGTGTGGCTCAGGTTCTCGATCGAGATCAAAGGTTCAGCGTGCTGCGGTGCGTGGTTTCCTTCACTTAAGCGAAAATCACCGGTGTAAGCCGGAATGCCGGAAAGAACCTTTTCGAAGTCATTCGGAATGTTTGCCAGGAGCGGATTTAGTTTGCGCATCTCGTTCAGCAAAAGGATGGTGATGGGTTGTTCCAGTCCGCATCTTTTAAGCAACTCAAGGTCGGCAAACAACACTTTTGGAGAATCGTCAAAAACCAGGTTGCCCTGATTCAGCACCAGCACCCGGTCAGCGCGCATGGCCTCTTCCATGAAGTGGGTGATGAATAACACGGTGATCCCGCGTTCGTGCAGCGCCTGCATCTCCGCGAGCACGTCCTGCCGACCGCGCGGATCGAGCATGGCGGTGGACTCATCAAATATGATGCACTCCGGTTGCATTGCCAGAACGCCAGCCAGTGCAACCCGTTGCTTTTGTCCGGCGGAAAGCAGGTGAGGGGGGCGTTCCTTTTCATCCAGCATCTTCACCCGTCCGAGGGCGTTGAATACGCGTTCGCGGATCTCCGCTGATTTCACGGCCAGGTTCTCCGGGCCAAACGCTGTGTCTTCCTCAATGATCGTGGCAACGATCTGGTCTTCAGGGTTTTGAAACACCATGCCGATGCGGGAGCGAATTTGGGGCAGATTTATGGACTGACTGGTATTCATGCCATCGATCAGCACGCCGCCACTGGTGGGCAGCAGCAGGGCGTTGCAATGCCTGGCAAATGTGGACTTTCCGGAACCGTTGGCCCCCACGATCGCCACCCATTCCCCGGTTTCGATGGCGATGTTAATGTCGTTTAATGCGGGTGGTGCTGTTTCGCTTGTGCCGGGATGCCGGTACGTTACGTGGTCAAACTTGATTAATGGCAAAAAGGTGCTCCATTACTACCGTTTTAAGAATGCGTTCGATCTCATCAATTATAGCGGAGTATCCTTTTTACGCATGCAGCACTTTGTAACCTGACCAGTAGCAGACCATCGATTTTTTTCATTGACATTCTCCCGCGAGAGGTTATACTAAGATCAGATAATGAAACGGGGAGCCTGGCTGACCAGGCTGAGAGTAGGAATCTGTCCTAGACCCGCATGACCTGATCCGGATAATGCCGGCGGAGGGATGAGCGTTTTCGCAATACCCCTCCCAGGCGGAGGGTTTTATTTTATGGAAGACAAATACGCCGTCATTTTTGCCAATGGAGAACTGCATTTCCCGAAGAAGATCAGGGAGATCGCAGAAGGGGCAGATTTAGTCGTTGCCGCGGATGGCGGGCTGAGACATCTTTTTGAATTGGGTCTTACGCCGCATCTGTTGATTGGTGACCTGGATTCTGTCACGACCGATGAGGTTGACAGGGCACGATCGTTGGGTTGTGAGGTGCGGCAGTTCCCTGAAGAAAAGGACGAAACTGATCTTGAATTAGCGCTGCTGGCCACGGCTGCTGCAGGATACACCAGGATCCTGATCCTCTCAGCCCTGGGAGGGCGGCTGGACCAGACCCTTGCCAATATTTACCTGCTCAATATGCCCCAGTTGGACCGCATCGATGTGCGCATTGATGATGGAAAAACTGAGGTGATCCTGTTTTGTGCCGCGGTTGAGCTGAAAGGTACACCGGGAGATACCGTTTCGTTGTTACCGCTCTCACCCATCGTCTCTGGCATTACCACCGAGGGATTGAAGTATCCGTTGACAAATGAAAGCCTGGTTTTCTTCCAAAGCCGCGGGGTCAGCAATGTGTTGCTGGGAACTCAAGCCCGAGTCTCACTGGAATCAGGTATCCTGCTCTGCATCCACATTCGGCAGCAGGAGGAGGAAGAATGAGCCCCTACCGTTTTATAGTGATCCTTACTATTGTGCTGCTGCTCACAGGTTGTTCTGCACCAACCGCGAAAGAACTCACTCTCACTGTCATGACGCACGATTCGTTCAACATCTCCGAGCAGGTAGTGGAAACCTTTGAGCAGGAAAACGGTGTTCAAGTGGTGTTCCTCAAATCTGGCGATGCCGGGTCTGTACTGAACCGCGCGATTCTATCTAAAAAAGCTCCCCAGGCGGACGTGCTTTACGGTGTGGACAATACCTTTCTTTCCCGTGCCCTTTCTGAAGACCTGTTTGAGCCGTATGAATCCGCCAACCTGGCTCAGGTGAACCCTGAGTTCCTTGTCAATACCTCCAGCCTGGTTACGCCAATTGATTACGGGGATGTGTGCATCAATTACGACATCGCCTATTTCAATGAGCGCAACCTGACCGTGCCACGATCACTGGCTGACCTGCTGAAACCGGAATATGGGAAAGGAACAGGAAGGGATGGGCTGCTGGTGGTGGAAAACACGGCGACTTCTTCTCCCGGTCTGGCATTTCTGCTTGCCACCATTGCAGAATACGGTGAGGATGGTTACCTGGATTATTGGCGTGGTCTCAAGGCAAATGGCACGGTGGTGGTTAACGACTGGGAGATTGCCTATTACACCAACTTCAGCGGTTCCTCCGGCAGGGGGTTGCAGCCAATGGTGGTCTCTTATGCCACAAGTCCAGTGGCAGAAGTGATCTACGCTGCCGAACCGATCACAGAAGCCCCAACCGCTTCCATCACAGGCACCAACACCTGTTTCCGGCAAGTGGAATATGCCGGTATCCTCAAGGGTACAAAAAACCTGCCCTTGGCGCGGCGATTTATCGATTTCATGCTGGATACCGACTTCCAGGAGGACCTGCCATTACAGAATTTTGTGTACCCGGTAAATCCTGCTGCAAAAATTCCTGAAGAATTCATCCGCTATGCCCAGGTTCCCCTTCACCCGGCCGTCCTTGATCCAGCGCTAATTGCCGCAAAACGGGATCAGTGGATCAGTGATTGGACCGAGGTCATGTTGCGGTGAAATCGTTTGAAAAGCTGCAGGCACTGATCATGCGTTCCGGGGTCCTTTTCTGGGGTTTCCCGGTGCTACTGTTGCTGCTCTTCTTTTTCACCCCCATGGCATCCATCCTGGGGGTGATGATTTCAACCGAAGGGGAGATCAACACCCGTGAAATCTGGCGCTCCTTTGGTTTCACCATTTTCCAGGCTGCCGTTTCCACCCTGCTCACGCTCGCTGCCGGGCTACCGGTTGCATACGTCTTCTCCCGCTTTCACTTTCCTGGCAAGCGCCTGATGCGCACGGTCACGTTATTGCCATTTATCCTCCCCACGGTAGTGGTGGCAGCCGCTTTCAATGCCCTGTTGGGTCCGCGTGGTTGGCTTAACCTGGGGTTAATGAACTTGCTGAACCTGGAAAATCCACCGATCCTATTCCTCAATACCTTTACCGCTATTCTGGTGGCGCACGTGTTTTACAACATCGCCATCGTCATTCGCGTGGTGGGCAGCGCCTGGTCACAGTTGGACCCTCGACTCGAATATAGTGCACAGGTGTTGGGGGCATCCCCCTGGTCAACTTTCCGCGAGGTCACTTTTCCGATGCTCAGGCGGTCAATCCTGGCTTCAGCGTTGTTGGTTTTTTTCTTCGACTTCACAAGCTTTGGGGTCATTCTCATGCTTGGCGGCCCAAAATACGCGACTCTCGAGGTGTCCATCTATAACCAGGTGATTTCGATGCTCAACCTGAGAATGGCTGGTCTGCTTTCGATCATTCAACTGGCATGCACGCTTGGTCTCACCTGGTTGTATTCGAGGGTAAGCGGGAACCAGGATACCCCTTTTTTCCCCAGGCTGCAGGGAGAGGGAACGCGCAAACCTAAAACACGGGCAGAAAAAGGATTGATCGCTGCAGTACTTCTATTTGTGTTTCTACTGCAGGTTTTACCCATTGCAGCCTTGGTCACCCGGTCTGTCACCCGGCTGGAGGCTGATCGAGGGCAGCGGGATTTTGCTGGGATGGAATTTACGTTGGATTTCTATCACGAGCTTTTCATCAATCAGCAAGGGAGCGTGTTTTATGTCCCGCCAGCGAAAGCCGCGCTGAACTCCTTGTTCTATGCCGGGGTCACGATTGCCATTTCGGTCACCGCCGGAACGATGCTGGCCTATGCGCTCAGGAAACGTAAAAGCACTGGCCGTTGGCTGGAATTGCTGGTGATGTTGCCATTTGGCGCTTCCGCTGTTACCCTGGGACTGGGATTTATCATCACCTTTAACCGTCCACCGCTGGATGCCAGGACTTTCCCCCTGCTGGTCCCTTTGGCGCACAGCCTGGTGGCCATGCCTTTTGTCTATCGCACCATTCAGCCGGTGCTCTCCGCGCTGCCCGATTCGCTGCGCCAATCCGCTTCGGTATTGGGGGCTTCTCCCTGGCGCATCTGGTGGGATGTGGAATTGAAGATCATCAGCCGGGCTGTCGCAGCAGGAGCGGTATTCTCTTTCATGATTTCGCTGGGTGAGTTTGGTGCCACGACCTTCATTGCCCGACCCGAAAACCCAACCCTGCCGGTGGCGATTTTCCGCTACCTCTCGCAGCCAGGCGGGATGAATTACGGTCAGGCGATGGCCATGGCGACGATTCTGATCGTGATTTGCGGTATTTCGATTTACTTCCTGGAAAAACTAAATTCAGTTCCCCGCTCCGAATGAGGAGGAGGTAGGTATGCCACGGCTTGAAGTGATAGATCTGCGCAAGGAATATGAAGGAAAACCATTGTTGAATGGGGTGACTTTTCAAGTGCAATCCGGCGAAACCCTCAGCCTGTTGGGGGCATCAGGCAGCGGCAAGAGTACCATTTTGCGCATCATAGCCGGTATTGAAACACCGGATGCAGGTTCCGTCCTCTGGAATGACCAGGATCTGGCTGGGATTCCTGTCTATCGCCGAAACTTCGGTCTGATGTTCCAGGATTACGCGCTTTTCCCTCACCTGAGCGTTGAGGAGAACGTAACCTTTGGACTGAAGATGAAAAAGCTCCTCCCCACAGATGCCGGAAAGATCACCAGGGAGATGCTTGATCGGGTGAATATGACCGGCTTCGAAGCGAGAAGAGTGACCGACCTTTCAGGCGGCGAGCAACAACGGATTGCCCTGGCCCGGGCATTGGCGCCGCAGCCGGGACTGCTGATGCTGGATGAGCCCCTGGCCGCACTCGACCGCAGCACACGCTTGGAACTCCAGGAGGAATTACGCAAGGTGCTGCAGCAGGCAGGTATTCCCGTGCTCTACGTGACCCATGACCAGGAAGAGGCCATTGTGGTCAGTGACCGACTGGCTTTACTGAATGACGGAAAAATCGTTCAGTGTGATCGCACAGAAGAGGTTTTCCGATACCCGCGCAACCGCTGGGTCGCGGAATTCCTGGGTATGAGCAACTTCCTGACTGGCGTTGTCCTATCTGCGGACCCCCTGCTTGTGCGCACAGCCTGTGGCGATCTGCATGCCTCGGTAGGTAAAACAAGCGCTTTGCCTGTACCAGGATCCATTGTCAGCATACTGGTAAAACCTACCGGTACCGGACTTGGGGGAACAGAAAAATCGGTCAACCTCTTGCATGGCAAGCTCCGGTCAGCATCCTTTAGAGGAGATCATTACCGGTTGCAGTTGGAAGTGAGTCCTGGAAAGTTGTTGGAGTTTTCATCTACCAGGAGTGGAGAGGTTGATGAAATGATCACGCTCGAGCTTTCGACTGAGGATGTAGTCTGTCTTGAAGAATGAACAACCCCCTTGCGGGGGTTGTGTTGAGGGTCAAGCAGGGGGGATGTTTCCTCTCAAAACGAGCCAAAGAACAAGCATCAGCACTGCAGTACCCAGGCAGGATGCCACCAGCATGGCCGCGGTGATGAGCCACACCATTCTCTTCTTTTGACGGATTTCTTCGGTTACTTCAGGGCGTTCCTGCTCATCCATCATTAGGCGTCAGGTCTTCTTCTGCCTTGCGGTTCTTTTCGATCCTGCGGATGGCGACGATTGCCAGAACGATGACGAGGATGCAAGCCACAACCACTGGAATGACCACAGACAGGACTGATACCACGGTGGTGGTGGCCTGTTCGGCGATGGATGCGGGTACGTTTCCTAACCCGCCTGATACGGTATTGATTGCCGGGCGCACTGCCAGGGCTTTGACAGCGTGCACCCCACCCGCTACGAGCAAACCTGCAATGAGGCCGAGTACCGGTTCCACTTCCCCCACCTGGGTGGCGGTTGCAGCGAACACGATGGCTCCGGCTGTGGGGCGGATGAAGGATTGGATGACGTCGTTCACGTGGTTGACTCCCGGAAAAGCGTCCGCGAGGATCTCAACGATAGTGAGCACAGCGAGTACCCCGATCACCCACCAGGAGGTCATCAGGTTCCAGGGTTCCTGCAGGTTGATCAGGTTGGTGAATTTGGCCAGCAATGCAACAGTGAGCAAGGGGATGTATGCGTTCAACCCCGCGCTGGCTGACAGGCCAAAAGCTGAAAAAATATTAAAAATGTCCATTCTTGATTCCTTTTTTCTTAAAAACTGTTCCAGGTTCCCGTGAGCAGATAGCGGATCAGGTCCATCAACCCAACCTGAATGATTGCCGTGGTTATCCCGGCAATATATATACGGATTCCATCCCTGAATTGGTGCAGTGTATTTTCCTTTTTTAAAATGATACACCAAAGCAGGCTGTAGATAATTGAGAGTATTGTAAAAATGCTGAGGATTGAAAAAAGTGCGATGGGAAAATAAAGCCAGGGCAAGTCTGCCAGGATGATCAACCCGCAACCCACTACCAGCAGTACTAGAACCAGCATTTGCCCCCAGGTGTGGAGCAAAGGTTCGTTGTCACTTTCCTTCCATAGAGTCTGATTCCACAAGGTGAGTGATAAAGTACCTAGTGCAACCCCAAAGAGCAGTCCTGTCAGCAACCTGAGGAGGTTATCAGGTGGATAGAGCGGCTGAACTCCAGGGATCATTGATACAGCAGAGTTAATACCGTCCACGGCGAAACCGACGAAAAACAATGCCAGAACTGCAATCATTAACCTGGATGGGACACCGCTTCGTTTTCCTCTTCGGGATAGGAAGGCAATCGTGACCAACAATCCCGTGAATGTACCTGTGCAGCGTGCGCACAGGGGTAGAAATCTCCCGTCGATGGTGAGCGTGTGTTCCTCGATCTGGTGGCAAACACTGTACCCCGCAGCTCCAAGTTTACCCAATAGCCCCGGAGGGGTGAGTGCAAGCCAGATGGAAAAAACCGCAAGAGCGACTAGCGCAAGCACAAGGGTTATCCACTTCTGCTTTCTGGTTTGGGATGGTGGTTGAATTTGCATAAAGGGATTATAAAGTTGAACTTAACACCCGGCAAGCGGACCCAATTCGAGCTTTCTTGACGTTTCCTATCATTTGTGATTTACTTATTAAGTAAGTTGGTTATGCTATCCCAACGACGAGGAGGTGGTGCTAATGTTGTGTAACAGTTTTAGTCACAGCGCTGCGGCATCCCTCCTCACGATGAGTTAGGGAAAGCCGCAGCGCCAAAATCCTGAGGCCGTCAATTTGACGGCCTCAGGGGTTAAACAACAAAATCAATCAGGCAGAGGTTTCGGATGATCAAAAATCAGTGGTACGTCGTTCTCAGGTCCAGTGAGTTGAAGCAAGGAAAGCCGATCGGCGTCACCCGCATGGGGGAGAAGATGGTATTCTGGCGGGATTCAAGCGGAAAACCGGTTTGCCAGGTTGATTTTTGTCCTCACCGTGGCGTGATGTTGAGCCTCGGAGCGCTCAAGGGTGATAATATCCAATGCCCGTTTCATGGATTTGAATACGACTCTACTGGTCGCTGCACCCTGGTTCCCGCCAATGGTGTTGCCGCTTTGGTCCCTCAGGCGCTAAAAGTAGTCACCTACACCGCACGGGAGGCGCATGGGTACATTTACATCTGGTGGGGTGAACCCCGGCAGACTTACCCCGGTTTGCCCTGGTTTGATGAACTTGACGAGGGTTTCTCAACCGCCGAGTTTTCTGATCACTGGAAAGTAGATTATTCACGGGCGATCGAGAATCAACTTGATCCATTCCACCTCCCCTACGTGCATAAAACCACGATTGGCCGTGGAAACAGGACGATTTGTAATGGTCCCTACACAGTCACCGATGAGGATTCACTGCAGATATGGGTTTTCAATCAGTCGGATGACGGCAAATCAGTTGCCAGGCGTGCATCAGAGTTATCCAAACCCGAACGTCCGCCATTCCTGGTTTTTCAGTTCCCCCACCTGTGGATGAACCGCATCACTGACGATATTCGTCTTTCTGTGTTCTTTACCCCGGTGGACGATGAAAATTGTATTCTTTACGTGCGCAGCCATCAGCGTTTTCTCAAGGTGCCTATTCTGCGGAATCTTGTGACCTGGTTCTTTAACCCGGCCAATCGGGTGATCGTCAACCAGGATAAACGGGTTGTGCTCTCTCAACGGCCAGTTAAATCCGGTCTGAGGATCGGTGAAAAACTGATACCGGCGGATAATCCGATTATCGAGTACCGCTCCATGCGCGAGAAACTGCAAAAAGCTACCGGTCAAAAAACCGATTAATTTAAGGTCGTTATCTCTCTTCTCAGTTTGATCAGAGATCTTACGGTGTCAATTGATTGCTGCAGGGTTTTTCCCAGGTAAACACCGGGTGTCTTTGCCACCAGGTCTGGTGAAAAACTAAATGCCGCACCGCCGTACCCGAAAATGGGTGTTTTTTTCAGCCGGGCTAGCTTGGCATTAAATTGCCCGAGGTCCTCCGCGGATTCCCTCATGGTCGCTGACAGGATGATCATCCTGGGTTGTTCGCTTTCAGCATAATCAAGCAGGTCATCCAGGGGGATATCCGGTCCAAGGTATTCCACCAGGTAACCGCTCTGCCTGAGGAGGAGTGCAACCATGATGGGTCCGATCTCATGCAGCTCACCCGGCGAACCTCCTACCAGTATCTTGGGAGATGTTTTTCGCATTGGCATGGACTGAAAAATGGACATGAGCCTGTAGCGGATGAACCCGCTGGCAAAATGTTCGGTCGCCACTTTAATTCGGCCCTCATACCAGGCTTCACCGATTCTTACCAGGGTGGGAGAGATGACATCCTGTAACAGTTGTTCGAGGGAAAAGGATGCGTGAGCTTCACCAAAGATCGCCGCGGCTTTTTCCTCGTTGTGTGCCACCAGGGCATCATAAAACTGCTCGGAGATCTTCTTGGGGGGAAAGTTGGAAGTATAGATCATAGTTGCGGGCAAGGCGGTCTCTGTAACCTCCGGCCAGGTACCCTTGCTCACGTTGCTTTTTAGCTCTGCAGCAGCAGCGCTGATGGGCACACCGCTTTCCACCTGGTTTTTTAGCCAGTTGAGAATGGCGATGTCGCGCTCTGAGTACAACCTGTAACCGTTTTCTCCTCGCTGGGGAGTGACAACCTGGTAGCGGCGTTCCCACGCGCGCAGGGTTACTGTGAGGATGTCGGTTTTCTTGCTCACAGCGTGAATGTTGTACTTTGGGTAATCGGGATACTCATTGATATTCGGCATGGTTTCACCTGTACAAAGGATATGCTAACATTGTACACGATTAATCGCTCGGAGATTCCTTTATTGATTCCCACTTCATAATATAATCAGGAAACCAATAAAAACCGGAGAAGAATATGCCCTCAGTGAAAGAACGTTTTATCAATTATGTACAGATCAACACCCAGTCCAATGCCGATTCCGAAACTTGTCCGAGCACCACTGCCCAATTTGACCTGGCGCGTGTGCTTGAAAAGGAATTGCTGGACCTGGGATTGCAGGACGTGAGCCTGGATGAGAATTGCTACCTGATGGCCACTTTGCCGTCAAATATTGACAAGGTTATTCCGGTGATCGGGTTGATCGCCCACCTCGACACCAGTCCGGACATGAGCGGGCTCAACGTGAAGCCGCAAATCATTGAAAAATATGACGGAAAAGAGATCATCCTCAACCACGAGCAGGGCATCCGCCTGGCTCCTGAAGATTTCCCGGAGCTGCAAAAATACATTGGCGAGGAGTTGATCACCACCGATGGCACAACCCTGCTGGGAGCGGATGACAAGGCTGGTGTGGCTGTGATCATGGCAGCCATGGAGTATTACGTCACCCACCCGGAGGTAAAACACGGCCGCATCCGTGTGGGGTTCACCCCGGATGAAGAAATTGGCAGGGGGGCAGATAAATTTGATGTGCAGAAATTCGGGGCGGATTACGCTTACACCATTGATGGCGGGCAAATTGGCGAGTTGGAATATGAGACCTTCAACGCTGCCCAGGCAAGGGTCACCATTCATGGCAGGAATGTTCACCCCGGTGTGGCGAAGAACAAGATGGTCAACGCTATTTTGCTTGCAATGGAATTTAACGCCATGCTGCCGGTGAATGAACGGCCTGAGTTCACCGCCGGTAGGGATGGTTTCATCCACCTGATGCGCATTGAAGGATCAGTTGAAGAAGCCAAAATGGTCTACATCATCCGTGATCATCGGCGCGACCTGGTTGAAAAACGGAAATCCGTGATGAAGAGCGCGGCTGATTTTCTCAACAAACGTTATGGAGATGGCCGTATTGTGGTGGAGACGAAAGATCAGTACTACAACATGCGTGAAAAGATCGAGCCTGTGTACCACATCGTTGAAACTGTACAATTGGCAATGCAGGAGTTGGGCATCGAACCGGTTATTCTGCCGGTCCGCGGTGGCACGGATGGCTCGCGGTTGTCCTTCATGGGACTGCCCTGCCCGAATATCTTCACCGGCGGGTTATACGGACATGGCCGTTATGAATGCATTCCGACCCGCTCCCTGGATAGAGCGGTCGACGTAGTTTTGAAAGTGATCGAGCTCAGTGCAAGATAAAAAAGAGGCTGTCCCAAAAGTATAGGGGCGGCCTCGAAAAATTTAATATAATAG
>CAYVTF010000011.1:60775-65576 GCA_964454565.1 uncultured Anaerolinea sp. | reverse complement strand
GGCTCCGGGTGACCGGGGTCGAGGAAAGTCCGCACTCCACAGAGCAAGCCGCCGGGTAACACCCGGGGCGGGGATCCTCCTTCGGAGGAGAACCTGCCGGACCGGGCCACAGAAACATACCGCCCACTTTCACCCCCTTCTACCGGAAAGGTAGATGGATGGGGTGAAAGATGGAGCAAGGGTGAAATGGTGGTGTAAGAGACCACCGGCGTCCGCAGTAATGCGGCGGCCAGGTAACCCCCGGCTGGAGCAAGGCCAAGCAGGGATGATGTCTGCCTTCGGGCGGCGGGAAGCGGCTCGCTTTCTTTAGAGTCCCGGGTGGGCTGCATGAGCCGGATGGTAACATCCGGCCTAGAGAGATGACCGTCAGTCTGGAAACCGTGCTTCGGCATACCTTTTCAGAACACAGAATGCGGCTTATCGATTGGCCTGGTGCCAACCCCTGGTAATTAGAGCCCAAACCAACCCAGAATTGAAGCTCCCCCCAGCGCAAAGATGATCATCTTGGCGGTTTTACCCGGCCAGCTGAACAACAGGTATTTCCAGACCGGCATCTTCAACGCGCCTGCCACCATCCCGGCGATATCAAACAACGGGTTCGGAATGAACGCCAAAACGAGCACAGTGATCCCGCCGTATTTTTTCATCCAGCCTGTTACCTTGTCGTACCACTTGCGGTTTTCGATCACCGCCTGGCCACTAAAGCCTGCCATGTAACCGGTCAATTCCCCCAGGGTTGCCCCGGTACCGGCTGCCAGCCCCACCAGCCAGGGATTGAACACCACCCCCATGGCGGAAGTGAATAACACCCCCGGCACTGGCAAAATCAGCGTGGCATTCGAGAGCAGGGACAGCAGGAAAATTCCCGGATACCCGAGGGCTTCAAGCCCCTGGATCTTATCCCGGTTGAGAATGAGTAGAACGGTGAGCGCGATGACCACGGCCAGCAACAAAACGCGGACAACGTTGAGCTTCCAGCCTGTCAGTTTTTTCAAATTTTGGGTTCCTGGTTGAGCAGGGATTCAATGCGCGCTATGACCATGTCCATCGCCACTTCATTCAGTCCGCCTTCGGGGATGATCACATCCGCGTAGCGCTTCGAGGGTTCCACGAATTCCAGGTGCATGGGGCGCACTGTGGCCATGTACTGCTTAACTACGTTCTCAGCGGTACGACCGCGTTCTTCAATATCGCGTTTCAAGCGGCGGATGAAGCGGATATCTGAATCAGTGTCCACAAAGATCTTCACATCGAACAACTCGCGCAGTTTTTGCTCAGCGAAAATGAGAATTCCTTCCACCAGGATTACACGGTGAGGTGATACATGGATGGTTTGCCCGGTTCGGCTGTGCGTGGTGAAATCATACACTGGCAGCTCAACAGATTTCCACTCCTTTAACTGCAGAATGTGCTCGCGTAGCAGGTCAGATTCCAATGAATCCGGATGGTCAAAGTTAACCTGGGCACGCTGATTCGGTGGCAGTCCTGTCAGTTCGCGGTAATACGAGTCATGCTGCAGGTAGGCGATGCGTTGCCTGCCCACTCTCTCCAGGATGATATCCGCGGCAGTTGTTTTGCCTGAGCCGGAACCTCCGGCAATACCGATTACAAGGGGGGGATTTTTTCGTGGCATGAACTTATTATACATTAGCCGGTTATCCAGGCAATCGAAATGGTTGGATTTTTATCCACTTTTTTAGATTGCCAATTTTCATAGCAATTAAGTCATACAATTGGCTTAATCACTTCTGTTCCAGGAGGACAGTAAATGGAGAAAAATGCAAGGAGAACAAAATTCCTCGCCATCACGGGTACAGTGCTCGTCTTGTTTCCGATTGCCGCTGCCATCTTCTTTAGCGCTGCCAGGCTGATCCGCGGCGGCCCATTCATGATCGATTACCTGCTCCCGGGAGAGTTATTTTTCGTCATCCTGCTTGGCGGCGGGTTGCTCGTCTGGGCAGCCATCAGGGCAAAAAATTACTTGAAACCTGTGCTCTGGACGTTCGGACTGGCAATCCTCCTCCTATCAGCGGCGATAGGGGTTGCTACCGCCACCGGTCTGGCCACTGGCGCCACTCCTGCTGGCGGTTGGGAATCGATCACAACTACAAGTTTCATGATTGGTTCCGACCTCGCGGTCATTGCATTGGGCATCGTGGGGATCAAATTGATCAGCGCCATCAAATGAGAAACCAGCGGATCCGCAAGTAAAACCAATCCCATCAAATACCCGCTTGAGAAATCACCTGATCAATTCTTATGGCTCACCTGTATAATATTTTAAAGGACATATGCAGGAATCAGCGATGAGATGCTGTTCGAGTTGCGCCACCCAGGTTGAGGAAGAAGCGGTCATCTGCCGCTCGTGTGGAAAGGTGGTGCCATACCTTACCCATTACTCCCCGGCCGATAAAGATCCGCTTTTTCCTCCCATGCAGCAACTGGAAAGACGAGTCCAAATTTCTTCCTTTATTCTCCACCTGGGAATCGTGGTTGTCATTCTTGTGAGTATTGTCCTGGCTGCCCAACAAGGACTTGCCCACCTCAGCCGTCAGCAAACCTCCCAGACCAGTTGGCTGAACCGGGTTGAACTTTCAAATGTTTCCATCGACAAATTCACTTACGAAAACTTCATCGTGGTCAAAGGGAACCTGACCAACATTTCCGACAGGAACCTGGACCGTGTCATCATCCAGGCTTACGCGCTCAATGCTGTTGACCAGCGTATTGGCAAGGATTTTCGCTACGTCAAACCGGATATCCTGCTACCGGGAGAAACATCTCCATTTGTAATCTTCATCCCCTGCGACGTAGAAATGGTCAATAACGTGAAGGTGGAAATCTATCGGGCCAGGGAACAATTGGAATTCAAGCTCCCGGTAATAGACTCTTAAGAATAACTGAGCCGTTAGCCTTTCACCATTTCCCCGATCCTTGGTGGACCTTCAACAAAAAAATCTGCCGTGAGTTTCTGTTGTGAGTTGGCTAAATATATTGTATAAATAATATCATTGCAGAACTGTTCGTCGAATTGGAGTTACGCTCATGCCGCCTCAGAAAGACGAAAAAGCTGTTCGAATCCGACGGTTCGATTTTTCCGGTTTGTTTTTCAACGCACTTTTACCTCTAACAGGAATGTTGGTCGCGCTGCTGATTGGCGCGGTGATGCTGCTCTTCCTCAAGGTAAACCCCCTCACCGCTTACGCTCAGTTGATAAATGGTGCCTTCGGCAGCGTTTCAGGCATCACCCAGACATTAGTCAAAGCCACCCCCCTGCTTCTCGTGGGACTGGGCATTTGCATTGCGTTTCGTGCCAGCGTGATCAACATCGGGGGCGAGGGTCAGATCATTGTGGGCGCCCTGGCAGCCACCTGGTTCCCGCTCACTTTCCGGGCGTGGCCAGGGTGGTTGTTGATCCCCAGCACACTCCTGGTTGGCTTTTTAGTGGGCGCTGCCTGGGGGTTCATCCCCGGCATTCTCAAAGCGCGTTTGAGGGTTAATGAAATTCTGACAACAGTGATGATGAACGCGGTGGCTTTGCAGCTCATGAACCTTTTGGTCCGCTCGGTATTGATGGACCCAGCCGGGATCACCGCGGGAACTTACCTGGCGCAATCTGAACGGCTGCCGGAACAAGCCTGGTTGACACGGTTGGTGCCGCAAACATTGCTCAATACCGGCTCCCTCATCGCGATTGCCCTGGCCATTCTCGTCTATATTTTCCTCTGGAGAACCACTATCGGCTACCGCATCCGCGCAGTCGGGTTTAATCCTGAGGCTTCGCGTTTTTCAGGCATCAACGTCCCCTTTAACCAGGCACTATCGCTCACGCTCGCGGGCGGTTTTGCTGGAATCGCTGGCGCGATTGAAGTGATGGGAGTTCAGCACCGCCTGCTCGAGGGCATCACCAGCGGATACGGTTTTTCCGGGATTGTCGCCGCCTTGTTCGGCGGACTGCATCCGCTTGGAACCATCCCTGCCTCAATCCTCTTTGGCGGGCTGCTGGTGGGTGGCGATAAAATGCAAAGGGCGGTACAGGTGCCCAATTCATTAATTGACGCTATTTTGGGATTAGTTGTTTTATTCGTCGTCGGTTCAGCGTTGTATTCACGTCGTTGGGCAGCCCGCCGGCAAATGGCTGCCGCCAGAAGCCAGGAGGAACAGGCATGAACGATATCTTCCAGCTCAGCGTCCTCGCCGGCATCCTCACATCAGCCATCCGCCTGGCAACCCCTTACCTGTATGCTGCCATTGGTGAGGCTTTTGCCCAACGTTCCGGCGTCCTTAACCTGGGCGTGGATGGAATTATGCTCATCAGTGCGTATGCTTCCTTCTACGTGGTGTTAAACACAAACAGCATCTGGTTGGGATTGCTGGCTGCGATCGTTGTAGGGTTGTTGATGGGCTTGCTGATGTCATTCATCAGCGTAACCCTTAAAGCAGAACAGGGAATCAGCGGCATAGGCCTGTACATGTTTGGACTCGGACTTTCGAGCTTGTTGTTCAAAACAACAATTGGCACCGTAAAGACTGTAACAGGTTTCCAACCGGTTAAAATCCCACTCCTGGGCGACATTCCGGTGATTGGCGACATCTTCTTCCGTCACAGCCTGCTGGTGTATGGCGCATTTCTGTTGGTGCCGCTTGCCTGGTGGATCATGGAAAAGACCACCTGGGGACTGCGCATCAAGTCGGTTGGGCAAAACCCCGCCGCTGCCGATTCCCTGGGTGTGAACGTGGACCGGGTGCGTTACGTTAGCGTGTGCATAGGTGCCATCCTGGCCGGCATCGCCGGGGCATC
>CAYVTF010000011.1:0-60675 GCA_964454565.1 uncultured Anaerolinea sp. | reverse complement strand
TTTGAAAGAGGCGAGAGTTAACCCACCCCATTCACCCCATAGGAGGAACCAAATGTACAAAAAAATGCTCGTCGTTCTGGTTTTACTGGCAATGCTCGTCACAGGCTGTGCCAAACCGGTCCCCACAGCGGCACCCGTCGAAACTTTCCGGGTCGCTGTCGTCATGCCGAGCGCCATTACTGACATGGCGTTCAGCCAATCCATGTGGAATGCTCTGACGGCCATTCAAATCGAAATGGGTGGAGAGGCAGCTCTCGAAATAAAGTATTCCGAAAACATGTTCAAGGTCCCGGATGCCGCTCAAGCCATCCGCGACTACGCCAGCCAGGGATTTGATGTGGTCTTCGCCCATGGATCCCAATACGGCTCGTCCGTGCAGGAAATTGCCCCTGACTTTCCAGAAGTCACCTTCGCCTGGGGAACAGACGTCAATACCTTTGGAATGCCGAACGTGTATGCCTATACCGCCGCAGCTGAAGAGGGCGGATATGTAAATGGAGTACTTGCTGCCCTGTTGACCACCTCCAAGACCATTGGCGTAACCGGACCTGTGGAAGTCGGCGATGCGAAAACTTACATCGATGGATTTGTGCAGGGAGTGGCATCAGTGGACCCGGCCATCAATGTTGCCAAGACCTGGACTGGTTCGTTCTCTGATGTAGCGTTGATGACCGAGGCAGCCAAAACCCACATCGCCGCTGGGGCTGATATCCTCACCGGTTCCTCGCAATCTGTGGTTGGCTCCATTGGCGCGGCCAAGGAAAGCGGCAACGTCTTGTGGTTTGGCACCCAGCAGGACCAGGCCTCCCTTGCACCGGAACTGGTGGTTGCCAGCCAGGTTTACGACTGGACGGGCATGATCCGCGAGATCATCGCTAAAAACAAAGCCGGAACAATGGGCGGCGAAACCTATATCCTTAAGCTCTCAAACGATGGTTTGAAGATCGCCTACAACCCGGGGTATGCGCTGCCCGCGGATATAAAAGCAGCTGGTGACAAAGCCATTGCTGATATCATCGCCGGCACTGTCACAGTAACGCCATAGCATAATATTAAAATTCCCCTCTCCTGATCATTATCAGGAGAGGGGAAATCATCTGTAAGAAACCAATCTGATTTATAAACCCTGCTTTGTTTCCTGGTAACGGATTACTGATTCCATCAATAGAGGTTAGTCGATGACACATGAGGCACAAATCACCAACAAAAAGCAGATCCAGCGGGTTGAGATGTGCAACATTGTCAAATATTTTCCGGGTGTCCTGGCAAATGACCGGGTCTGTTTTGATGTGAACCAGGGCGAAGTGCACGCGCTTTTAGGTGAAAATGGTGCAGGCAAAAGCACTTTAATGCGCCAGCTTTACGGTCTATATCGCCCCAATGAGGGTGAAATTGTTATCAATGGCAAACCGTACACTTTCAACTCACCAGCAGATGCCATCGAGGTAGGGATCGGGATGATCCACCAGCACTTCATGCTCGTTCCAACCCTGACAGTGGCAGAAAATGTGGCTCTTGGATTGAAATCGAGCCGCGAACCGATGACCGATCTTGATAAAGTGGCGGCGCGCATCCGCGAACTCTCACAAAACTACGGGTTGAGTGTGGACCCCACCGCTTACGTCTGGCAACTGTCTGTCGGTGAACAACAGCGCGTGGAGATCATCAAAGCTTTGTATCGCGGAGCGAGCCTCATCATCCTCGATGAGCCTACAGCGGTGCTAACCCCGCAGGAAGTCAACGACCTGTTCGCCACACTTAAACGCATGGTGAGTGACGGTCACGCCTTGATCTTCATTACCCACAAACTACACGAAGTGATGGAAATCAGCAACCGTGTTACCGTGCTGCGGGACGGGAAAATCATCGGTACACGCCCCACCGCTGAAGTAACACGCAACGAACTCGTTACCATGATGGTCGGTCGGGCAGTCCGGCCGCTTTCTGCTCAACCGATGAAAAGCGGAGCCGTGCGCCTGGAAATCCAGGAGTTGAAGGCGATGGGCGACCGGGGAACAGAGGCATTGCGCGGCATTGACCTGCAGCTTCACGGCGGTGAGATCCTCGGGTTGGCGGGGGTGTCCGGTAACGGGCAGCGGGAATTGGCTGAGTGCCTGGCTGGCGTGCGCAAATCCACCAGGGGTTCGATTTTTCTGGAGTCAAAAGACATCACCCACATGCCCCTCAAGCAGCGGGTTGATTCAGGGTTGTCCTACATCCCCGAGGAACGCATGCGCGACGGGGCAATCCGCGAATTCTCTGTACAGGAGAATATTTTCCTCCATGATCATGCCTCACCAAGATTTACGCACGGATTGTTTCTCGATTTTGGCAGCATGAAAGCATTTGCGACTGATCTCATCCAAAAATTTAGCGTAAAAACTCCCGGTCTGGACACACCGATCAAGAACCTGTCCGGCGGCAATATTCAAAAGTTGATCATGGCACGCGAGCTTTCTCGTAAACCCAAGGTGCTCATCGCCTCACAACCCACCCGCGGCGTGGACATCGGCGCCACCGAATACATTCATCAACGTTTACTCCAGCAAAGGGAAGAAGGAACAGCGATCCTGTTGATCTCGGAAGACCTGGATGAAATCCGTGTGCTCTCTGACCGGATCGCGGTGCTTTATGAAGGCCGTATCATGGGCCTCGTGGAGCGCGACCAGGCCACCGTGGAGCAGATCGGCTTGATGATGGGGGGCATTCCACTGACCGAAGCCATTCAACGCGGTAATTAACAGCTAGACCAAACAATCCAAAACCCTTGACCCGTATACCAGGAATGCAAAGAGCCACCGAAGGGAGTCGCGAACTCTTGTTGAGTTCCGGATGGACTTCCGGAAAACCCTTGACCCGAACAATAGGAAAGAGCCACCGAAGGGAGTCGCAACCTGTTCCTGCGCGTTCCGGATGGACTACCGGAAAACCCTTGACCCGTAATCCAGGTATGCAAAGAACCACCGAAGGGAGTCGCTAGCCGTTTGTGCGCGTTCCGGATGAACCACCGGAAAACCCTTGACCCGTATTTCAGGAATGCAAAGAGCCACCGAAGGGAGTCGCTAGCCGTTTGTGCGCGTTCCGGATGGACTTCCGGAAAACCCTTGACCCGTATACCAGGAATGCAAAGAGCCACCGAAGGGAGTCGCAAGCCGTTGGTGCGCGTTCCGGATGGACTTCCGGAAAACCCTTGACCCGTATACCAGGAATACAAAGAGCCACCGAAGGGAGTCGCAAGCCGTTGGTGCGCGTTCCGGATGGACTTCCGGAAAACCCTTGACCCGTTATTCAGGTATGCAAAGAGCCACCGAAGGGAGTCGAACCCTTGACCCGTCGCTTACGAAGCGACTGCTCTGCCAACTGAGCTACGGTGGCTTGCCTCGAACGCGTGAATTATATCAGCACACTAATTGAATACGCAAGCAAGGGAAGCTTAAAATAACAAAAAAGTAAGCAGGACGAAAAAGTACAACACTGCCGCGCCGTACTTGCGCTGGATGCAGTTCCCGCTCTTGAAGAGGATGAACCAGGTGCTCACGGCGATACCAGCTGCCCCCAGGTAACGCAGCCCCCTGAATACATCCGCCCACAGCGGCGTCCAGTCCCTCAGCAAAGCGCCACTGGAGACGTACAGGCTGCCCAACCAGTTGAGCAGCAGGAGCAGCACCAGGAAACGCAATCCCAGTGGAAAAGCTTTTTTCCAGAGGATGCCCACCACCAACACTGCCGCCAGCCATAAAAGGTACCCCCTGCCATCCAGCATGCCCCATTTCGCGGAAACCCCTGAAAAGCGAAGCACCTGCCACAGCAACAGTCCTGAGAGCATGCCGCTGGTTGCGCGCCGGGTGTCATCTGCCACCATGGTCAACGAACGGTAAAGGAAGTAGAATCCCGCCAGCAATAGCAGGGAAATATAAGCAATCTTGATCAACAGGCTCGAGGAATTGGTGACCGGTATGAAGAACAGGGATGTGCCAATGGCGGTTGCCACAAGGGTCAGCGTTCCGCCAATCCCGTCGCTCAACTTGCTGGCTGATTCAGTGATAAAACCCTGCAACTTCACCTCCTATCTTTATCAATAACCCCCATGCCCCCGCCGGGTTGCGGGAAGCCTTCGCTTATCCTTTCTTGAGCCTGTCTGCCCTTTGGATGATCCGTTTGCCATATTTCGCTTTCAGGTCATCCAGGGCGGTCAACAAGCGCCTTTCTTTTTCCGTTTTTGTATCCCATAGATCCAGCTGGTGCATGGTTTCCACCAGGTCGCTCCCGCCCACGCCGATCAACCTCACCGGGCGGTTTTTCTCCCATAACTTCAGCAGCAGTTTTTCGGCTGCCGCGGCGATCACACCGTCCTGGTCCGTTGGCTGACCCAGCGCCACCTGGCGGGTATGCGTTGAAAAATCCGACCAACGCAACTTGATGCGGATCACCCGCGCACAGACGCCATCACTGCGCATGCGGTAAGCCACTTTTGCAGAAAGGTCGTGCAGTGTTTTACACACAAAAGCCAGGTCATCGGTATCCCGGGCAAAGGTCGTTTCCTGGCTGATGGATTTGGCCTCGTACTCCACCGTCACCGGACGGTCATCGATGCCCTGCGCGTGGCGGCGCAGATCGATTCCCGATTTACCGAAATGTCTTTCAAGCAGGTCCAACGCGCATGCAGCCACCTCCCCGAGGGTGTGTAGTCCCAACTCAGTCAACCGTGCTTCCATCTTGGGACCCACCCCCCACATTGCCCGGACGGGTAAGCCGGCCAGGAATTCAGCCTCCGTTCCCGGCGGGACGACGGTGATGGCATTGGGGTAGCCGCTGCCCTTACTTCGCGACTTGCCAGTGTCTGTGGCTATCTTGGCCACCAGCTTGTTGCTGGCCACACCGATGGAACAGGGCAAACCGGTTTCCTTTTTCACCCTCTGCTGTAAGCTGCGCGCAATTTGCTCCGCTTCCTGCGGCAGGTCGGTCACATCCACAAAAGCCTCATCCACCGAGATCTGTTCCACCAGCCCGCTCAGGTCGTGCAGGATTTCCATGACCGCGTCTGACTTGGTGGAGTAATCTCCAAAATTGCTCGAAATCAGGATCAATTCCGGGCATAGTTGCAGCGCCTGCCCGGTGGGCATGGCTGAATGCACTCCGCGACGCCGAGCCGGATAGGAGCACGACGAGACCACCCCACGTTGACCGGGTTTCCCGCCTACTGCAAAAGCTTTTCCAGCCAGTGAGGGGTCTCTCAGTTCTTCTACGGCGCAGAAAAAAGCATCCAGGTCCAAATGCAGGATCTTGCGTGTGTGGAGGTTCATGATCAACAATAGTGTAGCACTTTTGTTCTAATTGTCAATATCAAAAAACCGGTAACAAAAACGGCCTTTCAGTGGAAAGACCGTTTCAGAAATCTTGAACCCTTTATGGATCAATCGCTCATGCTTTCCTTGAGTTCCACGATGGGAGGTATGGGTGTCGGGTCGGTATGATAAGCCATAGCCAGGTAGTACGCGAGGTAATCTCCAAAAAGGACAGTGGTCCACATCTGCGCCATTCGCGATTTCCCTTTGGCATTGAAGAAATCTGTACCCACCCCTTCCAGCATCATGATCTCCCTTGTTTTATCCACCCGCAACTGGTTGCGCGGGTGATCGGCTGAAGCCTTGAGAAAAATTGATAGTTCGGTGGACATGAGCACCTGTGGATGGCAGATCCCTGCCAGGGTGTTGTGATCCGCCTCAGGGAGGACTTCAAAACTCGCCACCGCCTTTGCCACTTCGTTGATCTGGCATTTCCAGCGCCGTGCCACCGCTGCCATGAACCCGCTGGCAAAAACGGTCACATGCCGCCCGACCATTTGCCCCGCCAGTCGTTTGGCCGGGTTGCTCAGAACCGGCACATCGGCATTATTCTTCATCTGTAAAGTAAGCATCGCTGCGATCGTCTCATCCACTTCAGCCGAAAGGTCAGGACCCAACCCCAGGCGTTCCAACAACCGCAGGAGCAAACCAAACGAAAAACCCACAGCGGTGCGGGGTTGACCGGTGTGATCAAAGATCCATAGCGGCACATTGTTGTTTTCTGCGAGTTGCTTAAGCACCCCTCCAGTAGTGATGACCACAACCTGGCAGCCATTTCGTAAGGCTTGTTCAAATGCAGAGATGGATTCCTCGGTATTTCCTGAATGAGAAGAAACCACCACCAGCGTTTCGGGGCCGGAAGCAAAGGCGGGCAGGTCATAATCCCGGTGGACGATGAACGGCACCGCCAAACGGTCAGCCAGGCAGCCTGCCAGCAGATCCGCCCCGATGGCCGAGCCGCCCATGCCTGCCACGACGATCCTCGAGATTGGTTTCATTTGCGGAAGGGCAAGTTCCCCGCCCAAACTGATGGCAGCCTGTAATTGAGCCGGCAGACCATCAATGTGTGCCAGCATTTTTTGAGTGTCCAATTTTTGGAATAACGCGAAATCATCCAGGTTCATTCATGTATCCTTGTTTGCTGTGTTTTTTGGCTAAGTGATTTTACCCCAATTGGTCACCTTAACGCGAACAGAGCAGCAATAGCTGCTCTGCTGGAGAACACAACATGCCTATTTGAGTTTCTTCACCAGTTCCAGGAACTCCACCCACTCTTCTGCGAACATGTGAATGGTCACATTGTTGAGTTCGAGGTTGTAAGTGGTTTCACCATCCGGTTCTTCTGCTGACCAGACCGCGTAACTGTCAGTCTCTGCAATTGTGGTCACTTTTGGATCGTAATTTTCTGCCATTTTGGTCTCCTTTTTGATATTACTGATTAATTGGTTTTGCTGCCTGGTTTTCGCCCGGCAAAAAGCCGTTTGAAGAATCCGGAAATTTTTAAAGCATTCTTCTTCTGAGATTTCCAGAGTTTTTTCAGACTAACAGACAAGGGTTTGGGTGGAGTGATGAACTTTAGCCCCTCCCAGGGGTCCTGGTCGGTAAGTTTGCGGGCAACGTATTGGGCGATCAATTTTAAGGAAGCAAGTACTGGCGCGGCCAGTAATACTCCCAACACGCCAAACAGGCTGGCGGAAACGATGACCATCACCAGCACGGCTGCGGGGTGAATGGAAAGGGCATCCGACATGACCCGCGGACTGACAAAGTAATCCATCACCACGTCAGATAGCAGCGCACAACCTACCACAAGCAGGGCATACGGAAAAGGCTGCAGACCGAAATAATTGGTCTGGAAAAGCGCCAACAAACCATAAGTTGTCCAGGCGACGAAAGGACCCACGTAAGGCACAAATCGAGCCAGCCCGGCCAGAAGCGCTAACAGGAAGAAGTAGCGCAACCCCAGGATACTCAAGAGAATCGAGTAGTACGCCACCGTGATCGCGAATATCAGCAATTGCCCGCGTAGAAATGCATTCCAGATGTGCGCCAGCTGGTTCCCCAACCTGGTAAAGTCTTCCTGATAGTTGGGAATCCTCACCTTCACCATCGCCCGGCGGGCACCGCCGCTCTCTGCCATAATGAAGAACGATATCAGGATGATGAATAAGGTCCAGGTGACCGTTGAGCCAATTCCGCCCGCGAGTGACCCGATCAACCCGCCTAAATTGGTCAATAGCGGTTCGACGATTCCTTGAACCTGTGCCCAAACCGCGTTGACATCAAATCGCGATAGGTCAAGCGGGAATGGACCAATCATGAGCGGTTTACTGGACAACTCGGCAATAAATCCCGGCAGGTCGGTGATGACCCCCTGGATGAATTTGATCAGGTTTTGAACCTGTTCCACCAACGAAATTCCACCCCAGGTGAGCAATCCAATTACCGCGAGGAATAACAACAGGTATAGAATGAGCGAAATGAGCCGCCAGGGGATCTTGACTTTTCGATGGAAAAAGGACGCCACCGGGTAAAGCAGGTAAGCCAGCAGCAGCGAAACAAGCAACGGGGCGACGATGTACTTGAACTTCAGAAACAACGCCGCAATCAAAGCTACAGCAGACAACCCCACGATCAGCTTGGTGGTGGTGTTCCAGTGTGGTGAGGAAGGGTTACCTTCTGGGGGAAGCAGTGTTTCCGGGTCGTTTTCCATTGCATTAATTATAAGATACTTGGGGTTAAAAAAGAAACTGGCTTGGTAGCCAGTTTCTTATTTTGAGCAGTTTTATGGACATGCTCCAGGCTGGACCATGTTTAATATGCCCGGCATGGCAGCGCACCAACTGTTGGTCACGTCAATGATGATGGTCGGGATCACGCAGAACAACAGGATGATTCCCAGCACAATTATTAGCGCAATCAACCACCCTCGCTTCTTCCTTGCAGGTGCAGGAACCTGGTTGACTGGTGACACCGGGGCGTAAACCGGAGCAGCTGGTTGCACAGGTTGATATACAGGTGCGGCAGGTTGAGGCGGAGTGTAGACTGGTGCAGCCGGCTGGGGCTGCGGGGGTCTGTAGACTGGCGCAGGTTGCTGTGGCGGGGTGTAAGCCGGGGCAGGTGCCGGAGCGGGAGCTGCTGCAGCTGGCACCCGGTAAGCGGCCACGGTTGCATTGGGGTCCACCTGGAAAGGCTCGAACTTGAGTGTCACTTTTTCACCGATCGTGATTACCTCACCCGGGATCAGGGTTATCGGTGTGCCCAAACGCTGCCCGCGAACAAAAGTGCCGTTGGTGGAACCGAGGTCTTCGAGGGTATACGTGAGCCCGGAGACCAACAAGCGGGCATGCCGTCGGGAAACCTCGGGGTCATTGATGACAATGTCATTGCTAAGGTCACGTCCAAGAAATAGCTCGGATTTCTCCAGCGGATATTCAGTGCCTGCACCCAGGCCTGTCAAGAGTATTAATCGAAAAGATGCCATTTACTCCTCCTTTATCTGTTAATAGTGTAGCAATGGTGAAGGGGATTGTCAACGAGTAAAACAAACTGGTTTTTGCAGTTTTTAATAAAAAAGCCCCCACCATGCCGTGTGCTACAGAGTTTTGAACCTGCCGAAGCAGGTGGGTTCTGCCACATGGACCCGCCTTGGTCGAAGCCTATCGCGTTACCATGTTGAGTGAAGAACCCTTTTAGTACGTGTTGGCTCAAAACCGATGTTGCAGCATCACGAGCACAGCAGGGTAATGGACTTATACCATGTTTCAAGTAAAATGTGTAGAGAGGTGCCAACCTGGCTATCAGAAAAATGACTACCTTGATCCGTTCCTTCATCGCTGTACCGTTGACTGCCAGTATACATGCCAGCCTGGGCGATTTCACTGGCAGGCACAACCTTGAGCGGAAAAATGGCTTCAGGCCGGTTAAACCACAGAATATCCACCTCACTTTGAAATTCCTTGGGGATGCCACCCCGGAACAACTCATCCGGGTCAAGGCAGGATTGGAAAGTTGTACTTCAAAAATTTCGCCTTTTCCTATTGAACTCAAGGGAGTAGGCACGTATCCAAACTGGGAACGGCCACGAGTGGTTTGGGTGGGAATCCAGGCAGCGGAAATCCTGCAGACCCTGAACTCCCAGATCGAACGGGAAACCCTGGCGGCGGGCTTTCTCTCCGAGGCAAAGAAGTTCTCGCCGCACCTCACGCTGGCCAGGGTCGCTTCTATTCCGCCGTCTCCATCCACCATGAACGTTATCAGGGTTCTCAAGGGTCTTGAACCCGTTCCATCTTTTGGAATAATGCAGGTGACTCACGTGTCACTTTTCAAATCAGTTCTGCTGCCAGAAGGACCTGTCTACACGCAATTATCCTCCCACTTCCTTCGGGGATGATATTTGTTCTATGATAGAATTCTAAGATATCAAAATCGCGAGGTGAAACCTGGAACCACTGGAAAAAGCGCACAAGCTGATCGAACTACTTGAGGACAAAAAAGCAGAAAAGATTCTGCTACTGGATATTCATGAACTGACCACTTTCACAGACTACTTCATCATCTGCAACGGTACTTCCGACCGCATGCTGCAGGCGCTCGCCAGCGCGGTGCGCGAGTTTGTGAAAAGCGAATTTAACATGTTCATCAATCTTGAGGGAGAATCAAGAGATGGCTGGATGGTGGCGGATGTGGAAGATATCGTCGTCCACTTCTTTTCTCCTGACCAACGCAATTATTACAAGCTGGAACAGCTGTGGGATAAGGGAAAAAGGCTGCTAAGCCTTCAATGAGAAAAAATTGAGCGGGGGTTTTCCTCCGCTCAATCATTTTTACAGGGATGCCAGTATTTCTGCGCTGTGGTCCGCTGGTTTGACGTTTTCAAACACTTTCAGGATCGTCCCATCCTTTGAGATCAGGTAAGTTGTGCGGTACACCCCTTCGTATTCCCTTCCGTACATCTTTTTCTTGCCCCAAACTCCAAACAGCTCGCTAACTTTATGCTCCTCATCTGCCAACAGGGTAAATGGCAGGTGATACTTTGCCTTGAATTTTGCGTGGGATTCAGGTGAATCCGGGCTGACACCCAGGATCACAACCCCGGCTTTTTCATACATACTATAATCGTCCCGGAAGTTACAGGCTTCTGTCGTACAACCTGAGGTGTCATCCTTGGGATAAAAATACAGGACAACGTCCTTCCCGCGGTAATCGGATAATTTTCGTGCTTGACCGGTTTCGTCTTTCAGTTCAAAATCGGGAGCCATTGTATTTTCGGTTAACATGTTTTAATTCCTCCATTTATTTAATAATTATAATCATCCGTTCCCCGGATTGATAGTACGCACTTCACCCATGTGTACAAGGTTGTAACCCGCCAACCTGGCGACCTGATCTTTGAACTGTGGTTCCCTGGAGAGATCGAACACCGGTGCCAGCAGCGGATCCTGCAATCCCTGTTCCGTGAAGATCAGTTCATATTCCTCATCGCAAAGGTAGATGAAGTCCAGGTCCATGGCTTCAGCCGCAGCGTAGACTCCCAGGCCCACGTCCGCCCTGCCGGATGCAATTGCCACGGCCACTCCCAGGTGGGTAAATTCCTCCCGGTCGTATCCATGGATCATCTCTGGGTTTACACCTTCCTGGTCCAACAGGTAATCCAGCAGCACCCTCGTTCCAGCTCCCCTCTGGCGGTTTATCATCCTCACGTCTTGCCGGGCAAGGTCCTGGATGGACCGGATCGATTTGGAATTGCCCTTCTTAATTAGCAAACCCTGTTCGCGGTTCACCCAACGCAAAGCGTACATTTTCTGCCCCGGAAAGATCCGTTGGATTTCAACAGTATTGTAGGTTCCGGTTTGCGGGTCAAGCAAGTGGCTGCCCGCAAAATGGTTTTGATCCCGTTTGAGCGCCAGAAGTCCACCCAGGCTGCCGGCGTTGGAAGACACCAACCTGCGGTCTTTGAGCGCCAGGTTTTGCGCCAGGATGTCCAAAGTCAGGTCGTGCGAACCGATACTGAGAATGTTCTTCTCCAAAATTGAGGGGTCGCGAAAAAGCCGCACACTAACCATATCCCCCGCATCCATCCCCTGGATCATGCGGGGTAATACCATAATACCGTCCGCCTTTGAAAGGCTGGTGGTCACGCCGGCACCTCGCGCGATTGGAGCAGCGAGCAGGTTTCCGTTCACCCTGCCCAGGATCACCCGGATGTAATCATCATCGCCTGCTGGCGAGGTGATCTTGCGCGTCAATTGGGCGTGGATTTCCGGATTTTCTAAAGTCATCTCCCCAAGCCAGCGTTTGATCAGGGGTTTAACCAGAATTTCAACTGTCAGGGCTGCCGAAACCGGGTATCCGGGCACACCAATCACAGGAACGTACCTGGCCACGCCACCTTGATCTGCCTGGACAAAACCGATGATCACCGGGTGACCCGGTCGCACGGCAATGCCATGAACGATCACCTCACCGAGCTGTTCCAATACCTGGCAGGTGAAGTCCTCCCTGCCTGCTGAAGAACCGGCGTTTACCAGAACCAGGTCGTTCTCGCGGGCTGCCTTGAGAACCGACTCGGACAACGCCTCCAGTTTATCCTTGCAAATGGGGTACCTGGTTGCCCTTCCACCCCATTCGGTCACCTGCCCTGCCAGCACAATGGAGTTGAATTCGCTGATCTCACCGCGGATGGGGTCCTTTTGCAGCGGCACCAGTTCATCTCCAGTGGGCAGAATGCCCACTCGTGGTCTACGGCTCACCCGCAGTTGTGTGACTCCCCCCGCCGCTGCAGCCCCCAGGTCAACCGGGCGCAGCCGGTCTCCTGATGCCAGGATCAACTGCCCGACGATCAAATCCTCTCCCACGGGGCGCACATTTGACCAGGGTTGTACACTGGCACGGATGCGGATGGCGAACGGAGAGCGCAGTTCGGCAGGGCTGCATAGGTCCCCGGTTTCATTGAGTGATTCCACATTCTCAATTGGAATGACCGCGTCAGCCCATTCTGGCAGCGGATCACCGGTATCCACGAAGGCAACTTGCGTTTCGACACGCAGGCTGACCGGGTTTGAAGGCAACGCTGTCTGCGTATCCTGCGAGCGCAGCGCAAATCCATCCATGGCAGAGGCGTGATAGTGTGGTGAACAACGCCTGGCAATCAAGGGTTCCGCCAGCACCCTTCCCGCCGCGTGCTCATCGAGCGGGATTTCCTCTATTCCCAAAATTCCAAAAAGACCGTGTGAGTGCAATCTATCGTGGAACAAGGAAACCGCCTGGTCAAGCGGAATGTCGTGCAAATATGGAGATCGGCTCATATTCCCTCTCAAATTAAATTAACTTCCACCCTATCACCAGTTGCGTATCCGGTCACATCCGCCGGGATGTGCAGCAATCCGTTTGCGCGCGCCAGTGAGAAGATTAAATTGCTCTTAAAGAATACTGGCTCTGCCTGCCATTCGCCAGCTTTATTGATCAAAACAACAGGGAAATAATCATCTCTGCCGGATTGCGACGCGACGTTGATGGTCAATTTCGCTGTTACCGCGGGCTGTGGAGGAATTTCAACAATCCCGGAAAGATACCCAATCAAAGGCAGGACAAACAGGCGGGCAATCACCATTGCACTCACCGGGTTACCGGGTAGGCCGATCATCGGCTTGCCATCGCATACCGCCAGTATGGTGGGTTTGCCCGGCTTTACATTCACCCCATGCACCAGCACCCCCGGTTGACCGAACCGGGAGATGACCTCTGCGGTCATATCCCGCTCGCTCGCGGAGGAGCCGGCGGTGATGATCACCAGGTCGGAGTTGACATAAACGGAGCGGATAGCCTCTTCAAGTTTCTGTGGGTCATCCGGAACGATGGTTTGAACCCGGGGAATCCCGCCAGCCTGTACGACCAGGGCAGCCAGTCCATGAGAATTGATGTCCCGCACCTGGCCGATGCCCGGCTTTTGCTCGGGGGGAATCACCTCATCACCACTGGAGAGAATACTGACAACGGGTTTTTGATACACGCTGACCTTCGTAATTCCCAAGGCCAGCAAAGCGGCAATCTCTTCCGGCCGCACCCTTTTGCCCGCTTTCAACACCTCCGAGCCGACGGTTACATCCTCGCCACGCAGCAGCACATTTTCGTGTTTCGAGACTCCCTTGTAGGTCTCAACATCACCGTTATCCAACAATTGTGAGTGTTCGAGCATAACCACTGCATCACACTGCTCCGGGAGCATCCCGCCGGTGTGGATCAGCGCCGCATCACCCTTGACAAGGCGGAGTTTTGGCTCCTCGCCCATTTTCACTTCTCCGGCCAGGTGCAAATACGCCGGCAGCGAATCACTTGCGCCAAAAGTATCTGCTGCTCTCACAGCATAGCCATCGACCGTGCTGCGGTTGAATGCCGGCGAGTCCTCGGGGGAAAGCACTGATTCCGAAAGCACCCTGCCTAAGGCAGAATAGGTTTCAACAGTCTCGCTTCCCCGTTTGGGAACCGGAAGCCAATCCAGGAATTTTTGCCTGGCTTGCTCAATAGAATGAAGTTGTAGAAATTCGGGCATATTATCTTATCCAGAGTGAAATAGTTACAAGGTAAGTCATGGCGAAGAACAATCCGATCGAGGTCCATTTTAGCAGAACCCACCCGGGTTTTGCCCCGGCGGCAATTTGCTGCAATTGGATAATTTGGTAAACACCCAAAGGCAGCCCCAGCAGTAATGGCCAGGTGAATCCCCATGGCAGCCCCAAAAGGAAGAATGCGCCTACCAAAATAAAAGCGAAAAGGATTAACAGGTTGTGCAATTGCAGCGCCCTGCGCCACCCCATGCGTGTGGTAATGGAACGATTGCCGTGCGATAGCTCGTATCCGAAGTTTTCAAATGACAAAGCGATCTTCATCGCCAGGTAGATCAAAGTGAGAGGCAACGTGACCATGATCAACAGGATATGCCATTGTGCACCCTGCAGGATAAACGCCAGGGAGGGAACCAGGTTGGCCACCAGTATGGATTCAACCAATTCCCCATACCCTTTCTTTTCGAAGCGGATGGGAGGTGTGGCAGAGAAGAAGCACACCAACAAGGAAACACCCAATAACACTACCCCGGATATATTCACTGCCTTGCGAAAAACAAGGATCACAGTGAGCACCGCCCCGGTAGTGAGGATCAGCAGCGCGGCTTGCAGCATTAGTGGGAGTTTTACCTTGCGCAAAATGGCATAAAGCTCGTCATCCCGGTGAAGTGTTGTCCATGGTGATTCCGGGTGGTCGTAATAGGCTGCAAGAAAATCCCTCATTTCCACCAGGCAGATGCAAACCAGGAACGCAAGCAGTATGTCCAGGAAGTTGAGCCTCACTCCCAGGTGATGCGCGGCACCAATCCCCAGGACAAAAGTGAACAGTATCGCGCCAAGCAGACGCAGGTTGATCAATTTAAGAAGGGTGCGCAATGGTTGAGTTTTCTCCATGGTGAATAATCAATAACAAACCTCAGGGTTTCAGCATTAACTCAATGCTTGAAATAGCTGGAAATGAAGAACCAGATATTGGCTGGCCGTTCAGCCAGGCGGCGCATGTAATAGGGATACCAATGGGTTCCAAAAGGTACATACACTCTCACCGTGTAACCCTTACCTGCAAGGCCCTCCTGTAATTCCCGGCTGATGCCATGCAGCATTTGAAATTCAAACGCAGAAAGGGGAAGGTTCCTTTCTGCCGCCCTGCGGATCATGTAGTCCACCCGTTTCTGGTCGTGTGTGGCGATGCCGGGGATGGCGGGTTTTCTGCCATTTTCGCTCATTTGAGGAGACCCAAATGCTTCAGCGTTTTGCATCAGCAGGTCAGCCAGGCGGTCGAAATTCTCGTCCACCTGCGCTTTTTGAGGAAATGCAACCGCGGCAGGTTCCTTGTAAGCTCCTTTGCACAGGCGCACACGGGTATC
This sequence comes from uncultured Anaerolinea sp., assembly GCA_964454565.1. Lineage (GTDB taxonomy): Bacteria > Chloroflexota > Anaerolineae > Anaerolineales > Anaerolineaceae > UBA6107. Next base: position 45,399 of record CAYVTF010000011.1, on the reverse strand, counting down.
ATATCTGCCAAGTGCCTGTATATCCGATTCGCTCCTGTACAGGTAAGACTGGATGACAATCCCCACGTTGTCAAAACCGGCGTCCCGCGCCCATGTGTACATTTGGATCGTCTTTTCCGTCAGTCCGGAATCTTCCATATCGATTCGCAGGAAGTTGTTCAGTTTTTGCGCTGCATCCAAAATTTTTGCCAGGTTCTCCCGGCAGAGTTGTTCATCAATGGTCAAACCGATCTGGCTCAGCTTTACAGACACATTACAGCGAAGCTGGTTTTCCTCGATTGCCTCAAAGATCCTGATCACACCTTGCGCGGCGGCCCTGGCTTCTTCAGATGATTGGGTGTTCTCCCCTAACTGATCGAGTGTGGCGACCATGCCATTGGCATTCAGTTGCTGCACTGCGCTCACGGCCTCTTCAAGTGTCTCCCCGGCAATGAACCGCGAAGCCATTTTCTTGGCGAATTTCCACTTCATCAACAGATAACGCGCCCATTCTGCTTTTGACAAAGAAATTAACATCGACCTGAGCATTTTTTCCTCACTTGAACCTGTTCCGACTCCCTCAGTTGCTCATCACTACAAAACTATTATATACTCCAGTATATCTACATGGAGAAAATTGATGGAAATGAAAGCTGACACACGATACCGGATGCTTCCCGAAGTAAGAAGTGCACTTGGCAGTGGAAGGAAAGTGGTGGCATTGGAGTCTGCGGTGATCACACACGGATTGCCACAGGGAATCAACCTGGACCTGGCCATTGAGGTGGAGGAGATCATCCGCAGCAAAGGCTCGGTCCCAGCAACCATTTCGTTGATCTCAGGCATATTGTGCATCGGGACCAACAGAGAAGAGCTGGAACAACTCGCCTTTGAAAAAGACCTGGTGAAAGTGAGCAGCCGCACCATTGGAATTGCCGCGGCTGGCAACCGCAGCGGTGGAACCACCGTGGCAGCCACGCTTGTGGCTGCGCGAAAAGCGGGCATAAAGGTTTTTTCCACCGGTGGCATTGGGGGTGTACACCGCGGAAATCCGTTTGATATTTCTGCAGACCTTGAAGAACTTGCACACAGTCCCGTCATTGTGGTGTGCGCTGGCGCGAAAGCCATCCTCGATCTGCCAGCCACCCGGGAAGCACTGGAAACCCGCTGTATCCCTGTTTTGGGTTACCAGACCGCGGAATTCCCCGCCTTCTACTCCCGTAGCAGCGGGTTGAGCGTGGATGCCAGGGTGGAATCCCCGGCCGAGATCGTGGAAATCGCACAAGCCCACTGGAAAGCCGGCAATTCCTCTGCTGTCCTGGTGACAAATCCACTCCCAGAAGATCAGGCACTGGATGGTGAGCGGCTGGAGGAGCTGATCAGCAAAGCCGTCAAGAAAGCGCACAAGGAGGGCATCAGAGGTAACGACTTGACCCCGCGCCTTCTCGACTTGGTGGCAAAACTCACAGAGGGGAAAAGCCTGCAGGCTAACCTCACCTTATTAAAAAACAACGCCAGCCTGGCAGCCGACATTGCAATGCTGGTGGAGCGCCCGGGAAGAGCAGCCCAACACACTTACTAGTTTGGTGGAGTCGGTGTAAAGGTGGGGAGAAGGGTCGGCAGTGCCGTGCCCACTGTGGGAGTGAAGTCTTCCTCATCTCCCTTGATGGAAAACCTGCCTGAGTTTTTCCAGGTTTGCCCCACAAATATCTGCACTTCATACTCTCCCGGTTTCCAATCCGCGGCCGGACGCGAACAGTCGGTGTACCCGTACCCCCCCTGCGAGTAGGTCCAGGCTTTTGTTTCCGAACAGATGATCTCGGTCCCGTATAACCACACTGCTGTCCATTGAACTCCCGACGCCATGCGATCATAGGAAAAACCGCCAAACATTTGGGTCACAGGTGGGGTAAAAATGGATTGGGTGTCAACCACCACCCCATCCACGGTCTTGGTGGAAAAGGTGATGAGGCTGAAGATGGCGCTCGTGTCCACACCCACCGGGGTCTGAATGGTGGCCATGATCATGGTGGGCAGCGCAGGTGTGTAAGTTTTGTCCAGCGTCTGCGTAATCGTAGGTGTAAAGGTCTGCGATGGGGTCAGGGTAATGGTGGGAGTAACGGTGATCGTTGGGGTTGGAGTTATGGTTGGAGAAGGCGGGAAGAATTTATAAGCCACGGGCTCGCCCACTTTTAGCAGCAGGAATCCCCCCACGACCAATGCCAGGGCCAGCAGGATCATGCGCCAACCACGATAAACCAATACCTGCCGCTTTTGGTAGAAAGGCAGCTTATGCCCGGCCGCGATGGAACGCAAGGCCATCACCAGGCTGAAAACCACCCCAATTCCCAGCAGGGCTAGTACGGCTTTGATCGTTGTGGAAATGTCAATATTCACAGCATCTCATCCAACTTAGGATTATAGCATGCCAGACTTCACACAAAACGGAGAGGGATCACGAACCCTGCAGCATGGTCAGGTATGGCTCGGCGAATAACACAGGGGTTCCGCCGGTGTGCCAGAACAGGACTCTCTGACCTGGCTGGAAAAATCCCTTGCGGATGAGGTCGATCATGCCGGCAGCCGAACGGCCGGTGTAAACCGGGTCAAGCAGCAAACCCTCGTAACGGGCAAACAAATTGATGGCTTCTGCTTCTGGCGCGCCCATTACCGCATATCCTTCCCCAAGATAATCGTCATTGACCAGGATGGATGCGTCATTCACACGGACAGCCCCTCGCAGGTTGCTTGCGCCAACCTCGCAAAGTTTTTTCACGATTCCCGCAAGTTCCTTAGCCTTGCTGTCAATGCTGATTCCCAGCACTTTGCCCTTATATCCAGCCAATTCAGCTCCAAGCAGCATGCCTGCCTGGGTACCGCCGCTCGAAGAAGCCACCACGATCCAGTCAACATCAGCAATCTGGTTTTTCATTTCCAGCATCGCTTCGCAATACCCAAGGATACCCATTTCGTTGGAGGCACCGTACGGAATCTTGTAGGGATTTCGACCAGCCTGCTGAGCTTGTTGATACACTCGCTCAAGGGTTGCATCTCTTTCATCACGCGTGCACCAGACCACCTCAGCACCGAAAAGTCTGTCCAGCAGGAGATTCCCGCTGACTTTTTCGGGTTCGCAGCCTGTAAGGACCAGGATGCAATCAAAACCGCAACGGGCGGCCAGCGCGGCCGTCTGCCGGCAGTGATTGGATTGAATCGCTCCGGTGGTGATCAACGTCCTGGCTCCCTGCTGTTGTGCATCGCCAAGCAAGAACTCCAGCTTCCTGGTTTTATTGCCGCCAAAACCCAAACCGGTCAGGTCATCGCGTTTACAGTAGAGCTCAGGACCACCCATTAATGCTGTGAGCCGCGGTAAAGGCTCTATGGGAGTCGGCAGATTGGCAATGCGCACTTTAGGGTTGTTCACAGTACCTCCTGTTTGATCTGTTTTCTTCGCAACATGCGGGTGATCGAGAGTAACCTGGGGATCACCGTTTGGTAGAGGGTGAACATCGCTGGACGCAGCGGCAGATCCCAGGCACCAACGGTGCGAACCACCTCGCCTCCCAGGCCTTCCTTGAAGCGGTAGACGCCAAACATGGAATTGTTTTTATCAAAGACATCAGGTGCCCCCCAAAGGTCGTAATGCAGGCATCCCTTTTCGCTGGCTACACGCATTGCTTCCCATTGCAGCAAGTAATTCGGCATTTTCTCACGATGCAGCTGGGTGGACATACCATAGACATACCAGGCTGTCCGTCCCAGGTGGAACAGGACCAAGCCAGCCACGGGAATTCCGTCCACCTCAGCGAGTAACGCTTCAGCCATATTGGCTTGTAAGAATTTGCTCCACACACCCAAATAGTAATCTTCAGGACGTATGATGAAACCATCCCTGTTGGCAGTTTCAGCGTACATGCGGTAAATCAGCGGCAAATCCTCAAGGGTGGCCTTTTTTACCTGCACTCCGTTCTTTTGTGCCAGGCGGATATTGTAGCGCGTCTTTTGTTTCATACGCGCCAGCCAGTGTTCTTCATCCCCATTCAGATCGAGGATCACGGTGTTCTTAAATTGAATCTGTTCTGCCGAGTAATGCCACCTTTTGGCAGCAAGATCTTCCATGACCCTGGTACCCATTTCATCGTCGGAATTTGTACCTTCAGCAGGAATCCCCCGGCCAATGATAACCTCTGGATCGATCTTGAGAAAAACAAGGTTTTGTTCACGTGCAAAGGATTCCAAATCAATCAACACCTGCTGCCGGGTGACTGCGTCGTTCCAATCCAGCAGCGGTCCTCGTGGCACATAGCCCACCGACAACGCTGGGCCGAATCTTCTAATAGGCCGGGCTGAACGGCAGAGTACCTGGGCGAGAGCCTTCACTTCTCCAGCGTCATCCTTCCAGGCAAGACGATGAGCTTTCCATCCAACCTCAGCCTTGACTTCTGCCCATTGGCTGGTTTGCAGGAAATGTTCAGCTGGGAATGACCCGATCAGCGAATTCCAGGCTGCCTGGTCAATGTGCTCAACCTTCATTATTCCCACCTTGTTCAAAATGCACCCGGTCACAGGCTATACTCACCATGCAGGGATTTCCTTCAACAACCCTGGTGGTCATCTGATTTCCGAAAGTAAAATAATTAAAGGGCACGTTAATCTCCCTCGCCGCCGCGCAAGCGCATCACGAGGCTGTAGAGCCAATACAATCCCTTGCGGTACACGCGATCATACGCGCCCACTGAACGCCAGACCTGTCCCCCGAAACCACGCTTAAAGCGGTAGACCCCCCAAAGACCTTCGTGTGAGTCTTTTTGAGTGAAACCATCTTCCAACTCCGCCTCTTCACGGTCAGGGATGCCCCATAAGTCGTAGTATTTACAGCCCTTTTGTTTTGCCCAACGCATGGCTTCCCACTGGATCAGGTAAGCTGGCATGCGGTTGCGTTCAATGTCTGATGACGCCCCGTACATGTAATAGGCATGCTCGCCAAAAGCAAAGACGAATAAAGATGCCAATGGCTGATCGTTGTAATATGCGGACAATATTTCACAGTGACCACTTTCGTGAAACAGGTCATACACCTTCTGATAGTAACCCCGGCTATGTACACCAAACTTGTCGCGTTGGGCAGTCACCTCGGCCAGCTGATAGAACTCGCTTACATCAGCTGATGGCCTGACTACCACCTCTTTTTTCTGCGCCAGGCGGATGTTGTAGCGCGTCTTTTGTTTCATTCGGGCAAGAATATCGTCCTCGGAACCATCCAGGTTGACCACAACAGATCTACGTGGCTGGATTGGGCGTGAAGGACGGAAACTCTCGCCAGGCAATCCCCTGGCCTCAGCAGGCTCCCAAACATCCGGCTCTATCTTTAGAAAAATGGCTCGGTTTTGGATGCAGACCCTGTCAATTTCCTCCAGGAGCCCGGCACAGAACCCAATTGGTCCTTTGGGGATATACCCCACCGAAAAACCTGCAGGGAGCGGCTTAAACAGCAATTGTGCGCCAGCCTGTCCGCATCTCAAGCGGACGGGTTTCCATCCGGATGCGGACTTCAGCTCTCCCCATGCCCCTGATTGCAGAAAATGGGCATTGGAATGAAGCTCGAAGAATTCATTCCACTCAGAAAGCGAGATTTCCATATCACTCAATGGAGAGAAGTTCAGGCGCAGGAGTGCTGCCAAGCGTTGAACCGGGAATTGTAGCGTCCACAAGCTGGATGATTTCTTCCACTTTGCCCTTGTCCGCCAACTCCAATAATTCCTCAACCTTTTCTTTGAGTTCTTTACCACTCAAATTGGAGGGGTCATCGTACCGGAAGATATCCGGATGCTGGGTAGATTCAAACTGATTACCCTCCTCCCAGAGGTCTTCACTCAGCTTCTCGCCGGGGCGAATACCTGTGAAGGCAATCTCAATATCCTTGCCGGGTTCCAACCCTGAAAGCCTGATGAGGTCTTCCGCCAGGTCTAGGATGCGAACCTGCTGCCCCATGTTGAGCACAAAGGTTTCCCCGCCCTTGCCCATGCCTGCGGATTGCAGCACGAGATAGACCGCCTCAGGGATGGTCATAAAATAACGTTTCATATCCGGATGGGTAATGGTCACCGGGCCGCCTGAAGCGATCTGATGCTTGAAGAGGGGCACCACACTGCCCCGGCTACCCAGCACATTGCCAAAACGCACCACGCAATACACATTGCCTGTGCGGCGCGCAGCATCCAGCACGATCATCTCTGACAGGCGCTTCGTTGCACCCATGATGTTCGCCGGCCGGATGGCCTTGTCGGTGGAGATCATCACCAGGCGGGTGACATTGGTTTCCTCACAGGCGCGCACGATATTCCGCGTGCCGCGCACATTATTGTCCACAGCCTCATCAATGTTCATTTCCATTAGCGGGACGTGCTTATGAGCCGCGGCATGGAATACCACTTCCGGACGTTGTTCCGTGAATACTTTCAAGATACGGCCATGATCGCGCACATCGGCAATAACCGGTGTGATGGGCAAGGCAGGAAAGCTCTCCTGGATCTCCAGGAGTGATTCAAAGATACTGTTTTCGCCGTGTCCAAGCAGGATCAAATATGAAGGGTTCCAGCGTGCGATTTGACGGCAAAGCTCGCGGCCGATGGAGCCGCCTGCCCCCGTCACCATCACCCGTTTCCCGGTGAGCGTTTCACCAATCAGCTCCTCGTTCATGTGCGCCGGCTGGCGCCTTAGCAGGTCGGTGATGTCCACCTCACGCAGGCGGCTGATGCTCACCTTTCCGCCCAGCAGCTCGTAAATTCCCGGCATGGTCCTGAAGGGAATGCTCTTGAGCCGGCAAATATCCGCCACCATACGAATGACCTTACCTCCCGAGCTGGGAATGGCAATGATCACTTCGTCCACCTTGCGGTGTTCCAGTACCTTACCGATATCCGTCAGGGTGCCCACCACCGGGATCCCGTGAATCTGCTGCTTCATTTTTACCGGGTTGTCGTCCAGGAACCCGATGGGTTTCAAATTGAGTTCAGGATTTTTTTGCAGTTCGCGCACCACCAAAGCCCCGGCATCACCTGCCCCAATGATCAAGGTCCGCTTGGACTGTTTGGCTTTGATCGTATCGGAAATATTGGTCACGCTGTCTGAAACTAAACGGATGGCCAGCCTGACGCCTCCAATCAGGATGAGAGATAGGAGCCAGTCAATGATCAAGATGGAACGCGGAAACCCGGTGAACACTTTGAAGGTGAGCAGCAGGATCATGATCACCGAAACAACAACCGATGCGCTGCTGACTGCGCCAAAGATCAGTTGCAATTCCCTGGTGCTGGCATACCCCCAAAGGCGGCGGTACATCCCGAAGAAATAATAAATGGCAATTTTAACAATAAGTGAAACACCGATCATGTAGTAAGCGGATGGCAGGTAATAGAAGAACAACGGACCAAGTTCCAGCCTGAGCGCGTACGAGCCAAAGATGGAAACAACAGTCAGGAATAGATCAAGTGCCAGCAGGTATCGGTTGCGGAATGTTGGTTTCGATTTCATTAGAGCCCTTTTAATCCGATCACGGCCCCCACCGTCCTGAGAATTATGTTGAGATCAAGGAGCAGGTTACGGTGCTTAATGTAATACAGGTCATATTCCAGTTTTACCACGGTATCTTCAACAGTGCTCGCGTAACGCTGGTTGATCTGTGCCCAGCCAGTGAGCCCCGGGCGCACGAACAACCGCGCGCGATAAAACGGGATCTTCTTTTGGAACTGGTTGACCAGTTCAATTTGCTCTGCCCGCGGCCCAACGATGCTGTTTTCGCCTTTGAGGATGTTAAATACCTGGGGAAGTTCGTCCAGGTGACTGCGGCGCAGCATTTTACCGAATCGTGTGATGCGTTCATCGTTTGCAGTTGCGGTGCGCGCAACGCCATCTTTTTCGGCATCCTGGACCATGGTGCGGAACTTGAATATTTTATAAGGTTCCCCGTTCTTACCGACCCGCATTTGTGAATAAAGCACCGGCCGACCGCTATCCAGCAAGATCAACAAGGCGATTATGGGGAAAAGGATGATGAGAGCCACCAACCCGATCAGGCTGCCAATAATGTCCATCAATCGCTTTACACTCTCAAACAAACCGGTTGTGTGCGACTGGTCAATGAACGACCTGAGGATCCAGTCAGATTGGAGCAGCAGAATCGGAACTCGCCCGAACAATTCTTCATACACTGTGGGGAGGGAACTTACTTCAATACCGCATTCTTCAGCATTCAGCACTTCCCGGAATAATTCCGGCTGGAGTTCCCCAGAGATGGCAAAAATGAGATCAGTGATGTCGAGGGACTGTACCAGTTCCATGAGCTGGCTACCGGAACCAAGCACCTTATACCCATTGATCTCCTTGAATTGTTTCAACGGATCATCATCAATGTAGCCGATCAACACAAAAGGCGCGGGACGTAACTCGGAAACCATTGCCGCCAGGGTGGAACCCGCGAGCCCGGCACCAATGATCATCACCCGGCGGGTGAACACGGGAGCGGTGAAGATTTGAATGTAGATCAACCGCCAGATCAGGGTGAATATTGTTGCAGCAACAATGAAGATGAAGACACCCCGCCGTGGCAGCGAATTAGGCTCAGCGATGAAAAAGATCAGGAGATAAACCACAAAACTGATCGCAGCAGCTGTCCCCACTCCGCGGAACACGTCCTTGCGGCGGTTGGCTTTGCGTACATCATAAATTTCAATCAGGAAAAGGATCCATGCGAGGGGAAGAAGGAAAAACCAGAAGGGTGCCCGCTGGTCAAGAAACGCCCAGGAGAAATTCAACCAGTCCTGCTGCCCCCAAAAATAGAGCCCCAGGAACACCGCAATCACGGTGGCGATCAGGTCACCTAAAAAAAGGATCGCCTGTCGTTCACCGGTTCTAAAGCGCCATCTTTTCGTTAATTGCGGTTTTTCCAGCGACATATAACTACTCTAACGACCTTTGTCAAGGATGCTCCACCAGAAACCAGCCCCCCAGGAGAAATGCATGGTCACAATAGCCAGTGGTACGCCAACGAGGTGGGCAAGTTTTTGTTCTCTTATGGCAGGTTTGATCGCTCCCAGGATGAGAATTCCCAGGTAAAGACCTGCGATGACAAAAAAGCCGATGCGTGCAATTTTCCAAACTACGGATAGTAATAATAACATCAAAATACCTAAAACAAATATTGGCGGCAACCCCTGTCGCCACCGCAAAGTGCGCGGGTAGCGGCGCAGCATACGATATTTCCAGTAACCATAGGAAAAATACTGCCTGGCAAGCGACTTCAGGTCCGGTCGGGAGTAGTAAACCGCCCGGATTGCCGGATCGATCCAAATCTTGCCACCACTTGCGCGCACCCGGGTATTGAATTCGTAATCCTCGTTTGCCAACAGGGTTTCATCAAAAAAACCCACCTGTTCGATGAGGGTCCGGAAATACGCACCAAAAGCCACGGTGTCGGCTTCGGTGGGTTTGGTTGCCCAGCGGTAATAGGCATCGCCTACTCCCAAAGGATGGGCCGCTGCCACCGCGATGGACTGCCCGATCCAGTCCTCTTTTCCGGGCTTGATGTCGATCACTCCGCCGACATTGACCCCAAAACCGGCATCCAATGCAGCCAGGCATTTTTCAACGTAATCCGCAGCAGGGATGGAATGTGCATCCATGCGCATGATCACCTCGCCGGTTGATTTCTTGATGGCCAGGTTCAAACCCGTCGGGATTTTTCGTTTGGGATTATCGATAACCTCAATGTGCAAATCGGGGTTGGCAACTTGAAATTCAAGTATCCTCTCCCTTGTCCTGTCACCTGAGAGCGCATCCGCGATGACAACTTCCATCTTTTCCCGGGGAAAAGTCTGGTTGGCGATCGCGGTGAGAAGCTGTGTGATCGTTTTCTCTTCGTTGTAACAGGGAACAATCACAGAGATAACAGGAAGCATCAGCAAATACCCTTCGATGAATCCCAACCTGGAAGTGAAAAAGCAATCATCCAGCGCATTATTTTGCTTTTAACAACAATCTCCGTTGCACAAGAGGCTGATCGCATCAATCTCGATCAATGCCCCTTTCGGTAAACCGGATACGGCGACGGTTGTGCGCACCGGGTAATCACCGGAAAAATGTTCCGCGTATATTTTGTTCATCGCTGCGAAATCCTTCATATCCAGCAAGTACACGGTGGTCTTTACCACGTTGTCCAGGCAGGAACTGGCATCCTTGAGGATGGCGCTTAAGTTGGCAAAAACCTGCCGGGTTTGAGCCTCTATGCCCCCCTCAACCAGCTCACCGGTTTTCGGATCAAGACCAATTTGACCGGCTGTGAATACAAACGGACCACCGCCAGTAGCTACCGAATATGGACCAATAGCTGCAGGAGCTTTAGCTGATTGGTAGACTTTCTTGTCATGACACGCCATAGTTATCCTCCACGAATTATTTAATATCATTTTAAGCGAACTATCAGAAAAGGTAAATGAAAAACCGCATCATCCCCCACTGCATGAGGAATAGCAAGTAGGCAAGGACTGGTATAATTCTTTCGTTCTTAATCTGAGGAAGCCAGGAATCACATGCTCGAAAAGTTATTATCCATTGAAACCAGATATGCCGACCTCACCCGCCAGATCGAGGAAAGCGCTCAAGACTACCAAAAAGTGGCCGAACTTGCCAAGGAACGCGCCGAGTTGGAGACAGTGGTTAATGCCTCCAAAAAATACCGTTCATTGTTAGATCAGCTTAGAGAAGCCGAAGAATTAAAAGCCGGGGAAGATGCCGAATTAGCCTCCCTGGCCGAGATCGAGTTGCAGGAACTGCCAGGTCAAATCGAAGTGCTTGAAAAAGAATTGAAGAGCCTTCTCGTGCCCAGGGACCCGCGTGATGACCGCAATGTGTATATCGAAATCAGGGCTGGCGCAGGCGGAGATGAAGCCGGGCTGTTTGCTGCTGAATTGATGCGCATGTACATGCATTACGCCGAGCAGCGGCGCTGGACCGTGGAAATGATGTCCGCGAACGAAACCGGTATTGGCGGATACAAAGAAGTGATCTTTATGGTTAAAGGTCGTGGCGCGTATTCAAGGTTTAAATTCGAATCCGGTGTTCACCGTGTACAGCGCATTCCCACCACGGAATCCTCTGGACGTATCCACACCTCCACGGTCACAGTTGCCGTCATGGCTGAGGTGGAAGAGGTGGACGTTCAAATTCCGGAAAATGACATCGAAGTGGATGTCTTCCGATCTTCCGGCGCCGGCGGACAAAACGTACAAAAGAACGCCACAGCCGTACGCATCACTCACAAACCCACAGGATTGGTCGTCGCCTGCCAGGATGAACGCTCACAGTTGCAGAACCGGATGCGGGCAATGGGCATTTTGCGTGCCCGTTTGTTTGAACTCGAACAGGAAAAACTCGACAAAGAACGGGAAGAATACCGCCGCTCCCAGGTGGGAACTGGCGATCGTTCCGAAAAGATCCGCACCTACAACTATCCCCAGAGCCGTGTTACCGACCACCGCATCAACGTTTCCTCTTACAACCTGCCCGGAGTGATGGCTGGTGATATTGACCTTTTCATCGACGAATTATCCTTGCGGGATGAAACCGAGCGTCTGTCTACTGCCACTGAGGATAATGAAGATTAGTATTCAGGATTGGTTGCAATCAGCCAATTCCCGGTTATCTGCGAACAGTGAATTTGCTTCCATTGAGAGCATGGCAATTGCCTGCCATATCACCCGCAAGTCCAGGGAATGGCTCATGGCACATCCCGAAACCTCAATTCCAGGTCTCCAGCTGAACAAGATGGAAGCGTTACTGGAAAGATTGTTGAACGGAGAACCGCTCGCCTACCTTACAGGCAAGCGGTCTTTTTATGGTTTGGATTTCGAGGTAAATGAACACGTGCTCATTCCCCGCCCCGAAACCGAACTACTGGTAGAACTGGCGGTCAAATGGCTCAACGATCACCCGGGGAGAAGGAATGTGGTCGATATCGGCACGGGTTCGGGGGCAATCGCCTGCGCGGTCGCTGTCAAAGTGCCTGACGTGCAGATCCTGGCCACAGACCTGTCCGCCGCCGCTCTAAAGGTGGCCAGGAAAAATGCCATAACCCATCAGGTGGCCAACCGCATGCAGTTCAGGAAAAATGACCTATTGTCCGGAATTGATGATAAATTCGACCTATTACTGTCCAACCCGCCGTATATTCCCACAGGGGAACTGGACCAGCTTGCTGTTGCGCGCTACGAGCCAGGATTGGCATTGGACGGTGGTAAAAATGGCATGCAATTGATCAAGAAACTACTTGCCCAATCCGCAAAAAATGTGCTTCCGGGAGCCTGCATATTTTTAGAAATCCAATATAATCAAGCTAATAACGTAATACAGTTAGGCCAACAATTCCATACTGGTTCCACATGCACAACATTTCATGACCTGGCAGGGTTGCCACGCGTCATTAAAATACAACTTTGAGGCAACGGGCAAGAATGGAAACGATCACACTACCGGCTGGACATCCTGAATCCATAAACTCGGCGATCGAGTTACTGCACGCAGGCGAGATCGTCGCCTTCCCCACCGACACTGTCTATGGGCTGGGCACAAACGCCTTCTACAGTCCAGGCATCATCAAGTTGTTTGAAGCTAAGGGACGCGACGCGAACAAAGCCATAGCCGTGCTAATTGGTGAAGTGCAACAGGTTGATCTGCTGACCGCGGTCTTGAACGAGAATGCGCAGAAATTGATCCACGCATTCTGGCCGGGAGCACTGACCATTGTGGTTCCCAAACGCGACGACATTCCCGAGCTGCTTTCTGCGGGAAATTCCATTGGTATACGCATGCCCAACCATCCGGTTGCGCTCGAGCTCTTACGCAAATTCGGTCCACTGGCTACCACTTCCGCCAACCTGTCCGGGGGAAACAACCCCCAAGTAGCCAGGGATGTGTTCAACCAGTTGAACAAACGCGTACCTCTCATCCTGGATGGCGGCACCTGCCCGGGCGGAACACCCTCCACCGTGGTGGATTGCACGACCGACAAGGTCAGCATCCTGCGACTGGGAACAATTTCTGAGGAAATGATCAAAAAGGTGTTGGGTACTGACGGCACAAAACCCGCGTAGCCAACCTGTAATTTCACCAGCTAAGTAGTTTCATTTATCAGCGGATCCAAAAGGTCACGTTCTATACGCACCATCGCGGCGAAAATCCCGCCTGACTGTAAAAGCTCAGCATAACTCCCCCATTCCACGATGCGACCATTTTCAATCACCAGTACCAGGTCCCAATTTTTTAGCAGGTCAAGACGATGGGTGATCCAAAGAATTCCCTTGTTTTCTGCTTCCTCCAATAGGTCTTGAACGACCTGACGCCCGGTAAGTGGGTCCAGGTTCGCGGTGGGCTCATCCAGGAGTAGGAACGGAGGATCATGCAAGTGAAGCCTGGCAACCGCCACACGTTGTTTCTCACCAGCGCTCAACCGGACCCCATTTTCTCCCATCCAGGTCGAAAGTCCATCCGCTTGGGACCTGTACCAATCGGCAAGTTCCGCTCGTTCTAACGCTTGCTCCAATTCGTCGTCCGGCGCACCGGGTTTTGCCAACTGCAGATTTTCGCGCAGGCTGGAATTGAAAATATGCGCAGACTGAGTGATCACGCCGAATCTTTTGCGCACTTCGTCCGCTGCAACGTCGGAAATCGCCACTCCATCCAACAGGATTTGTCCTTGCTGCGGCTCGTGAAATTTCAAGAGTAATTGAACCAGGCTGGTCTTGCCCGACCCACTCGGTCCAACGATGGCAACCTTTTTCCCTTTTATCAGGGTGAAATTGATGCTCTCAAGGGCATTCGGCAATCCCTCTCCATAAGTAAAATTGACATCCCGGAATTCAACCCGCTCGCCAGGTGGCAGGGTTGAAATGGAAGTGAATTCCTCTCTGGAGTCAATTTCAAACAACCGGCGGGCAGCGCTCAGGCTGGCGTTGAATTGCTGGGCGGCTGCGGGCAAAGTGGCGGTGGCTTCAAAACTGGAAATGACCAACAAAGTAATCACAGCCAGGGAAACGCCCGGCAACTCTCCAGCAGCTACAACCGGTACAGCAACCCACAACACCAGGAGAAGCGTCAGGTTTGTCACCAGCAGGAGCAACCCGCTGTTGATGCCATTGATCCACCCGAGCCTGTTTTGGATTGCCCCTGCCCTGTGAACTCTCTCCTGCACTTTTGTGAACCAACGTGATTGTGCATTATTGGCTTGCAGGTCTTCATAACCCTGCAGCGTTTCCACGATCCCGCCATAAAGCCCTGCCCTTTCCCGGCTCAGTTCCTCGGTTTGAGGTTTGGAGACTACCAGGGTCAACCCTGGCAGCAGGAAACCATTGATAAACAATCCACTCGCCAACACGAGTCCAATTTCTGCCAGGTAACCGCCAGCAAACAGGCTGACGCCAAGCGTGATCACCAGAGCGACCAGCGCAGGAGCAATTACCCGCACGTATAAATTTTCAAGTGTCTCCAGGTCCGCCATGCTTCTGCCCAGCAGGTCCCCGCTTCGATACGGCCGCAGATTGGCTGGCGCACCAGGTTCAATGCGCCGATAAAAATCCACACGCAACCTGCTCACGAGGCGAAGGTTCAAGGAGTGGGAGACCAACCGTTCGAGATAACGGAATACCCCACGCGAGATACCAAAGAACCTCACCCCCACAATGGCCACCTGCAATTCGGCAATGGAAGGATGAAGCGCCGCGCTGGCAATGAGGTAAGCCGCGGTGCTCATCAGCCCGATCCCTGCGGATATAGTGGCCACTCCCAGCACGATGGAAAGGAGAACCTCGCTGCTAAAAGGTCTTAGAAGAGCGATCACGCGCAGCAGAGATTTCATGCCCGTTCCTTTTGCCCGGAGAGCAGTGGAGGGTAGGCAGGGCATCTTTTCAACAGGTTACCATGAGGACCAATGTCCAAAACCTTGCCTCCCTCAAGGAGGATCACCTCATCTGCCGCCAGGATGGTGCTGTAGCGGTGAGCAATGGTGATGGTTGTGCGGTTCTGCATCAGCTCACGGATGGATTGGGTCAATGCCTGTTCCAGGCGGACGTCAAGGTGCGCGGTGGGCTCGTCCAACAGCAGCAAAGCCGGGTTACGCAGAAACGCCCTGGCAATGGCAACGCGCTGGGCTTCGCCTCCGCTCAAGCGCGACCCGCCTTCCATTAGCGGCGTGTCCAATCCAAGTGGAAGTTGTTCGATCACCTCCGCCAGTCCCGCGGCAATGACTGCTGACTCTACTGCCTGGCGTGTGAAAGCGGACTCACCCAGTGTGACATTTTCAAACAATGTTGAATTAAAAATAAAGGGGCTTTGTGGAACCCAGGCCGCTGAACTTCGCCACTCTTCCTCCGTCCACGAGAGGACATCTTCACCGTTGATCTCAATGCTTCCGGATTGGGGAGATACCAGGCGCAGGATAAGCTTTGCCAAAGTGGTCTTCCCGGAGCCACTCTTCCCCACGATCGCGTAATGCTTCCCGCTTTGAATTTCCAGAGAAACGTTGGATAGTGATTCAACCTGGCTGTCAGGATATGAATAGCTGACATTCTTCAACCGGATCAGGAAATCCCCGTACATGGGGGGTGTTGATCCCGCCTTTCGAATTGTTACAGGAACACGAGGTTCAGGTGTGTCAAGCAGTTCAAATATTCTCCTGGCAGCGGTAACACCGGTCATGCCGGCGTGATAGCGGGCGCTCAGGTTGCGCAAAGGAATGTAGAAATCAGGAGCAATTAATAGGATGAAAAATACCTGTTCAAAGGCAATGCGGCTGTATAGCAGGCGCAGCCCGATCTCCACCGCCACCACGGCAGTGGAAATTGTGGCGATCAACTCCAGCACCAACGCTGAAAGGAATGTGAACCGCAGCACCGCCAGCGTGGTGAGACGGTACTGATTGCTCGCGCCTTCCAATTCAACCGCCCTGTCCTTGCTTCTTCCAAGCGATTTGAGCACTGTGATGCCCTGCAGCGTATCCAGCAGGAAGTCGCCAAGCCTGGATAGAGCCTTCCACTGCTTTTTGGTTTGTGATTCCGACATCCACCCGATCAACACCATAAAGAGAGGGATCAGTGGAGCTGTGACCAGGAAGACAACCCCGGTGAGAACATCCATCGGGAAAACCACCAGCAGGATGGTAACCGGAAGCATCACTGCCAGCAGCACCTGCGGCAGGTATTGCGAAAAATATGCATCAAGGGCTTCTACCCCTTGCATGGCAACCGTGGTGATCTCGCCAGTTTTTTCGCCTTTCATGTATGCCGATCCCAACCGCTCGATCTTCTCAAAGATCAACTTTCGCAGCCTGGTCTTGATCCACACCGCCAGCCTTCCTGCGATTACATCATTCAAAATCGTGAATGAAACCCGCGCCAGAACGATCAGCAGGATTGTCCGCAGCAAGGGTACAACCTGCTGTAGCGTTTGATGAGTAATGAACACACCATTAATGACCTGGCTGAGTCGGTACGCCTGAAGGATGGCCAACCCACCCGCCAGGAAACCAAAAAGGATCGCCAGGGGGAGTAAAACCCCGGCTGACTGCGCTTGTCTCACCAGCCGTGAATGAAAATTCATGAGGTTATTTTACTTGTTTCAATTACACAAAACAAATCCCCGCGTCTCCAACAGAGAACACGGGGTTTATAAGAATATGCCAAGTCCACTCTTACGCGTCAAACTTCAGCAAGTTGAGCACGTCCTGAAGAGCGGCTGTGAAGACCTCTTGCATCACCTCATCACTGGCTTTGTACGCACCTCCATAGACACCATCTCCCAGATTTTGGCGCAGGTCTTGTGAGGATAGGATGCGGTTCGTGGTGAAGGGGTCCTTCTCACCAGCCGGCATACCGCTCGTGCGCAGAAATGGAAATGCCTCCATCCATGAAGCGTGATAACCGCCCAACCCGTGCGCATCAGCCACTGCCTTCACGGACGCGGATTTCCACCAGTCATACCAGCTCAGATGCAAGTCCTTGAGTTCGTTGACAAGTTCACCAAGTGCCACCTTGGCTGGTTCGTTGCCCCCGTGACCATTCACGATGAGAATGCGCTTGAATCCATGGTGATGCAGGCTGCGGATGATATCCTCAACCACGCACAGGAGGGTGCTCACGCGCAGGCTGATCGTCCCCGGGTAGTCAGTGAAATAGGAGGAACAACCGAAATTTAGCGGCGGAGCCACCAAAACACCGGTTTGAGCAGAAGCCGCTTCGGCAATGGCCAGCGGAATTTTCACATCAGCCATCAGGTTGATGTAACCGTGCTGTTCCGTTGCCCCCAGAACCACCATCAGGCGGTCCTCCTTTTTTAAGGATTCCTCAACTTCCATCCAGGTCAGGTCGCCAAGCAGCATTGTTATTCTCCTCTGTTCATAAAATCAGTCAGGATGGTGGCACACATCCAATTGCGCCGCGGGCAATTCTAAACAACAATATTAACCAACCGGCCTTTTACGTAGATCACCTGGCGGGGTGCTCTGCCCTCCAGCGCACGCTGTACAGTCTCACAAGCCAACGCAGTAGCTTTAGCTTCTTCTTCGCTGATATCCACGGGTACAGTAACGCGGTCGCGCACCTTGCCGTTCACCTGCACCACCAACGTGATCTCCTCAGCAGCAGCCGCAGCTTCATCCACTTTCGGCCATGCACTGGTGTGAACCGAATAGGGTTTACCCAGCCTGGACCAGATTTCCTCCGCAAAATGCGGGGTCACCGGTGCCAGCATCTGTGCGTAAATCTCCACGGCTTCTGCCCAGCTCGCGCTACCGTAAGTCTCCGGTTTCAAACGCGCCATTTCATTGGAAAGCTCCATCAACCCCGAAACGATGGTATTGAACTCCAGTTTTTCAAAATCACGCGTAACAGATTTCAATGTCTGGTGTACCTTGCGGCGCAGCACTTTCACGCTCGCTTCGGGTGCTGGTCCGTTTGACATTGGCTCCAACAGCATCGACCAGACCCTTCTCAGCCAGCGGGCCACGCCGTCAATTCCGCCGCTACTCCACGGTCCGCCCATGTCCCAGCGCGCGAAAAACATTAGGAAGGCGCGCAATGCATCCGCGCCGTAGAACTGCACCAGGTCATCCGGTGCAACCACATTACCGCGGCTCTTGGACATCTTTTCCGAGTCCTCGCCCAGCACCATGCCCTGGTTGCGCAGCATCAGGAAGGGTTCATTCCCCTCGGTAATACCCATATCCCGCAGCGCCTTGTGGAAAAAGCGGGTGTAGATCAGGTGCATGTTGGCATGTTCAATGCCGCCCGTGTAGATGTCCACCGGCATCCAGTAATCGTATTCCGCCGGGTCAAAAGCTCCCTGGTTGAAATCCGGGCTCAGGTAGCGCAAGTGATACCAGGAGGAACACATGAACGTGTCCATGGTGTCCGTCTCCCGTTCAGCGTCTCCACCGCACTTCGGGCAACTGGTGAAACGCCAGGTGGGGTGAAGTTTGAGCGGGCTCTCGCCGGTGGGTTTCCATTCCACGTCCTCGGGCAGGGTTACCGGCAACTGATCCTCAGGCACTGGTACTGCCCCGCATTTTGGACAGTAGACGATGGGGATGGGTGCTCCCCAGTAACGCTGCCGTGAGATCAACCAATCACGCAAACGGTAATTGGTGGCAGCCTTGCCCACACCCAGTTTGGCTACATAATCCACGGATTTTTTGAAGGAGACTTCGCCGGGAGTACCCGTCAGCGGCCCTGAATTGACCATGTTTCCGGTTGCAGGAACAGCCATGGTCATGGTGTCGCTGGAGATCAGGTCCATGCCCTGCGGTTGAATCACGATCCTGACCGGCAGGTCAAATTTCCGGGCAAATTCAAAATCGCGCTGGTCATGGGCAGGTACGGCCATGATCGCACCGGTCCCATAGGTCATCAACACGTAGTCCGCGATCCACACCGGGATCCGGCTGCCATTAACCGGGTTGATGGCGTATCCGCCGGTGAAAACACCCGTTTTTTCCTTATCGGTCGCCTCGCGCTGGATATCGGTCTGGCGGGTGGAATCGATGACATACTGTTCCACTTCTGCCCGTTGTTCCTGGGTGGTTAATTTTTCCACCAGGGGATGCTCGGGGGCGAGCACCATGAAGGTCACTCCCCACAAAGTATCAGGTCGCGTAGTAAAGACCTGCAGCGGATCCCCGGCTTCGGTTTTGAAGGTGACCAGCGCGCCTTCTGATTTCCCGATCCAGTTGGTCTGCAGCGTGCGCACGCGCTCTGGCCAGTCAATTTCCTCGTAGGTAATGAGCTCATCGGCATACCTGGTGGTGCGGAAAAACCATTGGTCGAGGTTTTTCTTGATCACAGGGGTTCCACAACGCTCACAGTGGCGGTCATCCCCCCAGACCTGTTCACGCGCCAGGGTGGTGTTGCAGTTGGGGCACCAATCCACAGCCGACATTTTCCGGTAAGCCAGGTCGTGCTTGAACAACTGCAGGAAAAACCATTGCGTCCAGCGGTAGTATTTTTCATCTGAGGAGACGATCTCCCGCCTCCAGTCGAACATGCAGCCCATGGAGTGGAATTGTTTGCGCATGCGCTCCACGTTCGTGTACGTCCAGATTTTCGGGTGAATGTTTTTCTTGATGGCGGCGTTCTCAGCCGGCAAACCAAAGGCATCGAACCCCATGGGGAAAAGCACGTTGAAGCCGTTCATGCGCTTGTAACGCGCACGCGCGTCTGAGGGAGCGATGGCATACCAGTGACCAATGTGCAGGTCGCCCGACGGATATGGGAGCATGGTCAGCGCGTAATATTTCTTGCGCTTTTCGTCAATGTTGGACTCGTACAGACCATCTTGATCCCATTTCTGCTGCCAGCGGGTCTCGATCTCGTTCGGGTTGTAGTTTTCAAATTTCGGCTTCATTCTCACTCCGATCACCTTAAAAATAAAATCCCTTCTCCCAACCAGGGACGAAGGAATTCTCCGCGGTACCACCCTTCTTGCCTGCAAGAATCGCAGACCACTCAATACGCGATAACGGGCGCAACCGTCACCGGTTACTGCATTCACCGGTAAAGCTATCCTTGCGGATCCAGGCGAGTTCGGTCTCTCGTGCTCCGTTGCACTTATCGGGCTTCCACCTCTCTCTCCCGGTTCGCTGACGAATGACCTACTACTCCTGTTTTTGCTTTAGTGGACCCAGGGGGATTCGAACCCCCGGCCTTCTCAATGCCATTGAGACGCGCTCCCAGCTGCGCTATGGGCCCAGGATGGAACTTTTCGAGCCTGTGTTGCTTGTGGACCTGGGGGGATTCGAACCCCCGGCCTCTTCAGTGCGATTGAAGCGCGCTCCCAACTGCGCTACAGGCCCGTTTGTTAAGGTAAGCAAGATTTTACTCGACACCAGGAGGCTTGTCAAGGCAACCCTTTGGAGGCAGACAATGTATCTTTCAAACACTTGATCAGCAATCCATCAACAATCTACAGGACCATTTTTTGATGAGAATGCTACAATTTAAAACGTCATTCCAAAATTACTGCCATTCGGCTACATCAGTTAAAGGTGAACCACATGACATCTCCCAATCTATCAGTTCAAGTTTTCAACCATTCCTTTCTCAATCCAGTCATCCCAGCCGCGGGTCCGAACGTTGGTTCTGGAGAAAAGGTGCTCCGTTCAGCGCAGGGTGGGGCTGGCGGATTGCTGACAAAAACCATATCAACCATCGCCGCCTCCGTTCCCCACCCCAACATGGTTCGATATGGAAAAGACAACCTTCTCAACACCGAATTGTGGAGTGAGCTTTCGCCCGAAGATTGGTTTGAAACCGAGTATGATATTGCGCTGGCTGCCGCCCGCGAACATCAGCTGCCCTTAATTGCCAGCGTGGGATACTCTCCCCAGGACCTTGCCGCATTGGGACCACGCCTGGAACAAAAAGGGGTTGATCTCATCGAATTTTCCATTCATTATCTTGACCCTGAAAAGCTGAAAGAAACCGCCCAGACTTTGAGGAATGCCGTCTCCATCCCCATCATCGCCAAACTCAGTCCGCATACTGTCGACTTGGGTGAAATTGCACGCCTGCTTGATCCGTATGTAGATGGCTTCGCTTGCATCAACAGTTTTGGTCCGACACTGATGATCGATATTGAACATGCTACCTCTCCGCTCGGATCACAGTACGGGTATGGGTGGCTTTCAGGACCAGCGCTAAAACCGCTCGCGGTGCGCTCTGTTTTCGAAGTCGCACGCGTTACCGAAAAGCCGATCATTGGCGTGGGGGGCGTCTCGCGGGGGGAAGACGTCATTGAATTCCTGATGGCCGGGGCATCCCTCGTTGGCGTCTGCACTGCCGCCATCCTCAGAGGACCTGATGTGTATGGGAAAATTGCCGCGGAGGCTGCCCAATGGCTGGACGCACATGGTTACCAGGACATTAAAGAGATCAAAGGGTTGTATCTCACCAAATATCGCCAGGGACAACCCGTGATCACCGCCATGGAAAAAGTTGCCTGGGTGGATGAATTGCGCTGCAAAGCCTGTTCGCAATGTGAAAGAGTGTGTCAGTTCAACGCGCTCAAGGCCCCGCTGAAGCAAATTGCGAAAGTGGATTCAAGCAATTGCACCGCCTGTGGTCTTTGCGTGTCAGTCTGTCCGTTTGGAGCGCTTGATTTGAGGTCACGTTAATATTTTTCCGCGCTTCATTGATTATTTTCATCAATTAGTAATTACTGAGTAATAACTCATGTAAGCAACCGGTAATAACATAGGTTGAGAGCCTCCGGGGCAGGAGGTATTTCCGACCTCACAATTTGAACTGGTCAAAAGAAGTCGATCAAAAACCATTGACTTCGGTGTTTCTCTTGAGCGCCTGGAAGCCACCATTGCCAAATGGAATGAATACGCCGCGGCTGGCACTGACACCGAATGGGGCCGCCCGTTCCTCGTGGCACCCCTCGAGACCGCACCGTTCTACGCTTTCAAGACCTTCCCGACCATGTTCGACAACATGGGTGGCCTGAAGACCAACGAGAACGCGCAGGTTCTGGATGTTTGGGGTAATGTCATCCCCAGGCTTTACGCGGCTGGCAATGTGGCCGGTGGAGTTCTTGGTGAACACTATACCGGAAGCGGTTCCGCGCTGAACGCCGGCATGACCTTCGGATTGATCGCCGGAAAGCATGCCGCCGGGCTGGAAGCACTCGCCTAAGCCCTTTATCTCGATTACCAAGGTTGGTTTCCCTCCAGAGGCGTAACAAGTACGCCTCTGGACTTTTAATGATCCCACACGCATCACCTATAAAAACCGAACGCGAGATTGATTGAGATTGGCTTTACGAAAAATCGACCTTAAAGCTATAATCTTTCTTTAGGAGTTTTCCATGACCAATTCACGTTTCCAAACCCTTGAACAATTGATGAACCACGCTAATCTTAAGATTGCCGTGCTAAATCCCGGACCAACGCTTACCTACCTCACCGGACTACAATTCCACTTGATGGAACGCCCCACGGTTCTGGTTTTCCAGGTTGGTAAGGATGCAATCCTCATCCTCCCTGAATTGGAAGCAGGCAAGCTCCAATCCTCACACATCCCATTGGTTCCTGTTCCCTACGGCGACAATCCATCAACCTGGCAGGGCGTGTTTGAGTCATCCCTGATAAACTTACGCGATCCAGATCTCAACATCGGTGTGGAACCCACGCGTATACGCTTTTTGGAGTTGGACCTATTGCAAAATGCCTTGCCCGCAGCCCGATTTGTTTCATCTGAGAGGGTATTTTCCAGCCTGCGTATTCACAAGGACGCAGTTGAGGTCGCCCACATGAGGCGTGCGGTTCAAATCGCCCAGAAAGCGCTGCAGAAAACCCTGCCCTTCATCAAACCAGGAATTCGTGAGGCTGAAATTGCTGCTGAATTAACCATCAACCTGTTCCGCTGTGGCAGCGACCCCGAACTGCCCTTTTCACCCATCATTGCCAGCGGTCCCAACAGTGCAAATCCGCACGCCAGTCCCACGGAGCGCCTCCTGGAAAGCGGTGACCTGGTGGTCATCGATTGGGGTGCCCGTTCCAATGGCTACTGCTCGGATATCACCCGCACCTTCGCCATTCAGGAGATCTCTTCGGAATTCCAAAACATTTACCAGGCGGTGTACAATGCCAACAAAGC
This sequence comes from uncultured Anaerolinea sp., assembly GCA_964454565.1. Taxonomy (GTDB): domain Bacteria; phylum Chloroflexota; class Anaerolineae; order Anaerolineales; family Anaerolineaceae; genus UBA6107. The sequence goes on along the minus strand of CAYVTF010000011.1, from coordinate 22,225 downwards.
CGGTCGGGAAGCGGGGAAACCTGGCATCGCAGCCGGAGATGTTGACCAGGCTGCCCGGAATGAGATCGAACGAGCCGGGTTTGGCCGCTTCTTCACCCACAGAACAGGTCACGGTATTGGCCTTGAAGACCACGAAATGCCATACATCTTTTCAGAGAATGACCTCCTCCTGGATGAGGGCATGACCTATACCGTTGAGCCCGGGATTTACCTACCCGGACTGGGCGGGGTACGCATTGAAGACGACGTGCTGGTCACCGCTGCAGGAAGCGAATCATTAACAGACCTTCCGAGAGAATTGATTATCCTTTGAGTTTTCCGTAACACGAGGTGAGAGATGGAAAAAACCTGCACCATTCCAACTGCTGAACCCTTTTTCATCCCGGGCGGAAATGCCGGCTGCCTGTTGGTGCACGGTTTTACCGGCACTCCCAAAGAGATGCGCATGCTTGCCAGTTCGATCGCCCAGGACGGGTATACCGTACTCGCCCCGCGCCTGTTTGGACACGCCACCAGCCCGCAGGATATGAACCGCGCCAGGTGGACGGACTGGTTGGCATCTGTGGAGGACTGCATGAATCTGCTAAAGGGATGCACAAATAGGCAATACATCATGGGGCTCTCCATGGGAGGTGTGTTGGCTTTGCTTGCTGCTGCCAGGTATCCATTTGCCGGCGTGGTCACTTTTTCAGCCCCCTGTGACCTTCCCCCTGACCCCAGGCGGAAATTATTGCCGCTGCTTTCCTGGCTGAATCCCAAGACTGGCAAGGGAGTACCCGATTGGCGCAATCCTGACGCCGCCAAGGATCATGTGGATTATCCATACTACCAGGTGCGCCCCGTGTTGGAACTCCAGCGATTGATCAATGCAATGCGAGCAGAACTTGAGGGGGTCAGAATTCCAGCCCTGCTTGTCCAATCCAAATTGGACAAGGGTATTCCAATTGATAGCCTGGATTTCTTGTATGAACAGATTTCATCTGAGGATAAAACCCGCCTGTGGGTGGAAAACAGCGGACATGTCGTCATCCGCGAACCGGACCGGGAAGAAATTTTCCTGGCGGTAAAAACATTTCTGAAAAAGATCGAAGACTCTCAATGAATCGCAACCTGATTTTGGTGGCCATTTCCCTCTTTGCCTGGGGGATTGGCGAAGGATTGTTCATTTACTTTCAACCACTGTACCTTCAGGAATGGGGTGCGGATCCAATTTTGATTGGTAGCATCTACAGTGCCATGGGCATTGCCATGGCACTTGCGCAAATTCCCTCTGGATATCTTTCAGATCGTTTTGGGGCGAGATCGATGATGATCGGTTCCTGGATCATCGGCACCCTGGCTGCGTGGTTTATGGCCCTGGCAGGTTCGATGCCCATGTTCATTGTCGGCATTGTCCTCTATGGACTGACCGGATTCGTGGTCGCGCCTATGAGCAGTTACATCACCAACGTGAGGGGTAACCTGAGCGTTGGACGGGCATTGACCTTTGCATCCGGGTTGTATAATGCTGGAGCAGTGCTGGGTCCAATTACAGGCGGGTTCATCGCACAAACGCTCGGGTTCCAGAAGGTGTATTTGCTGGCAGGGATCATTTTCATCCTTTCGACAATAATCGTCCTCTTCGTCAAAAAAGACCCGGAAATACACCACGCCGATCAGGAATCCATCCAAAGCGTTGGACTCTTAAAGAATTATCGGTTTTTGGCTTTTTTGGGCGTGGCCATGGTGTCGTTTTTCGCGCTTTACCTGCCCCAACCACTCACGCCTAACTTCCTGCAAAATCAGCAGGAATATTCCCGCAGCACGATCGGCATCCTGGGTGCATTTGGCAGCCTTGGCAATGCTGTAGCCATGCTTGCCCTGGGTAACCTTGGTGCAGTAACCGGCTTCATTATCGGCCAGGTTTGGATGCTGGTTTTTGCAGTGCTGTTTCTCACCGGTAATTCACCCGTCTGGTTTGGGGTTGCCTACTTCTTCGTCGGTGGTTACCGCCTGTGCCGCTCGATGGTGCTGGCCATTGCCCGCCCCCTGGTCCATCCAAAACAAACTGGCCTGGCTTACGGCATGATCGAGACCACGGCATCGTTATCCATCATCACAGCCCCCATTCTTGGCGGGGTCCTCTACAAGCAGGCTCCCTTGTCCCTCTACCAGGTATCCATCATCCTGATCGGGCTGGTATTAGTCATGAACCTGGTGGTTTTTTCTGTGATCCGAAAGAGACGGAAGCATGACCCTCAACATTGAGACTTTTATCGCTGGTCCGCTTGGTAATAACGTCGTGCTGGTGTCCAACGTTGAAACCAGGCAGGCTTATTTGTTTGACCCATCATTTGAACCGCAGGTGGTTGTGGATAAAATTCTCAGCGAGCACCTCAAACTGGAAAAGATCCTGTTCACCCATGGTCACTTCGATCATTTCACCGGTTTGGCATATGTCCTTTCGAAAGTATCTCCTCCACCTGCCGTTGGACTCCACTCCGAGGATTTGACCTTATGGCGGCAAGGTGGCGGTGCAAGACAATTCAGGATCACGATTGATATTCCCGGTGACCCGGACTTCTTGTTGAAGGGGGGACAGGTCCTCACCCTTGGAGAGGATGAGATCCAAGTTCGGCACACTCCCGGACACTCCCCTGGTTCGGTAATTTTTTACATTCCGTCACAAAACACGGCCATCGTGGGTGACCTGATCTTCCAGCGGGGAATTGGCCGCACAGACCTGGATGGCGGCAGCTACAAAACGCTGGTCAATAGCGTGCGCACCCAGGTGTTTACCCTGCCCCCTGCAACCACCCTCATTCCGGGACACGGTCCTTCAACAACAGTTGAAGAGGAAATAGAAAACAACCCATTCCTGGACCTGCCGCTGGAAGAGGGTTACGACTGACTTCGTGGCATAATTAGGGCAGGAATTTTTGGTGTCTCATCTATGAAGGTGAAAAAAAATCGGACGATTATTCTGATGGTCATTTTGTTTTTGCTGGTATCTGGTTGTGCAACCATTCCGGCAAAGGTAACTTCATCCGAGAACAAGGCGACACCTACCCCATTTCAACCGGTTCAACCCACGTTCACTCCGCCAGTCACTGCCACCCCCGTGGTTGTCAACACACCCATTCCGACCCCGCGACCCACACGCACCAGGATGAGCACAAGGACTCCATCGGCCACCATCGTTGCACTGCCTACCAAAACCGTAAAAGCCGGATCCGTCCTCGTTCCCATTCTCCTTTACCATCACGTCTCTTCTGAGATCAAAAACAGCGAATATTCCATAGACCCCGCGACATTTAAGAAACAGATGCACTGGCTGGCTGACCACGGATACGCCACGATCAACGTATCTGACCTCGCCCGCCTGATCGAAAACGGGGGTACATTGCCAAAACGCGCTGTGATCATCACCTTTGATGATGGCTATGTAGATGTGTATCGCAATGCCTACCCCATTCTGCAAGAGTTGGGCTTTTCTGCCACCTTTTTCGTGATCGCAGGTATGATCGACGAAGCCGGCAACCTGGGTACGGAAGAACTACAGGAGTTGATTGCCTCCGGTTGGGAAATCGGGTCGCATAGTATGTCTCATTTTGACCTGAACCAGGCAGGGGTTGACCTGGAAAATGAAGTGAATGGTTCTAAAAGATTATTGGAAGAAAAACTCGGTGTCAGGATTAAATCTTTTGCCTATCCCTATGGATTGGCAAGACCCTCCGTCATCACCTATACAGAAGACGCAGGCTATACTTCGGCAGTTGGGCTGGGGTTTAACTTTACTCACACTTACCAGACCCAGTATTATTTGAACCGTTACGAGATTAAAAGCTACTTCAGCCTGGACCAGTTCACAGAGCACCTCCCCTGGGGTGTGAATTAAAACAGGCTACCCCTTGGCGAGATAGCCTGTCAAACTCTCCGATTTAGAATTACTTACTTAGCGAATTCCACAGAGCGAGTTTCGCGGATTACGGTCACCTTGATCTGTCCCGGGTATTGCATGGTTTCTTCAACCTTCTTGGCGATATCGCGCGCCAGCCTTGCTGAAGCCAGGTCATCGATCTCCTCAGGGTGAACGATGATGCGCACTTCGCGCCCTGCCTGGATGGCATAACTCTGCTGCACACCCTTGAAGGAATTGGCGATCTCCTCGAGTGCTTTCAACCGCTTGATGTACTGCTCCAGGTCTTCTCTCCGCGCGCCGGGCCTTGCCCCAGAGATGGCATCGGCTGCTTCCACGATCACAGCTTCGATGGTCTCCTGCTCCACCTCATGGTGGTGTGAAGCCATGGCGTTGACCACCTTGGGGCTGACACCATAACGTTTGGCAAAATCCGCGCCAAGCTGGGCATGGGTTCCCTCAATGTTGTGATCCATCGCTTTTCCCAGGTCATGCAGTAAACCACCTGCCCGGGCAACTTCCACATTGGCGCCAAGTTCGACCGCCAACACAGCACTTAACTTAGAAACTTCCACCGCGTGCGCCAGCTGGTTTTGTCCGTAAGAGGTACGGAACTTGAGCCTTCCCAGCATCTTGAGCACCTCAGGGTGAATACCGGTGACTCCAGCGTCAAAAGCCGCGCCTTCACCGGCCTCAATGATGTCTTTTTCAACTGCTTTTTCTTCCTCAGCCAGGATCTTCTCGATGTGAGCAGGATGGATCCTGCCGTCCACGATCAGGCGTTGCAGCGACCTGCGGGCAATTTCACGCCGAACGGTGTCGAAACAGGAGATGGTGACTGCCTCAGGGGTATCATCCACGATAACGTCCACTCCGGCAGCCTGCTCAAACGCGCGGATATTGCGGCCGTTCCTGCCCACGATGCGCCCTTTCATTTCTTCATTTGGCAGGGTAACCAACGATGTGGAAACGCTGCCTACATGCTCGGAAGCCACGCGTTGAATGGCATCGGTGATGATCTCGCGTGCGCGCTTATCGCCTTCTGTTCGGGCTTCAGATTCGATCTGGCGGATGATGCGCGCCATGTCGTTCCGGGATTCCTTTTCGGTTTCATCTAGGAGGATCTGCTTGGCTTCTTCAGGGGTCAGCTGCGCAATGCGCTGCAATTCTTCCAGTTGATCAGAATACAACTTCTCAATGTCATTTGACCGCTTATCCAGTGCGCTTTGGCGCTTGTTCAAGTTTTGTTCGCGCAGCTCAAGGCGTTCGATGCGATTGTCCAGCTCAGTCCGTCGTTTTTGCAGACGATCATCCTCGCGGATAATGTCCTGCCGACGCCGCGCAATTTCTGATTCAGACTCCTGCAGCACCCGGATAGCCTTGTCCTTCGCCTCCAGTTCGGTCACGCGTGCCTTTTCTGACGCAACTTTTAGCAGATTGTCGGCTTTTTCTGCTTGTTGCTTTTTGTATTTTTCAATAAACATCCTGACCAAAAAAAAGGTCACAATTCCTGCGAGGAGCAGGCTTCCCAGGATCAAAATTGGTAGTATTTCTTGTAGTCTCATTTTTAGAATTCCTCATTATTCGTAAGATTGCCATGCCCTTGTTCCCGTGAGTTCCACAATTCCTGCACAATTGAAGAGACTGTTCCATAAGAAAATCCACGCCTGGCCAGGAACCCGCTCAACCGTTTGCGGTAGGTGAGCCAGTCCGCAGCCTCCAACCGGCGTTCATATTGCACAGCCGCCCGCCTCGCCAATTCGGCTTCGTCTGCCGAAACCTTCAGGGCATTTTCAATCGTGTCGTCTTCAATTCCTTTACTCTTTAGTTCATAACGGATGAGCCGCTGACTGCGGGGATGAAACTCGCTTCGGTTTTCGACCCACATCTCCGCAAATTTCTCATCCGCGATCAATCCAGCGCTCTTGAGCCTTTCAATCGTTCGGTCAACCTGTGTAGCTTCGTACTTCTTCTCAGCCATTTTTTGCCGGATCTCTTTCTCTGATCGTGGACGGCGGCTGATCAGGTTTAGTGCTTTCTGGTAGATCACTTCATCAGTATCACGGTTTAGTAATTCTTCAACTTTCGATTCGGTTAATCGATCGCCAACATTTAACCAGGCGCTTACCAACCGGGAAAGACCAAAGGCAAATTCGCCATCCAGGTCGATGTTGACCCGGTTGGAATTCCGTTTTTGCACCTTTATTGCCGTAACAATTCGTTCCATTTTTCCTTAAACAAAACAGCCGTGAACCGGTTAGGGCTTCGGCTGATCGAGCGTTAATTGGCGTGACCATCAAAGATCACATTCCAGGAAATATCTGTTATGTAATTGGATGATTCAATTTAATAGATTTCGTTGGACCTGGGTAGGAACATGAACGGTTTTTTTGAAGACCACCACATAAAAATTTGTTCAAATTCGCCATTCCAAATCTTCCTTTTTGAAATCCACCAAACTTTTTCAATCAAAAACCTTAGAAGTGCATCCAAACCCCAACCGGAGTCATTAGATATTTGCCCAGCCAGTATTCCGTATCGATCAACCAAAACTGCTATACGCAAAGAAATAGCGATAATCTTAATAAATTACGTCATTATTATACCTGATTCCTAATAAATCTCAATTATTTGTTGAAGGTTGGCGGTGATGTTCCTCTGCTTCAAGTGAATTAATGCTAAAATCAAGAAATGGAAAATAATCCAAAAATTAAAGGTACAGCCTGGCGCCAAAAACACAAGCGTGACTTGTGGCTTCAGATATTACTTCCGGTTTTGGTTATCGTCCTCATTGGTCTCGTTATTGGTGTGCTGTCCGCAATAAACGGAGCAAAAGATCCACAAACCAACGCCATTTGGGCAGGCATTTCTCTCATCCTGTTGCTGCTTCCTTACATGCTGATCGGCATTTTGTTGCTGATTATGATTATCCTCACCATCAGTCTTGTCAGCAAAGCCCCTGCCCAAATAACCAGGCACTTTTTAGAATTGAATGATTTGGTACTTGTTTTGGGACACTACGCTCGGCAGGTCGCGGCGGGTTCGGTCAAACCCATTATCAGGATAAAATCAAATCAAGCTGGCGTTGAAAAATTTTTCCACATCCTTTTCCGTTCGTTTACCAAACCACAGGAGAAAAAATGATCACAAAACCTGACTGGAAGACAGTTACCCTGACGATTGGCGGAGCAGTTGGTTTGATCACCGGGCTGGCCGCAGCTTACCTGATCATCAAGAACCGTGAGCAAAATGGTGAACCTTTGAAATTAACCAAAGACCAGGGGGCAAAAATTGGCATGGGCATCGTATCGTTCCTCAAAATGATCTCGGATTCCGCCAGGTAATTAGCCGGGTAAGCACACAAACTACAAAACCACCGGGATAGCCGCCTTAAATGTCTCTTCGCATTCCCGTAAAATTTCTTTCTATCGGTAGTCTCTACAACGAATTTATCATTGACCATCAGGGAAAAGCACACCAGCAAATCATTGGTGGTCCTTGCCTCTATGCTGCGGGAGTCATGAGTTTTTGGGGAGGTCATGTTGGCGTCTCCGGCATTATTGGCCCGGACTTTCCTGAAGGATGGAAAAGCAAGGTAAACGCTCACAAGGTTGACTGTCGTGGAATCCTGCAATCGGATGACTTTTTGGATTGCAGAAAATTCTATGCCTACCCTGCGCCCCCCGTCAGTAAACTGGAAAACCCGGTTGCCTTTTACGCATCACGCGGGTTGTCGTTTCCCCGCGAACTATTGGGGTATTCTGAGGAATTATCTGAGATTAACTGGCTTCATTCTTCACAATTCACCACGCGACTGATGGAAAACCTTCCTTTGGATTACATGGATGCCACTGCTGCTCACCTCTCACCCCTTGATCTCACAAGTCATGTGCAGTTGACCACCCGCTTGTTCAAAGGAGCGATTCGCACGCTATCGGTACAATCACATCCATCTTATATGGTTTCGTCCCGCTGGGACGACATTCACCTGGTGGTGAAAGACCTCACAGCATTCATCACCACCGTTGGAGAGCTGCAGAATCTCTTCCTGGGTAGAACACAGGATATCTGGGATATGATGAAGGGCATCAGCGGTCTTGGGTGTACCTTTGTCCTCGTACGGAATCCAGGAAAAAACTGGCTGTTTTATGACTCTCTCAGGTCTACACGTTACACCATACCTGATTACCCAGCCAGACTTGTGGACCCCACCGGTTATGCTGATGCCTTTAGCGGCGGTTTTCTTCTACATTATGTGGAGAGTCATGACCCCCTGCATGCAGCGATCATGGCAGCCGTGGCTGTATCGCTAAAGGTGGAAAGGACCGGACCGTTTGCCATTCACGATTGCCTTCCAGGTCTCGACCGCAGTCGATACGAGGCAATAAGACAAACGATAGTCAGGAATTAAAGGCTCTAAAACCCATTTCAGGTTTAGTGTTTTATAATCGGAGGTGATAGATGGATTGGTTAATGCAAATGGAAGTGAATTTCATCCTTTTTCTGCAAAGCCTGGGGACCTGGCTTGAAATACCCATGGAGGGTTTTACTTTCCTGGGGAACGAGCTGTTTTTCCTGCTGGTGATGCCCGCGCTATACTGGAGCATTGATCCAAAAATCGGATTTCGCACCGCGATGATGTTGATTCTGAGCGTCGGATTGAACACATATGTGAAGATCCTGGCGCACAGTCCCCGTCCATATTGGGTTGATTCGCGCGTGCAGGCATACTCCTCAGAGGTCTCCTTTGGGCTGCCATCAGGACACTCACAGAATTCAGCGGCAATCTGGGGCATGATCGCAGCGAGCATAAAAAAGAGGTGGATGCTGATCATCTCTCTCATCATCATCTTCTTCGTCGGCGTTTCACGAATGTACCTGGGAGTACATTTTCTGCGGGATGTGCTCCTTGGTTGGGCGATCGGCGGGTTGATCATTTTCGTTTATCTGAAACTTGAAACCCCGGTGGCAGGGTGGCTTGTAAAACGCACACTATGGGAACAATTGCTGCTTGCCGCCTTGTTCGCTGCGGTTCTTTTCGGGTTGGGTTATTTATCCCGTTTGTTGAGTGTCGGCTGGGGACTTCCGGAACAGTGGTCCACACAGGCTGTGGCAGCCGGAGCAGAAAAACCTGATCCATATTCCCTTGGCGGCATCATTACCATCGCAGGAGTGGCATTTGGGTTCACTGGCGGGTATGCTCTGCATCGCCACAAATACGGCGAAACCCGCATCGCCAATAGCGGGCTAAAACGTCTTGCCTGTTATACGCTGGGTCTAATCGGAATCGTAGCCATCTACTTCGGATTGAAAATTGTTTTCCCTGAGGATCCCCCGCTGGTGGAAGCCGTTTTCAGATTCATCCGCTACGCATTGATCGGTCTTTGGGTCACCTACATTGCACCGTTGTTGTTTAAGGCTTTCAAATTGGATTGCTAAATAGCAACATTTCGTGTTTAATTACACTATTAATGAAAGGAGAACTCATGAACAAATTCGGGAAATTCGTTGCCGGCCTCATTATGGGCGGTGTATTGGGTGGTTTGTTGGGATTATTACTCGCTCCTGAATCGGGTCCTGAAATGAGAACCCGCATCAAGGACAATATCTATTACGTCAAAGATGAGGTAAAAAGCGCTGTTGAAACCCGCGGAGCAGAACTGCGACAGGAACTGGCTGAACTTCAAAAGAAGGTCTGACCTTTTTCCTGGTAATCTTTGAGCCCGGCCAAGTCGCCGGGCTTAATTTTGCTTGATAATAAATTGGTAGCTGGCTTCCTGCCGTGTGTAACGCGAAGACCCGCTGATGGCAATGACATAGCGGTCGCTCGATGACAATGGTGGCAACAACAAACCCAGCTCTTCACCACTCGCAAGTTGGAATTTTTGAAGCGGTGCTCCCCCTTCAATGCTGAAGATGGAAACCAGGAAGGTCTGCGGTATTGAATTTTCGATGTTGACAAAACCCTTTGTTATCCAGCCGCCGTCATCCTGCTCAAAATCAGCCGCGTATCCGATCGATGGGATTTCGATATCATCCAGGATGAATCCCTCAGCGGTAACCGCCTCATCGGTGATGTATTCAAAACTCAAGGTCACTTTTTTGCCAGCAAATTGAGAAAGGTCCACTACTTCACTGACCCAATCCCCGCTGCTGCCGTTATATCCGCAACCGTAATTACTTCCGTTCAAGTCAAGGGAAGTACAACCAGGTGGGTTTACCATTTCCCAGCGAACTCCATCCGTTGTTGCGACAAGATAGACGAAGTCGTAATCCTTTTCCAGGTCATACCACACCTTGTAGTTCATGCTGATTGGTCCGGACAGGGACGTAAAATCGAATTCTCGCGATAATGTGGTGGCTGAGTTGTCCGCCCGGTTGGACCACATGAAGCGACCAGAAATGGCCGGGAGGGGTAACACCGGTACTGTAGGAGCGCCAGTGAGATTGACCCTGACTTCGCTTGAAGGACATTGAATTTCGATGTAATCGGTACCATATTGCTTGACGGTTCGTTGCTGCGGGGTCCCCATACAGGCATAATCCACCTCAGTGGTATCCGCTGTTGGAGCCCCGGAGTAATTGGAGTAATTGAAGCGACCGCCATAGAGGGAAGAGTCCATGAGGAAGTTGCTGATCGTCCAATCCATAAAGAAGTCATCGGCTGTGATCAATTCATCGCTCATTTCATCAGTCACCTGGTTTTCAGAGAACACTTTATCGATGCTGCCAAAACCATTTTCCGGTTCAGCCACGATCTCGCGGGTAATGCTATCGCCAAAACGGTCTAACAGGTAAGTGACATACAAGAAACTCGCCCCATAGTGGGCATAGGTGTCGTCCCCTACTGGCCAATCGTTCAGTTGAATGTCGGTGTTATTTGAGAAAACGTAATCGAATCCGCCGGTTTCGTACCCATTGAGCAGTGTTGAAAGTTCTGAAAACCCTTCGTTGAGCCAGAGTTCCTCGTTTGAATCCCTGTAACCATGGATAAGATGCTGGAACTCGTGCGCCATAACGCTCAATGTGTAAGGATCCGTGAGCGTTTGTACATCCGCGTTGACGTAAAACATTTCGTGCGCGTTTGATGAATCTATTGCTGCCGGGAGCACAGTGTTGTTTCCAGCTGTGTAGCCTGCGGCCCCTCCCAAATTACGGGCATAGAGGATGTAAAGATGCGGATCATTATCCACTCCGGGAATCCATTCCTTGCCAAAAAACTCCTGGTTGGTTGGATATATTTGTTCCTCAAAAATTTCCATCATTTTGTTTAGATCGGTGGCATTTACCGTGACGCCATTCTCTGCCCAAAAATAGGTCGTCGCTGAGGCGTACCGCAAAGTGGCGGTGATACGATTGTTCTGATTGGTATCCGTATCCAATACGTAAAAATCCAGCTGATCTCCAAGCTCGTATGGGATTGGCGCGGTGGTTAGCTGCCGGGGAATGTTGACTTTTCCGAGGTACTTTTCAGCCAGCATGAGTGGATCAGCCTCGGGAATTTCCACCGCCTGCAGTGAGGAAAAGGTTTCATCTTCCGATTCAACAATTGGTGTGATTACCTGGGTGGGAATGATAGTTGCCACAGGGGGAACAACAACGCTTGTAGCTGTTTTTTGGGCTTGTGACAGGTTAAGCGAAATCAGATTACTGCCCAGCAATGCCATGGTCCCGCACAACAAAATTCCCCCGCAAGCCAGTACCGCGATCACTACCGTTAATATGATCAGTTTTTCAGATCGATCCATTCCTTATTCCTTCCGGGAAATACCAGCGCCAGGCGGCAGCTGTGACGCCAAGTGTAAACCAGATGTATGGTAGGGCAAAGCTATCCACGCTGAAACCTTCAATCAAAAGGGCGATCAACATAAAGAGACCCATGTATCCCATGGCTTGCCTGCCCGCGATTTTTGAGCGCGCCATGCCGATCGAGGTGGCTGTAGACACAAACAACATGGTCACGAACAGGGTAAACCCGACGATCCCGGTTTCTGCCAGCAGGCGTGACCAGATATTTTTAACATTCATCAACCCCTGGGACCTGTAAAGCAGGTCCTTGGTTTCGGTCAAACCCCACCCGGCATCTGCCAGGTAGCGTGGGAAATAGAACCCGGAGAATCCCACTCCGACACCAATAAGGGGATGATCGTTAAAAATATTCCAACCGGTTTGCCAGTAAACCACCCTGTCTCCAAATTGAAGGTTATCTGCATACTTGATCAATGGATTAGCGCTGTCACTGGAAAACACGAACACATCCTCCATGCGCGGATCCACCTTACTGAGCACGAGCAAACCACCCAGCAATAAAACCAGGTACAGCAAGAGGATTCCCAGGGTGAAAACAGCCGTCCACCAGCCGTGGCGTTTCCCTTTCCATTTTCGGGAAAGCCAGCGGATTAACCTGATGTTGAATATCACAAATAGAAAAGCGATGACCAGCATGAAGGCGGCCAATCCACCGCGGGAAAAAGTACCCACCAGCAAGATGGTCCCGCCTAATAACAAAATGTTCTCAAACGTCAGCTTCCAGATCTTCCAGTGATGCGAACTCGTCTTTCTAAAAGTCGCCGCCAGCCAGTAAGGAAGAAACACCAGGTTGAGCATGTGCGCCAGCCAGGATGGCTCTGACGCAAAACCCGTCATGCGTGTTCTCGTAACCCTCGTTACTGAAAAAATGGATTGAATCTCATTGACCAAAGGCCTGAGCCCCGGGATAAATTGCTTGATCAAAACCGCCGCAATCGACCAGGCAATCAACACCAGTCCAACCCAGTTCAAAATGCGCAGCGTTTTCTCGATCCGCGGTACATCATTCGGTACGGAAAGCGACACAAGGAAGAAGAGCAGCCCTATCCCTAACGTTACGGCTCCTTCCACAGCTGCAGCGTTGATGCCCTGGTCCTTAAAATCCGGCACGTTTCGAAAAAGCGCCATAAAAATGCTGATAAATGAGAAAAGGAAAAACAATAGGACGGGTTTGGAATGAAATGGTAATCGTTTTTTAAGAATAAAAATCCCGGGAATCAGAATTAACACCAACGGTACAAGAAATAGCAGTGATCCCGGGGCAACGGATTCAGTCCGGGTTAATTTCGCCACAAGAGGAACGCTGGTAAGCGGCAGTGCGCAGACCAGTCCCACCCATAGAACCCAAACCGCCTTATTCCAGCGTTTTACCAACAGAGACATCAGTTAGATTTCCTGTTTTTGGCAACCCCGGCAGGAAAAACATGATGGAAGCCAACAACCCGATCATGGCGCCCGACAACACCAGTAAACTGCTTTGCCGGCGCACAGGCGTTACCGGAAGGTCCGGTAACCTTGTAACCTGAAAGCTCAACCCTGAGAGGTTTAGTGAATCCAGGAGGGATTTATCTTCTGCTGATCCAGAGCTGGCTACTTTTTGGGTTAATTCTTCCAGTTCCTGGGCGGTACAAAATGCAGAAACCGGCTCGACAACTACCGCCTGGCTGAAACAGGTTTCAATTGACTGTTGCACCAGGTATGCCTGAACTCCGTTCAGCGAGTCCTGCTTCAGTTCCGTAAGGGCTTGCGTGCCTGTTTCCAGCCAGATCTCGTTCACTCTCTGGGCATGTTTCGGATCGCTGAAACGGCTGCTTAATTCCCAGCGATATCCCTGCCTGGATAGCGACAGAGAATCCTCGAGCTCGCCATCCCCTATTTCAAATCCTGTCCGGGCAAGTTCAACCTTTACCTTATCAGTGACCTCGGTCGAATTGATCACCTCGCCAACTGCCGTGATCAGGTGGTCTGCTTCCGTATCGGTCAACCGGCCGCTATACGCGTAATCGATGACAGTCGTGATTTCCGCCACGGATTCATAAACAGGTCTTTGAACCAGTGAAAATAACCAGCCAGCCAATCCACCCGCGATGATGAATACCGCAACCAGCCACCACCGGTGGATCAGGTACTGCAGTGCTTCAGAAAGGACCAGATCACCTGCCTCGTTTTGACTTGTCATGCTGATGCAATTATACCCTGCCAATCAAAAAGACCCGGTAGGTTGCCGGGTCTGATCGATAGAGTGAATATTAGCGCTTCTTAAAGTTGATGATCACCAGGTTTTTTTCACAATCGGAAAAAGTGTCAAAGTAAAAGTTGTACGTGAGGGTCTTAAAAAACGGGCTAAATACCTGAACGCGCAACTTCCGGGTGGAGTCAAGTGGTTTATCCCCAAAATACACTTCAAATGCTCCAGGTCCGTACGCCTTGGTATCCTTTGTGCCAGTCAGCGCCAGCCAGGTTACCGGTTTCCCGTTATATTCCCCAGTCACACGTACGATCAAATTCGAGATCGGGTTGCCATCCTGGTCGAAAACCTGCCCGGCAATGCCCTGCCACTGGCAGCCCGCATCCGCGTGGGCAAAATTAGCTGTGTACTTTGGGGCTTTCCAATGTTTTTTGTAAGGCGGCAGAATTTCCTTGGCTTCAGAGGCGTTTGCTTTGGCATCATTTGCAGGGATCACTGCCAGATCTGCAGGCTCCTCTACAATCGGCAGCCCAGCCTGTCCTTCATCAGAGACATTCTGTTCATCGCTTTGCGGGTCTGACACCGCAGGGGTTTCCGCTTCCTGGACTTTATCATCCTTCACCAGTCCAATTTTTTGAGCCGTCTCCACGGCGAACTCAGAGACATCTGCAAACACCTGGTTTACAGGGTCAAAGACCACTTTCAAGTCAACCCCCGCCTTGGGGAGGACAACAAGTGAAACAGTGACGAGGATGGCCAGGACCATGATGATGATCTTTTTTATCATTTCAACCTCCGTACAGAATCATTTAGACACATCGGGTATGTTGCATCTTTCGTGCCACAATCATTGTTTTTGGAGTTCCCACCTTTTATAGTCACTCGTTTACGAATGAAAACCAGAGGCTATAATAGAATATAATCTTGAAGAGGTGAACTCATGAAGCAGATCCTGCAAAACATGAAAGATGGTAAAACCATCGTCGCTGAAGTTCCAGTTCCTGCGCTCAAACCTAAAATGCTCCTCATCCAAACATGCTCATCCCTGCTTTCAGCCGGAACTGAAAGAATGCTGGTTGAATTTGCAGAAAAAAACCTGGTCGGCAAGGCAACCTCCCGCCCGGACCTGGTGCGGCAGGTGATCACCAAGGCCAGGCGTGAAGGTCTGCTCCCCACCCTGGAGGCAGCCTTCAATAAACTTGACCAACCAATGGTTTTGGGATACTCCTCAGCAGGAACTGTGCTTGAAGTGGGTGAGGGGACAACTGACTTTAAACCAGGAGACAGCGTCGCCTGCGCTGGCGGTGGCTACGCCGTCCACGCGGAATATGCCCTGGTACCTGAGAACCTTGCCGTTCACCTCCCTGAAAACGTGGATTTCGAGTCTGCCGCCTTCACCACCCTGGGGGCTATTGCCCTCCAGGGATTCCGCCTGGCTAACCCCCAACTTGGTGAGTCTGTATGCATCATCGGCATGGGCTTGCTGGGACTTTTATCCGCACAGATCGCCCGCGCTGCGGGTTGTTCAGTTTTTGGAATTGACCTTTCAATGGACCGCATCGAACTTGCGCAAAAACTCGGCTTCAGGGCAGCCCTGCGGGACTCCTGCCAGGAGCTCGTCCCCGGGTTGACGAACGGCAAGGGCTTTGACCATGTGCTCATCTGCGCGGATACTAGTTCCAACGACCCGGTGGAACTCGCCGGCCACATCGCCCGTGACCGGGCTACCATCGTCGCGGTTGGCGCAGTCGGGTTGGATATCCCGCGAAAAGTCTATTACGAGAAAGAGCTGCAACTTAAGATCTCCCGCAGCTACGGCCCCGGACGGTACGACCCGCAGTATGAAGAGAACGCTGTGGATTACCCCATCGGTTACGTACGATGGACAGAAGGAAGGAACCTGCAGGCTTTTGTTGAACTGCTAGGCAGCAGTAAAGTGGATGTAAAGCCATTGATCAGCCACCGTTACCCCATCACCGAAGCACCGCGTGCTTACGAGATGATCACCGGAAAAACAGGTGAATCCTTCATTGGTGTTATTTTGCAGTATCCTCAAAAAGCAGATGAGTCAATCCTGACGCGCAAGGTGGAACTCCCCGCAGGCAGTAGCACTCTTGGCTCCAGTGTAAAAGTTGGGGTTTTAGGTGCCGGAAACTATGCCCAGGCGGTATTCCTGCCCATCCTGAAAAAGTCAAGCAAAATTGAGTTAACCGGTATTGCCACGTCATCAGGGTTGACCGCCAGGCATGCCGCGGACAAGTACGGCTTCCGCTATGCCTCTTCTGCCGAAGACGAGCTGCTTTCTGACCCTGCGATCAATACCGTGGTCATCCTCACCCGTCACCAACACCATGCCAGGCAGGTGATGACTGCCTTGGAGAACAAAAAAGCTGTCTATTGCGAAAAACCCCTGGCGCTAAACCAGGAAGAACTGGATTCCATTAAAGAAGTTCTGCAAACACCGGGATGCCCGGTGCTGACAGTTGGTTTCAACCGGCGCTTTGCGCCACTGGCAGTTGAATTGTTCAACTTTTTCCGTGACCGCACCGAACCGATGATGATCAATTACCGGGTCAACGCCGGGTTCCTGCCCCTCACCCATTGGCTGCATGATCCTACGCAAGGGGGCGGCAGGATCATCGGCGAGGGATGTCATTTCATTGACTTCCTCACGTTCATGACAGGCTCATCACCAGTTAGTGTGACTGCTGCTTCACTCATCGACAACGGCAAGTACCAGCAGGATAATGTATGCATGACTTTTAAGTACCCTGACGGCTCAATTGGAACAGTATCCTACCTGGCAAACGGCAACAAGAACTACGGAAAGGAACGTGTGGAGGTGTTCTCCAGCTGCAAGATCGGAATTTTGGATGACTTCCGTTCGCTTGAACTGGTCACTGAAGCCGGCAGGCAATCAACACGCTCCAGGCTCAGCCAGGACAAAGGTCACGCTGCATCCTGGGCAGCCTTCCTGGGTGCAGTCACCCGGAGTGGAACTCCTCCTATACCTTATGAGCAATTGCTGAGCACAACTCAAGCCAGCTTTGGCGTGCTGCAGGCGCTGCAGAGCGGCCGGGAAATCACTCTCTAACAGGTAAATTTTATGAACGCCTGGCGGAAAATCACCCTGCTGCTGAGGGAAATCGGGCTGCCCAACATGGCAGCGTATTCCCTTTATCAGTTACAACTTCGCAGCGGGTTGTTACGCCGGAGAACTCCCACATCTGCCGAAATGCCCAAAATTGGGAATGGTCATGCTGAACTTTTTGCACCAAATTGGCAATCCTGGTCGAAAATTGGACTTCAAGAGACTGCTGAATCAACTGGTAAATCCCTGCTTGATGGTTTTTTCTTTCCCTTTGGCGGTGGTCAGCAGTTGTTATATTTTAAACCGGCAACTGGACAATTAAAACACTGGACAGAGTATGGCAACGAAGTTGATGGCATTGATATTAAAACAATCTGGGAACCTGCTCGTTTCTTGTGGAGCCTGGATCTAAGTCGCCTCTACCTTCTTACCAGGAACGACCACTATGCAGAAATGTTCTGGAAGAATGTGGAGGAATTTCTTTCCTCTAATCCTGCAAATTCAGGTCCCAACTGGGCTTCTGCCCAGGAGATTGCCATCCGCGTGGTGATGTGGGTCATCGCCCTCGGAGCAATGAAGGATTCCAGTGCGAGCACTGCGGAGCGCCTTTCCATGATCACAGGAGCCATCCACCAGCATCTGGAGCGCATCCCCCTGACGCTCAACTATGCCAGGTCACAAAACAACAACCACGTGCTGAGCGAGAGCCTCGCTTTGATGATCGGCGGTGAATTCCTGCGTGGGTTTACTCAGAAGGCAGAAAATTGGATCACGCTCGGCGAGCATGAGTTTGAACGCGCCATCCTGACCCAGGTTGACGACCAGGGGATTTATTCCCAACACAGCGCCAACTACCACCGCATGATGCTGCAGTTGTCGTTATTGTATGAAAGCCGAAATCATCGCATCGGCAGGCAAACACCCAAACCGGTGCAAGAAAAACTCAAACTGGCAACACGCTGGCTGATCGCGCAACTCGACCCGGTTAGCGGGAGGCTGCCCAACCTGGGGCACAACGACGGCACATTATTACTCCCCCTCGGGAGTGCGGAATACCGGGATTACCGCCCGACTGCCCAGGCGTCTGCTCTGGCTTTCCTGGGTACCCCCTGCCTGCCCCGCGGCGAGTGGGATGAGCTATCTGATTGGCTGGGACTGTCACAGGCAGAAGGCTTAACACCCGATCATGAAATCAACTCACCGGCAGTGCATAGGGTGGGCGCTGGCACTATGTGGGGCACGCTGCGCGGCGTGAGGTTCACCGGGCGTCCCGCGCACTGCGACCAACTGCACGTGGACCTGTGGTGGGAGGGCATCAATATTGCGGCTGATGCCGGAACTTTCAGCTACAACGCACCACCTCCCTGGCAAAACGCGCTTGACTCAACGCGGGTGCACAACACGGTGATGCTGGACAACACAGAACAGATGCACAGAGTCAGCCGTTTTCTCTGGCTAGACCAGGCACAGGCTGAGTGGGAACAACGCGACAACGAAAACCTCCTCAAAGCCTGGCACGATGGTTATCGGAAGCTCGGAATTGTCCATCACCGCGGTCTTCAATTTAAATCCGGATCAGGGTTCGTTATCAGTGATGAGATCAAGAACATGAATGATGGTCCGACGACCCACAAGGCCGTGATCCACTGGTTGCTGCCCGATTGGGTTTGGGAATTGCGCGGGGAGCATCTCGTTCTCCAATACAAGGGAAAGAAAATTACCCTCGAACTTGCAGCAGTTCAGGAGGGTAAGGCGATTAAGGCTGATGATGTCTCGCTCATCCGCGGTGGACAATTGCTGGCGGGGACTCGAAGTGATGAAATTCTTGGCTGGGCATCCGATACCTACGGCGAGAAACATCCAGTCCTTTCTTTTTCCGCCACTTATCCTGTTTCGAATTCACTATTGCTAACCACTACCTGGGAATTGATCAATGAGTAGTCCGGCCTCATCCTCGACGCAAAAGATTCACATCCTCCTGGTACACCAGGCATTTGTTGCACTGGATGAACCCGGCGGGACACGCCATTTTGAAATGGCGCAGTCTTTTGCCAGCAAGGGTCACCGGGTCACGGTCATTACCAGCCCAATCAGTTACCTCACCGGGAAATCCGGGAGCACAAAAATCCGCTGGAAGACCCGGGAGGAAATTGGTCCAGGCATTACGGTCATCCGCGCTTACGCCTACCCGGCACTGCACCGTAGTTTTTTCCATCGCCTGTTGAATTTCTTCAGTTTTATGCTCTCCTCTTTCATAATCGGAGTCGGCGTGAAAAACGTGGATGTGGTCTGGGGTACCTCCCCGCCCATCTTCCAGGCATGGACGGCCTGGCTGCTGGCCAAGCTCAAAGGCGTGAAATTCCTGCTTGAGATCCGGGACCTATGGCCGGCGTTTGCCGTTGCCATGAATGTGCTGAAGAATCCGTTGCTCATCAGGCTCTCCAACTGGCTGGAGAGATTCCTCTACCGGCATGCAGACCAGCTTGTGGTGAATTCCCCCGGTTTCATTGACCACATCACAAAACGGGGCGGCAGGAACATCGAGCTCATCGCCAATGGGGTCGATCCGGATATGTTCACTCCTGGGGGCAACGGCGTGGATTTCAGGCTGGCACACGGTTTTGCTGATAAATATGTTATTATGTACGCCGGGGCTCATGGTATTTCAAACGACCTCGAAGTGATGCTCTCAGCTGCCCGTCTGACATCCACAACGGAAAAGCTCGTTTACGTCCTGGTGGGTGACGGAAAAGAAAAGGGGAACCTGATGCGCCTGGCACAGGAGTGGAACCTGACCAACGTGTTCTTTTTTCCGCCATTCCCCAAGACAGAAATGCCCCGGGTGCTGGCGGCAGCCGATGCCTGCCTGGCGATATTGAAACCTGTGGAAATGTACAAGACCACCTATCCCAACAAGGTGTTTGATTACATGGCGGCCGGAAAACCAGTGCTCTGCGCCATAGATGGTGTCATCCGTGAAGTGGTGGAAAGCGCCCAAGCTGGTGTATTTGTCCCCCCCGGTGACCCCAATGCATTGGCTGACGCGGCTGAAATATTTGCTTCCGCCCCAACTATGCATGCCCAAATGGGAACAAACGGCCGTAAGTACGTGGAAATCCATTTCAACCGCCTCATACTGGCTGAAAAAATGGAAAATCTGCTAGTAAACCTGATTATCCGCTCGACCTGATTTTACTGCCGCTTCATTTACCGAGACCACATTTCTTAAGCTTTTGGCAATCGTTTCTTTGATAATTACATCAAACAGAATAAGGAGAAAATGAGATGCAAAAACAACCCCTTTCCCCTGCCGATCAGATGAAGGCTGACATTCTATCCCTGCAAAGTGAACTCAGAACTTTGATCGAGCAGACCAAGTTAACGCGCGTGCGGGATGAGACCTCCAGGTTGGAATCATCGATTGCCAACCTTCCAGTACGCATCCGCAAGGTAAGGGTTCGTAAATTCGCATTCAACAAACTCCTTGAAAAACAGGCGATTGAGTACCAGCGCCAGTGGGCGACTAAAAAAGGCACGGTTCACAACCATCTCTCGGCAGAAACAAACCGATTGCAGGTGCTTTTAAGGCAGATTGAGAACCGGACCACCTCCATCAACCCCCGGGTAGCCTCCCCTGTTTCGGTCGCCAATTTAAAAAACGAAATGGCTAACTTCAAAACCAAGGTGTCTGCATCCGAGAAAGCGATTTCAGAGCTTTATGACGAGTTGAAGCGGGAAGTCACAAAAACCGAGAGTGAACTGGGAAAGATAGAACAAACGCTGGAGTATTGTGATTCTGCCAGTTTTGGCTTTTTGCCTGCTGAAAGCGTGGTTGCCGCGGTCAAAGCCACATGGACCCGGGATGACACGGAAGACAAGGATGACCCGGAAGGGATCCTGTTCCTCACCGATCAGCGGCTCATCTTTGAACAGCGCGAAGAGGTAGCCACTAAAAAGGTGCTATTTGTGACCACCGAGCGGAAGCTTGTGCAGCAATTGTTGTTTGAGGTGCCTGTTTTCTCTGTAGCCGGTGTTAAGAGCACCAACCAGGGCTTGTTCAAAAACGAGGATTGGCTGGAACTGGAATTGGAATCCGGCGCGTTTGCCCGCAGCGCAAAACTGCACCTGGACGGACAGGAAAGCGACACCTGGCAGCAACTGATCTCGTTGGCTAAATCACGCGAGCTGGACGCAGACCGCGCCCTGGAGATTGACCAGGAAGCCGAGGAGAAAGTGAAAGCCGCGCCAGTACAGTGCCCATACTGCGGAGGTGCGATCATAAAACCGGTTCTGCGCGGAATGGATACCATCACCTGTGATTACTGTGGAGGAAGGATCAAAATATAAGTAAATCATCCACCCTGTCACTTTTTTCTCCGTTAACCATCCAATAACTATCGAAATCAGATTAACTGGAGAAAAAAATGAAAACAAATGTATCAAAAACTGATCGCATCATTCGCATAATTTTAGGCGCGCTATTACTCGCACTGGGTTTGGGTGGAGTGATTGGAGGAACGCTGGGAGTGGTATTCATCATCCTGGGGTTCATCTCAGTGATAACCGGACTGGTTGGCTTTTGCCCCCTCTACGCTCTCCTCAAAATCAAGACCAACTAAACCTGGAAGGAAAAGGAATCGCCGAGTAACAATCTCTGTTTTTCATTATTTATCATGAATCTATCTGAATACAACCAGAAAATTTCCTCCAACCCGCTGCCTGTGGTGGTGGACTTTTGGGCTCCCTGGTGCGGACCCTGCAAGGCCATGAATCCAATACTCACCCGAGTATCAACCCAGCACAAGGGCAAGGTAGACCTGTTGAAAGTGAATGTTGACGAAAGCCCTGAAATTGCCAGGGCTCTCAAGGTGATGGGAATCCCGACAACCATTGGTTACACCTCGGGTGCACAAGTGTTTCGAAAAACCGGGTTTCAACCAGAGGCGGTAATCGAAAAATTGTTCAGCGACCTGGCACAGGGAAAGACCGTTTCTACACCAAAGGTTTCCAATTTTGACCGCATCCTGCGACTTGTAAGCGGAGGAGCTTTGATCGTTCTTGGGGCTTATCGGGGGCCATCAATCCTGCTCATTGTGCTCGGCGCATTGGTTGCGTTCACTGCAGTGTACGACCGCTGCCCGATCTACAGAGCAATATCTGGAAAAATCAAGGAAGCTTTTCAAAAAAGGGGCTGCCTAAAAAGTAGGCAAAAGTTAGTAAAACAGAAAAAAAGAGAGAC
>CAYVTF010000010.1:0-66251 GCA_964454565.1 uncultured Anaerolinea sp. | reverse complement strand
ATGACTGGAACTCTCTCTTTTTTCAACCCTTTCTATGGAAATTTGTGACTGTAACCTGAACCAAAACGAGGATTGACTTTTGTTTTTTTCCGGCGTACACTGTTCTTAACGGTCCTCAACCAACTCTCCTGGACATAATCATCCGGACTGATCCAACTTTCCAGTCCCAAAATGGCAGATCCCAGAACATCACCACAACTCCGGTGATGCTTTGCGTTTCAGGAGACAGTTGGGAAACAGATCTTTTACTTATCAGGAGGAAATTGATGAAAATAATGAAGTCCCACAGATTATTGGCCGTGCTGGTCATTCTGACCCTATTGATCTCCACCCTTCCCATCTCCAGCGTAAGCGCGGAAACTCTGGTACCCACGCCCAAAAAACCCTCCGGCGTGATCACTGACACCACCCCGACTTATATATGGTCCAGGGTCACCAGCGCAACCAAGTACATGCTAGAAGTCTACCGGGGTACCACCCTGGTCTACAGCAAGTCAGCATCAAAACTATACTGTGTTGATAAACTGACCTGCCAATACACTCCTGCTGATGTTCTCCCCTATCGAATTTACACGTGGCGTGTACGTGCAAATGTCGCAGGGGTATGGCAACCGTGGTCAAAGCCGATGGAATTTATTGTTTCCAAGCCTGCTGTGAGTTTTTCGTATGCGTTTACGGACTCGATCGCTGGTTGGTCACGGTTTGGTGGCGCGCCTTGGTACACCAGCACCAGCAATATCTATACTGTAGGGACCGATTCCGCCTGGTCTTCGATCTACAACAACAGCAGCAGCGCATTTAAGAACTTTGACTATTGGGTGAGGATGAAACGCGAAGGGACGTACGGCTACCCGGCCAACTGCCTGGCCTTCCGCATGGGTACCCGCTTGCTGACCGCGAACAATTGGGCGCCGGGTTACAAGTTCTGCTATTACGACGATAGTACTTTTGTCGTACTAAAGGTCAGCAGCACCGGACGCACAACCATCCTCCATCCCTACGAGGGCACTCTACATATTAACAATGGCGGGTGGAACGTGCTACGCGTCTACGCGATTGGCAACCGCATGAACTTCTACATCAACACTCATTGGGTGGCCGAGGTGATCGACTCCAGTTATACCATCGGTCGCGTCGGGATTATGATGTATAAGTACGGCTCCCACGTAACCAAGCTCAAAGTGGATTACGCCAGGTTAAACGTCCTCCCTTGAGCTACTGACGTGGGGTCTTGCCATCCAGACGGATCGTAAACATGCAAGCGTAAAAAACCTGCAGGTCAACACCAAAAACCAGAGGCTTCTGCCTCTGGTTTTGTTACCATAAGGGTACTTATGCTCACAATACACTCCATCTCTAAATCCTACGAACTCAATTCTGTCCTATAAAATTTCTCCTTCACGCTCAACAGTGTTGAATAAGCCACCCTGGTGTGACCCAATGGGTACAACAGGACCACCCTTCTGCGCATCCTCACCGGCATTGAGCAATCAGACAGCGGCGGTTTTGCTCTCACCCTGTGAAGTTTGGCATACTAAGTGCAACCTTTAACATCAGACCAGGTTGGAGCCTGGCAGAAGTGCAGGGTTTACGCCTCGCGGAACTTTTTATACCCTTTGCTTGTCTTATAGGAGGGTCATGACAATGATTTTTTTATGATTGGGAAACTTCTCCTTGATCAAAACGGGTCTTCATGATGGAAAAGGATTTTCACGCAATGTTTACATTATTGAACAATCGAGATTCGCGATTGTTGTCGACAGGAGGATGAATAGAAGAATAATGAAAAAACCACGGTCTTACGGTTTACAAAAATCACTCGTTCATTTTAATGAGACTCATAGGAGGTCTAACATGAACCAAACAAAACAAATAGTACGCTTTTTAGTCACCACGCTTGGTGTGCTTACTTTGCTGACGGCTGCGTTCCTGCCTGTCGGAAAAGTGCTGGCTCAGGATCCAGTACCCCCGGTGGAAACCTCACCTTCAGCGAAATTGATCATCCCGGAGAACGCTGTAGTGATCCCGGATCAGTACATTGTGGTATTTAAGCCTGATACCGTCCAGAGAATGGACGCGGCTGCCATGGGTACTTCTGTGGAAAGCGCTGGTGGAAAGATAGGCTTTGTCTACGATGCAGCCTTCACGGGGTACAGTGCTTACCTCCCCGCTGACGCGCTGGCAATGGTACTCTCTGACCCGAATGTGGATTACGTCGAGGCAGATACGGTCATTTCAATTAATGAACCTGACACTGATGCCGGGTTGGAACCGCAAGCCATTGGCGGTACACAATACGGTGCCACCTGGGGACTGGACCGGATTGACCAACGTTCACTTCCTTTGAATGGTAAGTACAATTACGAAAACACGGCTTCGAGCGTGCATGTATACGTCATCGACACCGGTATCCTTTCCACCCATGATGATTTTGGCATCCGCGTTCAACCGGGGTATTCTGTCATTTCAGATGGATGGGGCACTGAAGATTGCATTGGCCGCGGAACCCACGTTGCCGGAACGGTCGCCGGAACTACGTACGGGGTAGCCAAGAAAGCCCTGCTCCACCCGGTACGCGTTTTGGACTGCAGCGGGAATGGTTCCGTATCAGGCCTGATCGCCGGGATCAACTGGATCACAAACCACCGCATCAAGCCAGCCGTGGCTACGATGAGCGTCAACGTTGCCCAGGATCTTGCTCTCAACGCAGCGATCGATGCCCTGAACAACAAGGGTGTCACCGTGGTCGCCCTGGCTGGAGACAATGGCGCTGATGCCTGTTCCTATTCACCCGCATCCGCGAACTATGCCTTCACGGTTGGGGCCACAAAGTCGAATGATTACCGCGCATCCTTCTCCAACTATGGTCCCTGTGTAAACATGTTCGCACCGGGGTACAACATCCTTTCGGATGACGCTTTCAATGACACTTCAACTTTGGTCAAATCCGGAACTGCGATGGCAGCGGCACACGTGGCCGGAGTGGCTGCGCTCTACCTGCAAGCACACCCCACCGCCCTCCCCTCTGAGGTGAGGAACGCGCTCCAAACCAACGCCAGTACGGGCAAAGTGATCAATGCCGGAACCGGCTCACCCAACCGGTTGCTGTACTCCCTTTTCAACGTGCCGCTGACTGGGTTCAACTCGCAGTTCAATGGGTCAAAAGCCGGTTGGGCCAGGATTTCCGGCACAGCCAGTTGGGGTGTAACTGCCTGGTCCATGTACACCAATGGGACCTCCGGCGCATGGTCCTCTGTCTATTGGAAAAACAACAAGTTCAGCAATTTCGATTACTCCGCCAGGGTCAGAAGGTTTGACGGCAGTTACTGGAAATCCGCGAACTACCTGGCTGTGCGCATGGGCACCGGTACTCTAAGCGAAGGCTCCTGGTACCCGGGATACCTGTTTGGGTACGCCAATAACGGAACCTACTCCATTTGGGAAGCGCACAGTAATGGCTCATGGACGCCAATACAAGGCTACACGACTACTTCTGCGATCAAGATAGGCGACTGGAATATCTTGCGCGTGGTCGCCAGCGGCAGCACCATGAAGTTCTACATCAACGGAACCCTGGTTAAAACCATCTCTGATAGCACCCGCAGCCAGGGATATGTCGGTTTTGAAATCTACAAGTATCCAACTTCTGATGGATTTTACGTAGATTGGGCCAAGTTAACCCCTCTTGCCGCTTCTTATGTCAACAATGACACTGTGAGCGCTGACCAGGAAGCCCTCAACCAGGCCGCGATGGATTCCGGTAGAACGGGATCACGGAAAGGCGGTCACAAGTAACGCTTGTTGATCCAGATAACCGATTTGGAACAGGGCAGATGTGATATCTGCCCTGTTCTGTCATAGTATAATAGTGGCAAGCGACCAGGAGTGATACACGTGCATACCCTCAGCCTTTAATCCCCCCTTTCAGGTAGACCCTAAGCGGTTATGTTTTTTCATTTCCAACCATCCGCCGGAGGCTTCTGCCTCTGGTTTTTTTATCTAAAGGCTGCATATGCTCACTGTAAACTCGATCTCAAAATCCTACGGTATCAATACCGTGTTACACAACATCTCCTTCACGCTCAACTGTGGCGAAAAGACCGCCCTGGTGGGTCCTAACGGCTGCGGCAAGACCACGCTGCTGCGCATCCTCGCTGGCGAGGAACTGGCAGATGGCGGCAATTTCCATTTTACGCCGCCCTCCCTTTCCATTGGCTACCTGCCGCAGGGAGCAGGCTTTTCCGCCGGGCAGACCGTGAGCAGCTACCTCGCCCGCATGCAGGGTGACCTTCCCGCGCTATCCCGTGAACTGGAAGAAACGGCCGCGCAACTGGCACTGCATCCTTCCCGTACCGCCCTGCAGCTGACCTATGATCGCCTGCTGGAGCGCATCACCTCTGCCGGATACGCCGCTGGACGCGCTCCTGCCTTGCTGGCAGCGTTCGGGCTGGATAGACTGCCGCCTGAGCTACCGTTGACCTCTCTCAGCGGCGGACAAAAAACCCGTCTGCTGCTGGCAGGCGTGTTGCTCTCCAACCCGCGCCTGCTGCTGCTCGATGAACCCACCAACCACCTGGACCTGGAAATGCTGGAATGGCTCGAAACCTGGCTGGTGCACTCCCCCTGCGCGGTGCTGCTGGTTTCGCACGACCGCGTCTTCCTCGACCATGTGGCATCCACCATACTCGAGATTGACCATCGAACTCATACACTGAGACCTTACCCCGGGAACTATAGCGCTTACCTGGCTGCAAAGGGTCTCGAGCATCAACGCCAGCTGCAGGAGTACAGCGATCAGCAAGCAGAGATCGCCAGGCTAAAGGCAGCCGCCCGTCACATGCGCGAGATCGCTGATTTCCGCAAGGGTGGCAAAGCGGACACGGGCGACAAGTTCGCCGCGGGGTTCTTTGCCAACCGCAGCCTGGGCACCACCCGGCGGCGGAAATCCCTAGAAGCGCGCATCGACCGCTTGTTGACCGACGAGCACATTGAGAAGCCGCGTGGTGAATGGCGTATGAAACTGGATTTGGAAGGAAATGGCGAGAGCGGCCGCGATGTGGTGATCCTGAAAGACCTGACCGTCGGTTACGGGCAAACCCCAATCCTCAACCGCCTGGATGCCGTGCTGCGCTTCAGGCAGCGCGTTGTGCTCAGCGGACCCAACGGCAGCGGCAAGACCACTCTGTTGCGCACCATCGCCGGTGAACTCCCTCCCCTGCGCGGAACCTGCCGCCTGGGGGCTGGAGTGAGACCCGGTTACATGACCCAGGAACAGAGTAAATTGAAACCGGATCTCAACGCACTGGAAACCATTCAGGAGGTCGCCAACCTGGCGCAAACCGAGGCGCGCACCTTCCTGCACAAATACCTGTTCAGCGGGGATGAAGTGTTCACCCTCGTGAAAAGCATGTCCTACGGACAGCGCTCGAGGCTTTCGCTGGCCTGCCTGGCGGCACGCGGGTGTAACCTGTTGCTGCTGGACGAGCCGCTCAACCACCTGGACATCCCTTCTCGCCACCAGTTTGAGCAGGCGCTTGGAGGCTATAACGGCACGATCCTCACCGTCACCCATGACCGTTACTTCATCAACCGGGTGGCCACTCACCTTTGGCAGGTTTCCGGGAACGGGATTGTTTCGTTTGAAGCACTACCTCGTGAAATCACACCTTAATTATCCAATATGATAGAATTTATCTACTTGGAGGTATTGATATGGCGCTAACCATTGGCACTCCCGCACCCGATTTCACCCTGCCTTCGCACCTGGGCAAGCCGGTCACGCTCAGCGATTTGCGCGGCAGGAACGTTGTTTTGGCCTTCTTCCCTCTGGCCTGGACGCCCATATGAACGGCACAAATCCCGCTGTACGAGGCTGAAACAGCTTCGTTCACGGGATTGGACACCCAGGTTCTGGGTATCAGTGTTGATTCAGTCCCCTGCCTCACGGCCTGGGCAGCCGACCTCGGCGGCATCCATTATCCCCTGCTGAGCGACTTTTGGCCTCATGGCGCCGTGGCAGAGAAATTCGGCGTGCTGCGCCCGGATGGCAAAACCGAGCGGGCTATCTTTGTAATCGACAAATTCGGCATTATCCGTTACGTGGATGTGCACGATATCGATGACCAACCTTCAAACGATGTCCTGCGGCGCGTTATCCGTGAGATCGACCCCGAGGTGCGCGACAGGCCCGAAGCCCCCAAACCAGAGCCGGTTGAGCTGCCACATGGTGGTATTGTGATGTACTGTACCAGGTGGTGTCCGGATTGCAAGAAAGCCCGCGCCTGGCTGGCGGAGCACAACCTGCCCTACACCGAGGTGGACATCACCACCACCCCCGGCGCCGCTGAACAAGTGGAGCGCTGGGCCGGCGGTAACCAAACCACGCCCACCTTCGACATCAACGGCGAAATCGTGGTAGATTTTAATTTAAAACAGTTGAATGAAATATTAAAGATCAGATGAGTAAAACGAGTTCCCATCGAGATTTTCGATGGGAACTCGTTTTAGATTTTCTAAGAATTTAGAAATTTTTAATCATTAAAAAATTCGCGTATTCGGAGAAGGAAGATTATAAATTTCACAATTGATCGAATTTGATATAATTCCGATCATTAGGTAATTCTCGCATGATTGATAAGGAAGAAGATGAAAAAATCAATCTTTTTGGTATGTTCGATACTCCTCGTGATACTCCTTTCTAGTTGTCAGGGCAATAAGGTCCGCTCTACTGATTCAGTTCAGGATTCGGTCGATCCTTTACCCTCGTTAACGCCATTTTTCACGGATACTTCTGAGCCTACATTTACTCCAGACCCAACGGAGACGCCACCTCCCACCTTTACGGCTATTCCCCCTACAGCAACTTATACACCAACCCTCACTCAAACACCATTTCCTTCTCCGACGCTAAATTTAGAATTGATGATTGTTTTCCGGAATGGCTGTGAGGCTCAAGTTCAATATGAAGTATCCGGACCAATATCGTTCTCGATTACCCTGGAAACTAGAGAGTTAAAGAAAGTATTTGCTCCTTTAGGTACATATACTTTTTGGGACTCGAAAACCAAGACTACCACTGAATACAACTTGACCAGTTCAACTTTCCCCTATTGTACATGCATGCAAATTTGCCATGTAAATCCGTAATATTAATTTTTCCTTGCAATAAGGGCTGTCGATTTTTTAGGAGGTTTGGATATTTTCAGAGATGACCGGTTGGTCACCTCATCTTTTTTCCCAATTCTCTAAATACTCTAAGAACACAAGGAAACAAGTGAAGTGAAATTGCATTAGGTTACTAATCCGACTTTGCGCCTTTGCGAGAGGTAATTTTCCCGGGTTATAATCACCCCATGCCCCTGCCCTTCTGGAAAACCAAACGACTGGACGAGATGACCCCCGAAGAGTGGGAATCTCTGTGCGACGGCTGTGCCAAATGCTGCCTGGTCAAATTCGAAGACGAGGACACCGGCCGCGTTTACCACACCAACGTGGTTTGCGAATACCTCGAGATCTACCACTGCCGCTGCACCCGCTACGCCGAACGCAGCGTGCTGGTACCCACCTGCCTGACGCTCACACCACAGCTGGCCGGCTCCCTGAAGTGGATGCCGGACACCTGTGCCTATCGCCTGCTGGCCGAAGGCGGTGACCTGCCCTTGTGGCACCCGCTGGTCTCAGGTGACCCGGCGACCGTGCACAAGGCCGGCATCTCCGTGCGCGGCAAGGTGGTTTCCGGGCGGGACGTGGACGATGATGATCTGCCTGATTACGTCGTGGATGATGATTGATAGTTCATCTCTCGCAAAGTCGCAAAGATGCAAAGAAAACCTTATTCTTTGAAAAGACCGAACACCAACGCAATAAATCAGTAGACACTTTGAATTACTCAGCTAGGAGCATACTTTAGAGTAAAAAGAAAAATGCTCTCAACAATATTTGTGAAATTCGTGTAACAAGGACTGGCTCGTTTTTTGAGCCATGTATTAGTGGATAAGGGTATCCACTAAAAACAATCCGCGTAATTAGCGGACAAAGGGTTTTTCTAATCCGCGAAAATTCGCGGACAGTTCTTCTTAAATCCGTTAGTGCTATAATTGCGGCAGAATTAATCCTCCCTGCAGGGAGTTAAAAAGGAGATCAACATGATCGTTACTACTAAGGAACTTTTCAAAGCCGCGTACGGCAAATATGCCATTGGTGCCTACAACATCAACAACCTCGAGCAGCTCATGGGTCTCTTCCAGGGCAACATCGACAGCGCCGCCCCCTTTATCATCCAGATCAGCAAAGGCGCCCGCTCCTACACCGACAAAGTGATGCTGGAGGGGCTCATCCGCTCCGCCGACCAGGTTTTCCCCAAGGCCATCTTCGCCGTTCACCTGGACCACGGCGACGAGGAAACCTGTTACGACTGCATCAACAGCGGGTTCTATTCCTCCGTGATGATCGACGCCTCCGCTGAACCCTTTGAGAAGAACATTGAGATCACCCGCCGCGTGGTGGAAGCCGCCCATGCAAAGGGCATCGTGGTGGAAGCGGAATTAGGTAAGCTGGGTGGTGTGGAAGAGCACGTGCAGGTGGATGAAGCCAATGCCCTGCTCACTGACCCCTCTCAGGCAGCGGAATTCGTGCAGCGCTCCGGTTGTGATTCGCTCGCAGTCGCCATCGGCACCAGCCACGGCGCGTTCAAGTTCAGCGGCTCGCAGAGCTTGCACTTCGACGTGCTTGCCCAGATCCAGAACGTGCTGCCTGGTTTCCCCCTGGTGATGCACGGTTCCAGCTCTGTTCCGCAGGAAGAAGTGGAACGCATCAACAAAGCAGGCGGTAACCTGAAAGGTGCCAAGGGCGTGGATGCCGACCAGTTCAAACGCGCAGCGGAATTGGGTGTGACCAAGATTAACATCGATACCGACGGCCGCCTGGTGTGGACTCGTGTCCACCGCGAGTACTTCCTGGAACACCCCGAGGGCTTTGACCTGCGACCGGTGGGGAAGATCTTCATGGCCGAATACGCCAAATTCATCGCCCACAAGAACGAAAAACTGGGCAGCGCCGGCCAGCTTGAGACCGTCCGGTCACTCGTCAGTCAGTAATTATTCGTTTGCATAACCCAATCCCTGGCTAACTCCAGGGATTTTTTATACCTGAGCACACTCCACCTATCGGTTTTCGAAACAACAATATTTCAAGAGTCGTCCAACCTTAAAATTTCTAAAACAAACCTTAAAATATTTAAAACTAGTTGACTTGACCCTCTAAAAGTTGTACCATATTTGTTTATATAACCATGACTAACTCGTACACCAGCAGCTACTATATGTATTTTGCAGTCCTTTCCGGCATTATGTACCGAAAGGACAATTCGGGTTAGGTTGGCAAAGAAGTAAATTAAAAAAGCAGTAAGAAAAGCCACCTGACCAAAAGCAGGTGGTTTTTTATTACCCAAGGAGGTACACCATACTTATTTGCAGGCTGAAGGTCAACGAACACAAACACATCACTAAGGAGAATATAAAATGAAAGCCATGAAATTTGCTGCCCTTATTTTTATCGTTGCACTGGTACTCACTGCCTGCGGCCCCAAAGCCAGCCAGGGCAAAGTACCCGAAATTTGCGGCACCGATCCGTTCGGTTGTGCCACGTTTGTTCCCGGCGACACCATCAAGATCGGAATGGGTGCCCCCATGACCGGCGGATATGCTTCCTTTGGGATTGACATCTCCCAGGGCGGCTTGATCGCTGTAAAAGACGCCGGGGAATGGAACGGCGTCACCTTTGAACTGGTTGTTGAAGATGACCAGGGTTCAGCTGACCTGGGCGCCGCCGTTGCCAACAAGTACGTGGCTGACCAGGCAGTCGTGGCTGTGGCCGGTCACATTTTCTCCGGTGCCACCGCTGCCGCCATGCCTATCTACGAAAAAGCCGGCATCCCCATGCTTTCCCCGTCTGCTTCCAACCCGCCCCTCACCTCGCAAGGCTCAACGGTCTTTAACCGCGTGGTCTTCACTGATGAACAGGCCAGCACCGCTGTGGCGAAAAAATTGCTGGAGCAACTGGGTGTGAAAACACTGGCCGTGATGCACGATGGTGAGGACTACGGCAAAGGACTGGCTGAACTGGTAGCCGCGAAATTCATTGAGTTGGGTGGCGAGGTCGTGGCCAAAGAAGCTGTGACGCCCAAGGAAACTGATTTCACCCCCGTTCTCTCCGCTGTGGCTTCCAAGTCACCGGATGCCATTTTCTTCGGCGGGTATGTGGCTGAAGGCGCTGTTATTGCCAACCAGATGAAAACCACCGGTTTGGAAAACGCCATCTTCTTCGGTTGTGATGGCACCTTCGGTGCGGACTTTGCTGACAAGACTGGTGCGAACGGTGAGGGTGCGTTTGCCTACACCCTCAACCCGCCTGACAGCCCCGAGAAACTTGCCTTCGATTCCGCTTACGAGTCTGCTTACGGTCAGAAGACCGGCGTGCTCTCGCCCTACACCTGGAACGGATACGACTCAGTAGCCGCCCTCATCGACCGCATCAAGGCCGTGGCTTTGGTGGATGATGCCGGCAACGTATATATTCCCCGCGGTGAATTGGTGAAGGCAGTTCGTGGCCTGAAAGACTTCAAGGGAATTTCCGGCACCTTTACTTGTTCAGAAATTGGTGAATGCAACATCGCCGGACCGCTGTTCATGGTCATCAAGGACAGCGTCTGGACTCCTGCAGAGTAGTTTTTCTTCTTTCTCCCTGGTCGGGGAGGGTTAACCCTCCCCGACTCATCCTTGTAATCAGGATTACGCATGGCATTAAAGACCGCACTGATTCCACTCAATCTTTCAAATACAGGCTCCCGGCTGCTTAAATGGCTGCGCCCGCTGCTGGGGGTTGCTATCCTCGCATTCATTCTTTATCGTCTTTACACTGTTCTCATCGTGCAACAGGAATACGGACCGGACACCTGGACCCGTCTTCTGATTTCCGGGTTGATCATCGGCGGTGTCTACGCGCTCATCGCCATTGGCTACACGCTGGTCTATGGCGTGCTCTTCATGATCAATTTTGCCCACGGCGAAGTGATGATGATCGGGAGCTACGCCGGTTTTTTTGTTTTCGAATGGCTCAACTCCATCTCCGTGGGGGGGGCTGAACCCGCCAGTTTCTTAAACTCCTATCCCGTTATCAGCGTGATCATCGCTTTCCTGTCGGGAATGGTGGTTTCCGCTTCCATGGGTTTCTTCCTTGAGAAGATCGCCTACCGCCCGTTGCGCAAAGCGCCGCGCCTGGTGCCGCTCATCAGTGCCATCGGTGCATCCATCTTCCTGCAGAATGCTGCGCAACTCCTGTTCAGTCCCATCCAGCGTTCCTTTACCAACCCCGCCCTGCTAACGCGCGGCGAAGGCTGGAAGATCATGGTCAACGGCAGCAAGGTGATCCTCTCTTACACGGGAGTGTTCACCTTTGTTTTGTCCATCCTGCTGCTCATACTTTTGTACATCATCGTACAGCGCACCAAGCTTGGCCGCGCCATGCGCGCTGTTGCCCAGGACAAGAAGACCGCCGCGCTGATGGGTATCGATGTCGACCGCACCATCAGCCTTACCTTCATCATCAGCGGCGCATTGGCTGGGGCCGCGGGGGTGATGTGGGGCATCCACAACGGACTGATCGATTATTACGTGGGGTTTATCCCCGGCATCAAGGCTTTCACCGCAGCGGTTCTGGGGGGCATCGGCAACATCCCCGGCGCAATGGTGGGTGGACTCTTCCTGGGGTTGATCGAATCCATGGGTCCCGCCGCGTTGGGCATCAACTTCCAACTCAAGGACGTGCTCTCTTTTGTGATTCTCATCATCGTGCTCACCTTCAGACCTTCCGGTCTGCTGGGTGAGAGGCTGTCGGAGGAAAAAGTATGAAAAAGCCCCTTCTCCGCTCAAGTCTCAACACAGGCATCACCTTTGGTATTGTTCACATCTTTGCCGTCCTCATCGGCTTCAACGCCATGCTGGGCACCATCCTGGCCAACATCGCCGGCGTCAGGCAGTCCGGTACGGTACCCGCGCCGGTTTTCCTGGCGTTTTACTGCATCTTCATCGGCATCTGGGCTGGCAGTAGTGCTGCCCGCAAGGCCGATCCTCAGGCACCGCGGCAGCGAGTCCTGGCCGGCCTGGCTGCCGGCGGAGCTTTGGGATTCGTCTCCCTGGTGATTAACCTTTTGCTGGCTCTGCTGCTCGCTAAACAGGTAGATCCGCGCCTCTACATCCCCAGCCTGTCAAAGGAATTCATGAGCGCCACGCTGTTCGATTTGCCATCCCTGGTGGGAGTGGCGGTGAACGCGCTGGTTTTTCTGGGTTCCGGAGCCCTGGGAGGGCTGCTCAGCAATCTTGGACGCCTGACTGCTCTCAAACAATTGACCTGCCGCATCTCAAACGCCTTCCGCCGAATTCTCGATCGCGTCCGCTTGCTTGGAGACGGCAGAAACCGCATGCTTTGGAAGTTCGTTCCGCTCATCCTGCTGGCGGCCGCCCTGGTGCTGTTGCCGCTCAACTGGGGGTCCTATTGGAACTACGTCATCGGCTCGGTAGGCCTTTACGTGATCCTGGGATTGGGTTTGAACCTGATCGTGGGACTTTCCGGTCAGCTGGTGTTGGGATACATCGCCTTCTTTGCCATTGGTGCCTACAGCGTTGCACTCACCAACGCCGCTGTGCCGCACAACCTGATGTGGGGTTTCTGGCCCGGGTTGGGCATTGGCATTTTGCTTTCCGCTTTGGCCGGCATCCTGCTGGGCTTGCCTCTCATGCGCCTCCGCGGTGATTACCTGGCCATTGTCACTTTGGGATTTGGCGAGATCATCCGCATCCTGCTCAAAAGCGACCTGCTCACGGATTTTACCGGTGGCCCGCGCGGCATCCAGAGCATCCAGGTGCCAAAGATCTTCGGCCGCGATTTTGGTGATGTGGAATTCACTTACCTCATCATCCTGGCAGTACTCTTCTCTATTTTTGTCTATGTCCGCCTGGCCAATTCCCGCACCGGGAGGGCCTGGCTCTCCATCCGTGAGGATGAGACCGTGGCGAAGGCTACCGGCGTGAACACCAATAATTCCAAACTGCTGGCCCTGGCGCTGGGAGCTGCCCTGGCCGGACTGGCCGGGGGCATTTACGCCGCGCGCAACCAGTTCACCGGACCAAACGAACACTCTCTGATGGCTTCCATCAACGTGCTCAGTCTCATCATCGTGGGCGGCATGGGCAGCGTTCCCGGCACGATCCTGGGAGCTTTCGCCCTCAAAGGGCTGCCGGAAATTCTGCGCGAGTTCGCCAATTACCGCCTGCTGGCATTCGGCGCCCTGCTGGTGGTGATGATGCTTTCCCGCCCTGAAGGTTTGCTTCCCTCACGCAAACCCACCCTGGAGCTGCCTGAAGAGAAGTTGAAGGCAGACGATCTGGAGGGAGGCTGCGATGACTGAGCAGGTGATTACCGTTAACCAGGTCTCAAAAGTGTTTGGCGGCCTCACAGCCGTGCGGTTGGTGGATCTGCACGTGGAAGAGGGGCAGATCTTTTCCATCATCGGCCCCAACGGGGCGGGCAAGACCACCCTGTTTAACTGCATTTCGGGCTTCTACCAGCCGGACCACGGCAGGATCCTGTTTTACGGAAACTCCATCGCCGGTAAAGCCACCAACGAGATCGCCTCCATGGGTATCTCACGCACCTACCAGAACATCCGCCTGTTCTCCAACATGACCACCATCGAGAATGTGGTCATGGGGCTGCACCACACCCTCAAGGAAACCTGGATGGATTCCATCCTGCATACGCCCCGCTTCCGCGCGGAAGAGCGTTCCTCCGTGGAACAGGCCACACGCTGGCTGGATTTTGTGGGGCTGCGCGGAGTGGCCAACGCCTACGCTCGCAACCTGCCCTACGGAGCCCAGCGCAAGATCGAGATCGCCCGCGCCCTGGCAAGCCAGCCCCGACTGTTGCTGCTGGATGAACCCACCGCCGGCATGAACCCGCATGAGACCCTGGACATGACCACCCTCATCCGCCGCATGCGCGACGAGTTTGGCATTTCCATCATCCTGATCGAGCATGACATGCACGTGGTCA
Source organism: uncultured Anaerolinea sp. (assembly GCA_964454565.1). Lineage (GTDB taxonomy): Bacteria > Chloroflexota > Anaerolineae > Anaerolineales > Anaerolineaceae > UBA6107. Next base: position 52,145 of record CAYVTF010000010.1, on the reverse strand, counting down.
TGGGCATCTCCGACGAGATCGCCGTGCTGGACTTTGGCGAGAAGATCGCCCAGGGAAAGCCTGAGGAGATCCAGCGCGACGAAAAAGTGATTGAAGCCTACCTGGGACCGGGCGGCGCGGCACTTGCCAGCAAGTACCAGAGGAAGAAGACCCATGATCCTATCCACTGAAAAAATCAATGTGCACTACGGTGCCATTCATGCCCTCAAGGACATTTCCATTGAACTGCACGAAGGCGAGATCGTGGCGCTCATTGGCGCCAACGGCGCGGGAAAATCCACCTGCCTGAACACCATCTCGGGGTTGCTCAAGCCCACCAGCGGCAAAATAACGCTCCGGGGTGAGGACATCACGGGTACCACACCGCAGGAGATCGTGCGCAAAGGCGTGGTGCAGGTGCCTGAAGGCCGCAAGATCTTCGCCAAGATGAGTGTGTGGGAGAACCTGGAGATGGGAGCTTACATCCATTCCGACCGCCCCTTGATCAACAAGCAGATGGAGAGCATGTTCCAACGCTTCCCTCGGTTGAAAGAACGACGCAACCAGCCGGGCGGCACGCTTTCCGGCGGCGAACAGCAAATGCTGGCCATCGCCCGCGGGCTGATGGCGGAACCCAACATTCTGCTGTTGGATGAACCTTCGATGGGTCTGGCGCCCATCCTGGTGGAGCAGATCTTCGATATCATCCAGGAGATCAACAATACCGGCACCAGCATTCTGCTCGTGGAGCAAAACGCGCTGATGGCCCTATCCATCGCGGACCGCGGTTACGTGCTGGATACCGGAAAGATCGTTCTGGAGGGCAAAGCCGATGACCTGCTGCATAACCCCATGGTCATCAACGCCTACCTCGGTGGCGAAACCGTCTGAACCGAATGAATTATGAGTTGAAGGCTCCCCTCTCTGGGGAGCTTTTGTCATTTCAAGCCGGTCCTTCCAACCTCCTCCTCCCGCAAACGGTATAATAATCATTATTACCACACCTCTGATTCCTTGAAGAATAATCAGTGGAATTTCGATCCAGGAGACTTACCATGTTCATGATTATGTTTGTTTTGGACAACCCGGACCGACTCGATCAGGTATTACAGTCCTGGTTGGATCATGGAATTTCTGGTGCCACCATCGTTGAAAGCACCGGAGCCTACCGCCAATTGGTCAAACACATCCCCATGCGTTACGTTTACGGGGAAAATATGACTCGGGAGGTGGGAAACTTAACCCTCTTTGCCATCGTTGAGGACGAAATAAAGATCCAGGACTGTCTTGCAGCAACAGAAAAGGTGGTTGGTAATTTAGATAACCCCAACACCGGTGTCTTTTCAGCCTGGCCGTTAGCGTTGGTCAAAGGGTTGAACAATCCAATCGAGGAAGAGTGATGGTCTGGGTTATCTTCTTTCTGACAGCGGGGCTCATCGTTTTCGCAGCCAATAAATTGGCTGAGTATGGTGATGTGATTGCCATTCGCACCCACATGGGCGGGATGTTCATCGGTGTACTGCTCCTTGCCGGAGCCACCTCCCTTCCGGAAGTACTCACTTCGATCAGCTCCCTGAACCAGAACACCCCCAACCTTGCCGCCGGTAACCTGCTGGGAAGCAATACTTTCAATATGCTCCTGCTGGCAGTCGTTGATATCGCTTACCGTAATCAACGTGTACTAAGGAAAGCCGCGCTCAAACATGCGTTGACAGGAAGCCTGGCAGTGATGTTGATCGGGCTTGCAGTTTTTTTCATCCTTGCTGACATCGATATAAAAATTGGATGGGTGGGTTTGGACAGCCTTCTGCTCATAATTGGATACATCCTCGCAGTTCGCTTGATCCAGTCAAACAACGCGCCTGTCGATAAAAGCGGACTTCCTGAAATTCCCAAAGACACACCGAGTCTCAAAAAAGGAATCATTGGTTTTCTATTAGCTGCCGGGGTATTGGTGATCGTTACCCCCATCATGGTGAAAAACGCGAACGCTATTGCCGAAATTACAGGCCTTGGGTCTTCGTTCATCGGTACCACCCTGGTAGCCCTGGTAACCTCCCTGCCAGAATTGGTGACCACGCTGGCGGCAGTAAAGATCGGCGCCAGTGATATGGCCATTGGTAACCTGTTTGGCAGCAACATGTTCAATATGTTCGCGATGGGCTTGACGGACCTTTTTTACACACAGGGACGCTTCCTTGCAGCCATTGATCCCTCTTTTCTGATCATTGGTATGTTCGGCCTGCTTATGACAGTGCTGGCACTGATTGGAAACCTGGCGAAACTTGAAAGAAAGATCTGGTTTGTCGAGATCGATGCACTGGCTTTGATCATCTTGTACATTTTAAGCATCTGGTTGTTGTATTCCAGGGCATAGTACCTCAGAGTGTAGTGCGTCGTAGATGGAATATCACGAAGTCTGCCTTTTGCAGTTTTTTAAGGCAGGCCCCAGATTGTTCTGAAAAGGAGAGCATCAATGCAAAAGAGATACCTGGGGAATGCCGGTTTAGAGGTCTCAGCCCTCGGGCTTGGCTGCATGCGCATGAGTTTTGGCGACAGTCCGATTGGCGACAGGCAGGAGATGATCTCATTTCTTCACGCGGCTGTTGACCGGGGTATCACCTTCTTTGATACCGCCGAGGTTTATGGCCCGTTTACCAACGAAGAGCTCCTGGGTGAAGCGCTTGGGCATTTGCACGATCAGGTTGTCATTGCCACCAAGTTCGGCCATGTCTGCGATCCAAATCATGAGAAAGGCCTCATCGGGCTGAACAGCAGGCCGGAGCACATCAAGCAGGTGGCAGAGGCATCGCTCAAGAGGCTCAGGATCGATGCCATCGACCTGTTCTATCAACACCGGGTTGACCCGGACGTGCCCATTGAAGACGTGGCCGGGGCTGTGAAGGATCTGATCCAACAGGGAAAGGTGAAACATTTCGGCCTTTCTGAAGCAGGCGTACAAACCATCCGCCGTGCCCACGCAGTTCAACCGGTCACGGCCCTCCAGAGCGAATACTCGCTGTGGTGGAGAAACCCCGAGCAGGATGTGCTGCCTGCTTGCGAGGAGCTCGGCATCGGCTTTGTGTCATTCAGTCCGTTGGGAAGGGGATTCCTCACTGGAAAAGTCGATGAGAATACAACCTTTGCCAGTAATGATATCCGCAGCCGCAGTCCCCGCTACACACCGGAGGCTCGCAAAGCCAACCGGGTGGTCGTGGATCTGCTGACCAGCATCGGAGAAAAGGTGGGGGCCACACCTGCTCAAATCGCCCTCGCCTGGTTGCTCGCTCAAAAGCCGTGGATCGTACCCATCCCGGGCAGCCGCAAGCTCGAGCGCCTGGATGAGAATATTGGCGCGCTCGCCATCAATCTTACAAGCGACGATTTGCTGGAAATCGAGCATGCCATTTCTACGATTACTGTTCAGGGAAATCGGTACACCCCGGAGGATGAAAAACGGACCGGTCGGTAAACGCAACCGATAAAAAGGGTATTTCGAAGTGTTTTGAGATGTATGTTCACATCTGGCTTGTGGAAAGATAATCCCCGGCAAGTTCCCGGGGATTTTTTATTCTCTCTTCAGCGGTCCGATCGTGGCTTCTACCGGTGGTTCTTCCTCGATCGAGAAGTAGAGCACCTCATTATCGATCCAGACCTTCATGTACACCGGTGTGTCATTCACCGGAAATTCCTCTCCAACAACCACTTCGCTTGTCAGCACCAGGGTGATCAGATCCTTTGCCCAGTCAATGTGCTGGATGGTGTATTGCATTTGCGTGGTACCGCCGCCATCGACCGGCGCAATAACAAGATCCACCGTGGTCTCGCTGACTGTAAGCCTGATTTTTCCCTGCCCGTCCTCGCCGCTCCACGTTCCGTAGAGCACTGGCTGAACGCCGGTTTCAGTCACGTCAGGGGTTGGCAATTCTCCGGCCGGGGCAGCGCAGGTGGATTGTGGATCGATGGAACACACCCCGCCCGGTTCATCCACTCCCGGTGTGATGGACTGTAACGGAGTTGCAACCGGTTCCCCCGCCGCGCACCCGGCAGAGAGTAGCATGAAAAGAATGAAAATTGTAAATACAAACCGCATTGAATCTGCCTTACCTGGCTCAGACATGAAATCTAACTGACAGATTATAGTACGAATCCCGGTTCACTAAATACCGATTGAAAACCCTGTTCACGAATCCCTGTTTACCTTTCACGATTCACTAATCACATTTTCCTGATTTCTAATTACTGATTTCGAGTTACTACTCCCCAATTACCAACAAACTCTTGACTTTTTTTATCCCCTGGATATAATACTAAACAGTAGAGTATTTTATTATGAGCGTCAGGCACACCCTTCTTGGTCTTCTTGCCCAGCAGCCGCGTTACGGCTACGAGCTGCGAGCGGCGTTCACTGCCCTGGCGGGAGGTGCCGAGAACTGGAATGTGACCCCCGCGCAGGTGTACACCACCCTCAACCGCATGCTGGAAAACGGGTTGATCCGCGCTGAATCATCCCCCTCTGATACCACCGAAAAGCGCGTCTACCGCATCACCCCCTCTGGCCAAATCGAGCTGGAGCGCTGGTTCACTGCTGAGGTGCGCACTGAGCCCCAGCAGGACGAGTTCTACTTGAAGCTCGCCCTTGCCCGCGTGCTGGACTCGGTGGATGTCAACCTGCTCATCCAAGCCCAACGCAACAGCCTTTACCGCAGCCTGCACCGCGTCACCACCCAGCGCCAGAAGTTGGACCCCCACACTGAGCTGGCAAACATCCTGCTGATGGACAAGGCGGTGATGCACCTGGAAGCCGACCTGCGCTGGCTGGACATGGTGGAAGCCCGCCTGGAGGATGTTCAAAAACAACCGGCTCCTGCGCCTGAATTGCGCCCGCGCGGTCGCCCGCAAAAAATCCAATTAGATGCCCGTTAAGGAGAGCATATGGCTATCATAGAAGTTAAGAACTTAAGCAAGGTTTATGGGGCAGGCGACACCGCAGTGACCGCACTGGACGGGGTGAACCTGAGTATTGACGAAGGTCGTTTTGTGGCAGTCATGGGTCCCAGCGGCTGCGGCAAGTCCACCCTGCTGCACCTCATCGGCGGGCTCGATCACCCCACCAGCGGCAGCGTGTTCATCGATGGTCAGGACATCGCCGCCATGAAGGATGAACAACTCACCGAGCTGCGCCGGCGGAAGATGGGGTTCATCTTCCAGTTCTTCAACCTCATCCCCGTGCTCAGCGCGGTCGAGAACGCCGCCCTGCCGCTTATCCTGGACGGGGTGAAACCCAAACAGGCTACCGAAACAGCCTTGCGTTGGCTGGAAAGCAACAAGCTGGCAGACCGCGCCTCCCACCGCCCGGACGAGTTATCCGGCGGACAGCAGCAGCGCGTGGCCATTTCGCGCGCCATGGTTTCGGAACCGGTCATCATCCTGGCGGACGAACCCACCGGTAACCTCGATACGCGCAGCAGCGATGAGATCGCCGCCGCCTTGCGCACCCTGGTGACAAACTATGGCCGCACGGTATTGATGGTGACGCATGACCCGCGCATCGCCGCTTACGCCGACCGCATCATCTTCCTCAAGGACGGCCGCATCGTGGATGACACGCTCATGACCGGTGAAGCTGGCGACAAGGCCAGGCAAGTGAAGGAGAAAGTGGAGTCCCTATGAAAGGACAATTCCTTTTAGCCTCGCGCTACCTTACGCAGCGTAAACAGCGCATGCTGTTGACCACCCTGGCCATCACCTTTGGAGTGGCTGTCATGTTCGGCATGAACGCCCTCCTCCCCGGGATAATGCAATCGTTCCGGCACACCATGATGACCGCTGCTGGAAAGGTGGACATCAACATTTCCAGCAATTCCAACAATGCCTTCCCGGCTTCCGTCCTCGACCGGGTCAACGAACTGGATGGCATCAGCCTGAGCACTGGCATTCTCACCCGCAGCGTTCAGATCCCCGCCATCCTCGGCGGCGTTACCGACCCCCTCACCGGCTCGGCTGCCATTGTGCTCAACGGTTTGGACCTCGAGACCTCAGGCGGGGTGCACACCCACCAGGTTGAGGAAGGCCGATTCCTTGAGTCCGGCGATACAGAAGATGCCGTCATCGGTTACAACCTGGCCAGGAAGATGGACTTATCCATTGGTGACACTCTCACCATCCCGTCCGCTGATGGCACCGCCGATCTGCAGGTGGTTGGCATTCTAAACCAGTTTGAAGATGCTTCCACAGACCAGGTGTATGTACCCCTGCTTACTGCGCAAGGGATCCTCAACCTGCCGGACGAGATCAGCACCATCGACATCCTGCTGGACCCGGAAGCCGTTAAAACCGAAGTGGAAAGCGCGCTGTTGACCACGCTTGGCGCGGGCTTCAAAGTGGGTGGCGTGGAGGTGGGCAACGAACTATCCGCCATGTTGGAAATGGGCGAGAACATCATGTGGATGTTCGGCATCATGGCGCTCGCCATGGCAGCCTTTATCATCCTCAACACCTTCCGCACACTGGTGGCGGAACGACGCCGCGACCTGGGCATGCTGAGGGCTGTGGGCGCTTCCCGCCGGTCCGTGATGCAGATCATTCTCACCGAGTCGCTCATCCAGGGCATCATCGGAACCGCTCTTGGATTGTTACTCGGTTATCTGCTCGCCTTTGGTCTCCTTAAAGCCATGTCACCCTTGATCAGTTCCTTCCTGCGTATGGAAACGGGAAACCCGGTCATCACCACCACCAACCTGCTGGTATCCATCCTGCTGGGAATCGCTTTCACGGTTGGCAGCAGTTACTTCCCCGCGCGTGCCGCCATGAAGGTGACCCCCCTTGAAGCACTGCGCCCCGTCACGTTAACCGTGGAAAAACGCAATCAGTGCCGACGCCTGGTGATCGGCTTGGTCTTAATGTGGGCGGCGATTGCCGGCCTGTTGCTGGGCGATCTGAAGATCATATCAATTTCCACCCTGGCTTTCCTGACCGGGCTCATCCTGGTGACGCCTGCCCTGGTGAAACCGCTGGCTGAGATCTACGGGAAAGTGGTAAACAGGCTGTATCCGCATCAGGCGAGCCTGGCACAGGGCAACCTGGCCCGCCAGCCCGGGCGGGCAGCCGTGACCGCTTCAGCAATGATGATCGGCCTGGCGATCACCATCGGCATGCTCGGGCTCATCACCAGCGTCTTTGATGGTTTCATCAATTACCTGGATAAAAGCCTTGGATCCGATTACCTCATGATTCCTGCGTCCATTGTATTGGGCAGCGGTAATATGGGTTCCGCGCCTGAATTTGTTACCTCGCTTGAGCAAATTGAAGGGATCGATGGGGTCACCAGCCTGCGGGTGGCCAGCAGTGGTTCGGCGCAAGCTGACCTGCAGGTGATCGGCATTGACCCGTTGAAATACCCTTTGGTCGCAGGTCTGGAATTCAGCAAAGGGAACGAAGACGAGGCATTTCAGGCACTGGATAATGAACGGGCGATCATCATCAACGGGATTCTTTCTGTTTCCAGCGGCGCAAAAATTGGCGACTTCCTTACACTGGATACCGTGGAGGGCCGGCAGGAATACCGCGTGGTGGGCATCGCCATGGACTACCTGAACGCCAAGCTCTCCACTGGATATATCTCGCAGCGCAACCTTGAGCAGGATTACCACATCTCCTCTGATGTGCTCATCATGGCTAACCGTGCTGAGGATGCTGACGTGGAAGCCGTTGACGCCGCGATGCGCGGAGCAGTGGAAGACTATCCCGCTTTCTCGCTCCTCAACGGCGAAGAGTTCAAAGCCGAGCAGCAGAAGGTCTTCAGCCAGGCGATGGGAATGATGTACGCCCTGGTGGTCATGTTGGCAATCCCCGGGCTGATCGCCATGGCGAACACGCTTGGCATCAGCGTGATCGAGCGCAAGCGCGAGATCGGCATGCTGCGAGCAGTGGGTTCCACCCAAAAACAGGTAAAGCAGATGATCTTTTCCGAAAGCCTGTTGCTCTCCGCCCTGGGAACCACGCTGGGCATTGTGACCGGGCTCTTCATGAGCTACTACCTTCTGAAAGCGCTGGTGTTCAGCGGCTTCAAGTTGAACTTCTACTTTCCCACGATCGGAATCATCGCTGCCATTTTTGTGGGCCTGCTGTTTGGCATCCTCGCCGCCATGATCCCCGCGCGTCAGGCTGCCAAAACTGTGATCGTGGAGGCGTTGCGGTACGAGTAAGTTCGGAAAATGATAAAATGATTTTGCACTTCTGAATCCATAGGCAAATATTCAGCGAGGTCGATCATGAAAGTTCGCAATTGCATGAAACGCAAGGTCATTTATTCACAGGCAAACATTTCCATACGGGAAGCAGCTGGCATCATGACCAGGAATCACATCGGCACCCTGCCCATTGTTGATGATTCAATGCACCTGATCGGCATCGTCAATATGCAGGGGTTGATCCGCCTGACGATGCCCGATTTCATCCACCTGATTGAAAACGTGGACTTTGTTCACGACTTTGGAGCAGTGGAAAACGAAAAGGTCGACCCCGCCATCCTGGATCTTCCCGTGACCAGCGTTATGGATGAAGTCGTCGCGGTTGAAGAATCGGCCGGGCTGGTGCGGGCGATAGCCTTGCTCCAGGAACACGACATGTCCGATCTGCCAGTGCTCGACCTCGACGGTCGTCTGGTTGGCATTGCTTCCTACGTGGACATCGGCGTATTGCTCATTAACACCTGGGCCACACCGGCCTGAACAGGAGCATGCGTGATCCCCATCATCATCTCCTCATCGATATTCCTCTTGAGTTTGTTCCTCATCTTTTCGGAAAAGCTCAATCGTACGATCACGTCCATGGCCGGCGCGTTCTTGATGGTCGTGGCAGGCATCACTCTGCACTTTTATACCGAGGAACAGGCTGCTGCCACCATTGATTTCAACACCATCGGCCTGCTGCTGGGCATGATGATCCTGGTGTCAATCCTGGAACCCACTGGCTTTTTCCAGTTCCTGGCCATCAGAGTGGGAAAACGGTCAAAAGGGAAACCCATCAGGTTGCTCTTATTCCTGGGTACCATCACCACCGTCATCTCCATGTTCCTGGATAACGTCACCACCGTGGTCTTGATCGCCCCGGTTACGATCCTGCTTTGCGAGATCCTGGGGATCAACGCCCAGCCTTACCTGATGGCTGAAGCGCTGCTTTCAGACACTGGAGGTGTGGCAACCCTGGTCGGCGATCCGCCTAACATTCTCATCGGCTCTGCTGCCGGCCTCACGTTTACGGACTTCCTCACCCACAGTCTGCCGATCGTGGTCATCGTTTGGCTCACCGCGCTGGGAATCCTGCTCCTCCTCTTCCGTAAAGAACTCAAAGCGCAACCCTCCAACCTGGATGCTTTGATGGAATTGAATGAGCGGGATGCGCTCAAAGATCCCCGCTCCACCAAAAAAACCATCGTAATCCTAGGGGTGATGATCATCACTTTCCTGTTTGAAGAATTGCTCCAAATTCGGCCGGCGATGGTGGCTTTGGGAGGGGCAACCGCTGCATTGGTTTGGATTCGCCCCCCCATCAAAGAGACTCTCAGACGCGTCCAGTGGGATGTGCTTGTGTTTTTTACAGCCTTGTTCATTATGATCGGCGGTATGGAAGCGGCGGGAGTGTTTGACGGGTTTGGTGCTGTCGCCCTCCACCTTAAAAGCCTGCCTCCTGTCCTGCTGGGATTGATCCTGCTCTGGACGGTATCCCTGCTTTCAGCTGTTGTCGATAACGTGCCCATCACCATTGCCCTCATCCCCGTGATTCAGAGCCTGGGAGAAGCCGGGTTGCCAACTGGCCCGCTTTGGTGGGCGCTTGTGTTTGGCGCGGGTTTTGGCGGCAACGGAACCATCATCGGCTCCACGGCAAACGTGGTGGTCGCTTCCCTATCCGAAAAAACAAGGAATCCAATCACGTCCATCGTTTGGAACAAACGCGGATTACCGGTCATGATCGGCACTACGCTGATGGCCAGCTTGTGCTACATCCTCTTTTATGGGTTGTTGAGCAGATAAGCCCGGGCAATTACCACGATCGATGAGTATTAAATATAATCAGTGCTTTTGATTCTCGCCAGTTTTTCGCTGATCTCCCACAGGCGCAACCAGGTATCCTGGTTATAGGAGTTGCGGTTTGAGCGGACCTGTTTATTGTTTTCATCCCAATACATTCCGCTAATGCCTTCCACTGCGGGGCTGCTGGCGAGGTAAACATAAGTCTCTGCCTGGCATTCAGGGGTCAGCGCGAATTTGCGTTTCAGCGCGTAAATCTTGCGCAGAAATTGCGGCACTCCCTCAAGCCGGTCATCGCTCAAAGCCACGTTACCCACCCGGATGCAATTAGCGCTTACACCGCTGCCTTTTAACCTTCTGTCCAGCTCATAAGTGAACATCACCTGGGCAAGTTTGGAGTGGTAGTAAGCATGCTGCGGGCTGTAGTGTCGCTCACCTTTCAAATTATCAAACTCAATATCAAGGTTGGGGTATGCGGTTAACCCTTTGGATGCAACGGTCAGGATCCTGCTGGGTGAACTGCCTCTCAACAGGTCAAACAATAAATGGGTCAACAGGAATACCCCCACGTGGTTCGTGGCGAATATGGTCTCAATCCCGTCAGCCGTGATCAATGGCTGTTTGAGGCCGAGGTCAAAATTCGCAGCATTGTGAATGAGCACATCCAGGCGGTCAAACCTTTGATGATAATCTGCCGCAAAACTGCGGATGGATTCGAGTGAAGACATATCCACCGGCAAGAGGGAAACCTTGCTGCTCCCGCTCTCGTGATTGATCTCCTCCTTGGCCTTATTGCCCCGCTCCACTGAACGGCATGCCATAACGACCGTGGCACCAAGTTGTGCAAACTTCAGCGCGGCTGCCTTGCCAATCCCCGAATTGGCTCCCGTAATCACAACGGTCTTATCCTGGATACTTGTGCTCATCGATTCTCCTTGTCGCTCAGTAATCTTCCCGCGGGGTTTGTACCCTAAGGGTTAGGTGTTGTGGTCTGCGTAATGTATCGCACAAAGACCTCCGGGATCCACCCGATGCGTCCCTCTCCATCCATGACCTCTATCCAAATAATGCCATCCAGATCCAATTTCCTGTAGAGAATCGTTATCCATTGGTCTTTCTTAAGCACGCCGATGACAGGCCCTCCAGGTGACTGATAGAGTTGCAGATCCGGCAACCCGGTCTTTTGGATTTGCGCCTGGAACGGCGTGGCGGTGGCAGTCACCGTTGGTCTTAGTGTGGGTGTTGCAGACGGACGCAGCGTTGGTGTCGAAGTGGGAGCCGGCAAACCTGTGGATGTTGCGGTCAAGGTAAAAGTGGGAGTGGGTGGAACTAGCGGGTCCAATTCTTCTGCAAAAACGTGTTCAACCTTGAGCGAGACTGTCCGGTTCAACCGGGTGGCAATGGATTCCTGCAGCGCGACCACCTGCTCATACTTGATCGGATCACTCGACCGCATTGTGAGTTCCAAACTTAAACCGCCTTCCTGCCGGATGATATTCATCCCCACCAGGTCCGAGTCATTCACCTTTTCGACTTCTTCAGTGATGACAACATTGATCATGCGGTTCTCTGCGGCTTCCCGAAAGAACTTGACACTGAAGAATGTCAACGGAACAAGAAGGACCGTGACGAGCACTGCTGAAACAACCAGCCCTCTGGGCATTAACCTGCCTTCGCGGTGGAACCTGGCAGAAAAACCGCGCAGAAAGAAGACCAATGTGGACGCGAAAGCAATCGTCACTGCGTTTGTGAGGAACAGGAGCAAAGCCCCCCCCGCAACATCCCAGCGGTTCATGGCCATGCCAATGCCGATTGTGGCCAGCGGGGGCATTAATGCCGTGGCAATTGCCACCCCTGGCAACGCAGCCGAAAGGTTCTTCCTGGTCATTGCATACGCAGCCGCAATCCCCCCGGCAAGCGCGATTACCAGGTCAATGGGAGAAGGGTGGGTACGCGAGAGTATCTCGCGGGGTAATTCCTGCAGCGACACAAACGGCAGAAAGCGGTTAACCAGCGTCATCAGCAGCGACAACCCCACAGCCATCAACGACCCCCAAAACAACGCGGTGGCTGATTTCCGTAACAGGGTCTCTTTGCCCTGTATCGAAGCCAGTCCAATGGAGATGATGGGGGACATCAGCGGCGCGAGCAGCATGGCGCCGATTATCACCGCGGGTGAGTCTGTGATCAACCCTAGCGTCGCGATGCTGGAAGAGAGGATCACCAGGAGGTAATAATCAAAGCCTGGAGAAGCTGCCGTCGAAAGTTCCGAGATCACGTCCTGCTTCTCTTCTTCACCAAGCGGTTGAACCCACCGGTTTATTCTTTTTATAATTCCTTTGCTCCTATTTATAGTCACTTTGATTTTCTTCCAAACCGCGTGAAAGGATCCTGCTGTAAGGTCCGAGGAAATATACCCTTCTCAGTTGATTTTACTTCTTCAATTGTTACAAATGCATTTGGTAGATTTTCATGGATTATCCCCATTATTTGCATCATGCTTTTACGTTTAACTACAACGTACAATAACGTAACCGGTACAAGGTAACCCTTCCCGGCAACCGTTGTTACACCAAAACCAGCCTCATGAATTTTTTGTGTAAGAATCTCGCCGACCTCCGGTGTCATGATTCGCACTATATATGTGCCGATTGCCAGGCGATCTTCTAGCCATAAACCCACGTAATTACCAGCCGCAAAACCTCCTGCATAAGCAAGGTATGCAACGAAGCTGTCGAGGTTCTGAACAAGCTGTCCAATGACTGTAATCCAGATGAGTACTTCAAAAAAACCCAATACTGGAGCAAGATTGCGTTTCCCCCGGGAGACAAAAATGATGCGTAAAGTTCCCAAGGTTACATCAAATATTCTTGCCAAAAAAATCATCAAAGGCAGGACGATCCAGGCAAACCAATCAAATGTACCCGAAGTAAGTTCAATCATTTTGTAATTTCAGTTTAAAGAATCCCGCGGAGCTCCCTTTGTTCGACCCATCCAGGAAAGATCTTCAACCATACCAAAATACTGTTTGAATATTCGAAAATACATGAGTTCTTCTTTTGAGTTCAGTTCCCATCCATTTGATAAGTGTCTCTCCGCCAGAAAATCAGAGTCGCTGATCCTTTCCTTAGCGTGATCGAGCAACATAGTTTCAACACCTGAGCCTTGCCAGAATTTCGACTTTGTCCTATTTAACACATGCGATGGGATGAGATCAGCAACTGAACGTCTAAGTATCCACTTCTCAACACCTCCCCGAAGTTTGTACTCGCTTGGAATCCTCAGGGCAAAAGAGACTACCCGCGGGTCAAGGAAGCACACATGCGGTGTAACGCTAAAAGCAGCTGCGCATCGGTCAACACGTTGTAAGGCAGTATTATGCAGCCGTTGGATAATATCCACCAATTCAACCTGGATATCTCCGGGATCTAGTTGTTTTAGATACTCATATCCGGCAAAGAGTTCATCTCCACCTTCCCCGGAAAATACAGCAGGCACGTATTGTGCTGTTTCCCTTGCTACCAGGTAATTCATAATGCTCGAGCGGACTAATAGCGCATCGAACGATTCTAAATGATAAATTACTTCTGGTAAGATTTTTAGAACCTCTTCAGGCTTTACAAGGACCTCATGGTGCCTAGTCTGAAGATGATCTGCCATTTCACGCGCATAGACAACATCTGGAGCACCGGGGACACCTCCAACAAATGTGTGCATATTCTTGACCCGCCGACTGGCAAGCGATGAAATCACGCATGAATCCAGTCCTCCTGACAACCATGCACCTACATACCCATCACCAATGCAACTATCTACTGCATCAGTTAGCAATTCTCGCAACTTTCCTGCAATTTCATCAATTGCTCCATAATCTGGTTCAACGACTGAGATCTTGAAATATCTCTCGAAATGCTCGCTATTGAACTGGCATCCAGCTGGTAGTTCGTTAACATCGGTTGTGGCTTTCTGCAATCCTTTTACTTCTGACGCAAAACAAAAATCTTCATTATTTTTCCAACCATAATACAACGGTGAAACCCCTATTGGATCCCTTTTGAGCAGGGGCTTTTTTTCCCTCATCAACACCGTCACATATCTTCCTTGAGTAGACCCGTCTTGAGCAATGTTCCTCTTCGTAAATTTTTTTTGTGCTTCTCTTTCATTTTCAGTCCCGGTCAACCCTAATGTGAAGCCATCAATTTCTACTATTTCACTCCAATCAGACCCCCGATGACTCATTTCCTTTAGCATTCTTTCGACAAGTTTTAGTCCCCCTGTTTGGTTTGTTCCTGCAATTGCTGTCATTATTTTTTTCTATCCTTTACTCCAAAATTCCATCATTAACAAAAGCTGTCAATTCACTTACGCTCAGCTGGCTCAAACCCAGCTTTTCAACTGTCCTTCCGCGGCGCCAGTAATCAGTGCGGTGCACGATATTCCCCAGCGCGATGATGGCGTCCATCGCCCGCACGTTCACCCCGTAGCGGTTGCCCAGCGAGGCCATGGGCACCAGGCTCATGGGAACATCCTCAAATATGTAACGGTGATTGAGTGTGGCGGGAGCTTTGATGCCATAATAACCTTCCTGGTTGTGGATAGCTTCGTAAAGGTCCGCTCCTGAAGTGTCGTACGCCAGCTTGAGCCATTCCATGGCATCCCGTGTGCGCAGCCCCAGCGAGGACCCCACCGTCACGCGCTCCCGGTCGAGCACTTCCAGCACGCGCGATACCGAAGGTGATGCCCCATCAATGTAGAACTGGTAATCACCATGAGTGGATTCAATCCAGCCCGCGTTCAACAAAGTGAGTGCTGGGTGGAAGATGGACCCCATGTTGTTCAACCCGGTCTGCAGCACGTTGCCGCCATCAATAAACTGCGGGTAAGCCGGGTGAACCATCTCCAGCACCTGCTTTGTGCGCGTGGCCGGTAAGGCTGCCAGCGGGACGGCTTCCTTAATCCGGAAGATGCGCGCCTGTGCAGGACCATCAGACCTGGAAGCGTAGATAAAGGTCTCCGTTTCCGCCACGGTCACGTCAGCGGCGCACTGGTTGTCGCGCAGTACTTTTGCCACCTCGATCGCTCCGCAGGTGCGTCCGGGGTGCAGCAGGATGATCTGCCCATCCTTGAGCACCGGCGCGAGGTGCTTGGCGACCTCCGCGTGTGCCGAAGAAGGTACCACCACCATGATCATGTCCACCCCCGTGATGACCTCTTCAATGTTCGAGGAAACCCGCTCCAGCTTGCCAAACTCGCGTTTATCGCCTTCGTAACCTACCAGGTCGATCCCCCCCAGTTCCTTGATAGCAGCAATGTGGTCAAACGTGCGGTTGTAAAGGCTGGTGGGGAATCCCATCAATCCCAGGTGGGCTGCCATGGCTTTTCCGCCATGACCCGCCCCGATGACTGCGAACTTGGTCTTTGTGGTCATGTTACACTCCCTTTCTTGAGTAGATACTGCAAGCGGTCTTCTTCAGACAGCTTTTCGCCTTTTTCATTTACTGCCACGCAGGCTCCGCCGATAAAAGCGGTCTTAACCTCTCCCCGGGCAAACGGGTTGTTCTTTAAATGAGGTGCATCCATTATCCCCAGGCTGACGGACCGCGACAGGGTATCAGGGTCAGTGAAAGGATCCTCTACAGCCTCTGATGCGACGGATCGTATCGCCTGGAGCGTCACCCCGGCTTCTCTCACCAATTCTTCGATGCGCGCCTGCACTGCCGGGTCTGCCAGCATGTCCGCTGCCCCGCGCACGGCGTTTTCGATCGATCGGCGGGCCATGCACGCTGCCTCAATGACGTCCGCTCCGGTGGCGGCATGGTCAGCCTCTGTGTGCCCAACGATGTGCACGATGTGCGGCGCGAGTGCCATCTGCACATAAATGCTTGCCGCCAGGTGAGCGCGCGCCGCCCCGGGTTCCAGCGGGTAACTCAGCAGCCCGGTGCGCGTCTGGCGCCAGATGTGGAAACCCTCATCGGCCAGCGGTTCAATGATCCGCAGCATGGCTGCCATCTTGGCCAGGTCCATCGCATCCGACAACCCCGGCGGGCTGTTGAACATCAACTGGGCGATGTAATCCTTCACCCCGAAGGCTTTGGCGTTGTATGCCGCCAGGTAGGCGGATACCACGCAGGTCACGTCCGCCGCGTCACGCATGCCCCAGTGGTGCGGCTCGTTCAGCTCCACCGGGATACCCCTCTCTCCGTACCAGGTCATCACCTGCTGGTGCTCGCGGATCGATCCAGCCAGGTCCCATGGACCCCGTCCATCCATCTGGTTAAACCAGAAGAGCGGAATGGCGCACCAGGCGTTGTGAATGGTTTCCATGTACATCTCCGCCAGGCGGACGAAGTCATCCGTGCCGGAGTAAGTGCGCAACAGCGGGTAGTTCCCCCGGCGGCTGGCATCGTACAAGGCGCGGTAATCCTCCGCTGACCGAACGGGCACCCCGCCCGCCCCTTTACGTCGCGGGTCCTGTCGCTCAGGATGATAAAAGTTCTCCTGCGCGTCCTGGTCCACCCCCAGCGAGATCACGTCCAGCACGCGTGCCTCGGCGATTTCGCGGATGCCCTCCAGCGTGGCTTCCATGGTTGGCAGTCCAAAATGGTGCCGCAAAAGCGGGTAAGGAGCTTTCCACTGGATCCGCTCCAGGGTGGTTTCAGGATAGGTTCCCTCTGCTGTTGTTTCAACTGCTTCTTCTTTCAAAGAAGCCAGCACATCTTCGGTCATTTCGCTGCCGTCGAACACACCCTGGAAAAACCCCATCTTCCTGGCACGTTCAGCCACAGGTGGCGTTCCCCCGAAGTAGAACCTCACACCGCTCTCGTGCAGTTCATCGGCTTGTTCTGCGAACTCCGCCAGCAGCCTCTCGCCCGTCTCCGGCGTTAGCCGGTACGATACCCCCACCAGGTCCGCTTTTTCGCGCCTGGCAGTTTCTATGACCTTTTCAATTGGAACAGCCGGTCCAAGAAAAATCGTACGCCACCCGGCGGATTCCGCCAGGCGCAGAAAATTTACCACTCCAGCCACGTGCACGCATTCCCCCAGGGCAGCTGCTACAACTGTTCTTTTCATCTTTTTCCTCCGCTCATATCGATCAAAAACGTCAACGACAGCAAAACAATAAAACCGGTATCGACGGGGGGGCCTGCGCCTCTTTGTTCTTCACTGGAGGTTCAGACCTGTAATACAAGTTGAACGCTATAAGGTGTTGGTCTGCAAAGGATCGTCTAACCAGGCAGACTTGGGAAAAGTAAAGAGTCACCTTTTCCAACAGTAAAAATTATTATAAATTATTTTTGAACTGGTTTTTATCCAATCCGCCAAAATGCGCTCCTATGCATGAATCCCATAATCAGGTATAAAATTCAGTTGAGGGAATAATTCCGTCATCATTCTGATAATTTTCCTTTAGGGAGGAAGCATGTTTGTCTCAAAATCCTTGGTTCAAGGTTTGTTATGGGGAAACCCATTTGTCTTTTCGGACCGTAATGAAATAGAAGCCGGCCGCCGCCGTAAAGCGCCGGCACCGCGCGACCGCGCCCAAAAACCGACCTTCAGGCCCCCCGCCGGGGGTGGTTCCGGCAGTGGTACTACGGGCGGTGGATTCTCCGGTGGAGGTTATCAAAGCTCATCCGGCGGCACTGGCGGCGGAAGCTGGCTACCCACCTCCGGAGGCACAGGCGGCGGCGGATTGCGCATCCGTCCCTGGATGATCATCGCCGGCCTTGTCTTGTTGCTCATTTTCGGCGGCAGGGGTCTGCTTGGTTCTCTCCTGGGAGGTAGCACCGGCACCAATTACCTGCCCGAGGAACCTATCTATTCCGGCGTGGCCACCACGGCTCCCCAGGAGCAACCTGCCCCGGTGACCAAGTTCACTCCCCCTGCAGTATCCAGCGAAGGCAGCTGGACGGTGATGTTGTACCAGGACGCAGATGACCAGGTGCTGGAGCAGGACATCGTCACGGACTTCAACGAGGTTGAGTTGGTGGGTTCCACCGACAAAGTGCATGTGGTGGCGCAGCTCGACCGCTTCCGCGGTGGATATTCCGGTGATTCCAACTGGACCTCCACCCGGCGCTACTACATCACTCAGGACAGCGACCTGAACACCATCAACTCCCAACTGGTGGCGGACCTGGGCGAAGCCAACATGGCCGACACCGCCACGCTGGCGGATTTTGTCACCTGGTCCGTGGAAACCTTCCCGGCTGACCACTACGTGCTCATCCTCTCCGACCACGGCATGGGCTGGCCAGGCGGCTGGACCGACGGCTCGCACGCCGGCAGCAGCGCTGAGAAGGCTCCCCTCGCCCAGAAACTGGGCAATGCCATCTACATGAACCGGCTGGATGAAGCCCTGGGTCAGATCCGCCAGGCTACCGGCATCGATAAGTTCGACATCATCGGCATGGATGCCTGTTTGATGGGTCAGCTCGAGGTACTGAGTGCCCTCCAACCTCACGCCGATTACGCCATCATGTCCGAAGAGACCGAACCTGCCCTGGGTTGGGCTTACGCTGCCTTCCTGCAAGCGCTGGCTGCCAACCCGGGCATGAGCGCGGCTGACCTATCAAAACTCATCGTGCAAAGCTACATCAGCGATGATCAGCGCATTGTGAATGAAGAAGCCCGCTCCGCGCTTTTGCAACAGATGGGTAGCCGCAGTTATGCCAGCGCCGCCCAGGTGGCCAACTTCCTCGGGAAGGATTCCACGCTTTCCGCGATCGACCTTTCCAGGGTCCCCGCGCTGATCAGCAGCGTCAACGACCTCTCCTACGCCATGCAGAACGCGAACCAGTCGGATATCGCCACCGCCCGCAACTACGCCCTCTCTTTTTCCAGCATCTTCGGCAAGTCTGTTCCGCCCTCGTTCATCGACCTGGGTCATTTTGTTCAGTTGCTCGCCCAGAAAAGTGCTAACGGCACGATAAAACAGCTTTCCAGCCAGGTGCTGGCGGACGTGCAGAGCGCAGTGATCGCTGAAAAACACGGCTCCGTCAAGCGTGGAGCGACCGGTATTTCCATTTACTTCCCCAACTCTGCCCTTTACCGCAACGCTTATAGCGGACCGCAGTCCTACACCCTCATCGCCAACCGTTTCAGCCAGGTTTCGTTGTGGGATGATTTCCTGGCTTTCCACTACAGCAACCGCACCTTTGATTCCGCCACCCGCGAAGCGGTGATCCCCTCCTCAGGGCTTCCCTCGCGCGCCCCGGGCGCCGGGCAGATCACCGTTTCGGCGCTGCGGCTCTCCTCCAACAGCGCCGCCCCGGGTGAGCCGGTGACCATGCGCGCGGACGTGAGCGGCACCAACATCGGCAACATCTACCTGTTCGTGGGGTACTTTGATTCAAGCGCCAATTACATTTACGTGGCCGACACCGATTTTCTTGAGAGCCCTGATACCCAACAGGTGGATGGCGTCTACTATCCAAGGTGGGGTGACGGCACTGACTTCACCGTGAAGTTGGATTGGGACCCCGTGCTCTTCACCATTTCAGATGGCTATGTTTCCGTGCCCGCGTTGTTCGAGCCCCAGCAATATGGTGCCAGCGCTGAAGACGCCACCTATACTGTGGAAGGTACATATACCTACACGCAAAGCGGCGATAGCCTCAGCGCGCTGCTCAACTTCCGCGATGGTGAACTGGTCAGCGTCTTCGGCATCACCGGCGATGGCGACACCGGCGCCCCGCGCCAGATCATCCCTCAGGCTGGCGATACCTTCACCGTTCGCGAAAAATGGCTGCAGCTCAACGCCAGCGGCGCCGTGGAAGGTACCATCTACCAGGATAGCGCCACTGTGCTCACCTTCAGCTCGCAGGCCTTCACCTGGGAGTCCACCTACGCCGCCGAGGGTGAATACGTCATCGGCTTCATCGTCACCGACCTGGACGGCAACAGCCAGGAAGTCTATACCCAGGTGATCGTCAACTGAACCCGCATACTCTGAAGGAGCCACACGTGGACTTGAAAGCCTTACTCTCAAAAGATGATGAACTCGCCCTTGCCCGATCCGTGGCGCTGGGGAACACCCGCTTCGCGCTGGACCTCTACCGGGAATTGAGAAGCGCGCAAGGCAACCTCTTCTTCTCTCCGTACAGCATCTCGACCGCCCTGGCCCTGGTGTACGCCGGCGCCGGCGGCAACACCCGGGAGGAAATGGCCCGAGCCCTGCACTTCACCAGCGCAGCAGATGACCTGCACACCGGCAACCGCGAGATCAGCCGGGTGCTCAAAGAGGCTGGAAAGGCAGGCAATGTTGAGTTGAAGGTTGCCAATGCCATCTGGCCGCAAAAGGGATTCCGCTTTCTCAGAACCTACAACTCGCTGCTGAGAAAATTCTACGGCGTGCTCGTCACCCCGGTTGATTTCGCTGAGGAAGAAGCCGCCCGCACGAAGATCAATGACTGGGTGCAAGCCCGTACCGCCGGGCGGATCAAGGACCTTCTTTCTCCCGGCGTGGTGGACGCCTTCACCCGCATGGTGCTGGTGAACGCCATTTACTTCAAGGGGCAATGGCAGGAACAATTTAAGCCTTCCCTCACCAGCGAAGCCCCCTTCTGGACAGCACCAGAAGAACAGGCACCGGTGCAGATGATGAAGCTGACGCATGACTTCCGCTACGCCGAGACTGATGCGCTGCAGGTGCTTGAGCTGCCCTACAAGGGGGATGACCTCTCCATGGTCATTCTGCTGCCCAAAGAGACCTTCGGTCTGAAGCAGGTGGAAGAAACCCTTTCAGAGCCGGCGCTATCCTCCTGGCTGGGCGGCTTGCAGCTCATCGACGTGGAAGTGAGCCTGCCGAAGTTCGAGCTCTCGTTCCCCTTCAGGCTGGATGAGATGCTCAAGTCAATGGGGATGAAGGATGCCTTCTCGTCCGCGGCGGACTTTTCCGCCATGACCGGGCAGGCAGACCTGCAGCTCGACGCGGTGCTGCACAAGGCCTTTGTCTCCGTCAACGAGACCGGCACCGAAGCCGCGGCCGCCACCGCCGTGGTGATGATGACCAAGTCGCTCTCCTTCCCCTCGGTCACATTCCGCGCAGATCACCCGTTCCTCTTCCTCATCCGCGAGAAGAGCAGCGGCAGCATCCTGTTCATCGGTCGCATGGTCAACCCGGAATAGGAGGGGGGACACCGGCTTTTTCTTTAGGAGTGTTCTCATAGTAAATTTCAAATAATCCCTACAACTTAATACCTGTGCCGAGGCCGATAAGGTGGTATCCAAACTCGGTATGGGATCTTGAGGATGGGTCTACAATAAATCGATGCAATTCTTGATCTCATAAGGAAAAACATGATTACATGTTCTCGTTTGCGCGGAATGATCTCCACCTGCCTGTTGCTGTCTTTCATTGTCAGTTCACTGGCAGGTTGTTCTGTAATCAATATTGGGACGCCGACTGCCGTTCCTACTCCGACCGAGATTTTACCCACTCCCACCCCTGAAAAAGTGTATCTCTACCAGGTGAACCCGGTTCCGGCGGATTACCCTACCCTGAGCAAAGTCCAGGAGTATTTCGAGGCGGGTGAGTATGACTCGGGCATGGAGACCATAAAGAAATGGGTTAGGGTCTGGGAAGACATGGACGTATTTAAGGGATTAGGGATTGAGAACAATAGCCTGAGCCCGGTACCCCTGGATGGAAAAGCAAGGGTGGTTTGTGTGAATACAAATAAACCAGGGGAACGGGAACTCAAACTTCTTTGTCCCCCGCTTGATCTGGTGAACGGCGGATTAAAAACAGTTCCGGAATATGGGAAGTGGGATGAGACGGAAAAACCGTTACTGGTTACTTTTGAAGGAACTGAGGAATTGGTGACCAAGGGAAGCGGAAATGAATTGGTGTATCAGTTTATGGACAAATACATGGATACCCAGACAAGATATTTTGACTCTAAAACGGGTCTAATTGTAGAAGGAAAAAGTTTAGTCAGAGATGTGGAAGTGGTTGAAAATGAAGTGATAAAGGGAAGTGTGGTTTGTGTGTCAAAGGAATATTGCATGAATGGGCAGATGGAAGTTGACCAGGAAGTTGCGAAAATATTTTATGAGAGGTTTTTAAATGCTTTACTCTATGTCAGTGTTAACAAAGTTTATTTTACTAATTTATTAAATGGTGACGTCTCGCTTAAAGCTTTGAAAAGCTACCTGGATTCCAATAATGGAATGCTGCCGGCGGGGTTGACCATGATGAGATGGATAAGTGGCATTTATGTTAATATGAGTAAAGTTATTGAAAAACCCATAAATATAAGTGCTTTAAAAACAATAAGCTTTGGACCCAAGGAATGGCAAAATAATGTATCGGGTATTCAGGAATATATTAAAGAATTTAATGATGGTGGATTAGTGAATGCGACTAGCGAGGGTCCTGTTTCATTTTTATATTATGGTTGGATCGTTGATAATGATGGCTATTTGGTGCTAGTAGGTGGAGCAAAGGACCCAAGTAATCGTGTGTATACGATTGGTGGCAATGATGGGAAATATGTGTCTGAACGCGATAATAAGATAGCAACGGCGATGTCATTATCGTTGATTACTTGTATGGAAAGATATGATGATGGTAGGGTATACCAACGAAAATTTGGTCTAATACCTTTAGATGAATTAGATTATTCTGGTGCAAAAATCAAGGATGTGCAAGAGTTGGCAGATGGAAATTATCTATTTGTTGCCGCAAAGTAATCAGAACACCGGGTTTCTTGTGCTCTTTGAAACCCGGTGTTTGATCTGCTCTAATGGTGTCTTTTAGAACTCTTCTTTTTACCTTGTATCACCAGATGGTTGCCCTATTCACACCCAGATCAGAAACCAGGATTCCAAGTGCAAAAAAATAGGGGTATCTTTCAAATAATCAATGTAGAATTATTCATATGCCCCCAAGAGATCTTAAGATAACTCCCGGAAACATTTACCATATTTACAATCGTGGAGTAAATAAAGAGCGGATTTTTTACTCCGACAAGAACTATTTATTTTTCATCTACAAGATGAGTCGATACCTGGTACAACACGCTGAGGTGTTCGCCTATTGCCTGATGCCCAACCATTTCCACATTCTTGTTCAAGTGAATGACGAATTCTTTGTGGCGAAATCTATGCATCCACTATTGGTGTCATATGTAAAAGCCCTTCATTTAGAATTGAACCGAATTGGTCCCTTATTTCAAGGGCGATTCCAGGCAAACTTGATCGAGGACAATGAGTACTTCCTGGACTGCCTGAAATACATCTTCTTGAATCCTGTCCATGCAGGATTGGTAAAGATGCCAAGTGAATGGCGGTATTCAAGTTATAACGACTACCTCCATCATGATAAAAATTCGTTTATCAACTCGTCCCCTGTTTTATCATATTTTGACAATGTCTCAGATTTCCGAGAGTTCATCGAAATTGAGTGCGAGAATTATGAATCCAAGTTTTTCGAAAAAGAAGAACTTATTTGAGACATCGGGTTTATTGCACTTGAAACCCGGTGTTTGCTCAAAAAAAGTAGTTAAACCATAATATGTCTTGAGTAAAATCCACGTTCTCTCCGCGAAATCCTATTAACTATCAGAGCAGAAACCCGGAGTCTAAAGGCAAAAGACTCCGGGTTTTGAAAAGACCGTCCTTGCTATCTGTGGTTACTGGATAGCACGGAACATTTCCATTGTGAATTGTTCCAAATTTTCCACCACCAGCGTTGCATCCTGCAGCTTCTCCGCGGGGTTGGTGGTGCACACGGCCACGCAGCGCATGCCGGCCCGTTTGGCTGCCTCGACCCCCGCCACGGAATCCTCGATGACGAGGCAATTCGGAGGTTCTACGCCCAGTTGCTGCGCGGCGAGGAGGAAGACCGCGGGATCGGGTTTGCCTTTGAGCTCAGCCCCGGCCGCCTCCGCCTGGAAGTAACCGCGCACACCCAGCTCATCCAGCAGCGCGTCTATGTTCTCCTGCGGCGCGGAGGAAGCCACCGCCTGGCCGAGCCCCATCTGCCGGAACCTCTCCAGCCAATCTGCCACCCCGGGCAGCAATTTCGCGCTGCCGCGGATGCCCACGCGGAAGCACACCTCTTTGCGCTCGCTCAGGCGCTGAAAGGTCTCCTCCTCCAGTTCGTATCCCAGCAGGGTGGAAAAGATGAGGCGGTTGTTCATGCCAAAGGTACGCCGGAAGTCTTCCAGCGTGAAGGGGTGCCCCATTTCGCTAAAGAGCTGCTTCCAGGCACGGAAGTGGCCGTCGAAGGTGTCCACGATGACCCCGTCCATGTCCCAGAGGATGGCTATAATTGGTGTCATAAGTGATTCGTAATCTGGCGGCCAGGGAAGGAAAAACCGGGCTCAAATGCAAGAAACCCGGTTTTGAACATCCTCAGCCTTCGATGACGAATTTACCGTTCTCGTAGAGCAGCTGGTCGTCCACCCAGATCTGGCCGCCGTCGCGCAGGTCGCAGACCATGTCCCAGTGGATGGCCGAATCGGCGTGGCTGCCGGATTCGGGGTAACCCTTGCCCAGCGCCATGTGGAAGGAGCCGCCGATCTTCTCATCGAACAGGATCTGGCGGGTGAACTGCTGGATGCCGTCGTTGGTGCCGATGGCGAACTCTCCCACCCCGCGTGCACCTTCATCGATGTCGAGGGTCTTGAGCAGGAACTCCTCATTCTTTTCCGCAGATGCCTTGACCACGTGGCCCTTCTTGAACTCCAGCTTCACGCCGGTGACCTCACGCGTGTTGTAGATGGTGGGATAGGTGAAGCTGACGTGCCCTTCCATGCTATCCTCCACCGGACCGCAGAAGATCTCACCGTCGGGGATGTTGACGCGGCAATCGCAATTGATGAAGGGGCGGTCTTCAATGCTCAGGCGCAGGTCAGTCCCTTTCCCCAGCACGTGCACATTCTTCTTACCCTTGAGCCAGTTGATGATGCGCGCCTGGCACTCGGAAACCCCCTTCCAGTAGGAGATGGGGTCATCCTGGTCCGGCATGCAGGCGTTGTAGACGAAATCGCGGTACTCATCCAACGACATGTCAGCGTCCTGGGCGTAGCCGTGGGTGGGATAATGGGTCACTGCCCAGCGCAGCTCGCCTTTGGCGGCGCGTTCCATATAGGTCTTCATGATGGGCTGGCGCGCCCTGGTGACGGTGGTCATCTTATCGGCGTCGATGGAACTGAGCGCCTTGGTGTTCTCATCCGCCACGATGCGCAGCAGGCAGTCGTAGGTATCGTAGAGAATGAAAGTCGGCTGGTGCACGTACTCGAGCTGTTCCTTGCTGCCTAACTTAAAGAGGTACTCGCCATCCCAACCGAACTCGGGCATGAGGAAGGGGTGTCCGCCGGCCTCGAGGATCTTGATGAAGACCTCCTTGAGCAGCGGCTCGGCAGCCACGCCCCCGCGCAGCAGCACCCGCTCGCCGGGTTTGACCGCCAGCGAGTAGTTCACCAACAGGTTTGCCAGTTTTACATCGCGTTCGTCCATACGTCATTCTCCCTTGTATTCGTTTTATCCGGGCTTTGATATTGGATCCCGGTATCCTTTTGTTTACAAAGCAACCCTACAGCAGCCCCGCCTCGCGCATGTACTTTTCCTTGTTCGCGCCGCGGGCGGTCTTGCCGCTGGAGGTCTTGATCAGCCATTTGGGTCCCACCAGGTACACATGGCGCAGTGCGATGGCAGACCCGCGCGTGACCACGGCGCGCACGCCGTCGGCGATGCGCTCCAGCTCGGCCTGCTGCTGCGTTTCCACTTCGGCCACAATGACCACATCCTCAGTGCCGGCCTCTTCATTGAATATACCAAAAGCCACCACGCGCCCGGGATGCACCCCCGGCACCTCCATGGCCAGTTCCTCCAGGTCCATCGGGTACACGTTCTTGCCGCCGACGATGATCATATCCTTCTTGCGCCCTGCGACGAACACCTCCGCGCCCACCTTGTAACCGTAATCACCGGTGAAATACCAGCCCTGTTTGATGGCCTTGTGCGTGGCATCCTCGCGGTGATAGTAGCCGCTGAGCATGCTGTCGCTGCGCAGCGCCAGCTCGCCGATCACGCGGTCAGGCAGGGCCTCGCCGTGCTCATCCGCCACCTTCACCTCCACGTTGGGGATTGCCGGACCGGCGGAAACCATCACCACCGACGGACGCCCCTCTTCAGCCCGGCGAGCCACGCGCTCCACCTGCATCGCCTCGCGGTCGATCTCGTCCAGCACCACCGGGCAGTCGATCCCTCCCTGGGTGACGGCGAAGACGTTCTCCGCCATGGCGTAGCAGGTGCACAGCGCGGACTCCTTGAATCCGTAAGGTTGAAAACGTTCGAGGAAGAGCTGATGGCTCTCGTGCCGCATGGGCTCGGAGCAGTTGGAAACCGCGCGCCAGGTGGAAAGGTCCACGCCCTGCAGGTCGCGCTCGCGGATCTTCTTGGCGCAGAAGTTGTAGGCAAAGTTGGGCAGCCAGGAGAGCGTGCCCTTGTAGCTGGTCACCGCCTGCAGCAGGCGCACCGGGGAGCGCACCCACTCGAAGGGGCTCAGCAGCACCAGGTGCACGCGCAGCAAAATTGGCATGAGGAAGCCGGCGATGAGCCCCATATCATGGTAAAGCGGCAGCCAGCTGACGATCACGTCCTCCGGCTTGAGATGCAGCGAGCGGGAATAGCTCTGCAGCTGGTTGAACACCGCCTGGTGCGAGAGCGCCACGCCCTTCTGCAGCCCGGTGGTGCCGGAGCTGTGCTGCAGCAGCACGATATCCCCCGCGTCGCGCCGCAATCCGCCAAAGCCCTCAAAATCCGCCGCGCTCACCTGCCCTGCCGGCTCCACCTCGTCGGAGACGAGCACGCGCCGCACCGAGGACCCGCCGCTGATGGATGCCTGCGCTGCGAGCGAAGCGAGTACCTCGGGGTGGAACTCGCGGTAAGTGATCACCGCCTCGGGCTTGGTGATGCCCACCAGCGCGGTCAGGTCCGCGCGGTAACGCTCGGGCAGCAGCTTCTCGGTGAGGAAGGGCATGATGGAGGGGATGGCACCGTGCAACACGCAACCCCAGTAAGCGTAGATCAGGTCCAGGCTGTGCTGCAGAATGAGGATCACCACCTCGCCGGGCAGCACGCCCTCGCGCCGCAGCGTGCGTTCCCAGGCGGCCGCGCCGTTGATCAGCTCGCGGTAAGTAAGCTCGCGGTCGGGCTGGCCCGCCAGCAGCACGGTAAGCGCCACCCGGTCGGGGCATTCCAACCAGCTGGCGCGCAGGGATTCAGAAAAGGTCGGCATGCTCAGTCCAGGCGGCTGGCGATGAGGTCGGCCAGCTGCAACAGGGTGTCAAAGGTCTCCGCGTTGAGCTCTGAATCATCGATGTGCACGTTGAAGGTATCCTCCACGAAGAGCGCCAGGTCCACCAGGCTGAAGGAATCGACCATACCGCTGGTGAGCAGGGGCTGGTTGGGGTCCAGCACACGCCCGGGCTGCTTGAGGATCTCGCTGGTGATCTGCCGGTTGAGTTGTTCAATGATTTCCTGTGTCATGTGTTCTCCATTTGCGGGAATTATATCAGACCCCCTCTGTTGGGGCACGGCGGGCCGTGCCCGTTGTTCCTGCCCGTTCCTCTCCGGGTTTATGTGCCCGATCTGTGGGCATCCGCGATAGAATATCATCCTCGAAGAGGACGCAGTTCAGGAGCAGGGACTTCTTTTTTTTTGTCCCCGCTCTGAAAACCCGGAGTCTGTACGCGTGCTTTTCGCGCATCCCGCGATCGAATATCATCCTCGAAGAGGACTTAGTTCGAAAGCAGGGACTTCTTCGAGACTCCGGGTTTATGATCTTAAGCCTGTTTTCTTGTAAAATGCCGCCGGTGAGCGAGTAGGGGTCGAGCGAGGCTCGACCCTCCTCCCATCCCCGGCGCCCAAAAACCCCCGGATGGCACGCGGGGCGGCCAATCATGTAACCTTCCCTATCCCAAATCACCCCCATCCGCGTAGGGGCACAGCGGTGCTGTGCCGCATTTGATTTCTAAAATTCCAATAAATTGAATTCTCGTACCCTCATAAAACCCCGGGATTATATCCTCGATCCGTTAATCTCTTCCTTGCTTCCCGTATCTCGTCGTCAGTGAACAGCGGGGCGAACTTTTCATTAATCACCTGCGCTTCCATGGATTCATGCAGCAATCCCATTTCCCACAAGCGGTTCAATCCATCCTGGGGAAGGTCCGCCGCCAGCAGTCTTTTTGCGGTTTCAACTCCGCCGTGCTCTGACAGCATTTGCATAAAATACGTCGGCGTGTATTTCTGTTTCCGCGCTGCTTCCACGATGCCCCACATCGCCTGGTCAAATTCATCTGCCAATAACATCCCTTACCCTGCCTTCAATCTTTCCAACGCTGCCTGGATTTCCTTCCCCTTCTCTTCAATCAATGCGATTAATTCTTCCGGTGTCCTGGTATCTTCCTCGTGCTTAATATTTGGGTTGACCGCCTTCAGGTCGTATCCTCGCTTTTCAATTTCTTCGCGGCTTACCACCCAACTGCGCTCGCTATCTTCCCGTCCTGCCATCAATCTGAAGAAATCATCAAATCTGTCCATCGTCAGCGGGGTTTTCTTCCCCACTTTGATATCCGATAAGTCGTAGTACCAGATGGATTCAGTGGATTTCCCCTTGGTAAAAAACAACAGGTTGGTCTTAACGCCTGCCCCCGCCGCGGTGAAAACCCCGCCTGGCAGGCTTAAAATACACCACAGATCGCATTCATCCATCAGTTTTCGCTTGGTCTGCACAAACGCTGTTTCATTCGTTCGGAATAACACCCCTTCGTCAATCACCATTCCGCAGCGCCCACCCGATTTCAGGCTGTCAATCACGTGTTGCAGGAAGAGCACTTGCGTTGCCCCGGTCTTGTAGGCAAACCTCGTTTGTGCTTCTGGACCTTCCCTGCCCCCAAACGGCGGATTGGTCAGCACAATATCATACAGCGTTGGAGCGGATTCAAACAACCCGCCGTAGGTTTCCTGCCCGGTCAACGTGTTCCCGTGCCACAGGTGAGGTTCGTCAATCCCGTGCAGCACCAGGTTCGCCAGGGCAATCGGGTAGATAAGGTTTTCCTTCTCACGCCCGTAGAAAGCAGTCTGCTTCAATCCCTCCAGTTCATCCGGGGTGGAATTGATTCCCAAACGCTCTTGCTCGTACTGGTAAGCCTGGGCCAAAAACCCGCCTGTCCCGCAGCACGGATCATAGATTGTTTCTCCAGGTTTAGGGTCAACCCCCTGCACAATCGTTTTGATGATTTGCCGCGGTGTAAAGAATTGCCCGCCATCATTGCCCTTCTCACCCATTTTCAGCAGCAGACCTTCATAAACCTGCGAAATCGTGAAAATATGTGTCTGGTCGATATTCTCGGTTCTGATCAAGTGCACTTTATCCAGCACGTCCAGGAAGTTCTTTTCAGTGTCAACCCTTACCCGTTCCACTCCCGAAAGGATTTCGCTGATTACTTTCTGCCTTGGGGCGGCGTTGGGTTGGTCGCGCAAGGCTTTCAGGTATGGCAACAATTCCCCGTTCACAAATTGGAAAAACGCGCCAAGTGCACCATTTGCCAGTTCTTTGCGCTTCCATCCCTGCCCCGGTCGATCACGCTCTTCAGGTGCTGCCCAATCCTGCCAGCGGTAAGGGCTTTCAAGTGATGGGCGAAATGGTTTTCCCACCGCTGCGCATTCTTCCGCATCCCGTGTTTCGTTGTCATCCAAAATACGCAGGAACAGGATCCATGTCAACTCCGGTACGTATTGCAGCGCACCCGCACAGTTGGAACGCCTCAAGATATCACAAACCCCTTTGATATAAGAATCTAGAGAGGATTGCGAGGAAAACTGATGATTTTTTTTTGGAGGTAGTATATTATTTGTCATGATATAAGGATTGACTTTCTTTAAAGCACATGTATAATATAAGTAGCCTGCGTCGTATGAATTCCGACTTCATGTCGTTGGAGGGTATCCTCCTTAGTACGATGGCGGGCTTAATTTATTTAATGTTGTAAGTGGATTTCCTTTTCGATAGTAATTCTTGCTTTCCTCATAATGTTCAGAATCGTACAAATCTACTACAAGCGAGATTTTATCCTCAACAAAATCGTAATATCTTGGCTCACCTCTCTCAAATACCCTCTGAACTGCCCAGCACAAATAATCTGGTAGGCATAGTAATGGTTCCGTCCTTGGGTTTTGAACATTAAAAACTACTTTTGTCATTACAACCCCACCATTGTTATTCCGTTGGAAACGTTCTGTCGCTTTATTCAAAGCGGTCGTTAAATTTGCATTTTTTGTAGTATTTCCACGTTCCGCAATATTTAGGATTAAATCATCTCCTGCTTGGAGTTTATTCTTTAGTAAGTGTGATAATAAGTCAGCATAAAATTCAGCATCGTTCTTTCCATGTTTGCGAATAAAGATAGACGGAATTTTCCTTCCCACTACAGCTTCGAAACTCAGATCTATGGCCCTTAGAAAATCATAGAACATTTTCCTAACCTCGGGAGGATCATCGGTCGCATGAAAATAGAACCCGCCTTTATCTTTTACTTTCTTTTGAATACTTGGAACCCCTTTAAAATACGGGTCTTTGATTACTTCAAGTTCTAATTGATTTATTCCATCTCGAATTAATTGAAGATCAGATCGAATTTTCACCATCCCTAACAAAAAACATAAAGAAACATTTTCCTTCACTCCGACCAATGGGGTACCATGCCTTCCAAAAAAAGCAGTATCCCCTGCTTCATCTAAGAATCTATGTTTTGTATTGAGATCATTCTTTACTTTGGGAGTCATAGTTCTCCTTTGAAAGCCTGCCGCAGGTAGGCTTGCGGTAATTTGGAAACCGTTTCCAATTGCGCTTTTTCATTTTGTTCAATATGGAAACATATGTCAATTTTATTGGTTACTTGTTTTAATATTTTTTCTTGCGCCTCTTTCGGTGGGAAGGGTACTAATTGGTCTAGAAGGACTTCTATACTAGCACGGGGCATTCTAGTTCCAGTTTTTTCTTTCATAACCGCATTTACAATACTTTGCTGACGCAAGATTAACGCAAGATATTCGCGAGAAATATCCTTTGGTAATAATGGAATCAATTCAGTAGAGCATCTACCTGTAAAAGATGGTAGCGCGACCTTATTCAAATATGGTCGTAGTTTTCCATAAAGGACATGCTTGGTATCAAAGTAATATGAGGTACTAATTCCATATCCCAATAAAGTTCCATCTTCATTTATTAATAACCGCCCCGAATTACTTTCAATATTTTCTAAACCAATAAACGGTAGCTTTTTGCTTTCCTCAGAATTTTGGACAACAATCCGATTATCTGGAAAACAAATGTCTTTTAGTCTTACCCATTTCCATCCTTCGGGCAGCTTTTCCCCCGCTGATGGAAATACTTCCCGCAGATATGCTGACCGCAAAGCTTGAGTAGAAGCAATTTGAAATTCCACAGCTTGTTTAGCTCGTTGACACACATCAAATTTCTCATCTAAGATCATTGAAATTCGTTGTTGTTCCTTAATACTTGGAATTCCAACCCAGAAATTTGAAAGTGTAAGTTTAGAGATCTCAGTAAAGGTCGATCCTCCCCCTAGTTTTTTGAATAAGGGAACATTAAAGAGCAGTAAATAATATAAAAAGAGGTAATCTACCTGTGCAGATGGAATAAAAGTCTTACATCCTTGATTGGTGCATGTAAATGTCTCAGAAATGCCTAAATACCCAATTGGAGCTCGCGTGGAAAGAATAATGGAATGCTTAGGGGAAAGGACTAATCCGCAATCATTCAATCCGATTTCAGAAATTTTTCTTTCAGAAGAATAAATGTGTTTGATATTTAATGCTCCAAGATCTTTTGGAGTAATCCAATCGATATTTCCTTTTTGCCAATATTGAGAAATTTCAGTCCTAGGGGTAGTCCCTGAGACAATCGCCGTTATATCCCCTAATCTCTCCCGCTTCCACCCTTCTGGTAGTGGTTCTTGTAGGGGTTGAGCGTTGCTCAACCCTACTTGTATTTTGTGTTTCTCTTCTGGATTAATCACTTTTGGAATTTCTCTGATCAATTTTTTTGATCCGTGAGTTGATTGCACCCGGTTTTCGTTGAAAAAATGCCGCCAATTCTTTTGTTGGTATTCCTCGCTGATATAGTTCTTCTAATCTTCTATCTTCCTCTTTCGTCCAGGGTTCGTATGCCCGGGGAAATTTTTTTCGGATTTCAGTTAACGTCTTCCTCTTTTCTTCTTCCTTCCTGCTGGGATCCGGGACGAATACAGACCCCTCCTCAAAATAGTCCTCAACGTTCGGAAATTCAATTTCTGGTTCTTCTTTGCTTTCTGCCCGCACTGGGTTGGTTTTAAGGACCACAGTTAATTGGTTCCGTATATCATTTTCTAGAAATGTCTTTGCGTTGGGGGTTCTTAATATTATGAGTGCTTTTTCAATCAGTTGCCTAACGCGCTCACTGCTGATGCCGAATTCCTCTCCGATAGTTCGCATATTTTCATGTGCCTGCACTCCCAAACCATACCGCTTGGCAATTATTTCGCTTAACCGCTCCCCATCATGTTTCATCACGAAAAAAGTGTGAATACTGGTCCCGAATGCGCTGAGTGTTTCTTTCCGGCAATTTTTGCTTATGTGCTGATTTTGTACCTCAGAGAATCCCAATCGTCGCAAGTATGACGATAGATCGACCTCGCAGCCGTAGAGGTCGCTGAGTAGTCTGTTTCCGGAGAGAGATTTATAAACTGATCTTGTTTCCATAATAAAAAGCGGATTCTTCCTTATGCAGCAAAGATTCTGATCTTGGTTTCTCTTATGGCGTCTTCTGGTTTTCCCAATCCCCTTAAGGCCTCAACGCCTCCTGCCTTTTGCACGCCCGGGGTTTGGAACACCAGTTGGTTTTCCAGCGCTTCAGTACCTCCGTTGGCGAACTGCCCTGCCAGTGCTT
Source organism: uncultured Anaerolinea sp. (assembly GCA_964454565.1). GTDB lineage: Bacteria > Chloroflexota > Anaerolineae > Anaerolineales > Anaerolineaceae > UBA6107. The sequence continues at coordinate 19,172 of CAYVTF010000010.1, read as the reverse complement.
TAAGTGTTTCCCCTGTCCTGGTGGGTAACCCTGCTAGCCACCTGGCGTGTTTGTAGGTAAAAGCCGCTGCCCTTGCTTCCCGCGTCCTGGGTGCCATCCCGTACCCCAACTCTGCCAGCACATCATACAGGTCAAAGGCGTTCATCCCTTCAAGTGCCCTCACCAACCCAGGCGCTCTTCCCCCGTCCGGCAGCCCTTCGAGCAATGCCTTCCGCTCCATCGGTTGGATCCATTTCTTGCGGAACATGTCCAATGTCGGGGCTTCTGCCACAAGCCGGGTTGCCAGTTGTGCTTTGTATTCCTCAACCGTCACGGGCATCGCCTTTCCGTTGACCGTGGTCAAAATATATCTGCCCGCGTCTGTGATCATCACTTCCATCCCCTCAACCTCCACGGGCGGGGGTGGCGGTGGGGTCTCATGTGGCTTGCTCTGTGTAGCTTTGCTTCGGAATTCCTTTCCGAACAGGCGCGTCGCGTCCGTGTAGTCATACACCCTGAACATCAGCTTCCCGCTGGGCGGGTGCAGCCGGGTTCCCCGTCCCACCATCTGGTAGAACGCGATCGGGGATTTCACATACTTGAAGAAAACGATGTTCTGCACAATGGGGACGTCCACCCCCGTGGTCAATAGTTCCACTGTCGTTGCAATAAAATGGTGCCGGCTTGCTCCGCGCAGGTCAGCCAGGTATTCGCTCCCTCCAGTATTTGCTGTGCAGGTGAAGGCATAATTATCGACAGTTTTTCGCCCCTCGTTTTTGCACCATCTGGCGTACAGGTTATTCATTTCCGAGGCCACGTCGGTGGCATGCCTCACCCGTGTACAGAAGATGATTGTTTTTTGTTCTGGTCCCCCGGTCACCAGCATCTGTTCAAACAAGTCAGAACACATCTTTTTAACCCGGTCAGGTAGCAATAGGATGTCTTCAAAGTTGGAAGCCTCTATGTGGTCTCCAAGTGTCCGGGTAGTGTACGCTTTCCCTGTGTTGGCATCCCGGACTTTTCTCCCAACCAGGTCTTTGGCGTCCAATCCAGTGATCCGTTCGTTATCCAGCTTGTTGGCCAGGAAGATATCTCGCCGCACGATTTCACAGGCTGCCAGGTACCCGTCCTCGATCCCCTGCGCCATATCGTACTCGTATACTGGGTCTCCAAAGTATTTTAGATTATCAGAACTGAGTTGCAGGTCCTTCTTAATCTCGTCGGTCTCTTTTGTTCCCTTGCTGATGAGCTGCCGGGGAGTTGCGGTTAATCCAACCTGAACCGCTTTGGGGTTTCGCAGAAGGATCAGGCTCCATTTCCCCCACGCCGAGCGGTGACATTCGTCAATGATGATGTGGCTGAAATAATTTTCAGGGTAATGATCCGTCAGAAAAACTGCCTCTGCGTCATCGGTATCTACATTTAGTGTTTGGTAGGTTGCGATCAAGATTCGTGCGTTCAATTGCGGGTTGCCGCCTGTCACCTCTGCTGCGTCCGCCCCGAATGCGTTTTGAAAGGCTGCCAATCCCTGATTACGCAATTCGTCCCGGTCGCATAGGAAGAGTGCCCGCCTTAACTGTCCTGCACCTGCTATTCGTTGTAAGAGATTGACAGCGATAAAAGTTTTTCCAGCCCCCGTCGCCAGTGAGAGCAAGGCCCTAGCCGGGTTACCCATTTCCTGGTTTTGGGCTATTTTTTCCAAAACAGCACGAATCGCTGCATCCTGATAGTAGCGCCGGGTGGCTTCTCCGCCTGGGTACCGAATAAGCAATGGCTTTGCTGCCGGATCGTCCAGGTGGAATCCCATTCCTTTTTCATATCGCAATCGTAAATCCATCGGTTTTGGGAATTCACTGATCGGTTTTGGATCGCTGGTGATTCCGCTGAATCGATCAAATTCCACATACATGTGCCCGTTGGTGGAAAAGACAAAGGGGACGTTCATGCGCTTGCATCGGGCGTAAAGTTTAGCTTGTTCCAGCCCCCGGTTTGGTGGTTGGTCTTCAGGTTTGGCTTCGATCAATGCCACGGCAACCGGTTGAGCATCCGTGGTCACCTTGACTCGCAACGTGTAATCGATGCGTCCTTTGGGCTGTTTTCGTGGTTTCCCTTGCGTGATTTCAATTGCTCCGGCGGTCTCTTCCCGGCGCATTAAATCTTCTGTCCACCCTCGTTCGTGCAGTGCCGGGTCGATCAATTTGGCTCTTGTATCAGCTTCAGATAATCCCATAATAGTTACCCCGTTAAAAATTATAGCAGAATTAATCGTAGGGGCAGGTTCATAACCTGCCCCTGATCGTGTTTAGAGAAAACCCCCAAATTCAAAATGCACAATAAACCAGTGAGTTTAATGAATACAAGATTTTTTGTATAATAGTCGAAAGAATGGTCACTAAAGAAGATGTTTTGACAGAAATTCAGAATAATCATCGGATATGTCCCATGCCGATGAAATGGAACGAACTATGGGAGTTGCTGCCTGAAAAACATCGAGTTAGTTCTGGTGAGTGGCAACCTCCGTTACCTCTTATTTTATCGGCTTGGTGGGATACCTCTTTTCTTCTGAAAAAACTTCGCTTCGAAGAACATATCGATTGGGCAGAAAAACATGGGGTTTTGGATACTGTTTACAAGTACATTCTTGATCTAAAAGAAAGTGACTGGTTACATTCAGATGAATAATATGGATGATCCTGGAACATTTCCTGGTTTGGAGAACTCAAGATTTGCCAGGAGATACATGAGAAAACCACGAAAATGCCCGGTTTGTGGGTCAAACCGTATTGCAGATATATTGTATGGATTGCGAATGTTTTCCGAGAAATTGATGCAGGAGATTAACGCAGGAAAGGTTGTACTCGGGGGGTGTTGCCTTGGAGAAGACGATCCTGCCTGGCAATGTGCAGATTGTGGGAGCGCCTTCTATGGTAAACGTAGGGTGGGTTGAAAACCCACCATCTTGTGTCTTAAGCAAACCCGGTATATGCCCTTCATACCGGGTTTTAAGTCGTAGTCGTAGGGTGCGTTAAAAACGCACCACTCCCCCCATTTGCACGAACTGGCGGGTTCACCGCTAATCCCATAACCCCCCTCTCCTCCTTCCGCGGCGCATCCACATTGCGCCTGCATTCCACATATCCAACCCGCCCTACATCTTGTGCGCTTCGAAACCCGGTATATGCCCTTCATACCGGGTTTCTGCACTGGTCAAGTTTATAGGTTCTCTCTAACTTGATACTTCCCTTTCTTCGATTAAATGCATAAACCTGGGCTCTGCGCGCGTAGCGCGCCATCCCGCTCCTGCCCATCGGGCTGGAGCAGGGGCTTCGTTTCATAATCCGGGTTTAGTTTTTAAACCCTCCCCCTTTTTCGTGTGTTTTGTGAAGCGTGCACTGGCATTGGGTTCATGCCATGTGTTCGTGGTTTCTATGTTCTCGCGGTTTGCCTGCCCTGGAAATGCTTGTGTTCCATGGGTGCGCACCAGCACTTGAGGTGCTGCTCTTCCCCCCTTGACAGGTATGTTATAATTATTATAGAACATTATTTCTATTTACAAAGGACACTATGACCCCCTCCGATAACCTCGACCCCGAAGGCAACCCCATCCACTACACCCACCCCTGGGAAGAAACCCCTCCCGGCACTGATGCAGACGAACCCGCACCCACCCTTTCCCCTCACGAGCCGCGCCTCATCCCCATCCATCCTGCCGATGTCATCACCGCCAATTCCCTCCGCGAGGAGTACGCCGCCACCCTCAACCTCCGCAAACCCGATCCGGACATCCCCAGTGCCTATTCCTCCGACCCTCCGGAGGTTGCCACCTCAGAGCGAAAACGAGGGGGGCAGCCTGGAAACCTCAATGCCCTCAAACATGGGCTCTACCTCGATGGTCGCCGCATCAAAAACGCCACCCCCGTCGAACTCGCCCAGCTCTACGACGTCACCGACCTCATCAACCGCATCAAACAATACATGGCCTACACCTACGATTACGGCATGCGCTCCCGCGACCTGCGCGAGATCAACGAAACCATGCGCGCCCTCTCCCTCGCCGCCATGAGCCTCACCCGCCTGTCCGAAATGCACCGTAATTCTGTCACCACCTACGTCGACAACGACATCAAAATCAACAGCCGCACCGACATCCCCAGCCTCATCGCCCAATACCAGAAAAAACTGGAGCCCTACCTTGACCTCATCAAAGAAGATTAACTCCTCAAATCAACACCCGGAATCTGCACCTGGTTTTGCTATTAAGATTCCGGGTGTTTGTGCGCGTAATTTGCGCATCCCGCGACTGCATATCGTCCTCGAAGAGGACGAAGTGCAGGAGCAGGGGCTTCCATTGTATTCATTTTCGAATCGTTCCTGCCAGCTCTTGGCACCCTGGGAGATCATGAAATGAACGAACCAGGGCTTCCAATTTATTCGTTTTCGATTCGTTGCCATTTTCAGAACGAATACGAATCCATTCAAAAATCGGGCGCAGCAGCGCTGCGCCCCTACAAGATCGGGGCGAATGCCATTCGCCCCTACAAAAACAAAATGATTAATGAATTGATGGTTGTCTTTATTTTGTGTGTTTTGTGTGTTTCGTGGTTTATGATTTTTTAATAATTAGAACAATTGGTGTAATTTGTGTAATTAGTGGACAAGATTTTTAGAAATTTGCGTGATTCCGCGGACTGTCTTTTACCCCAAAGCCACGTCCAGGAAGGTCATCAGCGCGAAGCCGATCATCGCGCCCAGGGTGGCGATGTCCGTGCTCTGGTCCCGCTGGCTCTCGGGGATGAGCTCCTCGATCACCACGTAGATCATTGCCCCGGCGGCGAAACTGAGCGCGTACGGCAGGATGGGGCGCATCACCAGCACGGCCAGCGTGCCCAGCACCGCGGCGATGGGCTCCACGATGCCCGAGGCCTGCCCCAGCATGAAGGCGCGCTTGCGCGAAAGACCCTCCCCGCGCAGCGGCAGCGACACCGCCATGCCCTCCGGGAAGTTCTGCAGCCCGATACCCAGCGCCAGCGCGATGGCCGAGGGCAGGCTGGCCGAGGGGATGCCCGCCGCGACCGCCCCGAAGCCCACGCCCACCGCCAGCCCCTCGGGGATGTTGTGCAGCGTGATGGCCAGCACCAGCAATATCGACCGCTGCCAGTGGGTCTTGATGCCTTCCGATTGGTCGGTGGCCAGGCCGGCGTGCAAATGCGGCAGGATCTTGTCGATGCCGTACAGGAACAGCCCTCCCGCCAGAAAGCCGGTCACCGCGGGCAGCCAGCCGGGAACCCCGCTGGCCTCCGCCAGGTCAATCGCCGGAAGCAGCAGCGAGAAGAAACTGGCCGCGATCATCACCCCCGCGGCGAAGCCGAGCATCGAGACCAGCAGCTTGCGCGAAACGGTCTTGTTGACGAACACAAACGCCGCCCCCAGGGCTGTCAGCGCCCAGGTAAACAGCGTGGCGAACAAAGATTGAACTACAGGAGGAAACGACCCGAGAAAATTGACCATACAACCTGCTCCATCAACGAGGTTGCATAATTATAACGGGAACAGCAGGTTGCGGAACCGCGAAGTTGCAGGGTTAATAGGAAATGCGCAGGGTGACGCCTTTATTGCTGGGCTCCTCCCCCACAGGCAGGCTGGTGATCACCGCGGTGATCTCATGGTTCGCGTCCAGGTGGCGGGCCAGCTTCTCGCCGATGCGCCCCGGCAGAAAGCCGATGCAGTGCGCTTTCTTGCCCTCCTCCCCCTGCAGCAGCACCTCGATGGTGTTGGGGTCGCCTTCCGCTGAGCGCACATGGTTGAGCACCACCTTGTGCCCGGGGCGGGCGAACTTCTCGAGGATCTTCTGGCGGGAGTGACCGTCTGCGTTCTTATTGCAGACCCCTAATACCCTGGTGATGATCTGGCGCATGATACCCTCAATTTCTGGTTTGAACTTGTACAGGATTGCCGGATTGCGAGCCTTGCAGGAAGTGATGACGACCGGGATGGGATAACCTGGCAACTGGAGAAAGGTAGATTAAGTTAAGTATATACCAAAATTGATTTCGGGGTGCACCGGCGGGGCGGTTTTCGCGCCGGATCACGCGCTGGTCAGCATGGCGAGCGCGGCGGCCACTTCATCGGTGATGCGTTGCGGCAGCTCGCCCAGGCGCGTCTTCAGTCGCGCGGTGGATACCGACCGTACCTGCAGCGCGTCGGCGGCCATCACCTGCGCGATGCCGCTGTTCAGCACCGGCGGGATGCGCACCAGCCAGGGCGTGGCGGTGAATTCGTCCTTCCAGGGGATGAGCGGTACGATCACGCGCAGCGGCAGCACCGCCAACGCGTCGGAAGACAGCAGGATCACCATGCGCGCCGCGGCAGCCTCCGCGGATGGGCTGCGCTCCAGCGACAGCGTGTACACCTCACCGCGCAGCACGTCCGCCTACCCTTCCCGCCCGGGGAAGTCCTCGCCATCCAGCGCGGAATAACCCGTCATCTCGCCGTCGGAGTAGTAGTACTCCATCATCTGCTCGGCGGAACGGGCCAGCTTTTGTCGGCGGCGGTCTTCGAGGGCTTGCGACACCATCTGCCGCAACAGCGCGGAGAGGCTCACGCCCTCCTGCTCGGCCAGCAGGGTCAGCTCGCGGTACTGGTGCGGTTCCAAAAGCACCTGGGTGCGGTAAAGGTTTTGGTTTTTCATTACATCATTATTATACATCATATTGTTAATAATGATATCAGTATAAATATTACATCATAAATGCCAGGATTCGAGAAAGGAGAACCGAGAAAAGAGGTAGAAGACCGCCGGGTTTATTGCGTTGCTTTTACGCATCCCGCGATTGCGATCTGTCCACCCTGGCGATGATCTTCGCCAAGGGTCGCATATCATCCTCGAAGAGGACGAAGTGCAATCGCTGGGATTTCAATAAACTCGTCCCCGGCGTCTGCCCTAAAAAAGTATAGGTGCGATACACCGTTGGCTACCCTGTATGCGTTTGAGGGTTCCCCAACTTGCCCCGCCCATGGACTGAGATTACAATACTTGCATGGACAACGCACTCACCATCATCGGCGCCGGCCCAGCCGGCATGACCGCAGCCTTGTTTGCGGCGCGCGCCGGCCGGCAGGTGACCCTCATCGAGGGAAACGCCACGGTCGGCCGCAAGCTGCTGGTCACCGGCGCGGGGCGGGCCAACCTCACCAACCGCTACGCCAGCGCGGAGCGCTACACCTGCGCCGACCCCGCCTGGATGCGGACCGTGCTGGAGCAATTCGGTCACGACGAGACCATCGCCTTCCTGGAGTCGATCGGGGTGCTCACCTACGCCACGCCTGACGGCTGGTGCTACCCGCTCTCCGAGTCCGCCCAGACCGTGGTGGACGCCTTTGCCAACGCCCTGCGCCAGGCCAGCGTGAAGCTGCTGCTCGACCACAAGGTCACCATCCTGCGTGAAACCGTGATGGGCTTCGACGTGCTCTTCAAGACCCAACAGCCGCATCACTGTGAGCACCTGATCATCGCCGCGGGCGGGTCCGCCTACCCCACCCTGGGGTCACGCGGTCAGCTCTTCCCGTTCCTCAAGGAGCTGGGGCACACGGTGAACCCGGTGCTGCCTGCGCTGGCGCCGGTGCTGTGCGATATGACTGACTACACCAGGCTGCAGGGTGTGCGCTTCGACGCTAATGTAAGACTATACGAAAAGGATTTGCTGCTGGCTGAAACCACGGGCAACCTGATCTTCACCGCCTGGGGGTTGAATGGCCCGGCCGTGATGGACCTGAGCCACCACATCTCCACCCGCCCCGGCAAGGACCTGCGCCTGGCGCTCAACCCATTGTTCGCCAGCGAACCGGCGCTGCGCAACCTGCTACGGGACCAGCGGGAATCCGCCACACCGCTCAAAGTGCTGCTGGGGGCTGCGCTGCCGCCCAAGGTGCCGCCGGTGCTGCTGGCGCAGGCCGGGCTATCCCCCGCGGTCAGGATGAACCAGGTGAGCGACGCCCAGCTGGAAAAGCTGCTGCAACTGGCCACCGCCATCCCCTTCAAGGTCACGGGCGTGCGCGGGTTCGAGTACTGCCAGGTGAGCACCGGTGGCGTGCCAGTGAGCGAGGTGGACCCGCTGAACATGCGGTCACGGCGCGTCCCGGGGCTGGCCTTCGCCGGCGAGACCCTGGACGTGGTGGGACCCTGCGGCGGGCATAACCTGCAGTTCGCCTTCAGCACGGGTGCTCTCGCCGGGATGGGAGCCCTCTCCTGACCTGGCTTGCCCGGGCCTGGTTTACTGGCTATAATTCAAACATCATGATTGACCCGATCGAAACCAGAATATCTCACCTGTTCGACCTGCTGCAGCAGCCCACGCGGGTGCACATCCTGCTCATCATCCGCGAACAACCCGCCTGTGTGTGCCACCTGGTGGCTGCACTGGGGTTGCGCCAGGCGAGCATCTCCCAACACCTGATGGTGCTGCGCAAGGCAGGTTGGGTCACCACCCAACGCGAAGGACGCAACATCTACTACAGCCTGTCCGATCCGCGTCTGATCACCCTGTTTGAACAGGCGGCGCTGGTCACAGGAGTAGGATTGGATGACCTGAACAGGTATGCCCTCCGCCCCCTGCCGGGTTGTCCATGCCCGCAATGCAACCCGGACCTGCCTGCAGATTATTCCTGTACTGACCTGGCCAAAAAATAACCTGGCATCAGTCAGGGGCTGGATTCCACTACGTAAAAAAGACACTGTTGCAGAAGTGCCCTCCCGGTTGTATAATACATTCATTATATTGAATATATCATCAAGGAGTGAAACATGATCATCAAGATCCTGGGAGGCGGTTGTCCCAATTGCAAGAAACTGCACGAGAACACCGAGGAAGCTCTGAAAGAACTCAACCTGGAAGCCACGATCGAAGAGGTGAAAGACATTGACCAGATCATCGATTACGGCGTGATGAAGACCCCTGCCCTGGTGGTGGACGAAAAAGTGAAGAGCTCCGGACGCGTGCTGAGCACCGCGGAGATCAAGCAACTACTGGTTTCGTAACCTATTAACGCCACATAATTGGAGGTTAAAATGCGCATGCTGGCTGAATTTTTCCCCGAATTTTCAGAAAGACTGGATGAGATGGATGAGCTATACCGGGATAAGCGGATGATCGATGAAAAGACCTACCAGTTCATCTGTTTCGCCCTGTCCATCAAAGCCCGTTCCAAGCCCTGCGTGTTGAAGCATTTCAAGGGAGCACTCGATGCAGGGGCAACCGTGCAAGAGCTCACCTACATCCTCGCGCTGGTGATGCGTGAGGCTGCCGGCGCTGACGATTGCTGGACGCATGATGTGATCGGCGACTGGAAGGAAATCCTCAAAGGCAATGTCGGCTGCGGCTGCGCGCAGTGAGAAATCCGGGAGACGAAAACCGAGAATCGTGATGCGAGAACTGTAACCAGGTTCACACTGGATCGAGTCTTGTATTAATGCAGGTACGAGATTTTTCGGTTTTATAAAAGACTTTCCCCAATACTATTCCAACCAAACCCCGGACGAGACGTTCCGGGGTTTATGTTCGTCATTGTTGTGGCGCGAGAATTAAGCTTCGGGCTCCGGATTTCTGCGCTTCATCCGGCGGTTGATTACCCATAAAGCCCCCGCCAGGGCTGAAAGCATCAGCACCAGGTAAAGCACGATCAGCCAGAAACTGGTTCCATCGCTGTACATCCCATAGAGCAACCCGGCCAGGGTGCTGAATAACGCCACCCATCCCACATACACCCAGGCTTTCTTCTTACCAATGATCGTGGCCGTGATGAGGATGCTCTGCAGGCTCAATTCGGGGTCAGCCATCAGGTAAGCAAGCAGAGGCCCGCGGTGCATGCCTAGGTTAAGAAACATCTTGGCGATGGGAACTTCCACCAGGGTGGGAAAATACATGAAGACGCCAAAGCCCACACCCGCCAGGTTGCCCAGCAACGTATTCTCACCGGCTACAAACTCGATCCACTCCGGGCGGATGAGTTGGCGGATGATGCCTACAGCGAACACCCCCACGATCAACAAGGGGAAAATCTGCTTGACGAAACGCCAGGATTCCCAGATCCAGTCGGTGCGTTCCTCGCGGTCAAGGCTCCTGGCCATCAGGATGCCCAGAACAGCCAGGAAAATCCCCACAGCGAATGTCCGGCCGGTGAGTTTGATCTCCAATCCGGCAGCCTGAGGAACCATCACCATGGAAGCCAGCAGCAGAGTGAAAACCAACACGCCGAAGGCTGCCCAGGTCCAACCATTGGCACCGTCATGGATGTGTTCAAAACCCCGCCAGGCGAGGAAAGCCAGGATGAGCAACAGGATGATGAGGAACAAACCCTGGGCAGTTACCCCCTCCTCGCCCTTGCTGGCATCAAAGGGGACCAGGTTGTAAAGCGTCTGCTGAAGGGTATCCACGCCACGCACTGGAAGCGTGAACTGAGCGTAGGAATTGGTAAGGAAATCGAGTTTGAGCGTACCGGAGAGGAGGAGCGCCACCATGAGCAGCAAGAAAATGGTGCGTCCGCGGCGCATGCCACCGTGCTGCGAAAAGGCATCATCCTTCACGTTTGCCCGTTGCGCGTCTTCGCGGCTGAAGATCAGGGCCATGATCAGGCCAATGCCAATGCCAAACGCCAGGGAGAGGAAGAGCCGCGCGAAGGCCAGATCCGCGCCGAGGGCAACACCAGTGTACGCCAGGGCCAGTATGTTTGCCGCCGGGGCAAAGAAGAGAAAGGTTATGGCAGGACCAAGACCCGCGCCTTTTTTGTAGATACCGGCGAACAAGGGAACAATAGTGCAGGAACACACCGCCAGGAGCGAACCCGCTGCGGCCGCTGCCGGGTAGGAAACATACTTCGGCGCGCTGCGTCCGAGGAAGCGCATGATGGATTCGCGTGGAATGAGAGCAGACATGCCACCGGCGATGAAGAAGGCGGGCAGCAGGCACAGGAGCACGTGAGCAGCCAGGTAAGAGGCCAGGCTGCCAAGCCCGCCTTGCAATAATTTAATGAGGAATGCACCAATTTCCATCGCGTTGCTCCGTAAAACAAAAATACATTCAATTTATTGAATGTATTATAGCAGGAATTGTTGAGTTACAGGAATAAACCCATGAGCTAATAAAAGAGAATGAAAGAAACGCACAATTGACATGGAATAGCTGCTTTCCCCGGGTATAACAGACGCTGAGCCTTAAAGCAACAAATTCCCTCAAAGTGACAAATCTCAACCGCGTATATACTTGTGTTGTGGTATTCCTGATGAAAGGTTGGAGTCAATAGATGCGCACTGAAGAGGAAATGTTCGAGCTGATCCTTGGATTCGCCAGGCAAGATGAACGCGTAAGAGCAGTTATTCTCGACGGTTCACGGGCTGATCCAAAGTCCCCAAAGGATTTATGGCAGGATTACGACATTGTTTACCTGGTTACTAATGTCCAGGATTTCAAACGGGATCCTCATTGGATCGATTTTTTTGGTGAGCTGATGATCCTGCAGCTTCCAGACGACATGGGGGCTTCTGCGCTGGTATCCCGATCAAGTTACTGCTACTTGATGCAATTCAGGGACGGAACGCGCATCGACCTAACGCTTTATCCGGTTGATGAAATCGACAAAGTGAAAGTGGATAGTTACTGTTACCCGCTGCTTGACAAGGACGGCGTTTTAAAACCGGAACCTTTCCGAAATCTGTCTTCCTATTACCCGCTTCCACCAACCGCCAAACAATTCGCTGATTGCTGCAACGAGTTCTGGTGGTGCAGCCCTTATGTGGCAAAAGGCTTATGGCGTGGAGAGATCCTCTACGCGCACCACATGCTGGATACAGTGGTCAGGGAAGAGCTCATGAAGATGCTGACCTGGTACATCGGAATCAGGACCGGTTTCCAGGAGAACCCGGGTAAGTATGGCAAACGGTTTCATCAATTCCTCGAACCCGAACTTTGGGAATTGTTGAAAGGCATCTATTCAACTGCTAACATTGAGGAAACCTGGTCTGCATTGTTCACTTCTTGTGACCTATTCTGGCACATAGGCCCCAGGGTCGCTGAACACTTTAACTATCAATATCCACATATCGAAGATAGGCTCGTGTATGGGTTCCTGGAACACATCAAAGCCACCCCTAAAGATGCAGGACAATCTTCAAAATGAATTAGAGGTCGTCTAAAGCCTTCGCTGAACATTGTCATACTCTTCCTGGGAGTCATAGTTCCGTTATAATCGACTCAGTTAATCCTTACGGTCCCAACGCTGGTCCATCACTAAACAACTGCCAACCCCAATGACCTCCCTTGTTCGCAAACTCCCCATGAAGAAGATCCTCCAGGTGATCATAACCATCCTGGCTCTCGTTTATGTGGTGGTCAGTTTTACGGAAATCGAGAATATCGCCGCTGCGCTGCAAAAGGGCAACTGGCCTTTCCTGGTGCTGGCGTTCGTAGTGGAGTTCATCTGCCTGGTGAACAACTCCTACACCTACCGCTCCATCTACCGCCTGATGGGTCTCGATGAAAAGATCAAGCTGCTCTTCAAATTGAGCACCTCCTCCACCTTCGTCAACATCATCGCCCCGAGCGGCGGAGTGGGCGGGATGGCGTACTTCATCGCGGCGGCGCGGAAGCAGAACATCTCCTCGGCGCGCATCATGGTGATCGGCATCCTCTTTGTGATCTATGAGTACGTTTCGCTTCTCTCCGTGCTGGTGCTGGGTTTTATCGCCCTCATCCGCCGCAATGACCTGACCGGAGGGGAGATTACCGCCGCCCTGTTGTTGCTGCTCATGGCCATCGGGTTTGCCCTGCTGCTCTTCCTGGCCAACAAATCTTCAGAACGGCTCGGCAGAGTTCTGGCAGGCCTTTTCCGCCGGATCAACCGCCTGCTGTTTCGCTTCTTCCACCGGGATATTCTGAAACCCGAGAACGCTGAGAACTTTGCCTTTGAACTTGGAGAAGGTCTGGAAGCCATGCACAGCAGCAGGAAAAACCTGGTCCTTCCGCTGGTGTACTCATTGGTGAACAAGGGTTTGTTGATCACTGTGATGGCGTTCATCTTTCTTGCATTGGATGTGCGCTTTTCCACGGGCTCGCTGGTGGGCGCATACAGCATCGGGCAGCTCTTCTATTACATCTCCCCCACCCCGGGCGGCGTGGGCGTGGTGGAAAGCGTGCTGCCGGTAGCCTTGAATCTGCTGCGTGTGCCATTCTCAAAGGCCGTGCTGGTAACATTGATCTACCGCGCGGTCACCTTCTGGTTCCCGTTCCTGGTGGGAGCGGTCACTTTGCGTCTGTTGCAACGGGATAACAAGAAGTAGTTTTACTTATCAGTGATGATTGTTATTTGCTTCAATCCAGGAACAGGCTGCCCAATTCTCAGGTAAAATAGTACCCCTGAGGAAAATAAGATGGCATCTTCCGAAAAACCTCTTCCATCAAAGAATCTCCGGAACTGGCTCATCCTAGCAGCGGTGATCCTGGTAGTGGCGTTGACCGCTTTGGTGAAAACGATGACTGTGGTGAAAAACACGGTACCTGTTGAACCACCTGAACAGGTGTTGGAACGCCTGAAGGTGAACGGGAAACCGGCTTTGGTTTTTTTCCATTCTCCGGATTGCCGCAGCTGTCTCCAGGTGCAAGGCTCGCTTGATGAGGTCTACCCGGAGTTCTCGGACCGGGTGACGCTGCTAAGCCTGGACGTACTCGAGGATAGCAACGACGTCCTGGTGAAACGAACGGGCGTTCATACCACCCCCACCCTGCTATTCGTGGATGCCAACGACAATGAACAAGTGTTCAGCGGTGAGATCAGCGCAGAAGACCTGCAGCAGAGACTATCAACCCTCGTTGGAGGCACTCCATAGACCTCGACCCCACCCTGCTGCAACCCTCCTCCCCGGTGAGTTACCTGCTCGTTTTCCTGGGTGGATTGGTCACCTCAATCGGTCCGTGCAACGTAGCCATGATCCCGCTTATCATTGGATTCGTAAGCGGTAAACGCGACCTTCCCCGCAGCCGGGCTTTTTGGATCTCGCTGGTGTTCGCCATCGGTATGTCAATCACCTTTATGATACTGGGGGTAATTGCCGCGGTGTTGGGCGGTTTGCTGGGAGGCGGCACCCGCGCCTGGTATTACATTGTGGCAGCGGTGTGCTTCATCATCGGACTGCAAATGTTGGGAGTATTGCAGCTCACCCCACCTGCCTGGCTAAGCAACCTGCAATCCAGAATTACTGCCCGCGGGTTACCCGGCGCTTTTCTGCTCGGGCTGGTCTCAGGCTTGATCGCATCGCAATGTGCCACCCCGGTGCTGGCAGTGATCCTCACCTACGTGATGGCACAGAATTCCAGCCTTACTTACGGCGCCGGATTGTTATTCATCTACTCCCTGGGAATGAGCGTCCCGGTCATACTGGTGGGCACCTTCGCCGGCGTACTAAAGAGCCTGCGCGCCATGGGGAAATGGTCAGGCATCATTGAAAAGGTCAGCGGCGTTCTGTTGATTGGCGTGGGGATCTATTTCCTGGTCATTGCCTGATATTAATCTATGCGCATATTTTAAGTCCCCTGCCCTTACCGGTCACTGCGCAACAAAAAGGCCCGCCGTAATAGCAGGTCGTCAAAAAAAGCTCTCGCTAACGCAGATCAACTATTCCTTTTCGCCTGAAAACTCCGCCAGGAACCATTCCTCCTCTTCCATTAAACCTGTCTTCACCTGGTCGAGCGGCGTCAGCGGGTCGTCCATGCGTACCTGCAGGCTGATACCGGCAGTGCGCACTCCATTGGAGGTCATCACGCGGCGTACGCGGTAACGCAGGAAGTATCGTTGAACAAGCTCAGCGTTGAGCACTTCTTTGACCGTGCGCACGCTTACCGCGGCACGCTCAGCAAGTTCCCCCATTTCAGTTTCCACCACGTTGCGCAACTCCCCGGTCATCGGGTTCCAATAACACAACGAGCGGGCAGCCATAATGACTGCGAATGCAGAGTGCCCTAGCAGCGGCAGCCAGTTGTTGAACAGGTAACCGGTGATGAACATGCCCCGTTCCGGCTGGATCAGCTTGGCGCGTTCACTGCCGTAGGCACGTTGCAGCATCACTTTGCGCGATCGGTTGTTGGCGGTAGGAGCTTCAGGTTCATCCTCTGCCTCGGCCGGGAGCGGGCCATCAGCTTGCGTTGCCACCGGCGAAAGGTCGCGGGGAACTGCATTTTTGATGTCCGGGGAGGCATTCCCTCCCCTGTAGAATCCATTCGAGACCACCACATTAAACTTCACAGGCTCGTGATACAAACCTTCAAGCAGACGGGTGATGCGCGAGCTCAAACGCTCCTCCACCCAGGTGCGCCCATAGGTGTTGTAAGCCCCCACAGAAAAGGTGCGGTTCTGGTAACCGATCGGCCGCAACGGCTGCACCCAGGTTTCATAAAGTGCGCGGGACATTTCCGTGCGCAGGTCGCCGAGCACCATTTCCCAGGCTTGCTGGAAATCAGGTTTCTCGAACCCCAATGACTGACCTTTTACGCTATGATCCATTCTCTTATCACGCCTGTCTGCACTCGACGATTCGCGCACCTCAACCTCGCAAGGTTTTAATGCCCGTTAACTTTCTGAGTATTTATTATAGAACATTTTTTCTGTTTTGCAACTCCCAAGTTAGAATTACCAATTTCTTGATCCAATTTCTTCCACGCAAGAGTTTTTTCTACCGTTAAACGTTCCAATTTATGGAAGAAATAATTCACTCCTCACCTACCAGCTTTTCCACCAGCGCGGTTAAAGCGTCAATCTCGTTCTCCACTTTCAGGCGGGTAAAGCGCGTCGTACATATACGCGTGAGGATGCCCACCGTCTCGCCGGTTGAAACGGAACGATGCATGAGTTTCGAAAAACGTTCCTGCCAGTGTTCCAGCTCCGTGATCTCGCCCTGTGAAAGCGTAAGCCCAACCTTGCGGCGGGGAACAATACCAGGCGGACGGCCAGGTGAGCGAACCTCTGGTTCACTGGAGGCGCGCCGGGCTTCGTAGAGCTGCACCCAGGCATTTCGGTTTGAATTCGGTAAAGAGGCCATAATCAGTTCACCTTTCGTGCAATTTCAATATTGATCATGGATTCATCGCTTTCCAACAGGTGATCCATCGAAAGCGCGCAAAGTCGGATGATCTCGCGCGGCACCCCCTGTGATTTCTCATATAACACTTCAAAGGCGTCATCATTAATGAGCGGCTCAGACCTGCCAGCAACACGCAGACGAAAGAGCACCATTTGCAACGCGCTGGAAAGGGTGAGCGGCGGCAGAGCAAGGCGCACAAAAACGCGGGCGTTCACCGGCTTGTTCGTCTCAAACACGCTCGACATCTCGGACTGTCCAAACGCTAACACCTGCACCACCTTGGCATCGTAGTCAAAGTTATACAGGCGATGCAGCACTTCCAGCGCTTCAGGTTCCATCAGTTGAGCATCATCCAGGAGCACGATCACGTTGTGATTGGCGGTATAGGCATCGGCCATGAACTTTTCCAACCCCTCCATCTGGCGCTGGAAAGAGCGCTGCGGTGGAACCCCCAGCGTCTGGGAGATTTGACGCGCGGCATCCATGGCGGATTTAAAAGCTGCCGTGTGGATATAACAAATATCCACCATTTCTTCCGAAGCGTACACATCATACAGTCGCCGCGCCAGGGAACTTTTGCCCATGCCCATGTCCCCGGAGATGAGCGCCAGCCCGCGCCGGCGTGAAATCACCCCCTGGGCCTGGCGATAAACGGCCAGGTGCTCCGGTCCAAGGTAAAGGTAGCGCGGATCTGCAGAAAGCTTGAAAGGATCCTCTTTCAGCCCCAGACGGTCAAGGCGGACTACTCGCCACTCATCATCCATCATTGAATCGCCCATAATTTCTCCTTGTGCCATCCTATTATTGCACAAATAAGGGTAAAAATCAAGTAAGTTAAGCTATTTTATACCATAATTAGTAGCAATTGGCGTAATTAGTTGAAATTCAATGTGTTTTATGCTAAGATATTATAAATCTGGAAATTGTGTATAATAGTCATTAAAATATTTCCGGCAGCAGGAAAAGCAGCAAACAGGGACCTATGGCAATTACCATCACGATAGCGAACGAGAAAGGCGGGGTCGGAAAAACCACCACCGCCGTGAACCTGGCTGCCGGACTGGCGCTTCGCCTGGCTGACAGGCAGGACGCCGCCAGCCGTGTGCTGCTGGTGGACATGGACCCCCAGGTGCACGCCCTTTTGGCTGTAGCTTATGAAAGGCACCAGGCTGCCTCCCCGGTCTCACTAGCCTCGCTGCTCACCGAGACTCCCCCTCCCTCCATCCAGCGGCTGATCCAGCGCAGCGACCATCATCCCAACCTGTTTTTTGTTCCCTCGGACCGCGCTGCGATGGTACGGGTGGCGCGCGAATTGCCGGCGCTGATGGCCAACGAGACACGCCTGCTGCGGGCGCTTGCAACTGTGCAGAAGGATTATGCCTACATCATCGTGGACACCCCGCCCAACACGGGTGACCTTCTGATCAATTCATTGGTGGCAGCGGACCACATCATCATCCCGGTAGAAACTTCCTACCTGGGTGTTTCCGGGCTGATCGAATTACAACGCACCATCGAACAGGTACAAACCCACTTCAGACCCGATCTCAAGGTGCTGGGGTACCTGCCCACCATGATCGAGGAACAACGCGTGGAAACCCAGGAAATCCTTACAGAGCTGCAGAAACGGTACAAGAAACTGCTGCTGCCGCTCATCCACAAGGCTTCCGACCTGGCTTACGCTCATTCCAGTCACATGGACGTTTTTACCTACCGCCCCCCGCGTACCAGAACCAGTGATCACATCGCCTCCAGTTCCCGCGCCACCCAGGAATACGCCACCCTGGTGGACGAAGTACTGAAGCGAACCAGGAAGTGAAGCGCGGGCAACCGCTCCTGATTAAGGACACATCATGTCACCAAAAAAGAGACACAGCGCCTTTGACGATTTGAACACCAGCGGATCCGGACAGCCGAAAGTTCAGCCATCCACTACACCCGTTGAACCCGTCACCACGGCAGTGGAACGAATTGAACGGCTCAAACCCAGCCAGATGCTGCCTGACCGTTTCCAACCGCGCCGCCTGCTGCCGCCCGAGATCCGCATGGATTTCTTTGCCGGCAAGATCAACTGCTACCAGGCTGCCATGGAATGGCTCGCCCTGGCACAATCGGACCCCGGCAGCAAACAGGAGATCGACAGACTACTGGCCATGGGCTCCTCTTTTGAAGAGCACGGTCAGATCAAATCCATCACCGGGAATTGGGCGATGGACGCAAATGGCGAATTTGTTTTCCAGATCGAAACCGGTGAACGCCGTTTTTGGGCGGCCTGCCTGCAATACGCCTCCTCCGGAGCAGAAGAAGAACCTCTACTGCGGGTTGAGATCGTGGAACACCCCACCCGTCAGCGCCAGGTGCTTGAAAACCGGCACGCCGAACCCCCTTCAGCAGTGGAGCAAGCCTGTGAAGTGGCAGCGCTCATCCTGGCCGAAATGGGCATCTTCCCCGAAAACGACATCGCGGATGATTATGATTTCTTCCGTATCGCACGTACCCAGCGCATGCCAACCGGCTTGTGGGACAAGATCATGCCCATCATGCAGCTCACCCGGCCGCGCATGGTGCAACTGCTCAACATCCTGCAGCTACCGTCTTCGCAACTTGACCTGGCTGACCGCTACCGCCTCTCCGAACGCGTGCTGCGCGAGATCCTTTCTGCTCCGCGCGACCAGTGGGAACGCATGATACGGCTGAGCATCCAAAACCAATTGACGTCAGACGAAGTGGCCGACATCGCCCTGCCGCCTCAAACCCCAGTTGACAAACCCGCGCGAGTGCCCTACACACCCATCCTGCCCGAACCGGGCCGCCAGGCTGCCCGGTCCATGCGTCGCTTTGTGTCCACACTCAGCGAGCTTGACCGTATGCAGCAGGATTCAGCCCTTGACGAGATTGCGGATACCCTCGTTGTCAAAGGCAGCGGTAAAGAAGCGGTCAAACTGCTGGAAGAACTGACCCGGCTGATCCGTGCACGACTTGACCGGCATTGATCATTCTCGGTTAAATCGAAACCCCAAAAGAGGCTGTCCCAAAAGTATAGGGGCGGCCTCGAAAAATTTAATATAATAGG
>CAYVTF010000009.1:0-69746 GCA_964454565.1 uncultured Anaerolinea sp. | reverse complement strand
GGACCAGTTCACTTTTGAATTTAACAGCAGTTCACTTTTCAACTTTTCCTAACATCACAAATTTACGTGCTTTTGAGAAAGGGTCAGCACATGGTATACAGGTGATGTAAGTTGCCGCTTCGTTTTTGGCATGTTTTCCGGAAATAAAAAGGCAGGCTGGTTATTCTCAGCCTGCCTGATCAAACGCAATTAACTTACTTGTTCTTCCAGGGGTTCGAATCCGGCACGAACAGCGAGTCGCCGAATTCTGCCACGCCAAAGGCTTTAATCTTTTCCTGCACTTCCACGGAAATGATCCAGTCAATGAACTTGGTGGCCAGGTCAGTGTTGATCTGCGGTCCCTTGGCTGGGTTGACGGCGATCACGCCGTACGGGTTCAACAGGCTGGGGTCCTTTTCCACCAGGATCTTCAGGTCCAAACCGGTCAACGTGCGGGCCAGGTAGGTGGCGCGGTCGCTGATGGTGTAAGCCTGTTGTTCGTTGGTCATGGTGATCACTTCGCCCATACCCTGCCCGGCGGAGATGTACCAGTCGCCTTCAGGGGTGATCTCAGCCTTGGTCCAGATGGCCAGTTCCTTGGTGTGCGTGCCTGACTTGTCACCGCGGGAGATGAACGGAGACTGTGTTTCAGCCAGTTTCTTGAATGCGTCAACCACCGAGGTCATGCCGGCAATGCCAGCCGGGTCGGATTCAGGACCGAGGATGACGAAGTCGTTGTACATCACGTCCTCGCGGCGGGTGCCATCACCGGCTTCCATGAAGGCGTCTTCCTGTGAACGCGCGTGCACCAGCAGCACATCCGCGTTGCCGTCCTTGCCCAACTGGATGGCCTGCCCGGTGCCCACGGCGATCACGTCCACCTTGGTGTTGTAGAGCGCCTCAAAATCGGGCAGTAGGTAATCCAACAGTCCGGAATCCTGCGTGCTGGTGGTGGTAGCCAGTACCAGGCGGGTGAAATCCTGGGCCCGCACGGTCGGCTGGATCGTAGGGGTGGGTTCAGGCGGAGCTGTAGGTTCAGCAGGCGGCTCAGTGGGCTGCTCGGTGGCAACCACCGGGGCTTCGGTTTCCACCGGGGCGGCTGTGGGTTTGGCAGCGCATCCCGCCAGGATACCGCCAACCAAAACGACTACCATCAACAAAATACTTAACTTCTTCATACTTCCTCCTTGGTTTAATAATTGCTTAATAGACCATCTCGCCCTTCACAAAAGCTGTTGTTCGGGGATCGGTGGGATGTTCAAAGAATTGCTGCACGTACCCTTCTTCAACGATCTTGCCATCCAGCATCAGTACCACCCTGTCTGCCAGCCGTCTGGCCTGGAACACGTTGTGTGTTACCAGCACGATGGTGGTGCCGTGCTTGTGGTTCAAATCGCTGATGATCTTTTCGATCAGCGAAACGTTGTAAGGGTCCAGGTTGGCTGTGGGTTCATCCAGCAGCAACACATCCGGTTGGATGACCATTGCCCTGGCAAGCGCCACCCTTTGCGCTTCGCCCCCCGAAAGCGTGTTGGACCGCTGTCTCGAGAGAGCCATCATACCCACTTCCTCCAGCGTCTCTTCGATCAACCGCCGGTCATCGCGTTGACCTCTCAACCCCAGTCCGAACTGGACGTTGGAGTAAACACTGCCCTCCAGCAGGATTGGGCGTTGGAAAACCATTGTTGCCTTGCGGCGCAGTTCCAGCGGCATCTCTTTGCCGGTGCTGAACTCCTGCCCTTTGAATGTGATGGTGCCCCTGCTTGGAGTTTCCAGGAAATTCAACAATCGCAGCAGCGTGCTCTTGCCCGCGCCGCTGGGCCCCACGAGCGTGAGTATCTCACCTGCGTGGATCTGCAGGTCGGGAATATCCACTACGCGCCGGCCTTTGTAGATCTGGGCCACGTCTTTCACCAGGTATATCGGGGTTCCTGCTGTTTGCAGGGGTTGAATGGCGTTTTCCCGCTGATTAATCATTCATCGCCCTCCCCTGCAGCACCAGCATCAGTGAGTTAACGATGAAGGTAATGCCGAGCAGCACAAACCCCAGGGCGATGGCCAATTGAAAATCTCCCTGGCGCGTGCTGAGCACAATGGCCGTGGTCAATACCCTGGTTTTCCCGGCGATGTTCCCGCCCACCAGCATCACCGCGCCCACCTCTGAGATGATGCCCCCAAAGCCTGCCACCACCGAAGTGATCACGCCCACCCGGGCTTCCTTGACCACCGCCCAGGCGGCCTGACGCCTGGTTGCGCCCAGCGAAAGTACCTGCAGTCGCAGCATGGGGTCCACCCCCATAACCGCGGCCATGGTAAAGCCAGCCACCAGCGGAAAGGCGATGATCGCCTGGGCGGCCACCATTGCCCCGGGGGTGAAGAGCGCGGGAATCCAATCCATGTGAAGCGATCCGAGCGGTCCGCTGCGTGAGAGTAGGAGATAAACAAATAGGCCCACCACAACCGGTGGGAAGCCCATGCCCGTGTATAAAAGAGCCACAACCAGCCGCCGGGCAAAAAACCGGTTCAAGCCCAGCACTACGCCCAGCGGAATTCCTGCCAGCGTGCTGATCAGCAACGCCTGGCCGGATACCTGTAATGAGAGAATGATGATTTCTTTTAAGTCGCTGCCCATGATGTATAACTGTGTGCGTAATTATATACACCGGGCTTCGTTTTTGTCCAGTCTTTCACCCTGCCGGGTCTTCAATGGGTTGAGTTATTTCAATCTCAAAAGGGTATACTAGGCGCATGGATGACCTCATACCCTCCTGGAACATAGACGAAAAAGAGATCCTGCTTGTCTTCACCCGCGCTTCCGGCCCGGGCGGTCAGAACGTCAACAAAGTGTCCACTGCTGTGCAACTGCGTTTTGACCTTGAGAATACCCGATCTCTTTCAGCGGA
This sequence comes from uncultured Anaerolinea sp., assembly GCA_964454565.1. Taxonomy (GTDB): domain Bacteria; phylum Chloroflexota; class Anaerolineae; order Anaerolineales; family Anaerolineaceae; genus UBA6107. Next base: position 66,864 of record CAYVTF010000009.1, on the reverse strand, counting down.
GCACAAGGCCCGCCTCAAACGGCTTGCCGGCAGCCGCCTCACCAGTGATGGCTGGCTGGTCATCGATGCGCGGCGTTATCGCTCGCAGGAGAAGAACAAGGCAGATGCGCTGCAGCGCTTTCAGGTCCTGCTGGAACGTTCCTCGCGTCCGCCCGTCCCGCGCCATGCCACCCGCCCGACCCGGGCCTCAAGGATCAAGCGCATGGCTGCTAAAAGGATGCACGCCCAAAAGAAGTCCGGCCGTCAAAAAGTGGAAATTGAGCCTGATTGAGTGTTTTCTTAGGGTTAAATTTTCCGGAAATGACCTATAATATTTTAATAATGTATTCATCTGTGAAAATTTAAAGGAGAAAACTATGTGGTACTACACGCTCAACAATCAACAAGTTGGACCAGTGGATGAGGCGGAGATCAAGAAACAGGTCGATGCCGGTGTGATTAACAGCTCCACCATGGTCTGGACCACTGGAATGGCGGCCTGGCAGCTCGTTGGACAGACCCCCCTGGCCTCCCTGCTCGGTTCGGTACCCCCGCCAGCCCCGGCCCCCCTGGTAATCGAGAAGCCGGAAGTTGCCAAACTCAACACGCTCTTCACCTGGTTCTGGATCAGCCTGATCGGCATCCTGCTTGGTGGGATCGGCCTCGTCGCCGCGTTCATACTTTTCTTCATCATCATCTACAAAGCCTGGCAGCTCGTCCAACACGAGGGCGTGCGCGGAGACGCGGACAAGATGGTTTCACACTGCTTCATCCCCGGCTGGAATTACTACTGGTATTTCCCGGCCTTCCGCGGACTTGCCAAGGAATTCAACGCGCTGTTTGACCGCGAGGGCATTCCTCACGAGAAGTTCAACCTGGACCTGGTCACCTGGATGTTGATCTGCCTCTTTGCCTCCCCTGTTACCCTGGGGCTTTCCCTCATCGCGTTCATCGTGCTGTGGATCATGTACACCAACAAGGTCAAGAACGCCTCTATCGCCGTCATTAACGCCCGCAGTTAACCCTTTTTTCCGCTAAAAAACAACGACCCGTTAAATATGACGGGTCGTTTGCATGAGTAAGTGATGAAGCTTACAAACCGCCGATCAATCCGGCTCCCGCGAAGTTGAACAGCAGCCCCGGAACAAACGCCAGACCGATCACCAGCAGCGCAGCCAGCACCGCGATCAACGTGGTCCAAAGGTTGCGGCGCACATGCGCATCGCCTTCCTGGAAGTACATCTTGACGATGACGCGCAAATAGTAGAAAGCGGAGGCCAGCGAGGAGAGCAGCCCGATGATGGCCAGCCAGAGGAACCCGCCTTCAATGGCCGTGCGGAAGAGGTAGAACTTGCCCCAGAATCCGATGGTCAGCGGAACGCCGGCGAATGAAAGCATGAACACCGCCATGGCCGCCGCCAGCAACGGGAATTTCCTGCCCAGTCCGGACAGGTCGCGGATCTCGTTACCCGTACCGTCATCCTTTTCCACGGCAATCAGCACTGCCCAGGCGCCGAGCGAAGCCAGGGCGTATGCCGCCAGGTAGAACAACGCCGAAGAGATGGAGTTGACGCGCACCGCCTCCACTCCAAAACCCACGAAAGCCATAAAAATGTATCCGGCGTGAGCAATGCTGGAGTAAGCCAGCATACGCTTGAGGTTGCCCTGCGCCACCGCTGCCACGTTGCCCACGATCATGGTCAACGCCGCCAGGATCCAAAACACCGGGGTGAGCGACTCCGACAGGCTGGCAAAGTCGAGGGAGAACACGCGCAGCAGCGCTGCGAAGCCAGCTGCCTTGGCGCCCACCGCCATGTAAGCCGTTACCGAGGAGGGTGCCCCCTGGTAGACATCCGGCATCCAGCCATGGAAGGGAACGAGCGCCACTTTGAATCCGAATCCGCCCAGCAACAGCGCGCTGCCGATCGCCAGGAAACCCCAGTTCACCTGCCCCGCGCTCACCGCCCCCATGATGCCGTAGAGGTTGGTTGTCTGCGCAGCGCCGAAGATCAATGCGATGCCAAAGAGCACAAAACCGGAGGCGAACGTGCCCAGCAGGAAGTATTTGAGCGAGGCCTCCTTGGAGGTCACGTGCGGATAATCCATGCCGGCCATGATGTACAACGGGATCGAGAGCAGTTCGAGCGCTAGAAAGACCACGATCAGGTCTCCGGCGCAAGCCATCAGCATCATGCCGCTCACGCTGAGCAGCAGCAGCGCGTAATACTCCCCGCGGTGAATGTGGATGCGCTTGAGGTAATCGTAGGCGATGGCGATGCTGGCAATACCCGTCAGCGCGAACAGAATGTTGAGAAAGACGCTAAAACCGTCCACGCGAACCATGCCACCGAAAACGGTGGCAGGTTTGTCGAATTGCAGCGCGGTCAATACCAGGGCAGCAGCCAGCCCTGCCACCGCCAGGATCGGCGTGAGTGCAGGGAGTTTCTTCGAGGTCCACAGGTCAAGCAGGAGCAATACCAGTGCCCAGGCGACCAGGAGGATTATCGGAAGTATGGAGAGAAGATCTGCAGGGTTCATTTTTTCACCTTCCGCTAATGAGCAGCCATGGCCGCGAGTTGAAAGAGGGCAGTGAGTTTTTCAACTGCAGGGGATATAAGCAGGAAGAACGGTTTGGGGTATAACCCGATCCAGAAAGCCAGGATCAGGATCGGCGCCAGGGTAAGGATCTCCCGCGCGCTTAAGTCCTGGAGTTTTTCGTTCTCCGGTTTTGTCACCGGTCCCAGGAACAACTTCTGGAACATGTGCAGCAGGTACACCGCCGCCAGGATCACCCCCGCCGTGGCAACGCCCGCAAACCAGGGCGAACCAAGAACTTCGGAATTGAATGCCCCCAAAAGGATGGTGAACTCGCCCACAAAGCCGTTCAACCCAGGCAGGCCGACCGAGGAAAGCATGGTCACCAGGGAGAGCGTACCCAGAACGGGCAGCACCTTCCACAACCCGCCGAAGTCCTCCAGGGCGCGGGTGTGCCGCCGCTCGTAAAGCAAGCCAACGATGAGGAACAACGCGCCGGTGGAGAGGCCATGGTTCACCATTTGCAGGATGGCACCCTGGATACCCTGCGTGTTGAGAGCAAAAATGCCAAGCATGACGAAACCCAGGTGGCTGATGGAGGAATACGCCACCAGGCGTTTCACGTCCTTCTGCCGATAAGCCACCATGGCTCCGTAAATGATACCGATCACCGCAAGCGCAGCCATCCAAGGAGCCAGCCTTACCGTGGCATCAGGGAAGAGCGGCAGATTGAACCGCAGGAAGCCATAGGCGCCCATCTTTAACAGCACGCCTGCCAGGATGACCGATCCGGCTGTTGGCGCTTCGGTGTGCGCGTCCGGCAGCCAGGAGTGCAGCGGCCACATGGGCACTTTGATGGCAAACGCCAGCCCGAAAGCGGCGAACAGCCACAACTGTGCTGTCACCGGTATGGTGGTGGGGGAAAATTGCGCCAGGTCAAACCCGCCGTACTGCAATCCGATCCAGAGGATGCCGGCCAGCATGAGCAGCGACCCGGCCATGGTGTACAGGAAGAACTTGATTGCGGCGTAGATGCGGTTCTTTCCACCCCACATACCAATGAGAAAGTACATGGGGATGAGGGTGAACTCCCAAAAGATGTAGAAGAGCACCATATCCAGCGAGAGGAATACGCCCATCATGCCGGCTTCAAGCATCAGGAAGAAGGACATGAACCCGGAGACCCGCTCATCAACCGACTTCCAGGTGGATAGAATGGCGATGGGGGTCAAAAAGCCGGTAAGCAGCACCATCAAAACGCTGATGCCGTCCACGCCCAGGTGAAACCCGATGGGGTTGCCGCCCAGCGTGAACCAGGGCAGGTTGATCTCCATCTGGATGTTGGCATTGGCTTTGTCAAACCCGGCCAGCATCCACAGGGTGAAGCCGAATGTGAAGAGGGCTGTGACCAACCCGGTCCAGCGGGCTGCATTTTTCCAAGACGTTTTGAATAAAAGGATCAGCAACGCACCCGCGAGCGGGAAGAAGGTGACCAGTAGAAGGGGATTTATGCCTGAAGTCATCGCCCGTCCTTTACCGTAGAATGAGATAGGTCATGATCGCGGCCACGCCGAGGAGCATCCACAACCCGTAAGACCGGATGTAACCGTTTTGGAGTTTACCCAGCCCTTTTGCCGCGGACCTGGTGAGCTCTGCCAGCCCGTCGCCCGCGCGGTTTATCACGCCCAGGTCAACTGGGTTGGCCATCAGATCAGATAAGGCTTTGTAAGGTTTAAGGATCACGGACTGGTAGGCTTCATCGACCCACCATTTGTGCTCCATGCCCTTGAAAAGGAACCCAAGAGGCGCTTTCAACGGGTCGGCGTCCTTGTTGGTCTTCGGTTTCTTTGTGTAGATCAGCCAGGCAGCTCCCAATCCGCAAATTGCCAGCAGCAGCGAAAGCCCGGCCACCAGCCAGATGAACACCGCGTGTTCCCCCTCGCCCAGCGTGTGGGAGAGCCAGGTTTCCAGCGTGTGCACCCCGGGCAGGTTGAGCAGTCCGCCCGCGAGGGACAGGAAGGCCAGGACCATCAAGGGGATGGTCACCACCAGAGGGCTTTCGCTGGCGCTTTCAGCCGCCTCTGTGCGCGGTTTGCCAAAGAACACCATCACCAGTTGCCGCCCCATGTAGAAAGCGGTGAGCAGTGCGGTGACCGCCAGCACTATGAACAAAGCCGGTTGCCCATGCCAGGCCGCTGCCAGGATCTCGTCCTTGGAAAAGAACCCGGCCAGCGGGGCGATGCCCGAGAGCGCCAACCCGCCCACCAGGTACACCCAGAAGGTGATGGGCATTTTGGTTCTCAAACCGCCCATATTGCGCATGTCCTGAGGGTCGAGTTCCGTGTCGTGGTGTGCGTGGTGCAATCCCCGTTCAACTCCCTGGATGACTGAACCAGCGGCCAGGAACAACAGTCCTTTAAAGAAAGCGTGCGTGGTCAGGTGGAACATGCCTGCCACATTGGCGCCCATGCCCACCGCCGCCACCATAAAACCCAACTGGCTGATGGTGGAATAGGCAAGCACTTTCTTGATGTCATATTGACCCAGCGCGATCGTAGCCGCCAGGAATGCCGTCGCCCCGCCCACCCACATGACCACGGTTTGGGCTGCGGGTACCAGGCTATAGAATGCGCTGCTGCGGGCCACCAGGTACACGCCAGCGGTGACCATCGTGGCGGCATGGATGAGGGCTGAAACCGGCGTGGGGCCAGCCATCGCGTCCGGCAGCCAGACGAAGAGCGGGATCTGCGCGGACTTGCCGGTGACGCCCAGCAGCATGAACAGCGTAATCAGCAACATGCCCACCGGGTGGGCGGCTGCCACTTCCGGTGCCATCTTGAAGACCTCGCCAAAATTCAGGCTGCCAAAATAACCAAAAATGAGGAACATGGCAATCAGCAACCCAAAATCGCCGATGCGGTTGGTGATAAATGCTTTCTTGGCCGCCACCGCGTTGCCGATTCCGCCCTTCCCTTTTTCGAACCAGAAACCGATGAGCAGGTAGGAACACAAACCCACGCCTTCCCAACCAACGAACATCATCAGGAAGTTGTCAGCGCTCACCAGGATCATCATCGAGGCAATAAAGAGGTTCATAAAAACAAAAAAGCGGGTGAAGCGGCCGGGGTCGCCGTTATGACGCACGTCGTTGTGCATGTACCCGATGGAATAGACGTGGATAAGGGTGCCCACCCCGGATACGACGAGCATCATCAATACCGAGAGGGTATCCACGCGGAACGCCCAACTTGTCTTCAGGCTGCCGATGGTGATCCAATCTCCCAGGGTGTACACCGATGCCTCAGGGTTGGCAGCCAGTCCGATCGCCAAAAGAACAGAGACAACAAAAGACAGTCCCGAGGCAACGCTGGCAACCACACCGCTAAAAACCTCCCCCAGCTTGCGCCCCAGCAGGATGTTGATCACCAACCCGATCAGCGGGAAAAAGACGACCCAGGGTACGAGGTTACCATTCACTCCAGATTCCATAAGAAATTCTCCCATTCCCGGATCGATCAGCCCTTGAGGCTGTTCATTTGGTCGATATCAATGCTATGCTTGGAGCGGAATATGCTCACGATCAACGCCAGCCCAACCGCCACTTCGGCCGCCGCGGTGGTCATCACGAAGATGACGAACACCTGGCCATCCGCATTCTGGAACTGGTTGGCGAAGGTGATGAAAACCAGGTTGGCAGCATTGAACATCAACTCAAGCGACATGAAGATGACGATCGCGTTTTTGCGCATCACAAATCCCAAAACGCCGATGGCAAAGAGGATGAAAGCCAGTACAAGAGGGTAAACAAAGGGGAGCATCAGATACCTCCGTCCTTTTGCTTGGGTTTGGTCAGCACAACCGCGCCGATGGCGGCCACCAGCAGGATGATTGAAGTCACTTCAAACGGCAGTGAGAACTTGGTGTAGAGCAACACGCCAATTGCCTGCGGGTCAGCCAGCTCGGGAGCATTTAGCGAAGCCGCTGTGGTTAGTGTGTAACGGGTGATGAGTACGTAGATACCCTCAACGGCCAGTGCCGCCGCCAGCACGATCGCCAGCGGGCGCTGCCAGGAAAGCTTATCAGGGGTATTGATCTTTTCCGTGCCCAGCAGCATGATCACGAACAGGAACAGGATCATGATGGCGCCGGCATACACGGTGATCTGCGCCAGGGCGATGAAAGGCGCACCCAGGATGAGATAGACCACCCCTACCGTCAAGAAATTGAGGATGAGGAACAGCGCGGAATAAATGGTGTTGCGGCTCAAAATCAGCCCGAGGGCTGACGCGATGGCGATAATTCCGAGAATGATGAAGATGAGTATCCCAATTGTCATCCCGGCCTCCTCAATCCACAGGGTCTTTCATTTCAGGTACCGAACGGGTGTAGACCCCGGGCTCGGTTTTTTGCGGTGTTGGGCTCCCCCCCTCCGGAACTTTTACCAGCAGCATCTCCTTGGTAAAGATGGCGCTCTTCCGGTCTGTGTAAGACATCTCGTAATTACTTTCCAGAACGATCGCCTCGGTGGGGCAGGCGTCCTCGCAGAAACCGCAGAAGATGCAGCGCAGCATATTGATCTCATAGGTGCTGGCGTAGCGCTCGCCGGGAGAGTAGCGCTCATCATCACTGTTTTCCGCCGCCTCCACAAAGATGGCGTCAGATGGGCAGGCTGCTGCGCACAGGGCACAGCCGATGCATTTTTCCAATCCGTTGTCGTAACGCTTGAGCTCGTGCCTTCCGCGAAACCGCTCCCGTACCGGCCGTTTCACCTCGGGGTACTGGATCGTGGGTGGTTTTTCAAACATCGATTTGAAGGTAGTCCATAAACCACGCAGCATTTTTAACCTCCAACCAGTGTCACCACCAGTGCAGTGACGAGAACATTGAGCAGCGCCAGCGGGAAGAGGATCTTCCAGCCAAAAGCCATCAGGCGATCATAGCGAATGCGCGGCAGGGTAGCCCTGAGCCAGATCAGCACAAATATCAGGATGACCACCTTGATGAACAGGTAAATCGGTCCCAGCCAGGGTAGCTTTTCTACGAACGGACCCCAGAACCCGCCCAAAAAGAGTGAAGCGCCGATCATGGAGATGGCGATCATCTTGATGTATTCAGCCATGAAGAACAGCGCGAACTTCATTCCGGAGTATTCCGTGTGATAACCCGCCACCAGTTCCTGTTCCGCCTCGGGCATGTCAAAGGGAGACCGGTTCACCTCTGCAACCGCCGCGATGAAATAGATCAGCGCTCCCAGCGGCTGGTAGACGATGAACCACAACCCTTTTTGCGCGTTCACAATGTCGGTCATGCTCATGGAGCTGGCCAGCAGGATGGGTCCAATAAAGGACAACCCCAGAGCCAGTTCGTAACTGATCATCTGGGCAGTCGCCCGCAACCCGCCCATGGTAGCGAATTTGTTATTGGAGGACCACCCGGCGAGGGTGATGCCGTAGATCGAAATTGAAGTGACTGTCAGGATGTACAGCGCGCCGATGTTGATATCCGCCACCGACAAGGTGAAGGTTTTTCCGAATATGGTCACCGGAGGTCCCCAGGGGATGACACCGGTGATGATCAAAGCGGGGATCACGGTGATGACCGGGGCAATGATGAAGATCAACTTGTCTGCTCGTGCAGGCACAAGTTCTTCTTTGAAGATCAGTTTAAAGGCATCTGCGATGGGCTGCAGCACTCCCCCGGGGCCAGCCCGGTTTGGTCCGATGCGGTTTTGCATCTTCGCCAGCGCTTTGCGTTCGTAAAGAGTCACATAGGCAAAGCCGACCGTCATCGCCAGGATCACGACAAGTGATTTGATGAACCATTCAAGGATTAATCCAAATGTCATAGCTGTCCTCGCCTATGGAGTTACTGCCGCAGTCTTCACTGCGATGGTCGCTGCCTCGGGAGCGGCCAACATCGCGCCCATGCTGCGGATGACCAGCACCACGCCTTGCGGCTGGGAGTCATTCAGTTCCAGTCCGCAATCAATTTCCCGCCCTGCCAGTTGCAACAGCACCTGGTCACCGGCAGCCACCTTGAGCCTGGCAGCGTCAGCAGGGTGCAGGCTGATGCTGTTGCGGGTGATGCGCTCCTTGATCATATCGGAAGTGGTCACCGTTCCGCCGCGGTCATACAAGCGCGTAATGGGCACGGCCAGCAGTTCTCCGCTGGATACCTTCAGGGCATCAACAACAGGGGGTACCACCGGTTTTTGTCCACCGCGGTTCAAAGGCAGCACCACACCCAGTCCATCCTTGTTGTCGTAACTGGTTCCACCGTAATACATCTGAGTACGGCCGATGAGCGGTCGTTGTTCCTTTACCTCGCGTACCCGGGCCATGGTAATCCCCTTGAACACGCCTTCTTCAGCAGTAATCCGCTCGAACAATGCCGGAACGCTGGTTTCTGCAAGGTTGTGGCCTGCTGCCTGGGCAATTGCCGTGGTGATGGCATAGTCTGCGCGGGTGCCGGCAAGAGCTGGCACTGCTGGGCTGTATTGCTGCAACCGGCGCTCACCGGAGACAACGCTGCCTTCCCGCTCCATCACCGCCTGTGCTGGAAGGACCACATCCGCCAGTTGAGCGGTTTGGGTCAGGAACAGGTCCTGCACAATAACGAACCCGGCGCGCTGTAGCGCGATCTTCAATTGCGGATCTTCGCTCGCAGGGTCAGCCCCGGCAATGTACACACCCATGGCAGCGCTGATGGTATCCTGCAGATTTTCATCCGTCCTGAATCCCAGTTCCCAGGCTCCCTGGTCGTTCCCCTTCTGCCACACCGCGATCAGTCCATTGTTGGGTTTGCCCGCGCGGCCCGTATCCTCCAGCAATGTCCCCAATCTTGCCGCAACGCGCGCTGATTGCGCCAGGCCGATGCCCTCGCTGCCGTAAAAAACCACCAGGTTTTCGGCTTCCTTAACAGCCCGTGAGAGTTCACTGTTACCGCTGATGATCTCGTCCAGGGCTTTTTCCTCGTCACCGTAAGGGTACCGCAGGGTGTGACAGGCGAATTTATCCAGCCTGGTTTTACGCGGGTTCACCACGATCAGCGTTGCGCCGCGCTCCGCGGCCTGTTTCACCCGCAGCCACCACAAGGGGGCTTCTTCGTGCAGGTCTGAAGCAAATACCAGTATCGCCGTTTCCTTGCCCAGTACTCCCAGGTTGGAACCCGGACCCATGCCGGCGCGCGAAACCCAGTCTCCGCCGCTGATGGTGGTGTGCAGGATGGCCTGCCCGCCAATTTCATTAGAAAATTCTTTTAATGTATAAAGGTCTTCGTTGCTCAGCCTCCCGCTGGCAATCACCGCCAGCCTTGGTCCGGCTGCCCGCACCTTTTGTGCAGCAAATTCAACCGCCTCGTCCCAGCCAACCTTTACCAGTTTTCCATCACGGCGGATCATCGGCGAGGTCAAGCGCTCGGGACTTTCACTGTAGTGATAGGTGAAGCGTCCCTTGTCGCAAATCCAGATCTCATTCACTTCCTCGTTCTGGCGCGGCATCACGCGCTTGATCACCATCCTGCCACCGCTCCTGGCTTCACGCCTGGTGTTGTAGGTAATGTTGCAGCCCACCGGGCACTGGGTGCAGATGGAGGGTTTTTCCTTCAACTCCCATGACCGGGCTCCAAAGCGGAAATCAGCGGTGGTAAGAGCGCCTACCGGGCAAATATCGGTGGTGTTACCTGAGAAAACGGAATCAAAACCGGGTTCGGAAAACGTGGTGATCTCGATGGATCGCCCGCGATTATAGAACCCGATGACCGGGTCATCCACCACCTGTTCCTGGAAGCGCACGCAGCGCCCGCATTGGATGCAGCGCTCGCGGTCCAGGTAGATCAATTCGCCGAGGGGCACGTGTTTGGCCAGGTGTTTCTTATCTTCATATTTGAAGCGGCTATCGGTAGGTCCAAACTTCATGGTCAGGTTCTGCAGCGGGCATTCACCACCCTTGTCACATACCGGGCAATCCAAAGGGTGCGAGGTGAGCAGGAATTCCAGCACTTCCTTGCGCGCTTCCATCACCTTTTCGGTTGCTCCCCAAACCACCATGCCCTCTGAAACAGGGGTGGTGCAGGCTGTCTCCAGCTTGGGTCCATAGGTGACCTTAGGGGTGCCGTCTTCGTTGAGCAGCGGAGCGCCGGTTGCGCGGTCTACCTGCGGGCGCCCTACATCCACCAGGCACACCCGGCACATCCCAGCGGGTTTTAGCTTGGGATGGTAACAGAACACCGGGATGACGATGCCCAGTTCCTTCGCCGCGTCCACAATGAGGGTTCCATCAGGAACCGTAATACTCCGGCCGTCGATTTTTAGAGTGACTTGTTTATCCATCCGCTCAACTCTCCACGTGGGCATCAAAATCCGCCCGGAAATTTTCGATCGCCGATAAGACCGCAACAATTGAGAACTCGCCCAGGGCGCACAGGCATTTGTTTTGAATGCCCATGGCCACTGATTTCAGCAGTTCGATATCCTCTTTACTACCCTTGCCGGATTGGATGCGTTCGGTAATGCGGCTCATCCAGAAAGTGCCCTCGCGGCAGGGGGTGCATTTGCCGCAAGATTCGTGTTTGAAAAAGTGCACGGTATCATCCACCAGGGCGCTGGTATCGGTGGTTTCGTCCAGGATGATGACCGACGCTGATCCAAGGGCACAACCCAGGGTACCCACGGATTCATAGTCCATGTGCGTATCCAGGGCAGCTTCGGTGGCGGGGATCAACGCCGATGAGGCTCCCGCCGGCATAATGGCCTTGGGTTTTGCATCATTGATGATGCCTTCTCCATATTTGTAGATCAATTCCCTGAAGGTGGTTCCCAGAGGCAACTCGTAGTTGCCCGGTTTTTTCACCCGCCCGGAAAGGCTGAAGATCTTGGTGCCCGGGCTTTTCTCGGTGCCATAACTGCGGAAGAACTCCACACCCCTGCCAAAGATAATTGGCAGGTTGGTCAACGTCTCCACGTTGTTGATCACCGTCGGCATGCCGAAAAGACCATAAACAGCCGGGAAAGGCGGGCGCAAGCGCGGCTGACCCATTTTGCCTTCCAGGGATTCAAGCAGCGCGGTTTCTTCGCCGCAGATGTAGGCGCCGGCTCCCAGGTGAGTATACACACGCAGGGAATAATCCGTGCCGAACAGGTGATCCCCCAGGTACCCGGCAGCGGTTAGCTCAGCGATGCGTTCATCAAACTTTTGCGCGATCTGCCAGAATTCTCCGCGGAAGTAGATGTATGCTGCCTGGGCCCGCACCGCGTAGGAGGCCAGCATCAAGCCTTCCAGGAACTGGTAGGGGTTATATTCAAGGATCTCACGGTCTTTGAATGTCCCCGGTTCAGATTCATCCGCGTTGGCCACCACGTAATGGGGCCAGATGGTGTTGGGCAGGAATGACCATTTCAACCCGGTCGGGAACCCCGCCCCGCCGCGTCCGCGCAGGCCGGAGGCTTTTACTTCGTTGACCATATCTTCTGGCTTCAGACTGGTGACTGCCTTTTTCCAGGCGGAAAACCCTTCATTTTCAAGGTAGATCTTTAACTGGTTCAAGCCCGGTGTCTGGCGATGGCGCAGGAGCAGGTTCTCACTCATGGCTGCCTCCTTCTGCACTATTAGCGGGTTTGTCAGGAGTTTTCCTCATTGAAGCGAGCATGGAAGATAACCAGTCCAGGGTTTTATCCACGGTCTGGTTCTCGTGGTATTCCAGCTCATCCCCGATCTGTGCCTGAAACATGGGAGCCCGGTCGCACGCGGCCAGGCATTTCACTTCTTCAATCTCCACCAATCCATCTGGGCTGGTTTCACCGGGTTGCAGGTTGAGGGCAGCACACAGGTTTTTCAGATATTCGCGCGCACCGCGCAGGTCGCAGGCCACATCTGTGCACACCTGCAGCCTGATCTTTGCGCCGTCGTGATCGTGGAACAGGGTGTAGAAGCCCACGATGGAAGCCACCTCCGTGGCTGTCACCCCGCAAATCTCGGCAACATCCTCAAGCGCTGTGCGCGAAACAAAACCGGCATCCTGCTGCACCAGGTGCAGCAACGGCATCACCGCTGCGCGCTTCTGTTCCGGCGGATACTTGGACAGGATCACATTCACCTTATGAGCGTGTTTTTTTAGGATCTCGTTCACCGGTCATTATCTCCCATGACAACATCTAAACTGCCAATGATCGCCACCAGGTCAGCCACAAAAGCGCCTTTGGCCATCAATGGCAATGCCTGCAACAGCGGCTGGGTGGGGGTGCGGTAGTGCACCCGGTAGGGTTTGTTGGTTCCGTTGGATTCCAGGAACACACCCATCTCGCCGCGCGGGCTTTCGATCGCAGCGTAGACCGAACCAACAGGCGGGGTAAAGCCATCCGTCCACAATTTGAAGTGGTGGATCAGCGCTTCCATACTCAATCCAATTTCCGAGCGCCTGGGGGGGATAAATTTCGCGTTGGAATCCCTCACCGGCCCGTAAGGCAGTTTGTCCAGCGCCTGTTCCACGATGCGCAGGGACTCCCGAATCTCGTTTAATTTCACCAGGTAGCGCGACCACACGTCTCCATCCGTCTGGGTGGAAACCTCAAAATCATACTGCTCAAAACCGCTGTACGGGTTGGTTTTGCGGTAATCATGAGCCATGCCGGTGGATCGCAGCACCGGACCAGTCACATTCCATTCCAAGCAGGTTTTGGTATCGATCTTGCCTTTGCCAATGGTACGGTCGCGCCACAGCGGGTTCTTGTTCAACAGGGCTTCATATTGCCCGATGCGCTCACGTTGAACCGCGATGTAATTGCGCACCGTTTCCTCAAAACTCGCCGGCACATCCCGCCACAACCCTCCCGGACGGATGTAAGTGGTCATCATGCGCTGCCCTGATACCAGTTCAAAGATGTCCAGGATCATCTCCCGTTCGCGCATGGCGTACAGGAAAACCGACATGGCGCCCAGGTCCAGGCAGTGGGTGCCCAGCCACAGCAGGTGAGATTGGATGCGTGAGAGCTCAGCCAGTATCACGCGGATGCCATCGGCCCGCGCAGGGCTTTTTAGACCGGTCAGTTTTTCCACGGCCAGGCAGTACACCAGGTTGTTGCCTATGGTGTGCATGTAATCCATGCGGTCGGTCATCACTTCGGCTTTCTGGTAGGTTTTAGCCTCCATGTTTTTTTCAATGCCGGTGTGCAGATAACCCACATCCGGCACGCAGTTGATCACGATCTCGCCATCCAGCTCGAGAATGAGGCGCAGAACCCCGTGCGTACTGGGGTGCTGTGGACCCATGTTCAACACCACGGTGTCGCCGGTTAGCGCCCGCGGGCTGAAGTGGTCGCGTAATTCTTCAAGTGTAAATTCCTGAATCTCGCGCATGGCTACTTCACCCCCTTTGGCTTTCGCGCCTGGATTTCATCGAAATTAAAGGTGTACTGCACTTCTTCGTAACCAAGGGGATAATCCTTGCGCAGGGGATGTCCCTGCCAGTTGGGCGGCATCAGCAGCCGCCGCAGGTCGGAATGACCTTCAAATTTAATCCCAAACAGGTCCCAAACTTCACGCTCGCGCCAGTTGGCACTGGGGTAGACCGTTTCCATGGTCTTGATCGACGGGAAATCGCCATCAAGCGGGGCGCGCAGGGTGAGATAAACCTTGTTGTGCGTGGAATAGAAAATGTAGACCATGTGAAAGCGCGGGGAGGTCTGCGGGCAGTAATCCACCGCGGTGATCACCGGTAGCATGTCAAATTTGAATTCATCGCGCAGCAACCTGGCGGCGGAGATGTTCATATCCGCCGGGATGACGAGCGTAACTTCATCTCTGAATTCGCTGACCTGTGCCTTGAACTTTTTCTGGAGCTTTTCGACTGCGGGTTTTAAGAGTTCGTTCATGCCAGCCCCTATTCCCACTTGGCGAATTTTTCGCCGCGTATCTTTTCATATAACACCAGCACGCCATTGATCAGCCCTTCGGGGCGCGGCGGGCAGCCGGAGATGTACACATCCACCGGCACGATCTCGTCCACTCCCTGAACCACCGCGTAGTTGTTGAAGACCCCGCCGCAGGCAGCGCAATCGCCCATGGCGATGACCCACTTTGGATCAGGCATCTGGTCGTACAGGTTGCGCAACACGGGGGCCATTTTCTGTGAAACACGCCCTGCCACGATCATCAGGTCAGATTGCCTGGGGCTGGAGCGCATCAGTTCCATGCCGAAGCGGCTCATGTCGTAATTGGAAGCCTGCGCTGCCATCATCTCGATCGCACAGCAGGCGAGGCCGAAGCCCATTGGCCACAGTGAGTTGGTGCGCGACCAGTTGACCAGTTTTTCAATGGAAGTGGTGACAACACCAGGGGTACCGCTTTTTTGCTCTATTCCCATTCAAGTGCTCCCTTCTTCCAGATATACACAAACCCAACCATTAAGATGAACACAAAGATGAACATTTCGATCAGGGCGAACAATCCCAGCTTTTTGAAAGCCACCGCCCAGGGCAGGAAGAAGATCACCTCGACATCAAAGAGGATGAACAACACCGCCACCAGGTAATAGCGCACCGACATCTTGCGCGCCCCCGGACCATAAGGGATCATGCCCGATTCGTAGGGTTCACCCTTTTTGGCAGTCGGGCGGTATGGCCCCAAAAAACGTCCCAGCAAAATCACAAGGACGCCGACAAACAGGGCAAGACCAATGAGGATTACTATGGGGAGATAATCGATTAGCATGGTCAAATCCGTATTTATGAAATAATGGAAAACCCGGGGAATGGTTACAACACTCCCTCAGTTGAGTAATTTTACCGCAAATCGATTAATAACAAATAAATCCCCCGCTTCTCAGCGGGGGAGGAAAAATTGAGGTGCTCTCAAGGTCCTGATCACCGGGTTGATGGTGCAAACTGTGGCTGTCCACTTCCCCCATATCAGACAAAGCCGGGTACCCTCAACGCTTTTGGGGATCACGCCCTCAAGACGCTCAAAGTGTTACCTCGTTTTTAGAAATCCTTCTTCCACAACACTCCAGTTCAACACTGACCAGAATGCTTTGATGTAATCGGGGCGGCGGTTCTGGTAGTTGAGGTAGTAAGCGTGCTCCCACACGTCCAATCCGAGGATGGGGGTGTGGTCCTCCATCAGGGGGCTGTCCTGGTTGGCAGTGGAGTAGACCTGTAGTTTTTTATCACCATCCACCACAAGCCATGCCCAACCAGACCCAAAGCGGGTCGCGGCGGCGGTGTTGAACTTCTCCATGAAAGCGTCTGTTGAACCAAAGGTTTTTTCAAGTTCAGCCAGGAGTGCGCCGGACGGGGCTTTTTTTCCGCCAGGGGTCAATACATCCCAAAACAGGCTGTGATTGGCGTGCCCGCCGCCGTTGTTGCGCACCGCGGTGCGGATGGCTTCAGGCAGGGAGCCCAGGTCTTTTAAGATGGTTCCAATGGATTTGCCGGAAAACTCAGGTGCTGATTCAAGCGCTTTGTTCAGGTTGGCAACGTAAGCGGCATGATGCTTGCCGTGATGGATCTCCATCGTGCGGGCATCAATGGCGGGTTCAAGTGCGTCAAACGCGAATTTCAGTTCTGGTAATTCAAAGAAGGAGTTCATTACTTTTTCCTTTAGGTTAATATTATAATTAAGATAATAATACTCATATTAATATCCTTTGTCAAGTGGTTTTTGTATGAGTTCTATTAGAAACATTTTTCTGTTGTGATTCCTTGCATTTACCGCAAAGCCTCTACGCGAATCCCCTTTTTGGAAGTCTTTCGTTATAATGATTAAAAATAATGTAAAAAAGGCGAAAACATGCTCTTCATAAAAATTCTTCAATATATTGCCGTCATTGTCACCCTGCTCACCGGGTTATACTCGCTCATCCGCCCGCGCGCCATCAAAGGGTTCACCGGTCTCGAGGCTTCCAGTCCGCGCGCCACCACCGAGATACGCTCCGTTATGGGAGGCACTTTCGTTGGACTGGGCTTAGCCGCGCTGCTGCTGCCCACCCGCGAGGTGTTTATGACCCTCGCCATCGTGTACGCTGCCATTGCGGTCATCCGCGCCATCTCCATGGTTCTCGACCGCTCAGTAGTGCAATCCAACATCATCAGCCTCATCACCGAGGTGGTGCTGGTAATCATCCTGGTTCTCTGAGCACACCCCTCACCGCCTTAAGATCCCACACCGATTCTGCTTGACTTTTAATTTAACCCTGACTACTATAAGGTCAGGGTTTTATGTTTTCCGTGTCCACCTGCATGTTTTTTCACGAAATAATTCTGTTTTGGGAGCCGCCCGATGAAACGTGAACTGCACTGGTACGATTTGTTTTCTCTGAACACTTATCAACTGGGATTGAGCATGGCATCAAACGTTATCAGCCCCCTGCTGCTGCCGGCGTTGGTGCTGCTGTTCATGCCGCCGGAGAAAAAGAACACCTACACCGCCCTGGTGTATGTCACCGGCCTCGCGGTGGCCATGTTCATCCAGCCGGTGATGGGCATGTTGAGCGACCGCAGCACCTCAAAGTACGGACGCAGGCGTCCGTTCATCTTTTGGGGTGCGCTGCTGAACATCCTCTTTCTGGTGGTGGTCGGCGCATCGCTCTTCTTCCAGCAATCCGCACTGGAAAACTTTTTCCAATCCACTTTTGGAATTTCTGCCTCCCTGGCGGTGCTGCTGTTGGGCATCATCCTACTGCAAGTCTCTTCCAACATCAGCCAGGCTGGCCAGCAGGGGTTAATCCCCGATGTGGTACCTGTGCAGCAGCGCGGAAGGGCTTCGGGCATCAAGTCTGTGATGGAAATGCTCCCGTCCGCCCTGGTGCTGCTCATCTCTCCGCTGATTGACAAGCAGAAGTTCTGGGTGGTGCTCATCATTCTCATGGCATGCTACCTTGCCACGATGCTGATCACCGTGCTGTTCACGCGTGAGGAACCGCTGCTCGAAAAACCGCCGAAACCGGAAGACAAACCGGTATGGCGCATGCTGCTGCTCACGGTCATCTTCGTAGGGGTCACCCAGCTCGCGCTGCTCATGGTTAAAGGCAGCGGCAACTGGCTCCCGGAGGACACCACCAGCCTGTGGCTGCGGGTTGGCGTTGTTGGACTGGTGGGGTTGTTGGGGATGGCAGGTTCGATCTTCATTGGTGTCTATTTCGGTGCCCGCGTTGGCATCGGCAAAGAATCCAGCAACCAGAAATCCTTCATCTGGTGGGTGGTTACCCGCCTGCTCTTCCTGGCGGCCATCGGCTCGGTGCGGAATTTTGCCATGTTCTTTGTCAAGGACGTGCTGCAAGTGCCCAACCCTGCCACCGTCACTACCTACCTCACCGCTGTCATCTTCATCTTCCTCCTCATTTCGTCTGTGATCGGCGGTAACCTCTCCGACCGGGTAGGCAGGAAGAAGCTGCTCGCAGTCGCAGGGCTGCTGGCCGTTTTCGGTACCATCCTGCTGGTGTTTTCGCGCACCATCCCCATGGTGATGGTCGCCGGGGCATTCCTCGGACTGGGCACCGGCACGTTCATGGCCAGCAACTGGGCGCTGGGCACTGACCTGGTGCCGGCCAAGGACGCCGGACGCTACCTGGGCATCTCCAACCTGGCAGGTGCCGGGGCGGGCATCATCGGCTCCAGCATTGGCGGACCCATGGCGGATTATTTCAACGCCATCCAGCCCGGGTTGGGTTACCCGGTCATCTTCGCGCTATACGGAGGGCTTTTCCTGCTTTCGGTGCTGCTGCTGCCGCGCATAAAAACCACAAATTAACGCTTGAGGGAACATGGAACGCAAAATTCATCTCATTTTTAAGACCCATCTCGACGTGGGCTTCACCGATTATGCCGCGGTGGTCATTCAGAATTATTTCAAGAAATATATCCCGGCTGCGATGCGCGTGGCACGGGAACTGCGCGAATCAGGGTCAAACGAACGCTTCATCTGGACCACGGGCTCGTGGCTGATCTACGAATTCCTCGAGCAGGCCAACCCTGCCGAGCGCGCAGAAATGGAAGCCGCCATCCTGGCGGGAGACATCGCCTGGCACGCTTTGCCCTTCACCACCCACACCGAGTTGATGGACGCTGAGCTCTTCCGCTTTGGTCTTTCGCTGTCGCAATCGCTGGATGCCCGCTTTGACCGGCGCACCACCGCTGCCAAGATGACCGACGTGCCGGGTCACACCCGCGCCATCATCCCCCTACTGGCTGATGCGGGTGTGCAATTCCTGCACATCGGGGTGAACCCCGGGTCAACAGTCCCCGGCGTTCCGGGTCTCTTCCGCTGGCAGCACCCCTCCGGCGCAGAAGTGATCGTAATGTACGAAAGCGGTTACGGCAGCACCTTTGAGATCCCCGGGCTGGAGGATTCGATCGCATTTGGTCACACCATGGATAACATGGGACCCCAGTCCACCGAGCAGGTGCAGGATGTTTACCGCGAGGTACGCGGTCACATGCCCGGTGCAAGCGTCTTTGCCTCCACCCTCAGCAGCTTTGCCGATAAGCTGGTCACGGTGCGCGATACGCTGCCCATTCTGACAGACGAGATCGGCGACACCTGGATCCACGGTGTGGGCACTGATCCCATCAAGGTCAGCCGTTTCCGCGAACTTCTGCGCCTGAGGCATGAATGGCTGGCGCAAGGCAAGGCTTCCTATTCCGATCCCGGGTTCCTCAACTTCAACCGCTGGTTGCTGATGGTGCCGGAACATACCTGGGGAATGGATGAGAAGACCCATCTGGGTGACCACGAACGTTACAGCGCAAAAAAATTCGCCGACGCCCGCCCCAGGGTGAACTTCCGCAAGTTTGAATCCTCTTGGATCGAGAAGCGGGCTTACCCGCAGCTGGCTGTCAACGCCCTAGAAGACGGACCCCTTGCACAGGAAGCTGCCCAACGACTGCAGGCGATCCGTCCGGATTATCCTGACCTTTCAACCATGCAACCGCTCAATGAAGAGTCGTTGCTGCTGGAAAACCCTCATCTCCAAGTTAGTTTTGACCCCGCGACCGGCAACCCGAACTCGCTGTTCAACCGCATCGGCGGCCGGCATTGGGCAGATGAAAACATCCCCCTGGTCAGCCTGAGCTACCAGACCTTCTCTGTTGAGCAGTACGATGCCTTCTTTAATAGTTACATCATTCCTGAACAGCGCCACGGCTGGGCTGAGGAGGACTTTTGCAAACCCGGCATGGAGGAAGCCCAACCGCAGGCAAAGTTCTGGCTTCCGCGCCTGTTGGGGGTATTCCAACCCAAATCTACGCCAGGTAGTGAATTACTTTTTCACTTCACCTTTGAAAGTGAAGCCCTGGTTAAATACGGCGCAGCGGGGGATGTTTTCGTGAAGTACTCGCTCGATGGTGCTCTGCCCGGCCTGCACATTGACTTGCAGTGGTTTCACAAGCAGGCCACGCGACTGCCGGAGGCAACCTGGTTCAGCTTCCATCCCGCGGCGGCCGGCGCAACCTGGCAGATCGAAAAAATGGATAGCGAGATCTCTCCCCTGGACGTGGTGGAAAACGGCAACCGTCATCTTCACGCCTCAGGCAGGTTTGTATCCTGCCGGGATGATGGAGCGGGATTCACCATCGCCGCGCTGGATTCTCCGCTGGTGGCTCCGGGTCAGCGCTGCCTGCTGGACTTCAACAACCACCAGCCGGACATGCGCGAGGGAGTGCACTTCTGCCTGCACAACAACCTTTGGGGTACCAACTTCCCCATGTGGTTTGAGGAGGATTGCCGCTTCCGCTTTGACTTGAAACTTGATTGATAACGGAGACAAAAATGGATACACTTTCTCTTCCCGGAAGAAGCAAGCCGTACCTGATGGCGCACCGCGGCAACCGTGTGCTCTGCCCTGAAAACACGCTATCCGCATTCAAGAAAGCTTTTGACGAAGGTGCCGACATCCTCGAGACTGACCTGCACCTCAGCCTGGACGGCACTTTCATGTGCATCCACGACGCCACCATCGACCGCACCACCAATGGCAGCGGCGCGGTGGCTGAGAAAACCCTGGTTGAGCTGAAAGCGGTGAGCGCCTGGAATGATTTCAGCGGATTCGAAGAGGAACGCATCCCCACCCTCGCCGAGCTGGCGGCCATTCTCCCCGCGGGGGTCGGGCTGGCCCTGGAACTGAAAACTGACCGCTTCCTCGAGCCGGAAGTATGCACACGGCTGGTGGACGAGCTGCGCGGGTATAACCTGATCGGGCGGGTCATCATGCTCTCCTTTTCCCTCTCCAGGCTTCAGGCTGTAAAGGCGGTGGAACCTGCCATGCCAATGGGTTGGATCACCATGGCAAAACTCAGCCCTCACCCGCTGCCCGAGGTGCTGGGGCCGTTCTGGCCGGCGGTATTTCTCAACCCGTTTTTTGTTTCCGCAGCACACAAACGCGGTCAACTGGTGTGCCCGCTCGATCCCACGCCGGATTCCCGGCTCTGGTATTACAAACTCCTGAAGTGCGACACGGTGGTATCCGACAACCCCGGTGCAACCCTGGCCAGGTTAAAACGTATATCGTTTTAAGTACCTGACTAGAGATCGAAGAGGTGTTGTATGGAAAATCCACATCGAACGCACTCCCTGTTTTGGCCGATCGTCCTGATCGGCGCCGGGGTTCTGTTGTTACTCCGCAACCTGGAGCTCGTCCCCGTCTTTAACCTGACCATGCTTCTCAGGCTTTGGCCTTTGCTGTTGGTGGTGATGGGGCTTGAGATCATCTTTGGCAGACGTTCCCCCTGGGTGGGCACCGTGATCGGACTGCTCACCGTTGCCGCCGTGGCTGTTTTCCTGGTGATGAGCCCCAACCTGGGCATACCTTCTGCCGAACCGCCGCAGACCAAGGTCTATTCCGCGCCGCTGGTCAACACTGAATCAGTCACCTACAGGATATCCGGTTCTGCAGACCCAATTTTCATCACGAAACTCTCCAATTCAGAAGAGTTGATCAATGCCAGCATCACCAACCGCGGCACCATGAACTTTGACGTAACTGGTGAGGCAAAAAAGACGATCGTGCTTTCACAAGCCTCCGCCGCGGATTCAGGCCTGGTGTGGGATCTGCTCGAGCCCATGCAGCGCTGGGACATCAGCCTTTCTCCTGAACTACCTGCCAGGCTGGTGCTGGATGGGGGATCTGGAGCGCTTGACGTCAACCTGGAAGGATTGAACCTGACCTCGATGACGGGTAGCTTTGGCTCCGGCGCTTCAAGTATTGTCCTGCCGGTCAGCACGACCGAGTATGATGTGGAGCTCACGAGCGGATCAGGCGCAATGCGAATTGAATTGCCTGAATCCACTTCGCTTATCTTCTCACTGGACAGCGCCAGTGGCGCCATCTCGATAGACCTGCCGGCTGGCGCCGAGTTCCGCATCGAGGTGCTGGATGATGGCTCAGGCAGCCTTTCACTGCCGCCAGGCATCAGCGGCAGCGCGTCAGGGAATGAAACCGGCTCCTGGCAATCAGCAGGGTACGAGACCGCCGCGCATAAGATCCTGATCACCATCAACAACCGCGGGTCGGGCAGCATCAGCATCAAGTAACGGACACAAAACAATCACATACACCACACCTCCGCGCTGATGGAGGTGTTTTTATGTGGTAAAATGATATTGAAATTCATTTTCAATAAGGAGGTGCAATGGATCAGGCAGAACTTTGGTTGGAATTACTGCAGCAGAATGGATGCCGCATCACCGCCCCGCGGCGCGTGATCGTGGAACTGCTTGCCAACAGCCCGCGAGCCCTTGATGCCATTGAACTCTTTGACCTCAGCCGCAAAGTTCAACCAGGCATCGGGCTGGTCACCGTCTATCGCACGTTGGAGAAACTGGAAAAAATAAACCTTATCCAGCGCGTGCACAGGGAGGACGGCTGTCACATGGTGATGAAAGCCGCCGTCGGTCACCAGCACTACCTGGTGTGCACTTCATGCGGACGCACCACCCTCTTCCAGGGGGACGACATCAGCCCGCTGATCACAACTGTTGAATCAGAGACCGGTTACCGCGTTGAAGACCACTGGTTACAGTTGCTGGGTACTTGCCCTGACTGTTTACAAATCGCTGCAAAGTAGCGTTCTCACGCATATTTTATTAAGGACCAAATGAAACACCTCCCTGTTTACCTGCTAACGATCACATTATTCCTGCTTTCCGCGTGCACAACCGTCAACAAACCGAACCCCGATACCCTGCAGGTCGTTGCCACCACTTCGATCCTGGCGGATGTTGTGCAACAGGTTGGAGGCGAGTTCGTGCAAGTTTCTTCGCTCGTCCCCGTGGGCGTCAACGAACACGAGTACCAGCCTGGAGCGCGCGATATTGCCTCCGTGGCCGACGCAGACCTGGTGTTTGAGGTTGGTCTCGGGCTGGAGGAATTCATGAGCACCATGATCTCCAATGCCGGTTCAGAAATCGCTGTCATCACGGTTTCAGAAGGCATCACCCCTCGTCATTTTGAGGTGGAAAATGGCGAGGCTTTTCAGGATGAACACTCCGCCGGTGATCCGCATGTGTGGTGGGACCCCGACAACGTGGTGATCTGGACACAAAACATCGCCGCCGCCCTGGCCGAAGCTGACCCTCAACACAGCGCGGATTACGCCGCCAACAGCGCGCAATACATCAACCGCCTGCACGAGCTGGACACCTGGATTTCCACACAGTCCAGCAGGGTCCCGCCGGAACGCCGCAGTATCGTCACCGATCACATGCTATTCGGATACTTCGCGGAGAAATATGGTTACGAAGTCATTGGTGCTGTCATTCCCTCTTACAGTTCCTCTGCTCAGCCCTCGGCAAAGGACCTGGCCGCGCTTGAGGATTCCATCACTCAATTTGGCGTCAAAGCCATCCTGGTGGGCAACACGGTGAACCCGGCGCTTGCCCGGCGGGTTGCTGAAGATACCGGTGTCCAACTGGTGCAGTTCTACTCCGGCTCGCTATCTGATACAGAAGGCCCCGCCGCGACTTACGTGGAATACATGGAATACAACGTAAATGCCATCCTTGGCGCCCTGGAGGATTAGAAAATGGGAGAAAATCCGGCAATTATCGTGCGGCAATCCGCCCGCGCCCATGCGGGACACATTCCCAACACACCAATCCTCAAAGCAGAAGGCGTTTCTGTGGAATATGAAGGCGGGGTGGCGTTACAGGACGTCAGTTTTGAACTGGTCGCGGGAGAACGACTGGGGGTGGTGGGGCCCAACGGTGCAGGCAAGAGCACCCTGTTCAAGGTGATCTCCGGGGTTATCCGCCCGGACCGCGGCAGCATAAAGGTGTACGGCGCTGAACCGGGGAAACACACCTGCATCGCCTACCTGGCGCAGCATCACCATGTGGATTGGAACTTCCCGGTGACCCTTAGTGACGTGGTGATGATGGGCCGCATACGCAATATGGGCTTTTTCCGCTGGCCCTCCAACCGGGACAGGGACATCGTGCGCCAATCGCTGCGCACTGTTGGACTTGAAGACCTGGCCGGGCGCCAGATCAGCCAGCTTTCAGGCGGACAGCAGCAACGCATGTTCATCGCACGCGCCCTGGCGCAGGAAGCTGAATTAATGCTCATGGATGAGCCGGTCACCGGGCTGGATACCCCCTCGCAGGAAGAACTATTCAAGATCCTCGACTTGCTCAAACAAAGGGGGGTGACCATCATGTTTGCCTTGCACGACCTGAAAATGGCGTCCACCTATTTTGACCGGGTGATGCTGCTCAACCACAGTCTGGTTGCCCTGGGTACTCCCGCCGAGGTGATGCGCGCTGAGGTCCTGAAACAGGCTTACGGAGATAAGATCCAGGTGATCGCCGACGAAAAAGAGTTGGAAGTGTTTGATGATTCCTGCTGCGGAGACGAGGAGCATTCCCATGCTTGATTTTCTCCTGGGTCCGCTTCAATATGCGTTCATGGTGCGCGGCATGTTAGCCGCAGTGGTGGTGGGCGTTGTTTGCGCGGTGCTGGGCACATATGTTGTCCTGCGCGGCATGGCCTTTTTTGGTGATGCGCTTGCCCATGCCATATTGCCCGGCGTGGCAGTGGGTTACCTGGTGGGAGGCGGCGCGCGAGGACCGGTCTTCTGGTGGGCAATGCTCACCGCGCTGGTGAGCGCTTTTGGCATCGGCGCTGTCAGCCGCTCCACCAAGATCAAGGAAGATACCTCCATCGGCATCATCTTCGCCGGAATGTTCGCCCTGGGTGTAGCGCTCATCTCCACTGTGCGTAACTACACTGCTGACCTGACCCATTTCCTCTTTGGAGATGTGCTGGGCGTGAGCAATAGCGACCTGCTGCTCACCGGCAGTTTTGGTGTGCTCATCATCCTGTTGATCGTCCTTTTCTACAAGGAATTCCTGGTGATCTCCTTCGACCCCGTCCTGGCTGCCACCCTGCGCCTGCCCATCCGTTGGCTGGAATACCTGCTTATTGGCCTTATCGCTGCGTCCATTGTGGTCTCCCTGCAGACCGTTGGCGTCACCCTGATGGTGGCCATGCTCATCACCCCCGCAGCCACCGCGTCGCTGCTCACCCGGCGGCTGCCGCGCATGATGCTCCTTTCGGCGCTCATCGCTGTTGTTTCCGGTATCACCGGGTTATATTTGTCTTACTACCTCAACCTGGCCTCCGGCGCGGCGATCGTGCTCGTGTGCACGGTCATCTTCATCCTCGTTTGGGGCGTGCACAGCCTCTCACAGAAACGCCCTTCTTTAAAAAGATAAACCCGGATTGTGTTACAATCCCGCTTCAACCATCTACCACTCGAAAGGGATACTATGACAGACAAAAAGCAATGGTCCACCCCGCCTCAAATGGGCATCGAACCCAAGAAAAATTACAACGCCACCTTCAAAACGGACAAAGGCGACATCGTTTGCAGCCTTTACGCTGCGAAAACACCCAACACGGTAAACAACTTCGTCTTCCTGGCGCGCGAAGGGTTTTATGACGGCACCATCTTCCACCGCGTCATTAAAGATTTCATGGCCCAGGGCGGGGACCCCACCGGAACCGGCATGGGCGGTCCGGGTTACAAGTTCAAAGACGAATTTCATTCCAGCCTGCGCCACGTTGGACCCGGTGTGCTTTCCATGGCGAACGCCGGACCCAACACCAACGGATCACAGTTCTTTATCACCCACGTTGCCACCCCCTGGCTCGACAACCGGCACACCGTCTTCGGACAGGTGACCAAAGGGCTGGACGTGCTCCTTTCCATCCCCGAACGTGACCCCTCCAGGGTGGGCAGCCCGGCAGTGAAACTGATCACCGTTGAGATCGAAGAAAGTTAGTTTTTTGAAAATTCGTGGGGTTGTTGTCAAAACAATTTGCAAAAAACCCTTGACGTTTTCGGAAAAATTATGCTAAAATAAGAAAGTCAAATGCTTGGGTGCCCCCCTCACCCAGGCATTTGGCTTTAATAGGTGCGTTGTTCAACATTAAAAATCACGGAGTGGATAATCCACTCCGTGATTTTCGTAATCTTGCTGGTCATCTTATTTTATGATCGTGATCACTGTTTTAACATTGGCTGCAGGTTCGTATGTGTAACCGCTTAAAGAAAGCCCTGTGACCGAGAAGGTTACTGACGACACGGTCAGCTTCATACTGAGTGATGTGATCGTACAGGTTCCGGTCGAGCCGGTTGTGCAGGTGCCTGTCCCGGTAGCCCCGGCGCTCCATGCACCGTTTACTACTGCACCGGAAACTATCACTCCGTCCTGGTCCACTACCTTGACAGTGACCTTGGCGGTCCACTTGGATTTCGTGACAGTTTTTGCCCCGGTCAGGTCAGCCACATGAATCGTGCCTGTGGTGCCGCCGCCACCGCCCCCGGTGAGGAGCTGGATGGCATCATAAGCCTGCACCAGGCCGAATCCGTAGGAAGTATCCCTTCCGGCAATTCCCAGGTCCTCGGCTGAGCCGGTCAGCGCGTTGCGCACTTCCACGTTCGTGGCGGTAGGATCCGCACTCCAAACCAGTGCTGCGACAGCCGAAGCATGCGGCGTGGCCATGGAGGTGCCGTCATAGTACTCGTAACCACTGGCAGGCTGGACGAGGGTACTTTCAACATCTCCAATAACACCCAGTTTATTGGCAACCAGGTACAGGCCTGCTTCCTGTGAGAGGCTGAGAGCTATGATAGTTGAAGAATACCCTTCACCCAGGGTGCCGAGGAAATCACCCGGCACGTTATTGTAAATAATTGCCGCAGCTCCGCCGCTGTTCTGGACGTTCATCACTTTGTCATAGAAAGAGATGTCTCCCCGCTGGCAGAGGACAACCTTGCCGGACCAGGCGCCTGTTGCGGTGCATAGCCCGCCGTCCACCAGGGCTCCAGAGGCAGTTCCACGCGCAGCAAACTCAACATGCGAACCGGTATAAGCAACGCCGTCCACAGTCAAGGCACTGTAATCAATGTAAGGAACGGTGCTGAGAACGGCCACCCCGGGGGCAGCCAGCTCAACATCTGTGTTTTTCTGCGAGAAATCTGCCACTACCTTTGATCCGTCAATGGCAGCCACTGAAACCACCGACGCGTACCCCGCGGGATATTCCAGGGCTGTAGTTCCAGCGTTACCTGCTGCGGCAATGGAAAGAACTCCTTTTGAATAGAGGGTATCAAATCCCCGTCTTTCAGTGGTGTTCGACCTGCTGCCGCCCAGGCTCATACTGATGATGTTTGCCCCGGCTGCCGCGCAGCGATTTGCGGCGTCGATCAGGGTGGAGGAATACGCCCACGCGCCATCGTCACCAAACACGCGCACAAAATAAAGCTTCACTGTGCCGGGTGTGACCCCCACAACACCCAGGGCGTTATTCATGGCAGCAATCGTCCCGGTCACATGCGTGCCATGTCCGGAACCGTCTGCATCCCATCCGCCCGAGATTGTGGTGTAGCCGCCAATGATATTCAATCCTTGCAGATCTTCGTGAGTTTTGTACACTCCCGAGTCAATAATACATACGGTTCTGTTGGATCCGGTAGGAGCCCCGACATCCACAGCCCCATCACGGTTGGCATCCCACACATCGCGTGCCTGGACCATGTCGATCCCGTAAGGAACCACCTGTTCGGGCAGATCAACCATGGCGACGCTTTCCCGCGTGGACGGGGTGATGCCAATTGGGTAGCGCATTACATCTTCCTCAACCAGTACCACATTGGGATTGCGGGACAAACCGGCAATGGCGTTCTCCGGTACGGTGACCGCGAGAACGTTCAATTCTTTGAACGCGTAATGATATTGCGCCCCCACTCCGTTCAATACTTTTTCCACAGCCCCGCGCGTCCCGGGCTTGAACTGAACCATCACCCGCGTCTTGCCCTCGTCAGAGGCTGAGAAGGCGGGCTGAGGGGTAAAAACCCCAAGAACCAGCATTGCAACAACGAGCACACTTAGAGCCAGGAAAACCTTTTTCATCAATTTTCTCCCTTCAAAATATTTTGGAATCAAATTAAGATACAGTATAACTATATTTGACGGAAATGTTCACAAAACGATACGGCATTTTCACGAACATTCCTATTTTGCCTGGGTATTGGAATCAGTGAATACAGGAGGATCTAAGATGGCACCCTTGACTTCCCGTGCATACAATGGTCCGCATGACCTGCAAGCCATGACCCGCCTGCTGGTCAACCTGCGGGAAGCGGGTCAAAAGGTGTATCCCGTGGCAACCGATCTCTTCGAGGAGCTGGCGGATGCGGATGCGCAGGCCAGTGCCCGCCTGTGGGAGGATGACGGCGGACGCCTGGTTGGCTTTTCCTATGTCAGCCAGTACCAGAACCTGGTCAACGCTTTCCTCGCCAGTGAGTTTACCCCCGCGGTTGAGAAGGAAATGATGGGTTGGGCAGAGGCCGCCATGGCAGACCGCAACCTGGCGAAGGGGGAATCCAACACCCTGGATGCCAGCACGGAGGAAAGCGACCATGAACGCGTGGCGCTATTGGAACGCAACGGGTTCCTGCGCCAGGAGGAATCCTCCATCCTGATGTCACGTTCGCTTCAGGATCCCATTCCCGAACCTGTTCTTCCCCCGGGTTTCCTCATCCGCCCCATGGCGGGCGAAATCGAGATTGAGGCTTACGTGCAACTTTGGCGCGCCGCCTTTGGCACAGAGCAGATGACCGTGGAATACCGCCGGACGATCATGTCGGCGCCGGATTATTGCCCTGAACTCGACCTTGTGGTCGTGGCTCCCGGCGGCGAGCTGGCTGCCTTCTGCGTCTGCCAGGTATTCCCCGATGATGGCGCTCGCGCCGAGGGCAGCAGGGAGGGCTGGACGGACCCGGTGGGGACGCACCCTGCCTATCAACGCCTGGGGCTGGCACTGGCTTTGATGTTCGCCGGTATGCGCCTGTTGAAGGCAAGGGGCATCGACACCGCCCTGATGGGCACAAGCAGTAAAAATGTCGCCATGCGGCGCACGGCAGAAAAAGCCGGGTTCCGCTTTGTATCCAATACTCTGTGGTACAGCAAAGAGGTTCCTCCGCTCGCAGGCGGGTAGCGGTAAGCGCCCGTCCACGCTTTCCTTGACGTTTCCGGTCGATTGGGGTATATTTCATTCGCTCAACAAGGGCAGGCCCCCGTAGCGCAATTGGACAGAGCGTTTGCTTGCGGAGCAAAAGGTTGGGTATTCGAATTACCCCGGGGGCACCAGACAAAGAGCGGGTTACCGCTCTTTTTTTTATCAAGCACAAATGGACAGACTATGAACAACGGAAAAATTCAGATACTGCTTTCAAATGATGACGGCATCCACTCGCCCGGCTTGTGGGCTGCGGCGCACGAGCTTTCAAAACTTGGCTTTGTCACCGTGGCTGCTCCGCGCGAGCAGCATTCCGGTGCCGGGCGCAGCGTTCCCCCGTGGACGGATGGCGAGATCAAACCCACCAACCTGCGCATCGGTGATGAGGACTGGGTGTGCTACGCGGTGGGCGGCTCGCCTGCACAGGCCGTGCAGTACGGCGTCTTCGGCATTCTCAAGTTCAAACCGGACCTGGTGGTCTCCGGCATCAATTACGGAGAGAACCCCGCCACCGACATCACCCTTTCCGGTACGGTTGGCGCAGCGCTCGAAGCAGCTTCCTACGGCATCCCAGCCCTGGCGGTTTCGCTGCAGCTGGGCAACGAGGATTACCTCGGTTATTCCCGCGAGACGGATTTCTCCACCGCAGCGGTGTTCACCCGGCGCTTTGCCAGGATACTGCTGGAAAAACAAATGCCGCCTGACGTGATGGTGCTCAATGTGAACGTACCCCTCAGCGCCACGCCTGATACCCCCTGGCGCGTCACGCGCCTCGGCCGGCACCCGTACTTCGTTCCGTACCTCAAACCCGCCTCAACCCCCGGCGGCATCCCGCGCATCGATGCGCGCCCCATGCCCAATGACGAGGACATGGCTGACCCGCTCACCGACGTACGCACCTTCAATATCGACCGCATGGTCTCGGTCACCCCGCTCAGCACGGACTTGACCTCGCGGGTGGACCTGCAAGAATTGCAGAAGGATTGGGGAGAGCAAGTGATCAGGGACTAGTGATCAGGGACAAGGTATTAGGAACTAGTGATCGGTAATTAGTAAGCAGTAAGCAGGAGAGCACGAGGTCATCATGCTCTCTTTATTTTGAACACTAATGGGCAACAGTTTATTGGACTCTGGTTTTTCCCTGATTACTAATCACTAATTACTGGTTTCTACAAATTGAACCTGATATTGAGCACATCCCCATCCTTGACGATGTACTCCTTGCCTTCCAGCCTCAACTTGCCGTGAGTCTTGGCTTCGTGCATGCCGCCCAGTGCCATCAGGTCGTCGTATGCCACCACCTCGGCGCGGATAAAGCCCTTCTGCAGGTCGGTATGGATCTCGCCGGCCGCCTCGGGAGCCGTCGCCCCGCGGTGCACCGTCCAGGCGCGGCACTCATCCTCACCGGCGGTAAAGAAGGACATCAGCCCCAGCAGGTCATAAGAGAGGCGGATCATGCGGTTCAGGCTGGGTTCTTCAATGCCGTACTCCGCCAGGAAGAGCTGTGCTTCCTCGGGGCTGAGCTGGGCGATGTCCATTTCCAGCTTGCCCTGCAGCGCCACCACTTTGCTGCGCTTGTGTTCATAGGGAATCTCCGGGGTAGCCTGCCCCTCGGATAAATTCAAGACAATCAGCATGGGTTTACGGCTGAGAAAGCCAAAGCCGCTCAGCAGTTTTTCCTCTTCGGCAGTGATCTCAACATCACGCAGCGGCACCTCGTTGCCCAGCACTTCATGGAAGCGCTCGAACAAAGCCTGCTCGCGCTCGATCAGTGCCTTGTCACGCCCGGCGCCTTTTTTCTTTTCCTCCGCCAGCCGTT
Organism: uncultured Anaerolinea sp.; assembly: GCA_964454565.1. Lineage (GTDB taxonomy): Bacteria > Chloroflexota > Anaerolineae > Anaerolineales > Anaerolineaceae > UBA6107. Next base: position 36,023 of record CAYVTF010000009.1, on the reverse strand, counting down.
CCAGCTTGCGTTCCACGGAAATCAGGTCGTTCAGCACCAGCTCGCCGTCCATGTTCTGAATGTCGCGCAGCGGGTCGATGGTCTCGCGTACATGCGCCACGTTCTCGTCCTCAAAGGCGCGCACTACGTGAATGAAGCCATCCATTTGCGTCAACTGGTTGAGCAGCGCGCCGGAAATGCCGCTGCTGCCCGAGCTGCCGTCCAGCCCGGCGATGTCCACGTAAGTCACCTTGGCGTAGATTGTCTTCTTGGGTTTAAACATATCTGAAAGCCTGTCCACACGCGGATCGGGTACGTCCACCACCGCGGTGTGCACTTCCATCTTGCCCGTCAAGCCCGTGGGCTGCGTGGCGCGCGTGAGCGCGTTAAAAAGAGTGGTTTTCCCCGATTGAGGTAAGCCTATGATTCCCAGTTTCATAATCGTTCCCTTGACCCTTGTGAAATAGTTGGATATACTCTGACTGCAATTGCCGGAGTGGCGGAATTGGCAGACGCGCACGACTCAAAATCGTGTTCCCTCGGGAATGTGGGTTCGATTCCCACCTTCGGCACCTTGATTATAGCATCTCTCCCCGTGAATCCACGGGGAGTTTTTTCTTCCAATAATTCATCCGGTAATTGTTTCGAGAAATAATTAACCCAATTCCAGGCGCATCACCGGGTGGTTCTCCGCCCGCCGGGCAACCTCCACAAAACCGAGCTTACGAAAAGTGGACGCAAGGCCCATGAACGCGCTCGCCGCGGATAGCGTTTCCGGACCGTCATAAGGATAGGCTTCAATGATGGAGGCGCCTTTGGAGCGCGCGTGCTCCGCCGCGGCGCGGATGAGCACCCCGGTCAGCCCACGCCGCCGGAATTTGCGGTGGACGAAGAAACAGGGAATCGACCAAACCGGCGCAGCATCCACTGCTGCCATTACCTTCGAGGTTTCCAGGCGCACGTACTCCGCGCGCGGCGCGATGGTCACCCAGCCGGCGGGAGTGCTGTTCAGGTACGCGATCAACCCCGGTTCCATGCCTGCCTCAACCAGTCCGTGCATGGCGTTTTTCCGGCCCTCCTTGCCCAACTCTTTGAAATTCCGGTTGGTCACGCGGTACCACATGCACCAGCAGCCGGCGCAACCGTTGGGACCGAGCAGGGTCATAAAATCCTCCCACCTTTCGGGCGTGAGGGGTAAAACCTTGATCTCGCTTGCATCTGAACTTTTCGTCATGGGTCATTCCTCCTTCAGTAGAAAACGAAAGGCTGACTGCAGCACCGCAGCAAAATTTTCCGGGAACTCGTGCGCCATGCCCGGGAAGACCGTAACCTGGCAGGGAATGCCGCGCGCGATGAGGATCTCGCTCAACGCCAGTGCTCCGGGGGTACATAGCTCATCCTTCTCCCCCAACAGGAAGGCCCCGCGCAACTCCCCGCCGTAATCCTCCTCCAGGTGGGGCTTCCAGGCTTCTACATCGCCCACGTAGGGGGCAATCGCCAGGAAGCCGCTGGCCATCACCCAACCCCTGACCATCGCGAGGATGGCCGCATGCCCGCCCTTGGAGAAACCGGACAGGATCACACGTTTTGGATCGACCGGGAAAGCCTTGATCAGCTGGCGGTAGTGTTCGCGGATCTCCTTTTCCACCATCGCCATGTCATTCCAGCTGTAGAGACCTTTCCCGCTCACCTGGGAGGACTGCGCCAGCGCCACCAGCCAGCTGGAGCCTTGCAGGCTGCTCCAGTTCTGACGGAAGCGGAAGTTGTTGGAGTTGTTGCCGTGCAGCGCCAGCAGCAGGGGCAGGGTGGATTTTTCTTCCACGCCGCGGTTCAACACCTCCAGCATGGGACGGGCGTGCTTTTGGGCTTCAGCGAGCATGGCAAAGTTGCGCTCCACCAGCGCCTCAAAGCGCGGGCGTCCCTGCATCTCTTTGAGGTCATCGTCCTTACGCAGGGCGTAATCGCCGTAATAACAACCCGCGTCGAGTGCATCCTGCAGCACCTGCTCGGCGAGTTTCAGCTGGCCCATGCGCGCGGCGATGTCGAAGCGCCATTCGTACAAGCGCTGGTTGTGCTGCGGGTGGGAGGGCTGGGCGGTGGTCAGCAGGTCGTAGGACTCCTGGAAGCGCCCCTGCTGGTAGAGGGCATACGCCTGGTCGAACACCTCGGGATCATCCTGGTAGGCCATGGTTACCTCCGTTCGAGAATATTGTAAATCAATCCTGGTTAGGTGGGTTGAAATTGAAATTTGTTGGGCGCGGTTGAAAACCTGTCAAGTTACGTGATGGATTATTCAACCGGATTCAGGTTTTCAACGCACCATCATTATTGAGAACAAAAACCATAAAAATGTGCGGTTAGCAACGCGCCCTACAAGACCTTGCGTTTTTTCCACATTTCCATGTAGGGTGTGTTGAAAACCATTAATCACCGGCATCGTTTTTCTCCCCTCATTGGGTTTTCAACGCACCAACACATATTTGGTGCGTTTAGCAACGCACCCTACAAGACATTGCGTTTTTTCCACATTTCAATATAGGGTGTGTTGAAAACTATTAATCACCGGCATTGTTTTTCTCCCCTCGTTTGGTTTTCAACGCACCATAATTCCCAACAATACCTTCATTTTCAATCCCCCCTACCAACCCAACGCCCCCAACAAAACCTCATTTTGTTGTATACTCATTAATACCTAAAAATCAGAAACAAAGAGGGCGTCTATGAAAGCGATTGTCACCCAACAACACCTGGCACACGGTCTGAGCATCGTCAGCCGCGCAGTTTCTCCCCGCACCACCCTGCCTGTGCTGTCCAACGTGCTCATGGCCACCGACGAGGGGCGGCTGCGCCTTTCGGCTACCAACCTGGAGCTGGGCATCACCTGCTGGATCCCCGCCCAGGTGCAGGAGGAAGGCTCCATCACCATTCCTTCGCGCACCATCGTTGACCTGGTGAGCACCTTCCCGCCCGATAACGTGACCATGACCCTCGACGAGCGCACCCAAACCCTCAACCTGGTGTGCAACAGCTCGGTGCACGACATTAAAGGCATCGACGCCCAGGACTTTCCGCCCATCCCCGTGCCCGACCTGAGCGAGGGCGTGGAACTCAACCTGGCTGATTTCAAAGAAATGATCCAACAAGTGGCCTTTGCCGCCTCAAATGACGAAGCCCGCCCCGTGCTGCAGGGCGTGAAAATGGAAGTATCTGAGAACGAGATCACCCTGGCTGCCACCGACGGCTTCCGCATTTCGGTACGCAAGGAGACGCTATCCAACCCGGTGGGACAGGACTTTTCCATTATCATCCCCGCGCGGGCGATGAACGAACTGGCGCGCATCTTCACCGACCAGGACAAAGCCGTCACCATGGTGGTGCCCAAGGGACGCGGACAGGTCATTTTCCACCTCAAGGACGCTGAGCTGGTTTCGCAGTTAATTGACGGCAATTTCCCCGATTTTCGCGCCATTCTGCCCAAGAGCGCCAAAACCCGCACCATCATCTCAACTCCCGCCTTCCTCAAAGCCTGCCGCCAGGCCGAGGTGGTTGCCCGCGACGGCAACTACGTCATCCGCCTCGACATCGTGCCCGAGGAGGATTCCCACGGCCAGGTGCGCATCAGCGCGCAGACCGAGGAAACCGGCAAAAGCAACATCGTGGTGGAAGCCAACATTGAAGGCAACGGCCTGCTGATCGCCTTCAACGTGAGCTACCTGTGCCAGGTGCTCGACGTGGTGCACGCCCCCAATGTCGCCCTTGAAACCAACGCCAACAACTCGCCCGGAGTGATCAAACCGGTCGGCGACGACAACTTTGTGCATGTGATCATGCCCATGCACCTCGGTTAGGACCATTCATGCGCTTGTTTTACTCCCCTCTCCTCACCCGAGAGGGGAATTATTTCTTGAAACAATTAATTATTTCTAGAAAAAATTAAGGCAATTCAATGGATTTCATTCCCAATACCACTGAAAAACTGCTCAACCTGGTGCTCACCCTCGCCCAGTACCCCATTCTCAGCAGCCGCATCCGCGAACACATGCGCGACGAACTCTACGCCCGCGGCATCACCGACCCCCGAACCCTGGAAGCCCAGGTGCGTACCGAAGCTATTCAAACCCAAAAAATGGAGGGCATCAGAAACCCCTACGGGCAGGAAACCACCGACCTGTGGGAAACACGCAAATCCATCCTGCGCGATCACCTGACCGACCTGCTCTTCAACCGCCACGTGCCCTTCGAGGTGCTCGACAAAATCATCAAAGCCACCCTGCAGGAACGCGGCGTGACCACCCCGGATGTGCGCCTGGCGATCAACCCGGAGCTGGCGCCGCTGGACCTGGTATTTGAACAGGCGCTCATGATCGAGAAAATGCCCGAAAACGAGCGTGAGAAGTTCATCGCCAGGCTTGAAGAATCCAAGGTGGTGCTCATCCGCACGCTCATCAGTGACCAGTTGCGTTACATCAACATAGCCAAGGAATGGCTGTCCATCACCGACCTGTCCGAGATCCGCCGCCGCAAGATCGGCGCCGGCCGCATCGGCGGAAAATCCGCCGGCATGATCCTCGCCCAGCACATCCTCAAGAACAGCTCCGACCTGGGAGCCGTGCCCTGCCTTTCCACGCCTGAATCCTTCTATATCGGTTCGGATGAGTTTTACACCTTTATGTCCATCAACAACCTTTTCAAATGGAATGACCAGAAGTACAAGACCGAAGCGGAAATGAGGGAAGACTACCCAAAGATCGAAGAAGAGTTCAGGCATGGCACTTTTCCGCCCGATATCCTCGACCAACTGCAGACCATGCTGATCAAGATCGGGAAAAAAGCTCTCATCGTGCGCTCTTCGAGCCTGCTGGAAGACAACTTTGGCACCGCCTTCGCCGGTAAATACGAGAGCATCTTCTGCCCCAACCAGGGAACGCTGGAACAGAACCTGACTGACCTGACGCAGGCCATTGCCCAGGTGTATGCCTCTGTGCTCAACCCCAATCCCCTTCTTTACCGGCGCAGCAAGGGCATTATTGACTATGACGAGCGCATGGCGCTGCTGATCCAGCTTGTGGAGGGTGAAAAATTCGGTGATTACCTCATGCCACACGCCGCCGGGGTGGCTTTCAGCCGCAACACCTTCCGCTGGGCGCCCCAGATCCGCACCGAGGATGGGTTTGTGCGCCTGGTTTGGGGGTTGGGAACACGCGCTGTTGACCGTGTGGGCAACGACTACCCGAGACTCATCGCGCTTAGCCACCCCAGGCTGCGCCCGTCGAACGATGCGCAATCCATCCGGCGCTACTCCCAGCAGTACGTGGACCTGATCGACCTGAAACACAATCGCTTTACCACCCTGCCCGTGCTGGACGTGCTGCGCAGCGATTACCAGCCCCTGCGCTACATCGCCCAAACGGACGAAGACGGCTATTTTGAGACCATCCGCTCCACCATCATTGGGGACCCTAAAAAACTGGTGCTCACCTTCGACGTCCTGCTGCAGCGCACCCCCTTTGCCGAATGGATGAAAAGCATCCTCAAAGCGCTCGAACAGGCGTACCGCAACCCGGTTGACGTGGAGTTCACCCTGCGAGTCGACGAGGACGCGAAAGGGCGCCCGCACCTGTGCATCACCATCCTGCAATGCCGCCCGCAGGGTCACTTGCTGCAGACCGAAGTGGAACGACCTCCCTCCGGGTTGGACAAGGACCTGGTGGTCTTTTCCAGCGAATTCATGGTGCCTCAGGGCAAGGTGGAAGGAGTGGATTGGGCTATTTACGTGCAACCGGATGCTTATTTTTCCCTGGCCACCAACGCGGAACGCTCCACCCTCGCGCGCCTGGTGGGCAGGCTCAACGAAGCCCTCAGGGACGAGACCTTCATCTGCGTGGGTCCCGGGCGCTGGGGTAGTTCCAATTCCGATCTCGGGGTTCCCATCGGATACGGGGACATCTATCATGCAAAAGCGCTGATCGAGGTTGCCGGGGAGGAATGCGGACTTCCCCCCGAGCCTTCGCTGGGCACCCATTTCTTCCAGGACCTGCTTGAGTCGCAGATTTACCCGCTCGCCCTGCAGGTGGATGACCCGCGGACAATTTTGAATACTGACTTCTTTGAGAAAACCCCCAATCACCTGCTGGAATGGGTGCCCGAAGCCAAACCTTACGAGAATTGCCTGCGCCTGGTGAAAGTGGAAGACGCCCGCCCGGGGTATACCCTGCGCATCCTGATGAATGAAGAAGCGGGCAAGGCGCTGGGATTCCTGGCAAAAAAACTCTGATCCCCCACAAAAAATGACCCTGGCAGGTACGCCAGGGTCATTCATAAGATTCAACGGGTTCGATCAAAGTCTGGGCAAATCATTTTCCCCGGGTTCATCATCACCCAGATCATCACCGTCAAGCTCGTCATCATCCAGGTCTTCGTCATCGCCTTCGTAGATTTCCAATTCATCAAGCTCGTCCACGTTAATGGCGTCGGCTTTTTCTTCTTCGTCATCCCCGTCATCGTCATCGTCATCATCGAGGTCTTCTTCATCCAGGTCCTCATCCGCAATTTCCTCCATTTCCTTTTCGATCTCCGATTCATCCTTGATGAAGCGGTAGATCAAGTAGGCACTGAGGAACATGAACAAAGCCAGGATGCCTTCCACCACCCAATAGGACCAGCCGATTTGGGATAAGTAGACCGCCACAGCGTCGACCACCAGGTGATACAGCACAGCCAGCAACCACCAGATGAACGCGCGGTCAACAATGGCTTTCCACACCAGGGTGGAGAGGAAGATCTGCGTAACGATGGCGATCACGCGCTCCACACCCGGCAGCAGACCACTGGTCCACGGATTGGTCCAGAACTGCTGGATCTGCGCCAGTGTGTACTGTACCTGATCGGTGGAAACACCCTTGGCGATCTCCGCACCGGGATTGTAGAACAACACCGTAAAGAGGGTGCCGGCCGTGTAAAGGGCAAATATCAGGATACTTTCAATGCCGCCATGCCCTGCGCCCAGGGCCAAAGCGGATCCGAACTTTTCGGCTTTGCGTCGCAGCACCTTGAATCCTGCCCAACGAGCACTTTCTTCAAATAGCGCGGCCATTGAACCCGCCAGCAGTGCATTTATCACGGGCATCCATTGGGCGGAAGGCACACTCAAGGTGCCATTGCTGAACAGCGCGTTAATTCCGCTGGTTGCCGGGATGCGCAACGCCTGGGAAACCAGGAAGGTGAGCACGCCGGTGAGCACCACCAGCCAGGAAACCCTGAACTTGCGCGTGATGAAGATGGCCAGGAAGACCGGCAGACCAACCATGATGATGGCTGACAGGATATAAGTGATCATTAACGGGAAATTTGCAGTGTTCACAGACTCACCTCTTCTCCAGATTGCACCAGCCTCAAGCCGCGCCGGAGAGATTTGCCAAGTATAACTTATATTTTATGTGCGCCAGCATCAGTCTGGTGACGATTGTTTCACGTGAAACAATCACTGCGCCGATGAAGCGATCAATTTCGCCCGGTTAAAGGACCGCACTGACAGGCGGACCAGTAAAAGATCCACCAGCCAGAGCCCCAAACCCAAAAGAAGGCTCACCAACGGGCTTAGGTATAGCACTCCGGTTGCCTGTCCGGCGAGAAGTGCTAAAACCAGCAGCACCAGCGATGCGCTGGATTGATAAGCCCCCATGAAGGTTTGTGCCTTGGACGAGATCAACACGGTGGCGCACACCCCCAGCAGGGAAATGGCCGGGGAGACCCAGAAGATGAGAGGGTACCAGCTGGGCAGCGGGAACCAGATCCTGCCCATCACCTGGAAGGACACCCCATTCAACACCAGGATGTAAACCAGGAAGCTGCCAATGGTGATGGCCACCGCCGGGATGAAACTGGCAAGCACCTTCCCCAGGAACATTTCCATGTCGCTCGCGGGGGTGTAAAGCAGGGCTTCAATGGTTTTCCGCTCGCGCTCTCCCGCAAACGATTCGGCGGCGATGACCGTGGAATACATGAGCGGCATGATCAGGAAGAACGGGGCAAACAGGTAGCCCATCACCAGCACAATACCGCTCTGGTTCGGTGTCAACCCGGCAGTAACCGCTTTCATCGCCTCCGGCATGCGCTCAAAAAAGTTCACCAGGTCCGGATCAGAGGTCAATACCTGGGCGGAATCTGCGGCTGCGGTGACCGCCAGTACCATGGCAACCGGCAGGATGATGATAAAAATGGTGGGCACCACCAGCATGGGCAGCCAAACCGATTTGTTCTGGCTGGCTTCCTTGATATCCTTCTTCGTGATGGTGAAGATTGATCTCCAGTTCATTCGTCCTGCTCCTTTGCTTCCGCCTGCAGCGCAAAATAGATGTCCTTTAATGTCTTTTTTTGCGGGGTCACACGCGTTATTTGGGCTTTTTTGAGCACCAGGTACTCCACCAGCCGAGGAATGACGGATTCCTCCGTTATTCTCGCGCTGATCTCGCGTCCGTTGCATTGGGATTCCAGTACGCCAGGCAGTCCCGCCAGCGGCAGATCCTCAGCCAGGGAGGATTCCAGCAGAATTTCCACGCGAGTACCGGGATTGAAACGCTGGTTCAGTTCTGCCAGGCTGCCCGCGGCCAACAACCGACCACGGTTGAGGATCGCCACCCTGTCCGCCAGGCGTTCCGCCTCCTCAAGGTGATGGGTGCAGAGAAAGACCGTGTATCCGTCCTGCCGGTGAATGGCCTCGACCATCTCGTGCACCTGGGCGGCTGATTCAGGGTCCAGGCTGGCGGTGGGCTCATCCAGGAAAAGGATGCGCGGCTGGTGCAAAAACGCCCTGGCCAGCGATAAACGCTGCTTCATGCCCTTGCTGTAAGTATCCACACGATCGTTTGCTCTGCTGGTAAGTCCAAATTTTTCCAGAAGTTCAGCAGTTCTTTTTAACAGCACCGATTCTGGCAATCCGTACAAACGTCCAAAAAAGTGCAGGTTTTCGGTGGCTGTCAGCCTTTCATAAAGCGCGTTCGTCTCGGTCAACACCCCGGTGTGAGTGCGTACCCACGTCCCGTCCGTGGAAGGGTCTTTATCCAGCACAGAGACATGACCGCGGGTTGGCGTGTACAGCCCGTTGAGAATGCGGATGGTGGTGGTCTTGCCCGCCCCGTTGGGTCCGAGCAGGGCAAAAACCTCACCCTGCTTAACCGTAAACGAGAGGTCGTTGATGGCGGTTCGCTCTCCGAATTTGTGTGTCAATTGGTCTACAACGATTGCTTTTCCCATTGATTTCCTCTTGTTTCACGTGAAACAATTATTATTCCATTTCCAGGGGTATACCGGGAATCCGCAGGGTTATGTTGTTCTGCGATCTCCACTGCGATCCCCGGCACCCTGTCGGACGCTTAGTTATCCTTTAGTTGTTGCTTTGCCAGCGAGGTGATGCCTGTGATGCCGCCCAGGTTCATGGTATCTACCGCGCTCGACGGCACGATGACCAGAGCGCCTTTTTGTTTCAGCCCTTCAAAGAGCATGTTCATGGCGCGCAAGTGCAGGGCGGTCGGGTTGTTGGCATAAGCTTTGGAAGCCTCTTCAAAGCTGTGCGCGATCTGCATTTCAGACTCGCCCAGGATGACCCGTGCCTGCCGTTCGCGTTCAGCCTGCGCCTGGCGCGACATGGCGTCTTCCAGGTCGGCCGGGATGATCACGTCGCGGATCTCGACGGATTGCACGGTGATGCCCCAGGGGGTGGTGCGTTCGTCGATGATCTTCTGCAGGTCGGCGTCCATTTTCGCCCGGCCGACGAGGATGTCGGCCAGGGTCATCTGGCCGATGATCTCCCGCAAAGCAGTCTGCGAAGCCCAGGCGATGGCGTTGCGGTAATTCTCAACCTCCAGCGCCGCTTTTTCAGCGTCCCACACCATCCAGAACAGCACGGCGTCCACGTTCACCGGGACGGTATCGCGCGTGAGTGTTTTTTCAGCCGAAAACGGGGTGACCATTACACGCTGGTCGATCCAGGTGGTTACTGAGTCAATGATGGGGATGATCCAGAAAAGACCGGGGCCTTTCAAGCCATGGATCTTTCCCAGTCGTAACACCACGGCCTTTTCCCATTGTTGGGCGACCTGGATGGCGAACAAAAGCACAAACGCGATCACCAGGATGGGGACCACCACCAGCAGGATTCTTCCTTCCGGATAACCGGACTCGTCCATGTAAATGGCGGCTCCAATTCCCAGCAACATCAGGACCAGGAATATGGCTACTGCGATTGGGCTCATGTGCGCATTGATCGAGTTCATGCGGTTCAACTTCAACGCGTCCCGAAACGGGGACAACCCCTGCTGTTCATTGCTTGAATTTCCTGTTGCGTTCTTGTTTTGCATTTTTTCCTCTCTATTCCTCTTCCTCAAATTCATTTTCGGGTTCCAGGTAATCTTTCGTCCAGGTTTCCAGCACTTCAGTAAGTCCTTTTTCCACTTCCTCCATCGAGTAACCCTGGCGCGTGAGCATCGCGAAGAAATGCTGGATTTGCGCATGGAGCGTACTCGATTTTAGATGGCTTTCGATTTCTGGTTCCGTGGTATCCAAAATGTAAGTGCCGCGGCCTTGCTGCGTGGAGATCAAGCCGGCTTCATCCAGCATGCGGTAAGCCCTGGCAATGGTGTTGAAGTTGATGCGCAATTCTGAAGCCAACTGGCGCACCGTGGGGAGCTGGTCACCCGGCTTCAACTCCCCCCTGGCCAGGAACCCCTGCACCTGTTCAACGATCTGAACGTAGCCGGGGACTCCGGATCTGAAATCCAATTTAAATTGTAGTCCGCTCACATTTTCACCTCCAAAGACACAACCACATTGTATCTTTGTATTATTGTATGATTGTATCATAATTAAGTCAAAGGAAAACACCCCTTTCGTCTTAAATCCAGGTGATTTTCTTACATGACGTTTTTATCGTTTTTGCATTAAAATGACCCTATCAATTCACGGCAATTCAAAATTTTTCTACACAAAGGGAGAGTCAAGATGGGTAAAACTCACGAAAATTTGATGGCGGCATTTGCAGGTGAAAGCCAGGCAAACCGAAAGTATCTCGCCTTTGCGAAAAAGGCTGATGATGAAGGGTTCGCCCAGGTAGCGCGCCTTTTCCGGGCCGTTGCTCACGCGGAAACGCTCCACGCGCTAACCCACTTTCGCAGTGCTGGAGAGGTGGGCACCACCGCTGAAAACCTCAAGGCTGCCATCGCTGGCGAGAGCTACGAGAACACCCAAATGTATCCCGCCTTCATGAAAGACGCTGAGGACGAAGGCGAAAGCAGGGCGCTCAAGAGCTTCCACTGGGCGAACGAAGCTGAGAAGGTGCACGAGGTGCTCTACAAGGACGCGCTCGAGGCACTGGGAAAACCCGGGGAAGAATACGATTATTACATTTGCCCGGTTTGCGGCTACACCCACGCCCGCGTTGCCCCTGAAAAATGCCCGGTCTGCGGTGTTCCCGGCAGCCGCTTCGAAAAAGTCAGTTAATCCGGTTTTTAGCCACACCCCTGGTCTACAGGGAATTTCAAGATCACCAGCCCGAGTGAACGCTCGTTCATTTGCGGCTGGTAATTTTTTAATTTTCGTCATACCGCGCAGCCCGGCGTACAACCCCTGTCGTTGCCGCCCATAGCCGGGCGTGGTAAAATCACAGTGAAGCGTTCATTATCTCGCGTAGCGAGTTGAGGAGGTAGGCATGGAACAAAAGACTGGTTCGTTTGAAGTAAAGAAGGGGTTAGCCCAAATGCTTAAAGGCGGCGTAATCATGGATGTGGTCAACGCGGACCACGCCAAGATCGCCGAAGATGCCGGCGCGTGCGCGGTAATGGCGCTTGAACGGGTTCCAGCCGACATCCGCGCGGACGGCGGAGTGGCTCGCATGAGCGATCCGGACATGATCCAGAAGATCATGGAAGCGGTTACCATCCCGGTCATGGCCAAGTGCCGGATCGGTCATTTTGTTGAAGCTCAGATCCTCGAGTCCATCGGTGTGGACTACATTGATGAATCCGAAGTGCTCACCCCTGCTGATGAGGCGCATCACATTTACAAGCACAGTTTCAAGGTGCCCTTCGTATGCGGTTGCCGTAACCTGGGTGAAGCACTGCGCCGCATCGGCGAAGGCGCGGCTATGATCCGCACCAAGGGCGAAGCTGGCACCGGTGACGTGGTCGAAGCCGTGCGTCACGCGCGCTCGGTGCTGGGTGAGATCCGCAAGCTGCAGAACATGCCCGAGGAAGAAGTGATGGCTTTCTCCAAGGAGATAGGCGCTCCGTTTGAACTGGTAATGGAAGTGCGCACGCTCGGACGCCTCCCGGTGGTCAATTTTGCCGCCGGCGGGATCGCCACCCCCGCAGATGCTGGTCTGATGATGCAATTGGGTGTGGATGGCGTTTTCGTGGGATCCGGCATCTTCAAATCCGGTGACCCCGCAAAACGCGCCGCCGCCATCGTCAAAGCCACCACGCATTACAACGACCCCGCGATCCTGGCAGAAGTGAGCCGTAACCTGGGTGAAGCCATGGTCGGGCGGCAGATCTCGGCCATGCCCGAAGCGGAAAAGATCGCCACGCGCGGCTGGTAGTTGCTTATGAAAATTGGCGTCCTGGCATTGCAGGGTGACTTCGCTGAACACCAGGCCATGTTGCAGTCCCTGGGCGTGGAGGTGGTGCAGGTGCGCCTGCCCCAACACCTGGCCGAACTTAACGGGTTAATCATTCCCGGCGGCGAGTCCACGACCATTGGCAAACTGGCAGACGCGTTTGGGCTCACGCAGCCCCTAAAGCTTTTCGGCAGGGAACACGCCATCTGGGGTACCTGTGCCGGTGCCATCTACCTTTCCAGGAGCGTCGGCCGCTCGCAACCCCTGCTGCAGTTGATGGACATCACCGTGGAACGCAACGCCTTCGGACGCCAGGTGGACAGCTTTGAAGCAGCCTTGAATGTGCCCTGCCTGCTGCAGGTTGACCCGGCGAATAAGCCCTTTCACACAGTGTTCATCCGCGCCCCGCTGATCGAATCCGTGGGAAAGAACGTGGACGTTCTTGCTCAACTGGAAGATGGCCGCATCGTTGCTGCCCAACAAGGCCACCTGCTGGCAACCTCCTTTCATCCCGAGCTGACCGGTGATGACCGTTTTCACCGCTATTTTATGGAGCTGGCAAAATAAACGTTCGCCCTTTCGCCTGGTATGATCTTCCCACAGTCCTACGTCACCGCCGCCGGGTGATCTGCCTCAATAAAGCATTATTCCTCACCCATGGAAACCCGGTAGGGATTTCCAACCTGGTTTCGCGCATTAGGTCGACCTCCCTCAGTTCCACCGCGGTGCTGTCCACTTTTGACAACAGTTACTATTATGTCGGTCAGGTGCTCCACCAACCCGGAAACCGGTCTGCGTACTTCTCGTTCATCCTGCCGGATTTTTCGGGCAGGGCAGAAAACCTGGACGTATTGATCGAGTTCCTGTGCACCAAAGCAGGAGAGATGGGCGCGCTGAACGTACTGGCAGAGATTGAAGAATCTCATTCCCTGTTCGACATCCTGCGCAGCGTTGGCTTCTCTGTGTTCAGTTGGGAATCCTTCTGGAAACTACCCGATAGTGTTTCTGAAAACCAACCGATAGCCGCCTGGTCTGCCCCTTCCGTCACAGACGAGAACACCGCGCGCAGCCTGTTCCAAACGCTGGTTCCACCGCTCGTGCAAAACGCCGAGCCATTTACCAATGGGGGTACACCCCGGGCAGTCTACAAAAAAGAAGGGGAAACCCTGGCCTACGTAGAAATCCACAACGGCGCAGAAGGGATCTACCTAATACCGGTCATACATCCGTCCGTCGAAGACATCCCTTCGCTGCTGCATGGTTTGATCCGCTATTTCGAGTCGCCCGGGAGACCGGTGTACCTGCAGGTGCGTTCCTACCAGGCGTGGCTTTCAGACGCGCTGGCAGACATCCAGGCAGCCCCCTCTCCCAGGTTCGCCCTTCTGGTCAAACATCTTGCCATTGGCAATCCCCTCCTGCTCAAACAGGCGCAGCGGGTCCGCTCTGATTCCCGTCAGGCAGAACCCACCGCACCCATCGTTCAAACTTACCAGGAGAACCGGATGCCTGCCAAAGGCTCAAAATAAAGGTCTTTATGGGACAAAAACGAATTACTGATGATCTACACGTTCTGATGACAGTTCTCCCGTCTCACATTGTTGAGGCTGTCACCAGGGCAAACAACAGCGATAACCTGCTTGAAATTGTGCTCGATCTTGGCCGCCTGCCCATGGCACGTTTTGTGGATAAGGAATTACCGCTGAGCGACAGGGAAGTGGGCCGCTCGGAAATTGATCACGTCGTCTCCCGTATCGGTGAGTTTGACGCCGACAACCGCGCCGGACTCGAGCGCACCCTGCACCGCATTTCTGCCATTCGCAATCGCCACGGCATCATCGTGGGGCTCACCTGCCGCGTCGGCCGTGCCGTCTACGGCACCATCGAGATCATCCAGGACCTGGTGGAATCCGGCAAAAGCATCCTCCTGCTGGGCAAACCCGGCATCGGCAAGACCACCATGCTGCGTGAATCTGCCCGCATCCTGGCCGAAACCAAGCGCGTCATCGTGGTGGATACCTCCAATGAGATCGGCGGCGACGGGGATGTGCCCCACCCCGCGGTGGGTAAAGCCCGCCGCATGCAGGTGGCTACCCCCTCGCTCCAACACGAAGTGATGATCGAAGCTGTTGAAAATCACAACCCCGAAGTGGTCATCATTGACGAGATCGGAAGAGAACTGGAAGCCATGGCCGCGCGCACCATTGCCGAACGCGGAGTACAGCTGGTGGCCACCGCCCACGGGCGCACGCTGGAAAACCTGCTGCTCAACCCCACGCTTTCTGACCTGGTCGGCGGCATTGAATCGGTCACCCTTTCAGATGAAGAGGCCCGCCGCCGCGGCACACAAAAAACCGTCCTGGAACGCCGCTCCCCACCCACCTTTGACGTACTCATCGAGATCCAGGAGCGAGACCGGTTGGCCGTCCATCCGGACGTAGCCCAGGCGGTCGACACCCTGGTGCGCGGCTATCCCCTACAGCCCGAGATCCGCTGGAGGGACGACAAAGACGAGGTGCACATCGAAAAAGCGCCCCTCCCAGCCGCCGCCCGCGGAATGTCGCAGGGGACCAGGCGATCTTACCCCGGCGGAACCGACCAAAAGAATGGCGACGCCAGCAACCAATATTCAAGCCAGCGCCCGATTGGTACAGCCAATTATCCCGAAAGTCTTGCTGATGAGTATGGCGACCGCAAACCGGTGAAGAAAATTCGCATCTACCCTTACGGGGTGGCGCGCAACCGCCTGCAACAGGCAGCCCACCGCCTGGGCGTGCCAGCCTTCGTAGCCAGGGACGTGACCGAGGCGGATATTGTCATGACCCTGCGCTCCTACTACCGCTCACGCCAGCAGCCCATCACTGAGGCTGAGGCGCGCGGGGTTCCCATTGTGGTGCTGCGCGCGAACACCATCAACCAGATGGAGCAATCCCTGGCGGAGCTGTTCAACCTGCCGCAGGAATCAGGCGCTTTCAACATTGACGAAGTGGCCAACCAGACCGAGTCCGCCATCCAGGCCGTACTGAGCGGTCAGCGCTGGGTGGACCTTCCGCCGGCCACTTCCGCCATCCGCCGCATCCAGCACGACATGGCACGCCAGGCGCAACTGGTATCCCATTCATACGGCAAAGATCCCAACCGCAGGGTGAGGATCTTCCGGGAATAACGAGGGGTTGGCTATGTTCATTACACTCGAAGGACCTGACGGAAGCGGAAAATCGCTGCAGATCGGCGAACTCGCCGATTTCCTGCGTGCCCGGGGCTACCAGGTGCTCACCACCCGTGAGCCCGGCGGCACATCCATCGGCGACCAGATCCGCGAGGTCATCATGCGCATGGACAACAAGAGCATGAATCCCCGCACTGAGATCCTGCTTTTTTGCGCAGCCCGCGCCCAGATCGTGGCGGAGGTGATCCGCCCCAACCTGGAGAAAGGCGTGGTGGTCATCAGCGACCGCTACGCTGATTCAACCCTGGCTTACCAGGGCTACGGTCACGGACTTGACCTGACCTCGCTGCGCCAGATCCTGTCCTTCGCTACTGGCGGGCTCATTCCTGACCTCACTCTCCTGCTCGACATCGACGTGGAGCAGGGGCTTGCACGGCGCCACACCGGGGGCGGAGAGTGGAACCGCCTGGATGATTACGAGCTGGCCTTCCACAAGCGCGTCAGGCAGGGGTACCTTGAACTTGCGGCATCCGAACCAAACCGCTGGAAGGTGATCAACGCCAGCGCCACACCAAGCCAGGTTCAGGCTGAGTTGCGCGGTGCGGTGCTCTCCCGGCTGGAAGAAACCCATTAGGATCGAGTAGACAATATGAGCTTGAACCTCACCACAGACCGCTCCCGCGGTTTAACCATCGCGCAGCTAATCCTCAGCATCCTCAGCCTGTCCTCCTCGCTCATCACGCTTGGCGCGCTGGCGGTCATGTTCGCCATTCCGGGTGTATCCTCCATCGGCGCAGAAACCCTGGATCAATCCAGGTCGCTCCTTTGGGTGATCGGTCTCACGGCTCTCATCACGCTGCCCTCGCTCATCCTCTCCATCCGCCGCCTGTCTGGAAATACTCCCCCGCGCCCGGGACGAGCTAATTTGCTCTACGCCAACATCGCCCTGCTGCTGGTGCCGCTCCTGGTATTATTGGAAGAAAAAATTATTGCGGGATCAAAATTTTCCAGTCTTTCACCCCTGGTGGCGATCCTGGCGGTGATTTTCCCGTTGTGGTGGTTCATTGAGCTCGGTCGTTTCCGGTTGAACACCGGCAGCTCCCAGCGCCATTGGGGTGTTTCGGTTTTCAGTATTTTTCTCACCATGCCGTTGGTCATCCTGGCTGAGATGTTTTTCATCCTGTTGGTATTAATCCTCGGGGCAGCCTGGCTCATGCAACAGCCTGAGTTCTCTTCGTTGATCCAGCAGATACAAAACCAGTTCATTCTTAATCCGCTGGATGCGCCGAACCTCATCCCCGCCCTTGAACCCCTGCTTGCCCGTCCAGAGGTGCTCGCCGTGGGGCTGTGGAGCGTTGCGCTGCTCCTACCCATGCTCGAGGAATTGATCAAACCCCTGGCGGTGTGGCTCTTTAGCAGGCGGCAGTTCACTCCCGCCGAAGGGTTCGGAGCCGGTCTCGTCTGCGGCGCTTCCTTTGCCCTGCTGGAGAGCACCCTGGCTCTCACTGCGGTCACAGGAGACGACTGGGCTTTCACCGTGCTTGGCAGGGTGGGTGCCGGACTGCTTCACACCGTGCTTTCGGGGCTGAACGGTTGGGCGCTGGCCAGTGCCTGGCAGGACCACAAATTCATCAGGCTTGGGGCCACTTACTTGTTCACTGTGCTGGTGCATGGCGCCTGGAACCTGTTCGCGGTGTTCGCCGGGCTCAAACTTGCCGGCGACCAGTTGCCGCTCGACCTGTCTCCGCTGCTAAAGAACTCCGCTTTGTGGGTGCTCGGCGGGCTGGCTCTGCTCATGCTGGCCATCCTCATCATCGCCAACCGCCGGCTTCGCCCGGTTGAAATGCCCCCCGTCCTGCCGCCTGAAACTCCCCCACTATTAGGGTAAAATTAGGGTTCATTCTTGGAAACCGAGGTTCCACATTCATGGAATTGATTAAGACCGTCATTGACTTCATCCTGCACATCGACCAATACCTGGACAAACTGATCGTTATTTTCCACGGCTGGACTTATGCCATCCTGTTCATCATCATCTTTATTGAAACCGGCCTGGTGGTCATGCCGTTCCTTCCCGGTGATTCGCTGCTCTTCGCCGCTGGCGCCCTGACAGCCCGCCCCGGCAGCCCGCTCAACATACTTCTGCTATACGGTTTAATGGTCGTTGCTGCCGTCGCCGGCGACACCGCCAATTATTGGATCGGGCATTTCCTCGGTGAGCGACTTTCGAAACACCTTAAAAAAGAATACCTTGACCGCACCCACGCCTTCTTCGAGAAACACGGTGGTAAGACCATCTTCCTGGCCCGCTTTGTGCCCATCATCCGCACCTTTGCCCCCTTCGTGGCAGGCATCAGCAAGATGACCTACGGGCATTTCATTTCCTACAACATCATCGGCGGCATTATCTGGCCGGCAGTGTTCCTCTTCACCGGTTACTTCTTTGGCAGCGTTCCCTTCGTGCAGGAGCATTTTTCGCTCATCGCCATCGCCATCATCGTCATCTCCTTTATTCCGGTGTTTATCGAATTCTTCAAGGCGCGCCGGGAAAACAAAGCCAACAAGCAGGAACCTGTCGCATAAACTGGTAAAACCAGGCGCTTACACAAACGGGATGGATTGAAAATGAAAGCAACCAAGCTACGCAGGATCATCAATCGCTTATTGAAGGCTCTGACCCGCACGGAGATCATCGGGCTTGAGAACGTCCCGGAAACGGGAGGGCTGCTCATTGCCACCAACCACATGAGCCGCATGGACATCCCCGTGCTGTTTATTAATCCGCGCCGCCCCGACATGACCGCCCTGGTAACCACCAAGTATCTCAAGCATCCTCTCCTGCGCTGGTTCATCGTCACCGCTGAGGGCATCTGGCTGGACCGCGACACCGCGGACTTCTCCGCCTTCCGCAAAGCGGTTGAAGCGTTGCAAAAGGGTAAAGCCATTGGCATTGCCCCCGAAGGCACGCGCAGCACCACCGCCACCCTGCTGGAGGGCAAACCTGGCACCGCCCTGCTGGCGCTGCGCACAGGCGTGCCCGTCATTCCGGCTGCCATTTCAGGCACAGAGGATTCTGTCAGCAAAATTCTGCATCTCAAGCGCCCGCATATCACCGTGGAGTATGGACTGCCCATTTTCCCGCCCAAGCTGGACCGCGGCAACCGCGAGCACCAGCTACAGGACCTGACCGACGAGATCATGTGCCAGATCGCCGTGATGCTGCCCGAGAAATACCACGGCTATTATCAAGGACATCCCCGGCTGACTGAATTACTGGCTGAAAAGAAGAACGACCCCAAGCCATCAGCCTGATTCATCCGGGGGGATGACCCCCGTTCACACCCGAGAAAAATGGCACAGCAAACCCCCGCCGAAAACCCCGGAAACACCAAAGCCGCCAGGCGTGGTTCGCTATTGTGGTCGCTGGTCATTGGCCTGGTTGCGTTTTTAGTCCTGCTTGGACTGGCTGAATACGCGTACCGCCGCCAGCCCCTGACGGAGCAGGTGAACCTGCGCTCGCTGGGGGTCTACCATTCCCAGTTCGAGATCAAATGGTTCAAACTGCAGGACTACGCCCGCCGGCACAACGGCGTGGATGTGATCCTGGTGGGTAACTCGATGGTCAACACCGGCATCAACCCCCAGGTGCTGGCGCGCCGCTACGAGGAGCAAACCGGTGATTCCCTGCGCATCTTCAACTTCGGCATCGAAGGATTGACCGTTGCCCCCAACGCCGACCTGGTGAAGGTGCTGGTGGAAGAATTTCATCCCGGCTCGATCGTGTTCGTCACCGAAATGCGCGATTACACCGCCGCCAACGGGCTGGAGGTTGAATCCCAGTTCCTCTCCGATGAATGGCTCAGCGCGCACATCAGCGGAAGCAGCTCCCCGCGCAGCTGGCTGAAGGACAACTCCGCCATCCTGCAAAAACTGCTCACCCTCCGCAACTGGAGCCGCGCTGACTTTCTGGATAACCTGCTCATGTCCATCCGCCGCTACGGCGACACCAGCGGAAGCGGCTACGAAGCCGACCGCAATACCGGCGAGAACATCGACCAGCCCCCCAACCCGGCTGACCCCAAGGAGCAGGAGAACTTCGAGTTGTTCTCCAACTACTCAATGGATCCCGGCCGGATCGCCGATCTGCAGCGCATCCTGGCGAACGGGAGCGAGAAACGTACCGTGTTCGTCACCGAAATGCCCATCTACCCCACCTACTTTGTCTACTTCGGCGGGGAGCCGGTGCACGCGCAATACCTGTCCGACCTGCAGGAGATCGTGGTCAACGACCGGGCGGTCTTCCTGCAACCATTATCGTGGGTACTCATCCCCATGGAAGGCAGGGTGGACCACCATCACCTCAATTACATCGGCGCGCCGCTCTACTCTGAGCTGCTGGCTGACCAGTTGGCTGACTCCTGCATCCACAACCAGGTCTGCCTGCTGCACGCGGAAGGCCTGTGGAGCGCGCCATGACGGTGACCTCGCTGCTCTTCTTCGCCTGTTCCATCGCCGCGGCGTTGATTTACCGCCGCCTGCCCGCCCGCCTGCGCAACGCAGGGCTGCTGCTGGCCTCCGCGGCGTTCGTGACCACCTGGTCGTGGAAGTTCGTGCTGGTGCTGCTGCTCTTCGCCGGGATGAACTACGGCATGGGGCTCAAAGCTGATCCTTCCAAATTGCACTCCAAAACCTGGGCGCGCGTCGGTGTGGCAGTCAACGTGCTGTTCCTGTTTGTGTTCAAGTACAACCACTTCTTCCTGCCGGAGTTCAGCGCCTTTCTACAATCCCTGGGCATCCTCAAGCCAGAAAGTGTTTTGCAGCTCCTGCTGCCGGTGGGGCTTTCCTTCCTGGTGGTGCAGGCCATCTCCTACCTGCTGGACGTGGCAAACAAACGCCTCAAACCTGAGGGCGATCCAATCCGCTTCGGCGTGTACATCTTCTACTTTCCCAAGCTGCTCTCCGGCCCGGTGGAGCGCGCCCGCGCCTTCCTGCCCAGGCTGAACACGCCCTTACCCTGGAACCGCGGGCTGGCCGAGCGCAGCGCCGCCCTGCTGCTCAGCGGACTGTTCCGCAAGCTGGTCTTTGCCGACCCGCTGTTCAACATGATCCCGGCTGAAGCTTTCACCGATCCGGCGCAGTACGCCGGGCAGCACCTATTCTTCTGGCTGCTGGCTTACGCCTTCGCGCTCTACAACGACTTCGCCGGCTACACCGCCATCGTGCGCGGCGTCAGCCTGTGGTTCGGCATCGAGCTGATGCCCAACTTCAACCTGCCCTACCTCTCGCGCAATTTCACCGAGTTCTGGACGCGCTGGCACATCAGCCTTTCAAACTGGCTGCGCGATTACATCTTCTTCCCCCTCTCGCGACCGCTGATGAAGCGCTACCCGCAGCGCGATCACTTTGTCAACATCGTCGTGCCGCCCATGGTTACCCTGCTGGTGAGCGGGTTGTGGCACGGGCTGGCGTGGAACATGCTTGCCTGGGGAACCCTGCACGGGCTGTACCTGGTGCTGGAACGCCTGCCGGGGTTGACGCGCCCGCAGCCCCCGCTGGACGAGCGCCCGCGATGGCGGCAAAACACGGGAAGAATACTCACCTTCCTGCTCGCCGCGCTGGCCTGGCTGCCCTTCCGCCTGTCCCTACCCGTTGCCTGGGCATACTTCAAGGGGCTGTTCCAGTGGACGGTGCCGGATTGGACCGGGCTGGTGAACACCCTCAGCGGCGCGCGCCTGCTCTCAGGCTGGAGCGGCTTTGACCTGCCCAACCCGCTGTTGCTGCTCGTGCTGGCAGCGGCCATCGGCTTCGACCTGCTGCAAAACAAAGCCAAAAGCGAAGAGTTTCTGTTGAGTTGGCCGCGGGTCTGGCAGGTGCTGCTGGTGGTCGTGCTGCTGCTTGTGGCGCTGCTGGCTTACTTCTCCGACGCCACCGCGCCGTTCGTGTACCAGGCGTTTTAACCTAATTTGGTACCATCTATGCCGTCCATTTAATCTGTGGTTATCTCCTCCTGCCCTTCCCGTTTATAATTGACGGGTAGCCCATGCCCACCGAGACCCCATTCCTCTCCCTCATCCTCCCCGCGCACAACGAGGAGCAGCGCCTACCGGATACGCTGGCGGCGGTACTATCCTTTGCCCAATCGCAGCCATACCCCAGCGAGGTGGTGCTCGTGGAGAACGGCAGCTCTGACCGCACGCGGGAGATCGCCCGCGCCTTCGCCGCAGACCACCCCGGCACCAACCTGCTGTGCCTTGACCTGCCCGGCAAGGGGCGCGCGGTGCAGGCCGGCATGCTGGCGGCGCGTGGACAGTACCGCTTCATCTGCGACGTGGATCTTTCCATGCCACTCTCTGAGATCCCGCGCTTTCTGCCTCCGCTGCTGGAGGGGGTGGATATTGCCATCGCCTCGCGCGAAGCCCCCGGCGCGGTGCGCTACGGCGAACCGCACTACCGCCACCTGGTGGGGCGGGTGTTCAACAACCTGGTGCGCCTGGTGGCGCTGCCCAGGCTGCAGGACACGCAGTGTGGGTTCAAATGCTTCAGCGCGGACGCCGCGGAAACCCTCTTCCCCCTGCAAACCATCACCGGCTGGACCTTCGACGTGGAGATCCTGGCGATTGCCTTCAAACTGGGGCTGCACATCGAAGAAGTTCCCATCCCCTGGTACTACCACGGCAACAGCAAGGTGAAAGTATTGCGCGATTCAGCCCGCATGGCGCTGGACCTGTTCACCATCCGCCGCAACCTGCGGCGCGGAACGTATGCCCGCCCGCGTTGATCCGGCGCTCATCCCGCCCTCGCCCACACTCGAAATTGAACTCTCTTTCTGGAAAGCCGGGTTGCCCCTGGTGGCCGGGCTGGACGAAGCCGGGCGCGGTGCCTGGGCCGGACCGGTGTGTGCCGCGGCGGTGGTCTTCCCCCCTTTCTTTCAACCCCCCGCTGCCCTTTCCGCCGTGAGGGATTCGAAGCAACTCAGCCCTGCGCAACGCGGCGCGCTGGCCCCGCTGGTGCGGGAGCATGCCCTTGCCTGCGCTGTTGGCTTTTCCACCTGCAGCGAGATCGACGCGCTCGGCATTCTGCCCGCCACGCGCCTGGCCATGAGCCGCGCATTGGAGCAGCTCGGTCGACAGCCGCAGCACCTGTTGCTGGACGCCCTGTTCCTGCCCGATGATCCGCTGCCGCAGACCGCGCTCATCAAAGGCGACCAGCGCAGCCTGAGCATCGCCGCGGCTTCCATCCTGGCCAAGACCGCGCGGGATGAGTGGATGGTGCGTTACGCCGAAGAGGACCCCCGCTACGGTTTTACGCGGCACAAGGGCTACGGCACACGCTCTCACCAGTCCGCGCTGGCAGCACATGGACCCTGCCCGCAGCACCGCAAAAGTTACGCCCCCATCCGCAACCTGTTAAACAAAGACACGGGCACCGATTAGGGCACCCGTGCCGAATATTTACTTGCTTTAAGCTTTCGCCAGTTGTTTTCTGTCCCGGCGGTTGATGAGGGCTTTGGTGACCTCGGCCACGATGGAGGGGATGATGAGCAGCGGTCCGATCAGCAACCATTGTTCTGCCCCCAGGGGAGTGGTGTTGAACACGGGGTTGAGGAAGGGAACGTACACCACCAGGAGCATCAGCACAAAAGAGGTGAGCACGGCGATGTTCATCCACTTGTTGGAGAAGATGCCGATCTTGAGCAGGGGGTAGCGCTCGGAGCGGGCTGTGAACGCCCGCAGCAATTCAGAAGCGGAAAGCGTGACGAACGCCATCGTCTCGGCAAAGGCGAGGTTTTCCACCATGGGGTTGCCGTTGTAGACCAATCCGCGCCAGAAGGCGAATAGTGTAACCGACGCAATGGCGATGGTTTGGGCAACCAGCCCGATGCGCATGTTCTTGTTGATGATGGGTTCCTTGGGCGGTCGCGGCTGCTGGTCCATGATGTCCGGGTCGCCCTTCTCGGTGCCCAGGGCGATTGCCGGTGCGCCATCGCTGATGAGGTTGAGCCACAACAATTGCACCGGAACCAGGGGGGCCAGCTGTTCCGTGCTTAATTCAGGGAACAACAGCTTGCCAAAGGCAGTGGGCAGGAAGATGATGAGGATCTCCGCCAGGTTGCAGGAGATGAGGTAATACACGAACTTGCGGATGTTGGAGTAGATGATGCGCCCCTGCTCCACCGCGGAAACGATGCTGACGTAATTATCGTCTGTGAGCACCATGTCGGCTGTGTCCTTTGCCACGTCGGTGCCGGTGATGCCCATGGAGACGCCAATGTCGGCCTGCTTGATGGCCGGGGCGTCGTTGACGCCGTCGCCGGTCATGGCCACGACCTCGCCGTTGGATTGCAGGGCATTGACAATGCGCAGTTTATGCTCGGGCGAAACACGGGCAAACACATCCGTGCGCTTCACTTCCTGCTGTAATTCCTCGTCGCCCAGTTTCTCCAGGTCAGCCCCGGTGAGCACCTGGTGACCGGAGCGCAGCAGTCCGATGCTTTCGGCAATGGCGCGGGCAGTGTTGGGATAATCTCCGGTGATCATGATGGTGCGGATGCCCGCCCGTGAAGCTGTTTCCATCGCCGGTTTCACTTCCGGCCGGGCAGGGTCGATCATGCCGATCAGGCCGGCAAAGACCAGGTCCTGTTCGAGGTTATGGTTCTCGGTGGTATCCGGCGCACCCTGCACGGTGCGGTAAGCCACGCCCAGCACGCGCAAAGCGTGATTGGTCATGGCGTCATTGGCAGCCATGATGCGTTTGCGCGCGGCTTCGTCCATTGGAACCGGCGCGCCGTCATCCATGGGCTGGTACCTGGTGCACAGGGTGAGCACCACATCCGGCGCCCCCTTGACCGCGATCACCGACCAGTCCTTGTTGGTATCTTCCGTGAACGGCGAAAGGTCATCCAGGCGGGGATCGTCCACGCTGTGGATGGTGACCATGCGCTTGCGTTCGGAATCAAAGGGTATCTCGTTCTTACGCGGGTAAGCCTTGTTCAGTTCGGCGGTCACCGCGCCAGCCTTGTAGGCAGCCACGAGGATGGAGCCTTCGGTGGGGTCACCAACCATGCGGTAATCCACCCCGCCATCTTCGCGCACCGTTTTCTCGATGATGGCATCATTGTTAAGCACACCCACCCACAGCGCTGTGCGCACGGCGGGGTACTGGTCAAGGGAAATGACCTTGTCATCGATTGAGAACTCGCCGAGCGGGGTGTATCCCTGCCCGGAAATTTTCACCAGTTTACCATCCACCCAGATCTGGGTAACGGTCATTTCGTTTTGAGTCAGGGTACCGGTCTTGTCAGAGCAGATGACCGTGGCAGAACCCAGCGTTTCCACCGACGAAAGACGGCGGATGAGCGCGTGGCGCTTGATCATCTCCTGCATGCCCAGCGCCAGGCTGATGGTCACGATGGCGGGTAAGCCTTCGGGTACCGCGGCAATCGCCAGGCTGACCGCGATCATGAACAGTTCCAGCGGCGCGCCGCCCTCAAGCAACCCGACGCCAAACACGATGGCACATACGATCAAACACGCCCATCCAAGGGTTTTGCCCAGTTGTTCCAAACGTTTCTGCAGCGGGGTATCTTCTTCGGACACAGCCTGAAGCATGGTTGCGATCAACCCCAACTGGGTGTGCATGCCAGTGCTGGTGACAACACCTTTGCCGCGTCCATAGGACACAACGGTGCCCATGAAGACCGTGTTCTTGCGGTCGCCCAGTGAGGCATCAGCCTCAAGCGTGAGCGTGGAGTTCTTCTGTACCGGCACGGACTCGCCCGTGAGCGCTGCCTCTTCCACACGCAGGTTCACCGCCTCGAGCAGGCGCATATCCGCGGGAACAAAATTCCCGGCTTCCAGGAAAACAAGATCCCCGGGGACGAGCTGGCTGGCTGGAACCGTGACGCGTTTGCCTCCGCGCAGCACAAGACATTCGGGGGCAGCCATCTTCTTTAACGCCGCCAGCGCTTGTTCGGCGCGGGACTCCTGGACGACGCCCAGCACGGCGTTCAACACCACAATGGCGATGATGGCTGCTGCATCCACGTATTCTCCCAAAACAGCGGAAATAATGGATGCCACGATGAGCAGCAGGATGACAAAGCTTTTCAACTGTGAAAATACCAGCTGTAAAAAGGTGGCTTTTGGCTTCTCGGTGAGCTGGTTCAGTCCAAACTTTTCCTGCCGCTTCTCAACCTCTTCCAGGGACAAGCCCTCGCTTTCGGGCGTGTCCAGTTTTTGCAGGACTTCGTTGGCACTCAGCGCATGCCAGGTGAGCGAAATGTCTTCTGCTGATGGCGTTCTGGGAATTTCTCCGTTGGTCATCTGTTTATCTCCTACAATTAAATGTAATCTATGATTCCTCTGGCCCGATGCGGGTGCCAGGCGGCAGAGTAGTGGATTTGGGGATCACGACAATCCCGTCTCTCACCACCCATCCCTTCCCGTCGATGTCGGTACCCCGGGGGAATCCCTTGATCACGGTGCCCTTACCAATGCGGCAGTTCTTGTCGATGATAGCGCCTTCGATCACGCAATCTGCTCCAATTTCGAGCGCTGCGTTCAAGGCTTCCCTGGAGGTCGGCCATTCGTAATAGTCGTTGCCCATCAGGATCGAATCCTTTATGGTCACGTTTGCCCGGATCTTGCTGCGCAGACCAATGACAGAATGGGTGATACAGGATTTTTCGATGCTGCAGCCCTCCGCCATGAGCACGTTTGTCAGCTGGCAATCTTCGATGGTTGAACCGGGAAGAAAGCGCGGGTGGCTGTAGATGGGATATTTCTGGTCGAAGAAGTTGAACGGCGGGTTGGTGTCGGCCAGCGAGAGGTTGGTATCGTAAAAGGAACGGATGGTACCGATATCCTCCCAAAAGCCTTCGAAATCGTAGCCATAGATCGTGTGGGTTTTTATGGAGGCAGGAATCAGGTGTTGACCGAAGTCGTCATAACTGTGGTTGTCCAGCAAATCACACAGAACCTCGGTCTTGAACAGGTAGATGCCCATCGAGCCAAGATAAGGTTTTTCAGGGTCTTCGCGGCTGGCAACGCGCTTCAGCACTTCAGGGTCAGTTGGTTTTTCAACAAAATCGGTGATCAGGCAGGCTGAATCGCGTTTCAAGATGCCAAACCGCGCGGCGTCTGCTTTACTGACTGGTTGAACAGCCACGGTGATATCGGAGTTTTTCTCACAATGGAAATCCGCCATTTTACGGAAGTCCATGCGGTACAGGTGGTCGCCCGCCAGGATGAGTACATGGGAAGTGCGAGCGGAACGGATCTCCATCAATTGCTTGCGCACCGCGTCTGCAGTTCCCTGGTACCAGTTGTTGTTTTCCACGGTCTGCTCAGCCGCCCAAATCTGCACCCAGCCGGTGTGGAAGGCATCAAAGTTATAGGTGCGGGTGATGTGGCGGTGAAGCGAAACGGAATTGAACTGGGTGAGCACCGCGATGTGATAAATGCCGGAATTGATGCAATTGCTGATGGGAATGTCGATCAAGCGGTACTTCCCCGCCATTGGCACGGCAGGTTTCGAGCGTTGCTGCGTCAGGGGAAAAAGCCGTGCACCCCGCCCGCCACCAAGGATCACACCAAGGATATCCTCAACTGAAGAAGCCATTTCTGATCCCTCCTGAGCAATTGATATTTATGAAAAAATAATTGTGCAAGGATACTCGATTAGAACAAGAGCGTCAATATTTATTAAATATACCTTAAAAACAACTTCGCGATTGATCGCGAAGTTGTCAATATCTACCATTTCTTATCTTGTTTTTAGACCCCTGAAACTTGCGAGCACCAGAAATCCTGCCAGGATTGCCCCCATAACATATGGGGCGCTGGAACCGACGCGCTCAAAAACCGCCCCTCCAGCCAGCGGTGCGAAGGCGTTCGCCGCACTCAGCAGCGCCGCGGATATGCCCAGGGTACCCCCTATCTCCGCCGGTGAAACGCTGCGCGTCAACAGGCTATTGATGGAGGGCTGCAGCACTCCGCCGCCGATGGCGGCCGGGATCATGGCGAACAGAATCCAGCCCAGTCCCAGCCAGCCTTTGTTCGCGTCAGAGGGAATGTCGACCTGCAGGTCCTGCGTGGGAGGGGTTTCACCCGGCATGGTTCGTCCGGCCGAAAGCTCGTCAGCGACACTCTGTTGTGAGTACCAGGGTGGAGGAATGCGCGGGGTGAGCGCGGTAAGGATGAGGCCGGTCAGCAGCATCACCAGTCCGAAACGGATGAGTTTGACCTCTCCAAATCTGCGGCTCCACTTGCCTATGAAGTAACCCTGAACTGCCACCACCACGATACCCACGAAGACGAAAATGACCGAATTACCGGAAGCGTTCAATCCCAGGCGGTTGAGGGTGAACAAGGATAGTAGCTGTTGAAAACCACCAAAGGCGATCTGCTGCACAAATATAAGGATGAGCAGAAAACCAACCAGGGGTTTCTTTAGCGTTTCTAGGAAAAGCGAGAGCGAAAGCTCTCGGCGGCTTGCCAGGTTTGCCCGCCGTTCAGGAGGCAGCGTTTCCTTGAGCCAGAAAATGGTGAGCATAATTGAGATGAGTGAAAAACCTGCAGCCACAAACGCCGGTACATGATAATTGTTACCGCTGAGCGACAGGGAAACGAAAGAGATCACCGGTCCAATGACAAACCCGATGCCAAAAGCCGCTCCCACCAGCCCAAGCCCCTGGGTGCGCGTTTTTTCAGAGGTTGAATCGGTGATGACAGCCTGCGCAGTGGCGATGTTCGCCCCGGAAAGACCATCCACAATGCGCGCCAGGAAGATCATCCACAGCGAGCCGGCAAAACCAAGTATCAGGAATCCAATAAAAGTTCCTATCTGGCTGACGATCAAGATCGGTCTGCGTCCAAACCGGTCGGAAAGGCGGCCAAGCAACGGCGCGCCGATCACCTGTGCGGCGGGGTATAGCGCTCCCAGCACGCCAATGGTGGAGGCACTCGCTCCGTAAGATACAGCGTAGAAGGACATGAGCGGAATGATGATGGTCAGTCCGAGCAGGTCCACCAGGATGATGATAAATACCGGCAGTATTTTCTTGAAATCCAGTTTTTCAACAGGTTGCGGATCGGAGATTGAGTTGGCAGACATAAGACCCTTCGTTTGGTGAGATCAACAAATCATAAACCCGCGTCTTCGCTTCTTCAATAAACTTACGGTGAAAAAGCGTACTTGTATAAGCTTACATCCCCGCCAAGTGAATGATTTGCAGCTGGCAGGGCAGAGAATCCAAGAAGATGATTCAGGATGGAACGTAAGGCGGGGGCAGGTACTGTGTCTGGCGCTTGCGAAAGAAGAAGCTGAGCACAAGCCCGGCAAAGAATCCGCCGATATGCGCCATGTAAGCCACTCCACCCGTGCTTCCGGTGAGCGTGGCGACGGACCCCATACTGCTCAAGAGCTGCAGTGCGATCCAGACCCCAATGACGATGACCGCGGGCATTCTCACCACCCAAAAAGCGACCAGAACCCTCACCCTGCGGGCGGGGAAGAGGATGATGTAAGCCCCAAGCACGCCTGAGATCGCCCCTGAGGCGCCCAGGTTGGGGATTTCAATGTAAGGAGCGGCAAAATATTGGGCAAACGTGGCGATCACACCGCACACCAGGTAGAAGATGAGGAACTTGACATGCCCAAAGCGGTCCTCAACATTATCCCCAAAGATGATGAGATAGAGCATGTTGCTCAACAGGTGCATCCAACCGCCGTGCATGAACATGGCGGTAAAAACCGTTATAAAGAAACCACCCGGATTTTGCGTAAAATAGGCCGGAGTGAATGCCCAGGTATAGATGAATTCATCTCCACCCGACATCTCAATGAAGAAAACGATGAAGTTGAGGATCACCAGCGCCCAGGTGACCACGGGAATTATTCTGCGGTGGGAATTGTCATCTCCGATGGGTAGCATATTGCCTCCTTAATAAGAACAGTAATAAGTATATAGGATTTGCGCGTAACGCAAAGTAGATATTATGCATAAACAATTCGAAGTCCTTCTCAATCGACTATACGGTCGCTTGTATTTCTGACTTGGGGATAGCAATCAAGTTTCCCGGTTTTATCAGTGTGGCCGGTCCAAAGCTGTGACGGTATTTCTCGTTCCTACAGCCAAAGCAAATGAAGCCAGGTGAACCTGATTTCCGGGTTGAGATTAACAGGCTATGAAGACTAAACGAGGGTGATTGTGCCTGTGGATAATGGTGGAATTTAGAACAATTCACAGGTATCAGATTGTTCAAATGCTTGAATCCATTCAGGTTCTTTGCATCCCATAAGGCTGCACATCACTTTAACCATTATTGCATCATAACACCGCGCTAGATGTTCGACTTTTTGGGATGGTTTTCTCAGCAACCAATTAATAACTATTCTGGCCTGTCCTCCAAGAACGTAACAAGCGATTTGTCTGTCTGGAATAATGCCCTTTGTGTTTTCAGTATTTAACCCTCTTTGAACACGGCACAGGGTATTGATAACTGTCTCGTAGAATTCTGAAAAGTACGGGTTGGTTTGAAATTCATTTAATACCATTGTATAGAGATCTGGATGATCAAAACAAAATTGCAGATACTTTGTAGTCCGCTCATTGTGCTTTTCGTAATTAACTCTGATTTCATCATCAGAATAGTCTTTGTCTCTTAGTGTTACCCCCTCGATAAGACAATCATTCAACAGTGCCAGTATGTCTGGGTAGTGATAGTAGAAAGTGCTTCTGTTAATCTCAGTAAGATCAGCAAGTTCGTTTATAGTGATTTTGGCGAACGGCTTTTGATCGATCAGCCTCATCAGGGATTCTTGGAGTGCTTTGTGAACTTTTTGATATCGGGGGTCTGTTTCCTTGTTCATCAAAAACTCCTTTTTGTTGCTTACACAACACTTCCCGTGTTTTGATCGTTGAAATATGTCGATAAATTCCTAACATTATTATATACATAAGGCAGTACTCCGCAAAAAATTATACCTGGCTTTCCTTGTTTGCATCTTTTTCTTCGCAAGGAACTGATTGTTTTGGGTTTGTTAGAGAACTCAGTTGCATATTTATTGCCCGTCTATAAGAAAGGAGTCTGTCGATTGCAAAGAGTATTTTTTCAGAGGAACGGCTAACGGCAAGTGAGTGTAAAAAAGCAGAAAGCAATAATATTCCCGTTTGTGTAAGGAGGAGTAGATGAAAAAAGAGGATCAGAAAAAAGCCATTTCACGTCGCGACTTTCTTAGAGGCACCGCGACAGGCGCTGCCAGCATTGCCGCAGCGACCATGCTGGGAGGCTGCGCCAAAAAGGAAATTCCTGTTGCTCCTGTAGTGCCAGTTGACAACACCAATAATGTTGGGGCAAAGGTTACTCCCCAGTATGAAGTCATCAACACCGATGTTCTCATCATAGGCTCTGGCTTTGGTGGTACGGCTGCCGCTTATCAAGCCCTAGCAGATGGAAAGAAAGTTACGATAATTGATAAAGGACCTTTCCGCCATAGCGGTGGGTGGGGATACAATTGGGATGTTATTTCTACTTGGGTCCCAGATAAAACGATGTATAGCAAAGAATCCTATCTCAGTCGTGTGGTTAACCAGGAACTTTATTACAAAGCCACATCTTCAGAACCCATTGAAGATATGGGTGCCACGTGGCTGGACAGGGGGCAATTCTTCCCAACCAGGAACGAAGATGGTTCAGTAGCCTGGTATATCGACTATCCTTTCATTCGCGGAGCTGAAGGTGTGTTTCCGCGCCACACATCTGACCACTTAGCTAAGTCCCCTCTAGTGACAGTTATTGATCGCACAATGATCACAGACCTATTCATCAATAACGGGCGCTGTATCGGGGCAATGGGTATTTACCTGCCCACCGGGGATTTTCGTGTATTCCGCGCCCCTGTAACCGTGGTCTGCACCGGACCTGCAACCTGGTGGTATGGTTGGAATACCGTTTCAGCAAATACTTTCCAGACTCCGGATAATACAGGCGACGTAGAAATGGCGGCATTACGCCATGGTGCTGGGATTGGCGACTCAGAATATGCAAGTTATGATTTTGCGACGACCTATCCTCAAGGATTGGCATATGGGTGGGGAACGATATTAAATCCCGATGCAAACGAATATTTCGCATTCTCCGATAAAGATGGAAAACAAATAATCACAGAGGAAAGCGGATTAGACCTACAGCGGGTAACTTACGATCGTACCTATTTTAATACTGAGCTTGCCAAACTGATGCTTGCCGGTGCGATGACAAAAGAGGGGGGGCTATTAGCCAACCTTTCTGGTGTTCATCTTCGAAGAGCTATGACTCACAACCTGTCAGTTTTCGAAAAATTTGGTATAGACCCAAAAACGGAATTGCTACCTATCCACGACGAGATATATGAGCGGAATGGCGCACCTGTCATTGATGACAACATGATGTCTGAAGACATAACCGGAGTATTTTTTGCCCGCGGTGCAGGAGTATCTGGAACAGGAGGTGGGCCTGGTGTAAATCAGAATACCCGCTTTGGTGCATATGCGATGAGGACAGCGCTGGAATTCCTCAACAGCGCTCCAGCAGTTAAAGAGATTGATTGGAGTCCTGTCGAAACAGAGTTTGCCCGGATACATGAATTACGCACACGACAGGCTACGAAAGGTCTCCGTCCTCATGTAGTACGACACAATATTCAAAAAGCCTGCGGTGAATGCATGGGAATTCTGCGCGAGACGAAAAAACTGGAGGCAGCTGCAAAAGAACTTGCCAGGATTAGAAAAGAAGAACTCCCCAATATGATTGTCACTAATCCAACGCTGACCTTCAATAACGAGTGGAAGGAAGCTATCGAAAATTACAATCTGCTAGCTTCTGCAGAACTTGCTGTTAATTCCACTCTAACCCGCGAGGAAAGCCGGGGCACCTATTTACGTCCGGAGTTCCCGAATCAAGATGACGAAAACTGGAAATGCATGCTCGTCGGTAAACTTGAAAATGGTGAAATTGTCTTCTCAAAGAAGACAATGCCTGAGCACATATATTAAGATACTCGAGGCGATGATAGGAGATTATAGAAAATGAAAATTAGAATATTAAAATTTGATCCTGCAGTTGATCCAGAACCCTACTATGTAGAAAACGAAGTGGAATACAAAGATAAAATGACACTCCTGGAGGCAATTGTGTCCTTCCATGAGAACTTTGAAGCAGTAGCCTATGATTACAGTTGCCATGGCCGCTACTGCGGACGATGTGCTGTGATGCTGGACGGTGTTCCCTCACTGGCATGCTGTACACCCTTAACGGACCAATCCCATACAATCGAACCATTGAAGGGACATACCGTTATCCGCGACCTTATAGTTGACAAGCGCGACTTTGATGACCGGATTTCCAAGGTATATGCACGGGTTCGTGCTGAACCAATCAAACCCGAGGATGTCAATGTCTTTGACGCAACCCACGGTAATCTTATATACGATCTGGCAGACTGCACTCGCTGTTCAATCTGTGATGCTGCGTGTCCAGTTTATGGTATGATGCCGGATCAATTTGCCGGACCTGCAACTATGGTTGCATTGGCAAAGCGCTTTTACGATGATTATGATCAGGGTGACCGAGTGCTTGAAGCAGTCAGTAAAGGCTTATATCACTGCACTCTTTGTGGAATTTGTGACCAGGTATGCCCGCGCCCCAATATCCTTCATGTAGAATCTTTCAAGGCTATCCGCGCTGAGGCGGAAAAACGAGGTCTTAAACCCAGTTATGCTGATTAATTGAATAACCACAGTTTTGTAGTCATGCAATAAGTAACGAGAGAGACAAATAATGAAAATCAATCTCTCTCGTTACTTATTTAATTCTTTAATTATTTATGGATTAATATATAGTACTTGTAGTAGGGGGTGTGGATATGTGGAAAGAGTGCATGTTGAGGATCTTGCTGCCTGTCATGTGGAGCAGACTGCCCTCCAACCCCCACATGTAGGAGTCTCCACCGGCAAAACTATTCTCCACACGCAGTGGATAACTTGTGCATAACCACGTATCTTCTTGCATAATCTCTAAAAGGCTGTTTGTTGTGGAGAACGGGTATAAAGACCTCTTTTTATCCACAGATACATCCACCCAATAATTGCCAAATAGGCTCAGTTTATCCGCATTTATCCACAGATTTTTGTCACTTATCCACATGTTTTTAACAAAATGTGAATAAAACAGATGAGTGAAAGATCAGGAGGTCAACCGGTCAACAGCCTCTTCAGCGCGGTCAAGCAGGGCATCAAACCCCTCAAGCCGCTGCGGCAGGTTGCGCGTGTCCACTTCAAGTTCGCGGCAGAGGGTCTGCCAGGCTTTGTAGGATTCACCAGATTTGGGCAAATAAGCGGCGGCTTTGGTCCATGTTTGCAGCATGATCCACAACGCCGCGGCCGGGTGTTCCGGGTATATGGACGAGATGGCTTTTTCGTAATAAGCGCGGCGGAATGGCTGCAACTCGGCAGGGAAGTTGTTGATTTCTTTTGCTTCCTCAAAAATGTAGGCGTAGGCGCTTAGCCAGGCGGAAAACTTTTCATCGCTCACCTCGCTGCTGGTGAACAGTGAGATGAATTCACCGGTAAAGTCGAGCAGCCCTGCCTGCAAAGAGCGCGAGGGAAGCTCCGACACCAGGCGGCGGATGGGCTGGGGGGTACCCGATAGCACGATCACCCCGTTGGCGGTATCGCGCAGCGCGCGCAGGTAAGCTGTTACGCGCTTGATGCCCTGCGGAATGACTTCATCCTGCAGGTCAGACCAGGTCTTGCGGGCGGGGACCAAAAAGCTGCGCGCCCGGGCGGCGATGTTCTCCGGCCGCCAGAATTGCGCAGTGGCGGAGGCACGCATAAAATCGTACCAGCGCAGTGAGTCGTGCAACACCAGCGGAACGGATTCAAACCCGCCGCCGATCCAGGCATCAGTGCGTAACTTGCGGGCTGGTTCATACGCTTCCTTCTCGTAATGAGCCAGGTCCAGGTTGATATCCGCGCTCAGGCGGATGACCTCGCGCTGCTTTTCCACCGGGCGATCGTGAACGCAGATCAGGTCAATGTCGGTAATTCCCCCGATGAGCGGGTCATCCAGCAAGAGGGAGCCGGCCAGATAAATGCATATGATCCCGCGATCTTTTGCGACAAGTTTTGCAGCGTTTTCGCGGGCTTGGGTCAGGAGAATGTCACGGGTGATGCGCATAAGAACCTCGACTTAAGTGATAGGCAGTTTTGGCTGATAGGGAGACAATTGAAGTTCCGCGCGGATGCGAGCTAGGACAGAATCCAGGTCCTCGGGTCTCTCAACAAAGTTTAGATCATCCGTTTCAATGATCAATACCCTGGCGGCGTGTTGACTATGGAGGTAGTAATGATCATACGTGCGGTTGAGCAGGTCAATGTAATCGCGTTCCATCTGGCGCTCGTAGGCGCGGTCGCGCATGGCGATGCGATTCATCAGCGTGTCAGTGGTGGCGCGCAGGTACACGACCAGGTCGGGTGCGACGATCTTTTCGGCGAGCGCTTCCTGCACCTTGTAGTACATGTCCAGTTCGTCCCCGGCAAGGTTGATGCAGGCGAACAGCGCGTCCTTCTCAAACGTGTAATCGCTGATGATGGCTTTCACCTCTCCGATGCAGGCCCCGATATTGCGCTGCTGCTGATGGTAGCGGCTGAGCAGGAAGAATATCTGGGTCTGAAACGCGTAACGCGCCCTATCGGAGTAGAAGCTGCTCAAAAACGGGTTCTCTTCAAAGACTTCGAGCACCAGTT
The DNA here is from genome assembly GCA_964454565.1 of uncultured Anaerolinea sp. Taxonomy (GTDB): domain Bacteria; phylum Chloroflexota; class Anaerolineae; order Anaerolineales; family Anaerolineaceae; genus UBA6107. The sequence goes on along the minus strand of CAYVTF010000009.1, from coordinate 485 downwards.
CAGCCTGGAAGGATGACTGTAACAACCGCGCGAGGGTGGTTTTTCCAACACCAATGACGCCTTCAATGGCAAAATACATGCAGCACTCCAGGTAATTGTGTTTTTGAAATTAAACTATACCATAATTGGCAAAAAATCATCTGGGGTTGCTGGCTCAGGAAACCCCGGATGATTTAGTGTAGACGTTGAAGACTCTGTTACAGGTAAAACTGGTGGTTCACGCCCCTTGTTCGTGTTGGTCGATGAGCCAGTAGGCGGAGCCGTTGCTTTCGCGGTCCATCCACTTGTACTCGATTAGACCGCGGCGCAGGGCGGCAGTATCTTCATTGTAATGCGAGAGGATCTCGTTTACCTGTTTTTCCGTGTAGCGCACACCTGGTTTAAATCCCTGCAACGCGTACCTAACGATCACCTGGAATTTCTTTTCCTGGGAAGGAAAGGCGATTATGCGGCCGTCAGCATCCACAAAAGCAGATAACACCTTG
>CAYVTF010000008.1:0-97786 GCA_964454565.1 uncultured Anaerolinea sp. | reverse complement strand
TTCATGGTCGCTAATCTCTCTTTTCCTTTTTTATGGGAATTTGATACAGTAACAAATTACTCGTAGTAGAACCTGCCTTGCTTAGTAACTGATTTACTATACAGTGTTTCGTATTACAATGTAGACAAACAACAATAAAGGAGAGTGATATGGTTTTCTTCCTTGTACTTGCTCTAATTCTTGTAATCATCGCGGTCATTTTCGCTGTTCAGAATACAGCGTTGGTCACCATCGCGTTTTTCTCCGGGAATATTGAGGTTTCACTGGCGGTGGCGTTGCTGGCTGCCCTTTTCGCCGGTGTTTTGATCACCCTACTTTTCGCTCTCCCCGGGCAGGTGAAAAGCGGCTGGAACAGCGTTTCCCGAAAAAAGAAGTTTTCTTCCCTCGAAGCCGAGCGGGATTCCTTGAAACAACAGGTGGCTACCGCCGTGGCTGAAAGTGACAGCCTTAAGTTGAAACTGGGAGAATCGGACAATGAGATCTCCAGGCTCGAAGAACAGCTGGCAAGCATTTCTGCCATGCTACCTGAAAAGGAGGAAGTTACCAGCATTGACGCTCAATCCGCAGTTGAAACTCAGTCAATGAATCAATCCATTGAGGAAAACGGTTCAGGTCAACCTGGGACAGAAAATCCTGCCTGATATTTCTTCCATCTTTTGCTCCATTATTAGGCTCCCGGAGTGTATTGTGCTTCCGGGAGTTTCTCTTAAATTGCATTATGATTATTAAAATTTTGCAATTAGCTTGTTCGAGGATTTTACTGACAGGGTGAAAGCACATGGATAAAGCATCAATTGGTGTCATTGGACTGGGCGTCATGGGCTACATGCTTGCGCTCAACATGGAACGCAACGGTTTCCGGGTAGCCGGCTATGACCTGGACGCGGGTAAGGTGCAGAAATTCACTAAGGACACCCGGGGGAAAAATGCCGTTGCTTGCACGACATTGGAAGATTTCCTTTCTTCGCTGGAATTACCGCGTCGCATCCTGATGATGGTGCCGGCAGGGAAACCTGTGGACGCGGTAATCGCCTCCTTGCAGCAACACCTTTCACCTGGAGATCTGATCATCGATGGCGGCAACAGCCACTTCACAGATACAGAACGCCGCTCGAAGGAACTTGAAACCGCGGGGATCAACTACATGGGAGTCGGTGTCAGCGGGGGGGAGCAGGGTGCCCTCTGGGGTCCTTCCATCATGCCCGGGGGGCAACCGGAAGCTTGGGAACTGGTAAAACCGGTGTTTGAAGCCATCGCAGCCAGGGTGGATGGTGAACCCTGCGTGGCCTACATGGGACCTCGCGGCGCAGGTCATTACGTCAAAATGGTGCACAACGGGATCGAATACGGCGACATGCAGCTCATCGCTGAAGCTTATGACGTGCTTCACCGCGGACTAGGGTTGAGCAACGAACAGTTATCTGCTGTGTTCAGCGAGTGGAACCAGGGTGAACTGGAATCTTATCTTGTTGAAATCACTACCGATATATTCTCTAAGATCGATGATTTGACCGGGAAAGCGATTGTGGATGTCATCCTGGATGAAGCGCAACAGAAAGGCACGGGCAAGTGGACGAGCCAGAACGCGCTAGACCTGGGGGTTCCCATCCCCACCATCAACGCGGCAGTCGAAAGCCGCATCCTCTCTGCATACCGAGACGAAAGGCTCAAAGCGGCTAAGGTGTTGACTGGTCCAACTGCGGTAATAACAGGTGATCAACATGAACTGGTTAATTGCGTGCGGGATGCCCTTTATGCGGCAAAGATTTGCTCTTATGCACAGGGATTCAGCCTTTTTCAAATAGCCAGCAGGGAATATGGCTACAACCTGGATTTGAGCGCAGTAGCACGCATCTGGCGGGGCGGCTGCATCATCCGGGCGCGGTTCCTGAATGACGTAAGCGCCGCTTTCAAGCGGGACCCAGGTTTGCCAAACCTGATGATAGACCCGGGATTTGCCCAGGTGATGAATGAACGCGAGTGCGCGCTGCGCAGGGTAGTTTCCCTGGCTGTGCAGAACGGGATTCCAATATTGGCATTCGGCTCAGCGATTGCGTATTATGACGCCTACCGCAGCCAACGGCTGCCTGCCAACCTGACACAGGCACAGCGTGATTACTTCGGAGCCCATACCTACCGGCGCATCGACCGCGAGGGGATCTTTCACACCGATTGGTCATGAAGATTAATTTGAAGTCTTTTCCATTTGCTATCATTTGTGATATCCAATGGACTTTTGATTAGACGGAAAAGTGAAAGCTCGTTGATATTATTGATCTAATAGTTAAAATTTTCGATGCAAACCTGTGAAAAACACAGGTTTGTATTTTAAAAAGGGTGTTTTGCTTACCTCAAGATATAATCAGAGCTTATGTCAATACTGGGATCCACATTAAGGCAGCGGCTTTTCTCTGTGCGCGATTTTTTCCGCGATAAGGAGTATTACCGGCAGTTGCTGCGTTTTGCTCTGCCAATCGTGGCTCAGAACTTTGTATCGGCGTCACTTAACATGATAGCCGTCATCCTCATCGGGCAGTTGGGCGAAGTCTCGGTGGCTGCAGTAGGGCTGGCAAACCAGGTCTGGTTTCTGCTTAACCTTGTGCTCTTTGGTGTGGTGAGCGGGGCTTCCATTTTTCTGGCGCAATTGTGGGGCAAGGAGGACGTGCCCAACATCCGCAAAGTGCTCGGGTTGACTGTTAAGCTGGGTCTGACAGCAGCAGCTTTTTTCTGGGTGATCTCACACTTCTTCCCGCAGGCTGCCCTGAAAATCTATACCAATGATCCGGCCGTTATTGAACTGGGCAGCCGCTACTTGAAGATTCTCTGCTGGTCGTTCGGGTTTTACGCGCTCACTACCACATTCAGCACGGCTTCAAGATCAACCGGAAATGTACGCCTACCCCTGGTGGTAAGTGCCAGCGCCCTGGCACTGGATGTTTTGCTGGCTTTTGTGTTGATCTTTGGCGTCAAGTGGCTGGGGATTCCGGCGCTGGGAGTTGAGGGCGTGGCAATTGCCGGATTGATCGCCAGAATTTTGGAATGCACTGCCATGCTGCTGATAGTCTACCGCAACCGGACATCCCCGATCGCGGCTGGTCTCAGGGACATATTTGGGTTTGATTTGAAATTCCTGGTAGTGGTGATGAAACCCGTCCTGCCCGTGATTGCCAACGAGTTGCTCTGGTCGCTGGGGATTACCACCTACAACGCCATTTACGGACATATCGGCACGGGTGCGGTGGCTGCCATTAACATCATTTCCACCATTGACCAGATGGCATTTGTCATTTTCCTGGGATTGGGTACCGCCACCGCCATCATGGTGGGAAACCTGATCGGGCAGGGAAATAAGCAGAAAGCCTACATTTATGCCGGCCGATCGCTTGTGCTGGAAGCGGGAGGAGCGATGCTGATGGGGCTCATCGTTTTCCTGGTCGGAGGCAACATTTTCCACTTTTACAAAGTTGCGCCAGAGGTCATTACTGATGCCCGGGCTCTCCTGATTGTGCTATCACTGGGCCTGTGGATCCGGGCATCCAATCACGTGATCATCATTGGCATGCTGCGCGCCGGAGGTGACACCCGCTTTTCCTTGCTCCTTGATGGGGGAGCCATCTGGGCGATTGGTGTTCCCTGCGCGGCTGCGGGGGCATTCCTGTTCGATCTTCCGGTTTACTTTGTGTACGCACTTACGTTGAGCGAGGAGATTGCCAAGTTCAGCTTTGGCTTGTGGCGATATTTTTCAAAGAAGTGGATCAATGATATGACTCAAAGGGTGGAAGCGTTAACTCCGATAGTGGATAATTAAAAATCAGACCTCCGGATAGGAGGTCTGATTTTGGACAGGAAGAAGTGTGCACTACGGGTTTATGGTGAAATTCCACCACATGCCGGCATTAGCTGTTGTTGTCCCTGACGCGTTCCTCGCCCGAACCTGCCAGTAATAGGTTTCCCCGTGGATCAGGTTGTTCAGTGTTGCACTGCGGATCGTTCCTGTGGTTCTCCATCCCGTGCTGCATTTATTGTCGTTCACTTTATCAATGCAATACTCATAACTTTTCGCGTTGGAACTGACTTTCCAGTAGAGTGTCGGATGCGTGGAGCGGTTGGTTACCTGATTAACAGGGCTGGTCTTGTTAAAAGCGCCGGGCTTGGGAATGACAGTGAACTTCCACCACGTTCCGTCGTTGTATTGAGTGGAACCGTACTGATTGGTGGCTAGAACCTGCCAGTAGTACGTAATCGAGGGCTGGACTTTGATTGTCACAAAATTGTTGCTACCGGTTGATATCCATTCACGGGGACAGGTGGTGCCTGGTGTTTTCCTCAGGCAATACGCATAGCTGGTGGCGTTTGGACTTCTATCCCATTTGAGGGTTAACGTGGGAGGTCGGTCTACAGCGCCGTTCATTGGTGCGCGTTTAAGAGCGCTGATGGGCGGTCCGGCTATAGAAATGGTTTGAACCGGCATTAACCAGGGGTTACTCGAGTTGTCATGGATCTGTATCTTTGCCTTGATGGTATTGTTGATCAGCGCGGCGGAGGTGATGACCGGGAACTGGAATTCCCAGTTCTCGTCCAATCCAAGAGACCAGGTTTGGTCATCATTAGCAGATGGGATGTTGTACATTCCCGGGTTCTGTTTTGACTTTGGTATTACCTGAGGACAATTCTCGTCTTTTAGTTTTGAACGTTCAAAGCAATATACGGGATCAGCTTCACTAATAGCTAACTCTGTGTTTTTTGGCAGAGCGAAATCCACAGTGGCGGTCATTCCACCCCCGCAGGCATCTCCCCGAGCGAAAACAACCACATGTATGTAATAAACTGAGTTGAATAGGATTGGCGATCCGTCTGTATTATATCCAATATAAGTTGTGGCACCGTTGGAAGGATCATCTGAAGAGCAGCGATAATAGGCTGGCGTGCCATCGGCCCAGTAGTTGGTGGCTCGGACACCAAATTGAGCAACTTTGTCACTGGCGTTGACGTTCTCGCTCAACCCGGCGCTAATTACGAGGATGACCAGAAATATCAGTAAGGTTGAAAACCGAAAGGTTTTATCCCAGACCATGTGCTCACCTGTTGTGAATAACTATTAACGGTGACTATACAGGATTTTGTTGTACTGGGCAACTGGGAAATGGGGCAATTTTGATGCAAAATAGACGTGGTAGTTTTACTCTGCAGAATGCGCCACGGCTATTTTTGACGGGTCTTTAACCATTGCTGACAGGGTGATTGCGGAGATGACGCCGAAGATCGCAGAAGTGATGAATGAGATTGGATATCCGAAGGAATCCGCGAGGAACCCTCCCAGGAGCGGGGCGAGGATGGTGGCAGGAGCGATGAGCGTGTTGGACATACCCACGTAGGTGGGGCGTTGTATTTCCTCACCGAACTCGAGTGAGATGGTGATGCCAATCGTCCAGTAAGCAGTGGCAGCGATGCCATTGAGGATGAAGACCAGGGCAAACAAGCCAGGGTCCTTGATCAACAGTGCCAACAGGGAACTGACTGCTGCGCATACGCTACCCAGCACCAACACCCCCTTGCGGGACCATTTATCCGCCAGGCGGCCCAATAGGGGGTTCGCGACCACCTGGGTGATCATGAGAATGCTGGTCATCACACCAACGGTAAGGTTGCTCATGCCCAGTTTCTTGACCGCGTAAACAGTGTAAAACGCAAAGGCCATCATGCCGAACTGGGAGATGAACCGGCTAATGAGAAAGTTGCGGAAAACGGGGTCGCTCCGCAGGATGGCGGTGATGTCCTTGAACAACGGTGTGGGGGTTGTCGATTCCTTTTGAATGTAACGTGGCTGCTCACGGGTCATGTTCAGGAAAAACCAGGAGATCACATACAGACCTGTGGCAATGAAAAAAAGCGTGGAGAAATCATGCGGAGGGCTGAGTTTTACCAATATGAGGCCGGCCAGGAACGCTCCCAGGCTGGCGAGCAGGTTGGCGGCTGCGGATTGCAGGCCAAAAAAAGTCGCTCGAAAATCACCGGGTATAACCTTGCTGATCAGGATCTGCCAGGCGTTGGCTGTGAACCCGGACCCAAGTCCCTGCCAGATGAGCAATAAAAATGTAGCAATCAGGCCAGCTGTCAGACCGATTTTGGGCAGCAAAAGCCCCACTATTGCCAGACCCAGTATGGGCAACCGTTCCTGCGTGGTCATGAACAGGACAAAGGGTTTGATCCGTTCCATCTTCGCGATGCGCTTGGCAAGCAGCAATTGGGGTAACTGCCAGCCCATGTTGTGGATGGCAGGGATCAACCCAATGAGCGTGGCGGAAGAGGTCATTGTGGCAACGAAAAGGGGAATGATGGTGGAGTAGGAAGCAAAGCCAACCCCAAAACCAAACAAGGCGCCATCGCCGATGTTCGCCAGTACGTTATGTTTGAGGTCTTTTCTCTGCTGTTCAGCCATTTTATTAAATAAACCCCGGCTTATTTTACCGGGGTTACCATTTACAAGATTACCGGGTTAATTAATACTCTTCATCTGAATCAAGATCTTCCCAGTCGTCATCGCCTTCTTCGTCCAATTCTTCCCATTCTTCCAGTTCTTCTTCCTCGGCGTCCCAATCTTCGTCGTTGGCGGCTTCTGCGTTCGCGGAATAGGTTTTACACCCGGTGTCCGGGTCCAATTCAACCATTCCTGCGCTGCATATCCCATCGTCCAAGAAAGCACAATCCAGGTAGTGACAACGAATTCGCGGCATATCTATTTCCTCCTCTTTATTGCTTGTTCTGGTGGTTGTGTTGCTCGAATGAGTGAAATGATAAAAATGGTGGTAATCGATATTGCTGAAACCATGCACCATTGGCAAATTGCCTTGATGACGAAGAGTTCAAGGTACAAGAGATACAAAGAAAAGAAGAATCCAAAGCAACTGATCCCAAAAAGGATGAACTTTTCATATTGCGCGATGTATTTTACCTTATCTTTTAGAAGAATTACGAGCAAAATTACCAGGTACATTGCCACGCCATAAAGGGCTAATGGTAATCCAAATAGTATGGCCCATCTGCTTGCATTAACTGCATCGCAGTCTCCCAGCCCTGGCGTGCAGTAAATGGGTATATCGGATAACTTAACAATTGAGAGGTACATTGATGCGGCCAGGCCGATAACGGCGGCAATGATGATCGCCAGAAGTAATTTATTTGTGTTGGTTGGGGTCAACTTGGTCATTATTATTGGTTTAAATTTTGCTGGGTGTATTGTCAGCAAATTTCCCATGAATTCTTACTCTAAACGCCATAAAATGGTAACCTGGTCAAAAAGTTCGTCATTATATCACGTCTATCCAGGATTTAATCGATGGGCTTCCATTACGTTTGGTACGTTCTCGATCTTGGTCAAAATGCGAGATAACTGGGCAATGTCAGCCACTTCTACAACCATCATGATCGAAGCCAGATTGTGGGTGACATCGATCTTGATATCCTTCAGGTTGATGTTCTCGTTGCTTAGAAGTGTGGAAATATCTCCCATCAGGCCTTGCCTGTCATAAGCTTTGATCTGGATTTCGACCGGGAAGGTATGCTGCGGCTCTCCCCACGTAACCCGCACAATTCGGTCACGGTCCTTGGAGCGCAGGATGTTTGGGCAATCCTGGCGGTGGATGGTCGCACCTCTTCCGCGCGTGATGTAACCAACGATTTCGTCGCCCGGTACAGGATTACAGCAATGAGCAAAATTTGTGAGTATGTTGCGCAAGCCCAACACTGCCACCGCGTTTTTGGTGATGTCCTTGGGTTGAGATGGTTTGATCTCAAATAACCGCGATTCATCCGGCTCACCCTCAGATAGGGTGTTGATGATGTGCCCCAGGGAAACATCACCGCAGCCGACAGCAACGTATAGGTCGTCCACGCTTTTGTAATCAAACGCCTTGGATAAAGCATCCAGGTCGTAATTGACCAATCCCACCCGCCGGAACTCACGCTCAAGCATTTCCTTCCCCTGTGCCTGGTTTTGTTCCCTGTTCTGGTGTTTGAACCAGCCCCTGATCTTGGAGCGTGCCCGCTGAGTTTTGACCAATCCAAGGTTTGGGTTCAACCAATCGCGCGAAGGTCCGCCTTGCTTGGCGGCAAGAATCTCCACCTGGTCGCCGGTTTTTAGCGTGTAGTCCAGGCTGATCAGCTTGCCATTTACCTTTGCTCCACGGCAACGGTTGCCAATTTCGGTATGGACTGTGTAGGCAAAATCAATGGGTGTGGCACCTGCAGGCAAGTCGATGATATCACCGCGGGGGGTGAAGACGTAGACACGGTCCTTGAAGACGTCCGTCTTCATTCCGTCTACGAACTCATTGGCGTCTTCCACTTCCTGTCGCCATTCCATCACTTTTTTCAGCCAGTTGATGCGCTGCTCGTAATGCTCGTCCCGGGGTCCTTTTTCCTTGTATCGCCAATGAGAGGCAATGCCGAATTCTGCGTTCTGGTTCATTTCCGGAGTGCGAATCTGCACTTCCAGGGGTTTACCGTCGTCATACAATACGGCAGTGTGTAGGGATTGATAGAAGTTATCCTTGGGAGCGGCGATGTAATCATCAAACTCGTTGGGGATTGGCCGCCAGTGCGTGTGGATGATGCCAAGCACGGCGTAACAAGAGGGCACATCAGGTACGATCAAGCGCACACCGCGCAGATCGCGCACCAGTTCAAAGGGTTTATCCTTATCCACCATCTTGCGATAGATGGAATATATATGTTTGCTTCGACCTGAAATTTCCACCTTGATTCCGTCAGCGGCAATTAATGCTGCCAACCGGTCGGTGATGGCTTTCATCTGGCGTTCCCGTTCTACCCTTGTTTCAGCCAAATTCTGGGCAATTTCCTTGAATTTTTCCGGATTGGTGTAGCGCAATCCAAGGTCTTCCAATTCCCATTTGAGTTGCCAGATTCCCAGGCGGTTTGCAAGCGGCGCGAAAATATCAAGGGTTTCCTGGGCAATTCTAAGGCGCTTTTTTTCAGGCATGTACCCCAGGGTACGCATGTTATGCAGCCGGTCTGCGAGTTTGATGAGGATCACGCGGATATCATCACCCATGGCGAGGAAGGTCTTACGCAGGGTTTCGTTTGCCAGGTCACGGCGCCGGTCGCGGGCCATCTGCGAATCGAGCAGGGCTTCCTGCTCTTCGTTGTTGCGGATTGAGTTGTTGTCAAAAATCTCTGCGTCGTGCTGGTCTGCCCTGGAAACACGGGGCAGGTGGGTCAATTTGGTAACACCATCCACCAGCGTGGCAACCTCATCGCCAAAATCCTGGCGGATATCCTGCAGGGTGACAGGGGTGTCTTCCACGGTATCATGCAACAAACCGGCGGCAATGACCACCGGTTGTACTTTTAATTCAGCGAGGATGATGGCAACAGCGACACAATGAGAGATGTAAGGTTCGCCGGATGCCCGTTTCTGTTCTCGATGAGCTTCTTCGGCGTACTGGTATGCACGCATGATGAATTCGCGGTCAATTAAGGAGTAGTTCTCGGGAAGAACCTCCATCAGATTTTCAAGGAGTGGAGAAAGGTTCTCGGTGCTGATCATATGTTTCGCCTTAGTATATCACCAGGAATGCCAAATCCGGGTGAAGGGTCGCTACGATCCATCGCGATCTCGGCGACCGTTACAGTAAATCCTCCAAATTGATCTCGTGAAAGGATTTAACAATTCCATCTGCGTGTGAGAAATCCATGTTGGCAGTCATGGGATTTGGAATGGCAACACACTTTATACCCGCCCTGGTTGCAGCCAAAATTCCATTGGCGGAATCTTCGAAAGCAACACAATCGTTTGCGGTCAACCCGAGACATTGCAGAGCGAGCTGGTATAGACCCGGATCGGGTTTTACCAATTCCACATCTTCAGCGGTACACACTGCTTCCATCACTGAATACAGGCCGATGCGCTCCAGGTTACCCACCACCCATTCCCGGCTTGAACTGGAGGCAACAGCCAGTTTTACCCCGGCTTGTGCAGCTTTGTAGATGAATTCCTCCACACCGGGAAGCAAGGGTTGCTTTTTTACCAAGTCCAGCGCCAACTGATCGGCATGCGCCTGCGTTGTGGCAATTATTGCTTCCCCTTTGGTTATCTCCAATAACAAGGCAGCAGGGTCAAAAGCGCTTGGACCGGTCCCAACCCCCAATTGCCATTGTTCCATGGAAAATGAAGCACCGAACCCCTCAAACACGGACTTCCACGCCAGGTAACGCGGCATTTCTGTGTCAATTAGAACGCCATCAAAATCAAAGATGATCCCTTTTAACATCGCTGATGATCCATTGAACCAATTTCCAGAATTTTGCCAAGTATATCACCATCCCTTTTTAGGCGGATTTTCAACCAGAGGTGAAAATAGTTATTTTAGTCACCGTTGAAACTGACAATCTATCGTGACTGAATCGGGTTTTTTAGTATATAATACGGAAATTATCAGCAAAATTTGATAGACAAAGCTGAAATAGAAAGCCCTAGTTACTCATTATTTCATCTGAGAGGTATATCATGGCAGAAACCGAAGAAGTAAAAGCCGAGGTTGAAGTAACCGAGAAGAAAAAGAAAAAACGTTTAGGCGTTTGGGCGATCCTCGGTATCATCGCTGGAGTACTGGTGGTAGTTGGTGGAGCCGGTGGCGGGTATTTGATCCATCTCTCCAACACCAGCCCTCAGTTTTGTGCTACCTGTCACATCATGGATTACAACGTTACCTCATACCTCACCAGCAATGACCTTGACAATGTTCACTTCCAGGCTGGCGTGCAATGCAAAGAGTGTCACGATTATCCGATCCCGGCTGAAATTCGCAGCGGAGTGAAATTCATACTGGGTGATTACACGGTGGATGCTGAAGGGAAATTGATGCCGGTGACCTACGGAAATGACATGTGTTTCCAGTGTCACATCAGCTATGATCACATGGGCGATTCCACCGATTACCTCACACATAACCCGCACGACAGCCACAATGGCGAACTACCCTGCAAGACATGCCATGTTTCACATGGCGACCAGGTGGATTACTGTGGTCAGTGCCACACCAATACCAATCAGAGGATCCTTGGCAAGGAGTACGAACCGCGCGGTACGGTCGACTAATCGAATATAACGCTGGTGATTTGTTTGCCAGTCATTGGAAAAACCAAGACAGCCTGATGCAACGGGCTGTCTTTTTGTTCCGTTCACTAGAAGGAACGTAATGATTACTTCAACAATTCCTGTCCTTCGAACTTGCGCGTAGGAGAAAGGTATTTGAGAGTGTCCAGGTCTTCTGCATGAAGCGTGTCGGTTACCAGGTGGGTGAGAAGTTCCCCGGTGGACGGACCGAGCATGAACCCCTGGCCACACAAACCCACTCCAAGGAGCAGGTTATCCACTCCCGGAGCCCAGCCTACGATGGGGAATCCATCCGGGGTCATAGGGTATAGTCCGCGCCAGGTACGGCGAACACGAATGTTTTTCAGTCTCGGCATGATCTCGAGCATGCGCCGCGATACCATGGGCAGGAAACTGCTGGTTTCATCCACATTATCCCCCCAGGCATTGGGGCTGGGCGTGATGCAAAAGATGATCTGACCGGTGATGTGCTGATAGAAGTAGTAATTGGATGAACCGGCGGCCGGGCGGATATCCACGATCATGGGGCCAAGAAACCGCGCTACAGGTTCCGTGATGGCGGCTTCGTGGCTGTCAGGTCTGACGGGTAGATCCAAACCTGCCATTTTTCCAATTTCTGCTGCCTCTGCCCCGGCTGCGTTGATCACAATGCCCGCCGGGTATTCGTTAAGACTGCTCATGACAGATTCGATGCGTTGATGATTGAGCTTTAAACCGGTGACTGGTTCACTAAACCGAAACGTTACCCCGAGCTCCTTCGCCATGGTGTAATAGGCGTGGTTGGCCAGCAGGGGAGAAGCGCTACCATCGTTTGGCGAAAAAGTACCGCCGATGAGCCCCCGGGGATTCAGGTCGGGGACGATTTTGCGCAGTCCATCAGCATCATACCAATTGATGTTAAGCCCGAATGTTTGTTGCACTTTAAGCAGGTCTTTAAGGATTGTTTCTTCTCTAGGCGTGTAAGCCACGAACGTATACCCACAAGGATCCCACTCGATGTCTTTGCCATAGGATTCCCGGAAAGTCGAAAAGATGTCGATGCTGCGCAGGCAAAGCCGGATCTTGGCCGGATCTGAATGCGTGGCGCGAATACCGCCGATGGCACGTTTATTCGAGCCTTGCCCCACACTGGAAACCGAATCGAGCACAAGAACTTTTAGTCCCGCTTTCGCGAGGTAATACGCCGCTGGTGTACCCAGGGAGCCCGCGCCAATGATAATGGCATCAAAAGTCTTGTTGTTCGCCATATTACATATCCTCCCCGGTCTCACCTGCAAATGTACCCAGCGGGACCTCGACGAATAGAGGTCTGCGCGAGGGATCTGTCACTTTGTTGTACGGCACTCCTTCTTCGTTGAAGATTCTGTGAATCAAGGGGGCGCAAGTTTTCGCACCGCAAGCACCCATGCAAGCACGTGTAACGGTCTTGATTTCGTTAATATCCCTGTACCCTTCGCGGATCAGGTCACGGATCTCACCTGCGGTGACGTGTTCACAACGGCACACAATCGTGTCATCGGTGACGTGACTGACATACTGGAACATGGGTTGGGTGATGGGGGCGGTTTGAACACGTATACCAGCGATAAGGGGAGCGATCTGCCGCTCTGCCTGTACACGGATGATCATGGTGCGGTCGCTGGTGGGTATGGTGTGCATGTCGATCACCTCCGTATCTCCCAGCGAGTTTCCTTCAGTGTCGAGGATGGTTACCAGGTCATCCTTGCTTATGGTTTCATTTGAGAATTCGTAAGGGATGGAAACGATCGGTCGGTCCGGATTAGCGCGGTAATCCACCAGGGTGATGGCCAGACCGGGGCAACCAGCCACACATTTTTCACAGACTTCACAGCAGTAGCTGTTTCCCTCAAAGGTTGGCACGGAGCGGATGTCGCGCTTGTTGATCACGATCAGACCATGCGGGCAGAGCGCAGAACAGGGATCACAGGGTATCTCCTGGCTGCAATGGAATACTGGAACCACGCCAGCGGTAACATCGGGAATGTCTTCGGGGTAGATGTTGCCGGGTTTTGACTTCAGGATCTCCCCGGTGCGGTACCATGCAGTTGGAATTTCGCCAGTGCCCTTGCCAAGGAATTTGGCAATTTCCAACCCCTTGATCTTGCCGCTGAAAATGGCTGCAGAGGCCTCGGCGATCTCTTCTGCGTCACCGGCCACAAAGGCGGGAATTTGAAAGTCAACTGCTTTATGATAGAACTCGTTCACCGGGTCCAGGCCAACGGCGATCAGCACCGAGTCACACTCAAAAGAGCGTTCAGTTCCGGGGATCGGCTGGTATTGCTCGTCAATCCTGGCGATGGTTACTGATTCGACCCTTTCATCCCCATTGGCCGATAGGATGGTGTGAGAGGTGTAAATGGGAACACCCATGCGCACCAGCTTGTCCTTGTGCACCTTGTACCCGCCGCACTTGGGCAGGGCTTCCACCAGCCCCACTACACCAATCCCTGCCTGGAGGGCATGATAGCCAGCGATCAACCCCACGTTACCCCCGCCGATGATGAACAGCTTTTCAGCCGGTTTCACCAGGTCGCGGTTGACCAGGGTTTGAAACGCACCAGCCCCATAAATTCCGGGCAGTGTGTTCCCTTTGAAGGCCAGAAATATCTCGCGGGCTCCAGTGGTCACCAGCAGCACCTGTGGTTTGACCAATACATATTCTCTGCCGTTCTTTAGAATCCCAACTTTTTTATCACTGAACACTCCCAGGCAGGTGCTGTTTGTCCAACATTGGACGGAGGTGCGTGAGCTTAGTTCCTTGTCGAGCTTGGCGGCGATGTCGATTCCCCGGGTCCCAGCGTAAACCGCATTCGTGGAACCAAAAAAGCGGTGGGTCTGCAATACGAGTTTGCCTCCCACCTTTTGCTTGTCATCCACCAGGAGGACGTCAATTCCCAGTTTTCCCAATTCGGCGGCAGCAGATAACCCGGCAGGTCCTGCGCCGATGATCAGAACGGTCACTTCCAGTTCGGGGATTGGTTTGAACCCGGGAGTTTCCTTTACTTCCGGCAACACGGGGTGCCCGTCATTTGGCTGCACCACCATGCCGGGTTTCACTGTTTCCATGCAGGATTTCAAAGGTTTTCCATCTGCAATGACCATGCACTGCGAGCATTGTCCGTTGGCACAGAAAATTCCCAATGGACTGCCATCCTTGTGATGATGTCCGAAGACCTGGATGCCATTGGCAAACAATGCTGCGGCGATGGTTTCGCCCTCGTGTGCTTTTAAAGGCTTACCGTCCCAGAAAAATTCGATTTCGTTGACTTGTGGTACCGGTAAGATGGGATGTTTCCTGATACGATGATCAGTCATGCTGCATTCTTGGCCTTTGTGGTTTGAGTATGTGATCCAAGTGAATTTTACCAAATCCCGCAAAGAGTGCACACTGAAAATGGCAGCGATTCTTTGTGCGGCTGTTCAGAGTGGGTGTTAAAATAGAGTTATCTCAAAGTCGCGGAGGAGAAAATGAAACGGATTGCAGTTCTCACAAGTGGTGGCGATGCTCCCGGTATGAACGCCGCGATTCGCGCTGTGGTACGCACAGGCGTTCACAACGACTGGGAAGTGTTTGGCGTCAAGGGAGGTTATGAAGGTTTGATCAACGGGATTTTCACGCCCATGGGTACGCGTGATGTGGGTGGTATTTTGAGCAGAGGGGGCACGATCCTGGGCAGCGCACGTTCACATGAATTTAAAACTGAAAAAGGACAGATAAGGGCTATCCGCGCGCTCAACGAAGCCGGCATCGATGGGTTGATCGTGATCGGTGGTAACGGGTCGCAAACTGGCAGCCACGCCTTGCACAAACACGGATTTCCAGTGGTGGGCATTGCCAGCACAATTGACAATGACCTGGTGGGCTCGGACGTGACGATTGGTGTGGACACTGCCCTCAACATTGCCCTGGAGGCGATTGACCGGCTGAAAATCACAGCTTCCTCTCATCAACGGGCTTTCCTGATCGAGGTGATGGGAAGGAATTGCGGCTACCTGGCGCTGATGGCTGCCATTGCCGGCGGGGCGGAGTACGTGGTCCTTCCCGAGGTGGAAACCGACCCTGAAGAGGTTGCCAGCGTGCTTTCTTCTGCCTATGAAAAAGGGAAAGCCCACGCCATTATTGTTGTGGCAGAGGGAGCCAAGTACAATGCCACGGAACTGATCGCGTACTTCACAAAGCACAAGGAACGCCTTGGATTCGACCTGCGAGCGACCATCCTGGGTCATGTGCAGCGCGGAGGGGTTCCCAGTGCCTACGACCGCATCCTGGCGAGCAAATTAGGCGCGGCGGCGGTGGAGCAGCTGAAAAAAGGCAACTATGGTGTGCTGGTCGGACAGGTGAAGAGTGAGGTGGTGGCCACCCCATTGGAAAAGGTGATCGGGATCACCAAGACAGTTGATAAAAAATTGCTTGAGTTGGCAAAAATCCTTGATTAAGAATTAATTCAAAAGCTCCCGGATGGTTGATCCACCCGGGAGTTTTGTTACTCTTTTTTCAATCTCAAGTAAGCTTCGATGAAACCATCGAGGTCGCCGTCCAATACAGTCGCGGAGTTGCCAACCTCATATTCTGTCCGGTGGTCCTTGACCATCTGGTAGGGGTGCAGCACGTAAGACCTGATCTGGCTGCCCCATTCTGCTTTTTGGTAGACCCCGCGTAGATCTGACAAATGTTTATCCGCTGCGATTTGAGCAAGGTCAAGCAACCTGGCACGCAGCACACGCATCGCGTTTTCGCGGTTTTGCATTTGAGAGCGTTCATTTTGACAGGTTACGATAATGCCGGTTGGGATGTGGGTAATGCGCACAGCCGTGGCATTCTTTTGCACATTCTGACCGCCGGCGCCGGACGATTTAAAGACGTCGATCTTGACGTCTTCCGGGTTGATGATCACAGCGGCATCTTCCTGCACCGCCTCAGGCAGCACTTCCACTTGGGCAAAGGAAGTGTGGCGGCGGTGAGCGGAATCAAAAGGAGAAAGCCGCACCAGGCGGTGAACCCCTTTTTCGGCACGCAGATAACCGTAGGCATAAGGTCCAGTCACGGCGATGCTGACCGTTTTGATGCCGGCTTCTTCACCCTCGGTCTGGTCGAGTATCTCGGTGGTGTAACCCCGGCGCTCGCACCAGCGCAAGTACATCCTTTCCAGCATTCCTGCCCAGTCCTGGGCATCCGTTCCGCCTTCACCGGTGTTGATGGTCAGCAGGGCGTTACCGCGGTCGTATTTACCCCCGAGCAGGGTGGATAGCTCCAACCTGGATAATTCCGAGGTGATCGCCGCGGTTTCCATTTCCAATTCCTGCTGTATCGATGGGTCTTCAAGACCGGCCAATTCGATCGAATCGTGGATCCTGGCTTCAAGGCTGCGCCATTGATTGATCTCGTAGCGCAAGTCGGATGCGTTTTTCATTAATGCCTGGGCGGCTTTTGGATCCTCCCACAGGGCAGGGTTTTCACTTTGTTTTTGTAATGCTAAAAGTTGGGATTCCTTTTGAGCGATGTCAAAGACGCTCCATTAAGGAGTGAATGGTGGATTGGCAGGTGGACAGGGTGGCAAGTACGTCTTCCATTAGTAATATTCCTCAGTGACTCTATAGTAGGATGTTTCTTACAAATTCAACGCGATTAAATGGTTGCAGATCTTCGGGTTTTTCGCCTAAACCGGCATAATAGATGGGTAACCCCAATTCTTTTTGAATGGCAAAAGCCATTCCCCCGCGTGCGGAGGAATCAAGTTTGGATAAAATGACGCCATTTACCTGTACAGCCTCCTGAAAGGCGCGTGCCTGGTGCAAGGCATTTTGCCCGGTGGTGGCATCCAACACCAGTAGAACGGCTTGTGGGGCTCCTGGAAGGGCTTTGCCCACCACGCGGTGTACTTTCTTGAGTTCCTCCATCAAGTTGTAGCGGGTGTGCAAGCGCCCCGCTGTGTCGATGAGGACGATGTCAGTCCCTCGTGCGATTGCGGCCTGGACTGCGTCATACGCAACGGCTCCGGGGTCGCTATCCGGCTGACCGGCGATGATGGGTATTTTCAACCTGTCAGCCCAAACCTGCAACTGGTCGATGGCAGCCGCGCGATAGGTATCTGCCGCAGCCAGGAGGACCTTTTTCCCTTGCTTCGCGTAGATATTGGCTAATTTCGCAGCCGTTGTCGTCTTGCCTGACCCATTCACACCCACCAGTAGAATTACTGCCGGGTGTTGCGTCTCCAGGTCCAGGTGCGCGGCAGGCATGAGGTGAGAAAGGAGTTCTTCCTCCAACAGCTGCCGGAATTCTGTCGTCCGGGTTATGCCCAATTCATTGACTTTACTGGTCAGGTTTTTGATGATCAATTGACTGGTTTCGACCCCGATATCCGCCTGGACGAGCAACGCTTCCAGGTCGTCCCAGGTGTCAGAGGATATCTCAGAGGCACCCACCAGCGTGACAATGCGGCCGAAAGCGGATTTTCGGGTGCGTTCAAGGCTTTCTTTCCAGTTGGCAAAAAGGTTATTCATCGGTTTGGATTATAACATGCAGGCATGAAGGGGAAGCGCCAGGCGTCTCAGACGTGCTGTGATGCCAGCTGACCACAGCCAGCCTGGATGTCGATGCCGCGCCGCAAGCGTATGGTGCAGGGAATGCCGGCATCATCGAGAGTGGTTTTAAACAATTCGGCTGATTCCCTGCTCGTGGCTTTACCGGAGTACTTCCGGGTTGGATTGAGCTGAATGATATTCACGTGGCACAACAGTCCCCGCAGTAGTTTGGCAAGTTGATCGGCATCCTGCTGCGAATCGTTGACGCCGCGGATGAGCGCCCATTCAAAGGTCAGGCGGCGGTTGGTGAGGCTGACATACTCGCGGCAGGCTTGCATCAATTCGATGAGAGGGTATTTCTTGTTAATCGGAAGCAAAGAAGAGCGCAGGGTGTCGTTGGCGGCGTGCAGGCTGATGGCCAGGTTGATCTGCCTTTTTTCACTGGCGAACCGTTCGATCATGGGCACCACACCCACGGTGGAGATGGTGAATCGGCGCGCACCCAGGTTCATCCCTTGCGGGTCGTTCAGGCGTTCGATTGCGTTCATTACCGCATCGTAATTGTTGAAAGGCTCACCCATGCCCATGACGACCACGTTGGTGACCCGTTTATCGTTTATTGCCAGCTCACGCGCGTAATGCATGACCTGTTCTATGATCTCACCGGAACTCAAGTTTCGTTTGAATCCCATCTGCCCGGTCGCACAAAAAACGCAGCCCATGGCGCAGCCGGCTTGCGAGGAGATGCACAAGGTATCGCGTTCATCGTAGTGCATCAGTACAGCTTCGATTTGCGCGTCTCCCGGTAACTGGAAAAGGGTCTTGACGGTTTCGCCATCCGAAGAGACCAGCCTGTCCACAGGGGAAAAGTGCGAAAACTCAAGAGATTCCTGCAGTTTATCCCTGGTGGATTTTGGAAGCGTGGTGATGTCGGCGGCTGAGGTAACCAAACCGGAGTAAACAGCACTCCAAACCTGTCCAGTGCGATAAGCAGGTTCACCCAATGCCGCAAGGTGGGCTTTAAGCTCTTCGGGACTCAGGTCGAAAATGAGAGGTTTAGAGGTCATCAAACAGATCCAACAGGGCTGATAAATCCGGCACAATAAAATCAATGGCAGGTGTGTAGCTGGAGGCCTCTTTGCGCGTGGCAATTCCGGAAAGCACCAGCGCGGTGGGGCAGCCAAGCCGTTGACCGCCAAGGATGTCCGTTTCAAGCCGGTCGCCCACGGCCAGCGTTTCCGCTGGTTTTGTACCCAACCGTTCCAGGGCAAACTCGTATAACGTGGGGTTGGGTTTGCCCGCGATGATGGGAACGACGTCCGTGGCAATCTCCAGCGCCCCAAGGATGGAACCAGCCCCGGGGATAAGCCCTTCCGGTGTGGGAAAGGTGCGGTCAGGATTGGTCCCGAAAAAGGGCACTCCGCTGCGCACCAGCAGGGTGGCTCGGCGCAACTTTTCAAAGTTGATCTTGCGGTCCATACTGGCGATGACAGCCAGGCAGTTTTCTTCGGAGTGGAAGAACCCAACTTTTTCAAGTGCCTGGGCAAGGCCGGCTTCGCCAAAGATGTACACCGGACCTCCAAGCGGATGTTTTTTGTGCAGCAAGTGCGCCACGGCCATGGCAGAATTGATAATCCTGTCGGGGTTGAGGGAAACACCGAAACCAGCGAGTTTATCTACATACTGTTGCGAAGTACGGGTGGCGTTATTGGTAGCCAGGACGTACTTCAAGCCTAACTTCTCGATGTGGTCGAACACCCGCGGAAGGTTGCCGATGGGTTCGGATTCACGCCAGAGGACGCCATCCATGTCGAGAATGAGCGCTTTGATCTGTGAAAGGGTCGGATTGGTCATGTTGCCTCAATAAACGAGCCGGATAGCATCCGCCACCCGGCTCGACATTCGCATTCGCGCCTATTGCTTGGGCGGGATCAGAACCTGGTCCACCAGGCCGTAATCCACAGCCTGTTGTGCGTCCAGGTAGAAGTTGCGGTCAGTATCGTGCTCGATCACTTCCAGTTTCTGACCAGTGGATTCAGACAGGATCCCCATCAGGCGGGATTTCAAACGCAGGATCTCGCGCGCCTGGATCTCGATATCCGAAGCCTGTCCTTCAGCACCGCCCAGCGGCTGGTGCATGTGGATGGTGGCGTGCGGCAGGGCGTAGCGCTTGCCCTTGGTGCCGGCTGCCAGTAGCACGGTGCCGAATGAAGCGGTGACGCCGACGGCTACGGTGCTGATCTTGTTGGGGATCATTTTCATGGTGTCGTAGATGGCGAGTCCGGCGTAGATTTGACCACCGGGGGAGTTGATGTACATCTGGATATCGGCATCCGGATCTTCACGGCTGAGCACGAGGAGCTGAGCCACCACGGCGTTTGCCACCTGGTCGTCAATGGGGGTGCCGACGAAAATGATGCGCTCCCGAAAGAGCAGAGAATAAATATCGTATGCCCGTTCACCGCGTCCGGAGGACTCGATGACCATGGGAATGACATTGCGAAATTCAGGGATACTCACTTTTCCTCCTTGGATATCCTAATTGTGCTTACTCTGCCTTGTCGCTGACCTTTTTGGCTGCTTTGGGTTTGGCCGGGGTTTTCACCTCAGGTTCCTTTCCTTCAGCAGCTGCCTTTTTGGTCGTTTTTCGGGCAGTTTTTGGTTTCTCAACTTTTTCAACTTCTGTTTTGACTTCATCTGCCACGCCCGTGGCAATGTCTTTCAGACGCAGGAACACATTGCGGTTTAAGACGCGTGAGGCCGCCTGCATGGTGAGGGCGTTAATGACCCGTTCGGATTTGAGTTGTTTCTCCAGGTTTTTCACATCGCCTGTGGTTTGCATCTCCTGTACCATGCCGCCAACCTCGGCCTGCACATCCTCTTTGCTGATCTGAACCTTTTCTGCTCTTGAAAGTTCTTCCATCACCAGCGAACGCTCCAGGCGTTTCCTGGCGGCAGGTTTCACATCCTCTTCCAGCCAGGCTTCTTTTTCCTTGTTCAGGGTCTTCAAGTAAGCGTCCAGTTCCATGTGCTGGTGAGAAAGGTCGTGCGTCACGTCTTCGACGACGTGCTCGGTCTCGTGTTCCAACATCTGGGGCGGGTACTTGATGGTTGCCCCGGCGGTGATGTCGTTCAGCAATTCCTCGTAGTAACCCTGGTCATATTCGGCCGTCTGGCGGGTTTCGAGCTGGGCTTTGACACCCTCTTTCAGCTTGTCAAAGTTCTCAAATTCACCAAACTGCTGGGCAAATTCGTCGTTCAACTCGGGCAGGATGAGGTGCTTCACGGTTTGCAGCAGCACGTGGAATTCCACGGTTTTACCCTGCAGTTTTTCGTACTTGGAGTCCTTGGGATAGACAAACTTGAAGGTCTTTTCCTCGTTCGCTTTGAGACCCACCAGGTTGTCGCCAAAACCGCGGTAAGGGAAATCGTTCTCCTCAGGGTCATTTTCTCCGATCACGAGCTGCAGCGGGGAATCCTTGAGGATCTCGGGTTTCTCCTCATCCTTGGGCTTGACGACTGTGGCATCGATTTTGATGTAAACCAGGTCACTCTGCTCGGCAGGGCGATCCACGGGTTCAGCCGTGGCGTAGGTGCGCTGCAGTCGGGAGATGAATTCATCCACCTGTTTATCGGAGACGGGTTTGGGAGCGTATTCCTTGCGCACTTCACGGTAGGAACCGAGGTCAACCGTGGGTTCGAGGGGAACGAGGAAGGTGAACTTGAGGGGATCACCCTTGTCGATGTCTTGGAGGGAGCCGGGAGCCGCGGGGTTAATGTTGGCTTCGGTGAGCATCTGGGGGTAGATATCCTCCACCATCAATTCAATGGCTTCTTCCTCGATGGCGGGTTCGCCATAAAGGCGGGAAATCACATCGTAAGGGGCTTTTCCCGGGCGGAAACCGGGGATCTTGGCTTTGCCGGCGATCTTGCGGGCAGCCTGGCGCTTGTATTTTTCCAATGATGAGGCTTCAAATTCAGCCACAACCTGCATTTGATGATCTTCGCGTGCTTCAGTAGTCAGTTTCAAGTGTGTCATCCTTATTCAAAAATTGGTGGGGAAAGAGGGACTTGAACCCTCACGCCTTGCGGCACATGATCCTAAGTCATGCCTGTCTGCCAATTCCAGCATTTCCCCGAATGCCCCAGAATTATAAGCGTAAGGGGGAGTGAAGTCAATAAACAGCGGCGGAGGTTAATAAAACTCTAATCATTGCGTAATAACCGTGGGAAAAATGCATTGCTGGGGATCGACTTTCCATGTGGATAAGACTCTTTGTACTCCATTGCAACACACTTTCCAGCATATAATATCTACTTAATGGCACAGGTTGTGAACAATAAAGCCGATCCAGGTAAAAAACCTATACCGCATTACCGATTGCCCACTATCGTGGTCACCGTGGTTTTGCTTGTGTTAAGCCTGACTTTATCTTTAAAGCTTCTTCCCTTTGCCGAGGACGACGCCTATATCCACTTCCGCATCGCCGAAAACCTCGCCCATCATTTTGCCCCTTACTTTAACATTTCTGAACCGGTGATGTCCACTTCTGCTTTTGTGTGGACCTGCCTGCTGGCGGTGTTTGCTTTTTTCAAACTGCCTCTGCCGCTCACGGTGGCGGTGCTCAATCCCATCCTGATTGTTGGCGGGTCGCTTGCCTGGCTGGCGTTGTTGAACAGGCTGCTGGGCAGGAGGATCAATTGGGCGGCTGGCGCGCTCTTCCAACTGGTCTACGTCGGCCTGCTCACGCTCAGCGGGACGGGGTTGATGGAAACGCCGTTTGCGCTGCTCCTGGTGGGCTTGGGTTTTCTTTTCCTCAGTAATGGCAGACACTCAGGATGGATCTTTTTGGCGCTCGCGGTTTTTACGCGCTACGAGGTTTCGGTATTTGTGGGTCTCTACGGCTTGGCCTGGCTTTTCGACAAGAAGCCTAGGCGCACAAAAATCCGGGAGATCCTGTTCCTCGTGGTTCCAACCCTTATTCTTGTGGCAGTTTTATTCTCCTTTTATTCCACTGTCATCCCCAACACGGTGATCGCCAAGAAGCTCGTGTACCAGCTTGCCGGGGCGACAACGTTCGACCGGGTCTTCTATTCGGTCTTTCCTCGTGGAGCGTATCCATTCCTCGGAGTGGTCAACTCTTGGGAGTCCACCCAGGTGAAACTCTTCACTTTCCTCGCGAAGGCATGGCAGCCAGCCCTGATTGGGGTTACTCTCCTTTCCATCGCGGTCCACCCCTTTAAGAAGCTCAAACGTAAAGAGGACTGGACTGGCTTGATGCTCCTGCTGGGTGGATTGATGCTGGCGGGACTGTACGTACTGCAAAAAGTGCTGATTTTTGAGTGGTACGTGCCAATTTTCAGCGTGCCGATCTTTTTTGGTATCGCTCATTTTACGATGAGGTCAAACGATACGGCGAAGGAAAAAGGAACCGCGCGATTCTCCTGGCGTTCACTACCGGTCACGGTGTTGATTGCCATGCTTTGCCTGAATCCACTGGCAAGCCTGGGGGTGAACACCTACGCTGCATTGGTGGACCCGGGCAAAAGCCCGCACGCGGACACGGGCATTCGCGTGCAACGCTACCTCGAGGTGGGCAGTTTGTTGGGTCAGCTCCACCCCGACTGGAAGTTGCTCACCTCTGAGATCGGCGGGCTGGGGTACGCCTTTGGCGGTGAGATCATCGATGGCGCCGGGCTGGTGACTCCACGGGCGCTGGCGTTTCACCCTATGAAAGTGCCGGAACAGCGCCGTAGCGGCAGGATCGGGGCAATCCCGGCGGCGTTTGTAGGCCAGGAAATGCCTGAGCTGATCGTTTCCTATGAGATATTTGTCAAGGAATTTGATGCTTTGAATTACAAGGATGACTATACCAGGGTGTCTGTCCCGGCGGTATCCAGGGAGTGGGCAGAGAGAACGGGAATCAGCCGGGTATATCTAAGCGACTATTTATTCATCTACATCCGCAATGACGTCGTCACTTCCGCGGACATCGATGTTCTGCTCGACAAACTCGCAAACGACTGATTTATTCCGCTGCAGGTTAAGTGCATCACCTGGCGGCGGTGCCGTAGATGATGCCGTCCTTGGCCTCGACCAGGACCGGAAGGGGGCACGATTGCAGCAGCTCTTCTTCGACGGGGTAGTAATCCCGCCATTGGATGGAATCAAAGTACACCAAAAGCGCGTCTCCCTGACTCACCTCTTCACACATCAGCTCCAACTGTTGGTTGTACTCCTCATTCGGCAGCAGCGAAGTGGGGGAATACAGGAGGGGGATGGAGGTTGATCTAATGCCTGTTTTGTACGAGATGATGTCGCTGCCATTGGAATAGACACTTCCCTCAGGCTGAAGCCCTTCCAATTTTGAGATGGTGGCCGAGATATTCCACTTCACCGAGTTGAAGGCGATCCCGTTTTGCCGGAAATCCCTCGCCGTTGTGAGCATGTCGGATAGATTGAACCTGGCGGCGAGGAGAAACAAAGCAAGGAGGACAACCCAGACCAACCGGTTGTTCTTTTGCCGGGCGTACACGGAAACCAGGGAGAAGACCGCGATCACCATAAAGAGGAAAAACGGCAGCAGGAGTCTCTCGTCCAGAGGGGTGGAAGCATCGAAGAAGGTGATCGAGACGAGGAGAATGACGAGATACAGAACAGAAAACAATACTCCTGTCAACCCGTTGGCGGCTGCCCTGGTTTGTATGTCATCTAACTGGGTTTTCCTGCGCAGGATGTAGACCATCAGGAAGATCAAACCACCAAGCAGCAGTACCAGCTCAACCGCGTGGAGTTGCCAGGAACCCGCGTTGCTGATGAAAAAATCGTGCAGCACATCGATCATTGCCTTGATTTTTCCTGCCCGCAAGGGATGGAAGTTGTAAGTTCGGTTGGCAGCGGAATTGGTTAACGTCAGGTTGCGAATGATCCACGCCACGATGGGGAGGAGAGCCAGGACAAGGATTCCCAGGGCGGCTTTGACCTTGTTTTTTACCGGTTGTTTTCCAAGAAAGAAAAGGACAGCGAGCAACGTCGGCAGAAGGGCAATACCGACGTAACGCGTGGCAATTCCAAGTCCAAGCGCCACAGATGCCAGGATAAGATAATGCGCGCGGGAGGTGGAAATGTACCGGGCAAAGATAATGAGCGCAAGGAAGGCGAAGAACAGGAACAGGGATTCAGACCAGGCGTACACATGCACGGTGAGAACGGCTTTTGAAGCAAAGAAAACCGCAATAGCGGAGAGTATGGCAATTCTGCTGCGGGTGCCGCTGAACACCAGGTACCCGAACAGAAGGGCATTCGCGCCATACAACAGGGCGTGCAGCAGGCGGGCGAACAGGTCCATGTTGGCTGTGAAAAGTCCGCTGACCGCAAGGACGAGTGGATAGAGCGGCGGAAAATGAGTCATCGGTTCCCCGTTGACGTAAAACCCACTCCCCTGGACGATGCTTTTAGCGGTGGCAACGTAGACGGTTGAATCCGGGCTGATGCCAATGCCGTTGGCAGTGACTCTCCAGAAAATCGCGAAGGCGGGTCCCAGGACGATCAGTCCCAAAATAATGTGAAAGAGGACGTCTTTTAAGCGATGCATGAGTGATCCTGTGCAGATATTGTAGTATAAAATTACAAGAGCAACGGCGGGGAGGGCAGTTGAGAAAATGTGAACTGGCAGCTAAATATGGAATATAATCAGGCGTTCGAGATTCTAACTACAGGAGCAGCTTTTGAGCAGAATTTATTCACCTGATAGCGTGGGCAAAGACCGCACACGGCTTTCAAAAACGATCGTCCTGGCGCTGCGGGAACTTATGAAACAAACCGAGCCAACCCCTTTGACGCGTGACCTGGCAGCCTACGTGGTGCTGGCATTGGAAGAGATCGCTGGAGGCATTGACGCATCCGTCGCCGCCTGGGAAAAGCGTGGTTACTGGGTGAAAGCCGACCGGTTTCGGCTCGAGTGGGAATGGGCAGGAAAATCAGCTGCAGTGCTCAAAGCTGCGCTTTTGAGTAACGATTGGGGTACCGCTGCAATGAGCGCCGCTGGCATTGCGCAAAAATTTAACAAGGTGACAGTGGCAGAACGTCACCGGCTTGGCACTCCCTGGATGGGGGCATTCCTGCAGTTGCAGTCCAAATGATAAAAAAACCGCTCCGATGATTGAATCGGAGCGGTTTTGAAATACGAAATTTACTTCTTTTTGAGGATGATGCGGGCGTCAGCCACTTTGAGTCCTTCGCCTTCGCCGTAAACCAGCACGGGGTTGGCATCGGATTCAGCGATCTCGTCCTTCAGGTCGAGGATCATGCTGGAGTAGCTAACGATGGCGTCAGCCAGGGCCTTACGGTCGCGGGGAGTTTCGCCGCGCACACCGGCCAGGATGGGGGCACCACGGATCTCTCCAACCATTTCCATCGCTTCGGCCGAAGAAACCGGGGTGACCCGGAAGGTCACGTCCTTGAGAACTTCCACAAAGATACCGCCCAGACCGAACATCACTGTAGGTCCGAACGTTGGGTCGTTCACAGAACCCAAAATTGTCTCTGTTCCCCAGGGAGCCATTTCCTGTATGGCGATGCCATGAATGTCAGCGTCGGCTTTGTAAGCTTTGGCGTTTTTCATGATGGTGTTGAAGGCTTCGCGAACACCTGCTTCATCCTTGATATTGACCTTTACGCCGCCTGCATCGGATTTGTGCAAAATGTCAGGAGAGACGATCTTCATTACAATCGGGTAACCAATGCTGGCTGACATCTCAACGGCTTCCTGCTCTGTCCTGGCCAGATCAATTCTGGTGGTGGGCATGTCATACGCGGCGAAGATTCCCTTGGCTTCGATCTCTGTGAGAGAGGTACGGCCATCAGCACGCGCCTGGGCGATAATTTCCAGAGCTTTGGCTTTGGCAGCGGGTTTTGCTTGTATGGGACTGGATTTCTTGTTCTCCTGGAGCCTGGCAAATTCGCGCAGGGCAGCCATGGCGTTGACGGCTGTATCGGGAGCGAAGTAAGCCGGGATGCCCTGTTCTACGAGCCATCCCATGGCCTGGTCTGATTTTTCACCACCAACGAACGAAACTGTTACGGGTTTATCTTTGACGCCGCTTTCATCAATGGCACGCTTGATGGCTTCTGCAATTTCCGGTGGATTGGTCATTGCGGTCTCGCAATAGAGAACCACCAGGGCATCTGTCCAGGGGTTCTGGATGGCGAATTTGACGGTTTCGTAATACCATTCGTTGCCAGCCATGCCGGTCATGTCAACCGGATTCTTGGCCGAACCGAATTCAGGCATGTGTTTTTTCATTTCAGCCTGGACGTCTTCAGGTGCAAATTTCAATGGGATGCCAAATCGTTCTGCGGCATCCGTTGCCAGCACACCTACACCGCCGCCATTGGTGAGGATGAGCATATTCTCACCCTTCATGGGTGGCTGGGCTGAGAGTGCCAGTCCGCGGTTGAAGAGGTCTTCAAGGTCGGTTGCCTGGATGACGCCAGCCTGTTTGAAAGCTGAGCCATAGACCTTGGCTGCACCGGCAAGAGAACCGGTGTGAGACGCGGCTGCTGCGGCACCATGCGCAGAAACACCGGATTTCAGGGCAATGATGGGTTTTTTGGACGCTTTAGCGGAATCGATGAATTTCCGTCCATCACGGATCCCTTCAATGTAAAGGGAGACGCAGGATGTTTCATCATCATCCTGGAACCAGTCGATCAGGTCAGCGAAATCCACGTCGGCCATATTGCCGATAGAGATCAATTTTTCAAAACCGACGCGGCGGGAATAAGTCGCCATGTCCAGCGCGATCAACAAAGCGCCAGATTGGGTGATCAGGGAGGCTTTTCCCGGTAATGGGAGACAGGGAGCGAAAGACCCGTTGAATTTATCTGAGTTGGAGAGAGAGCCCACGATGTTGGGTCCCAAAACGCGCATGCCGTAACTGTGAGAAACGCGCACCAATTCATCTTCAAGATCCTTGGCGCCGACTTCACTGAATCCGGAGGTGATCACGATCAGCCCCTTGACACCCTTACGACCGCACTCGTGAGTGACTTCCAGCATGGCTTTGGCGGGTACGCACATGATGGCTGAATCAATTTCACCGGGAACGGATTCGATCTCGGGGTAGCACTTTAAACCCAGGATCTCGCTTTCCTTTTGATTGATGGGGTAGATCTTGCCTTTGTAGCCATCTTTGAGAAGATTCTTGATGACAGTGTATCCGATCTTACCGGGAGTCGCTGAAGCCCCCACTACAGCCACTGATTTGGGTTTCAGCATCTTATTGATCACGTTCTTGTCCACAGCAGTTCCTCCTAAAAGATTATTTCGATCTATGTTGGGCAGTTTGTGCCTATAATTAAAACAAAAATTACCTTTTCATTTTATCTGCAAATTGTAAAACAAAAGTACTCATTTCACTGACATTTCGTCACAATTTGGGGCAGGATGATCACTTACCAAACCATATTGAGAAAACTTCGTCCGGGAGTTGCGGAAATCGAAATCGCCGGCAAAGTGGTGGACGCTGCGTTGTTTGCAGCTGAACCTTACCGCATCGTTAGCGACACTCTTTCAGCGGGAAGTGGAATTATCCAAATCGCTGAGCACTCATACAGGATTGAGCGCGAATCCCGAATATCCATCATCGCGCTGGGAAAAGCCGCGCCTTCCATGATTTCGGCAGCGATGAATAAGCTGGGAGAAAAAGTAGAACATGGGCTGTGCATTTGCAAACATTATTTGGAGAATGAAAAATTCCCCGGCAGTATAAAAATGATTACTGGTGACCATCCCATCCCGGGAGAAAACAGCCTTAAAGCCGGAAACGCGATTAGGGATCTATTGCAGGGGTTGACAGAAAATGACCTGGTGTTGATGTTGATCTCCGGGGGAGGATCTTCGCTCGCAACTCTCCCGGCCAACACGATCCGGTTGGAGGACTTGCAGACCCTTACCAGCATCCTGTTGCGTTCTGGTGCCTCGATCAATGAAATCAACACCGTGCGGAAACACCTGGACATGGTGAAGGGAGGGGGAATCCTGCGCATGGCGGCTCCAGCGCGAGTGGCCGCGCTGGTGCTCTCGGACGTGATCGGTGACCCGCTGGACGTTATCGCTTCAGGTCCAACCGTGCCTGACCCGACGACTTTTGCCGACGCATGGTCGGTTATTGAAAAGGCACGACAGTTCGGCACGATCCCAAATTCCATCCTGGATTACCTGCAGCAAGGAATGAAGAGAGCCATACCGGAGACCCTCAAACAGGGGGATTACGAAACCGGGTTGGTAAAGAACACTCTCATTGGTAGTAACCGGGTTTCCTGCCAGGCAGCCGCCAATGCAGCGAAATCAATGGGAATGAAGGCTGAGATCATCACAACCAGCCTGGACGGTGAAGCCAGAATGGCGGGCGAGGCATTGGCGGAGTTGACCAGGATGCATGCAGGGGATCTACGACCGTTTGTGCTGATCCTGGGGGGGGAGACCACGGTCACAATGCGCGGAGACGGGATCGGCGGCAGAAACCTGGAAGTAGCGCTGGGGGCAGTGCGAGGGATGCACGGATTGAGGGATATGTACCTGGTTACTTGCGCAACGGATGGCGAGGATGGCACTTCGCCTGCATCCGGTGCGTTGGTGGACGGCAAAAGCATGCTTAAAGCGCAAGCGTTGGGATTGGATCCGGCTCTTTATCTTGAGCAAAACAATTCTTACGAGTTCTTCAACCTACTTGGAGACGCGCTGGTCACTGGTCCGAGCGGCACCAATGTGAACGATATTAATTTCCTTTTCGGGTTGTAAAAGTTTTCCACCGCGAGTTGCGGGGGAAATTGTTATTTTTCATACCTTTCTTTAATGCAGGGGATGAGGTATTCCTCAAAGGCTCTTTCCTCATCGTAATCGGGGGACCATCCCCAATCCTTACGGGCGGCAGAATCATCCACGTCCGCCGGCCAGGTGTCCACGATGTGCTGCCTGGCTTTATCCGGTTCAAAGGTGATGCTGGATTCAGGAAAAGCGCCCTGGACACGCTGGAAGAAATCCTGCGCGGTCGGGCTGAAACTGGTGACGTTGTACACCAATTGTTTGAGGGCTTCCCGCGGAGCTGCTTCGAGCAGGAGAAGTGATTTGATGGCATCCGGCATGACCATGAATGGCAGGCGCGAATCCGGACGCACGAAACAGGCATAAGGCTTACCTTGGGCAGCGTGATGCAGCATTTCCGGTCCGTAATCACTGGTCCCGCCTGTGGGTATGGTAACAGAGCTGATCAGCCCCGGGAAACGCAGGCAGCGGAAATCGACCGTGTTTTTGTTCATGTCCTTGGCCAGTTGCCGGTAATGAGTACTGTAATACTGCCCCAGAAGTTCACAGTAGAGTTTATTGCAGCCGTACATCGTCACCGGGTTGCACCATTCTGCTTCCTTGATCTTGCCGACCTGTGTTTTTATCTCGACGGAAGGCAGACCATAAGCAGCAATGGAGCTGGGATAGAGGAACTTAACGGGGCGTCCCTGCCAGGAGGATTGCTCAACTGCCAGTCGCAACAGGTTTAAGGTCCCCTCAACGTTTACACGGTGGGCAATTTCGGGGGTGTATTCCGCTTTCGTTGAGAGAATGGATGCGAGGTGATAAATCGTGCGGATGTCGAACTCAGAAACCAGGCGCCCAAGCAGGTCGTTGTCAAGTATGTCTCCCTGGATGAAACGCTCGCAATAGGGGAGTAAAGTTTCGTCCAGGGGACGAACGTCCATGGCAATGATGTTCAGTTTATTCTCGCCGCCCAGGTGAGTGATCAGCCCATGACCGATTTCTCCGTTGGCGCCGGTGATCAGGATGATATCTTTTCGCATAGGTAAAATCTCCTTGCATAAAGTCTGGTATTTATTATATAAAAAAAGTTCTGGATAAGTCCAGAACTTTTTTGATGAACATCAAGCAGCAGTTGCCTCTTTTTTGTGAAACCAGGTTTTCCATTCCTTCTTCTCCCAAACCACAAGCAGGGGAGCTGCGATGAAAATGGAGGAATAGGTACCACTGAGCAGACCTACTAGCAGGATCACTGCAAATTCGCGCAGGGTCACGCCGCCGAACAACGCCAGCGAGAGGAGGAAGAATTCAACAGTCATCAACTGGGTGTTGATGGAGCGCTGAAGGGTCTGAACAATCGAGTGATTGGCAAGTTTCTCGAAGTCCAGCTTGCGGTAAATGCTGTTGTTCTCACGGATGCGGTCGAAGACGACGATCTTATCCTGCACGGAGAAGCCGATCACGGTGAGGAGGGCGGTCAGGTAAAGCGAGTCCACCTGCCATCCGAACAGTTTCGCTCCGTATCCGGTCAAGGCGAGGACGATCAACACATCGTGGATCATGGCGATGATGGCGCAGATACCATAGCGGAAAGCATGCGGAACACCGCGGAAGGCAAAGGTGATGTAGATGACCACTGCCAGGGCTGCCAGACCGACGGCTTCCATGGCACGGCGGGTGACGCCTTCACCAATCGAAGCGCCTACGCTGTCTGACTTGCGCACGATCACTTCGCTGCCTGAGGCTGTTGCCAGCTCATCCAAAATGGTACTGCGGATCTCTTCAGTGAGTTCGGAAGAGCGCAAAACGAGGATGCCGCCGGAGGTGGTTTGAACCTGGGCATCCTTGATGCCGTTCTGGTCATAAATCTTCTTGATGGTTTCGGTGTCCGGGATTTGACCATCGCTGAAGCTCACTTCAAGCAGGGTACCGCCTTTGAAATCAATTGATAAAGGCATACCGTTCACGGCAAGCATGATCAACCCGGGGATGATGATGAGCAGTGATAGTGCAAAAAAGAAATATCTTTTTCCGAGAATGTTAAGCATTGTTCATCCTCCTATGCGCCAAACCATTTTTGATGTTTGGCAGGATCAAAAAAGTCAATCACAATGCTCAGGAATGTGCGTGTGACGACAACAGCTGTGAATAACGAAACCACAACACCCAACGATAATGTCAGGGCAAAACCTTTTACGATCGTGGCGCCAAAGGTTGAGCCGAACCAGAAAAGGATAATGCTGGTGATGATGGTGGCAATGTTGGAGTCGCGGATGGAAGGCCAGGCGCGTTTCCAGCCCAGGTCAATGGCTTGTTTGAGCGTGCGTCCGTTGCGCAGTTCTTCCTTCAAGCGTTCAAAGATGAGGATGTTTGCGTCCAGCGCGCTACCGGTTGATAAGAGGAAACCAGCGATACCTGCCAGGGTGAGAGTGACCGGGATAATTTTGAAGAGTGCAAAAGTAAGTCCGGCATAAATGGCGATGGCCAGCACTGCCACAGCACCGGGCAGGCGATAGTAAATTAACATGAACAGGGCGACGATGGCAAAACCGATCAAACCAGCCCGGAGACTCTTGGTGAGAGAGTCCGCTCCGAGTGAGGGTCCGATGATCCTGCTTTCCACCACTTCCACAGGCACGGAGAGACGACCGTAACGCAGTGTGACAGCCAGGTTGTTTGCTTCTTCTGAAGTGAAGCTGCCGCTGATCTGTCCACTGCCATCAGGGATGGTGGTGCTGATGGTGGGGCTGGAGATGACTTTCTTATCCAGGACAATGGAAAGGAATTTCCCCACGTTTGCCGCAGTGTAATCCTTGAAGATCTGCGCGCCTTCATCCGTCAACGTGAAGTCAACCGTGAATCCGCCAGTCTGGTCGGGGGAAACCTGGACAGTTTTGATGTCTTTACCGGTCATTACCGTGGGCCAGACCTTGTTTTCAGGGTCTTCGGTTGTTACGGGTTCACCGGTTTCCGGATCAACTGGAGCGGCAGTGGCTTCCACCGGAGGCTCAGTCGGTTCGGTTGTCACTGGAGAACCTGCATAATCCGTTTTGATAACGGTTTCAGGTAATAGCTGAGTGTCTCCGCCATCCACGAATTCCAGCAAACCGGTTTGCTTGACTGCAGCGATTACGTCTTCCGTGTTGGTCAGTCCGGGAAACTCGCCAAGGATGTACTTATCCCCGGCAACCTGGAAGACAACCTCGCTCACACCCAAACCATTGGCGCGGTTCTCAAGGATTTTGCTGGTGTCTTCAAGGTCCTGGCGATTGGCTGAGATTCCAGCCTGCGGACTGAGAAGAACCTGCATTCCGCCTCTAAGGTCAAGACCGAGGACAGGATTAAGCGTACGTTCGAAAGTGCCGATCTTGATTCCAGTGCTGCCTTCCGACCTGGGAATATCGACCCAGATGATGGCAGCCACGAGAACGAGGATCAATATCAGGTTTACATAGCGACGATCCATATTTTGTTCGACCTCCATTACAAGCGTGAGCCAGCTTTCGCTGGCGGAATTAAGAGATTATACCGCAAAGTATTCCATTGCTACATTGACCTTTTATCTTTTGTGTTGGTTTCTCACGGAATAATCTCAGGGAGGATTAATGATATGTTGTATCTGGTTCTCGACCTCGTTGATTAGTTGATCGGGAGTCAGATCATCCGTGTTCATCTTAATGTCTGCATGTTCATAAGCGTTTCTCAACCGATTGAGCTGCGCTTCGTATTCCGTACGTGTCCAGTTCAAGTTTTTCCGCGTGAGAGAGATTTCGTATGTAACATTCAGGTAGACCAGGATGTGCGGATTTGCGAGACGTTTCCACATGTCGGCTACATAGGAATGTTCCTGCGCGATGTGCTTGCAGTGATAACCGCGTTTTACCAGGCCGGCAATCAATGTGGACTTACCGGAAGTGCAAACACCCACTACGCCAATAATTACATTTTCCTTGGTTAGTTCCATAATAAAAAACGAGGGGTAACCTCGTTTTCTCAAATCGAAAAGGTTTTACCGGTCAAATATGGGAGGAACCGGCAATTGCACACTCATCCGACGGATCTGGTCTGAATCGCTGGGGACTGAACGGAGAACCACCACGCTCATGTCGTCATTGGGGCGGTTACTATCCATGCGCAATGCCTGCCCCAGGATGGTATCTGCGATCATCTGGGCTGTCGGCTCCTGCTCGTCGAGCATTGCCTGCAGTAGCATGCAAATATCGATCGGTTGACCGGTGCGATCGCCCGCGAAGCGTATACCATCGGTGTAGATAACGATTGTGATACCGCTTTCAAGGGGAAATTCTGTGATGGAGGGACGAATGTTCCTTGAGGTTCCAATAGACACGCTTTCGTCTGAAATGCATTCCACGTTGAAATCCCGGGAGATGAAAACCGGTGTGGGGTTGTTCCGGGTAATAACGATCGTTCCTGTTTGGAGATCTGCCGAGAGTATGTTAAGCGTGGCGGTGACCTTGCCGTTACGTTCGGTATACAGGTAATCCGAGGCAGCCCGGGCGGCAGCGCCATCGCGTACGCCTTCGGCAAGCAGGCTGATTACTTTTCTCACCACCATGGTAGAGATGGCTTTAGCACCTCTGCCTGAAGTTTGTCCATCAGCCAGCACAACGGATACACCGCCATTGGGTCGTTCCACAATTTCGAGCGTGTCGCCACTTTCAGACACTGCATACTTATTGGTTTTAGCTACCGCGATGTGTATTTCCATATTAAAATTTTACATCAAAAAATCGGATAATCAATACCATGTCGAACCTTGTCTGGTTTTGCACATTTTCGTAGATCCATTCTTTGATTTTGCTTGACGATTATGGGGCTATTGCGTATAATTCTTCAGCCTGTCAAAAAGATGACGGGTACGGAAAATTTGACAGGAGTAAAGAAATGGTTCCTCTTCCAAAAAGAAAACTTTCAAAAGGTAGACGCGACCGCAGGCGCGCCCAGGATGCATTGGAAACCGCTAACCTGGTTCAGTGCAGTAATTGCGGTGAAATGAGATTACCCCACACTGTATGTCCCAATTGCGGGCATTACCAGGGCAGGGAAGTGCTGCACCTTGAGAAAGAAACCAAGAAAAAATAACTTCTCAAACAGAAAACGGGCCGAAAAGCCCGTTTTTGGTTTAATGACTTCAGATTTCTTCAAATTCCTCGTCCTCATCACGGGGCGGGGAATCTGAAAAGAAGGGGGCATAACGCGCGAGAAGCCTTCCTGGTACGGAACCCTGGATGAAAACAAACCTGCGGCTATGTTCGATGCGGGTGATTGACCCCTGCTCATGGAACAGGGAGATCAATTGTCCTTCAGCGTATGGTAGGCTGACAGATACTTCCACCAGGTTCTCGTACAAGGATCTTTCAACAGACTGTAAGAGTTCCGGTATGCCCAACCCCTTGAGGGCTGAGATCCCTACCGCGTTGGGGAATTCTTCCAGCAGGTCGTTAGTCAACTCAGGCTGCGGAAGGCGGTCGATCTTATTCAGGGCGACAATTGTGGGAATATGATCTGCTTTAATGTCCTTTAAAGTTTCCTGGACAGAACGCGCCTGCTCCATGGCGTTGGGGTGGGTAATATCCACAACGTGGATCAGCAAATCTGCTTCGCTGATCTCTTCCAGGGTAGCCTGAAATGCCGCGATCAGCTGAGTGGGCAGTTTCTGGATAAACCCGACAGTATCGGTCATTAACATTTCGTGCCCCCCCGGGAGTTCCACTTTACGCGTAGTGGGGTCAAGTGTGGCAAACAACTGGTCAGCCACGAGAACTTCGGAATGAGCAAGGCGGTTGAGCAATGTGGATTTTCCCGCGTTCGTGTATCCCACAATGGAAATGATAGGGATACGGGAGCGTTTTCTCTGGGCTCGGTATCTTTGGCGATGAGCGCGCACCTTTTCCAGTTCTTTTTTGAGGGAGGAGATCTTCTTTTGGATCTCGCGGCGGTCAACTTCAAGCTGGGTTTCTCCGGGACCGCGTAAACCAACGCCGCCCACGGAGCCTGCTCTACCGCCGCCGCCGCCAGCCTGGCGGGCAAGGTGCGTCCAGGCGCGTGTGAGGCGCGGCAAACGGTATTCGTATTGTGCGAGGGCAACCTGAAGGATGCCCTCACTTGTGTGAGCGTGTTGGGCGAAAATATCCAGGATCAACGCGGTGCGGTCGATCACACGCACCTTTGCGTGAATCTTCTCTTCAAGGTCACGCTGATGACGCGGGGAAAGTTCTGTATCAAAGATGATCAAGTCAGCCAGTGTTTCCTCGGCCAGAAGCGCCAGTTCCTCGACCTTTCCGGACCCGATGAATGTGCTCGGGTTCGGAGTATCTATTTTTTGAGAGGTTTCACCCACGATTTCCAGGTCCACGGTTTCAGCAAGTTGTGCCAATTCACCTAGTGAATCCTCCATCGAGATCAAGGATGGGTCGCTGCGAACCTCTATTCCAACCAGGAACGCCTTTTCACGCGGTGGCTTGGTTGGCAGGGGAGTCTTATGCATTTTTTATTACCTTTTCCACTCTGTGAGCCTGGTCATGGCTTCGCGGATGCGGTTAGTGGCCGTCCCAAGCGAGACTCTCAAGTAACCTTCTCCATGCTTGCCGTAGACAATTCCGGGGGTAGTGCTGACGCCGGTTTCTTCTAACAGGCGTGAGCAGAAGCTGATGGAGTCCATCTCACCCTCTGGCAAGCGCGCCCACACGTAAATTGCGGCTTTCGGAACCTCAAGGTGCAGGCCAGCGCTGCGGAGTCCTTCAACAACCAGGTCGCGGCGTTCGGTGTAAACCGCATTGCGTTCTTCCAGCCAACCCTGGTCACCTGTGAGCGCGGCGACCCCGGCTGAAAAGATGGGTCCAAAAGTGGACGTGTCCATCTGGCTTTTGTAAGTAAACAGGTAATTGATCACATCCGGGTTGCCAGCCACCATGCCCAAACGCCAGCCGGCCATATTATACGTTTTTGAAAGCGAATTGAACTCAATCGCCACTTCTTTTGCGCCTGGAACCTGGAGAATGCTGGGAGCCACATAACCGTCGAAGCAGATATCCACATAGGGGGCATCGTGCGCGATAAGGATGTGGTTTTTTTGGGCAAAACTAACCGCATCTTCGAAGAATTTCATCGTGGCGACTGCGCCAGTAGGATTGTTGGGATAATTCAACCATAGGATTTTTGTTTTTTGCAATGTATCCTCAGGGATGGCATCCAGGTCGGGTAGAAAACCATTGCTCTCCAGCAATGGAAAAGTAACCACCTCACCCCCGGCAATGATGCCGCTGGCGCTGTAAACAGGGTACCCCGGGTCTGGAACAAGAGCAACATCACCCGGATTGAGGATGACCTGGCTCAGGTTAAATAAACCCTCCTTGGAACCAATTAACCCAACGATTTCGCTACCCGGATCGAGTTCAACTTCAAACCTGTCCATGTAATACGAGGCAACAGCTTGCTTGAAGAGGGGAGAACCTCCGATGGGTGAATAACCGTGAGTATCAGGTTTGCGGCTTTCTTCCACTAACTTATCGATGATGAAATCCGCTGGCGGGAGGTCAGGAGACCCCATATCAATGCGGATGACATCCATCCCGGTGGATCTTAACTGCGCGATTCTCTTACCAAGGGAGGCAAAAAAATAGGGTTTGAAGGAGGATATCCTCTGGGCGGGCGGCATAAATGCTGTTTTATTGTTCATAAATAGTACTGTCCTGATTATTAAGTATTGTTTGAATTTGAATAACCGGCTTACCAGGTAGTCTTACCTGGTCAACCATTCGTATAGGGTGGTTCCCACAACTTTCAGACTATTCCCAGAAACCTTGTCGATGGTGTCTGCGGCAGTGTGCCAATGCGGATAATCAAAGTCGATGATGTCAATTGCCGGGAAGCCTGCTTCAAGGAAAGGAACATGGTCGTCGAGAATTGAATATTTGGTTTTATTGATGAACTTGTTTTCGTATCCAATGTCAGCGGCTACAGTCCATATCTCGTCAGTCAATGCCGGGTCTGATGACTTCTCGCGGAAAATCTTAAGTTGCGAGTCTCCAATCATATCGATCACCACAATGGCAGAGGGTTCAACTTCCAGTTTGTCGACGAATGCCCGCGAACCAAGAATCCAATCCCAGCCCGGGAGGTTGCCCTGGTCTTCGGCATCAAAAAAGACA
Source organism: uncultured Anaerolinea sp. (assembly GCA_964454565.1). Taxonomy (GTDB): domain Bacteria; phylum Chloroflexota; class Anaerolineae; order Anaerolineales; family Anaerolineaceae; genus UBA6107. Next base: position 60,125 of record CAYVTF010000008.1, on the reverse strand, counting down.
AGCCAAACCTGTTTGTCGAGGTCTGCGGGTAAGATCCTTGCCAGTTCGAGCAAGACAGCCACCCCTGATGCACCATCATTTGCTCCCGCCACTGGCAACTTCGCCAATTCAGGGTCCGGATCGCTATCTGCAACCAACCTGCTATCGTAATGGGCACCGATGATCACAACTTCAGATCCGGTTCCCTGGCGGGCGATAATATTTGTAATTGGATGCCCCATGCTTTTTGTTTTTTGAAGTTCCACTTCCCAGCCGGCTTTCCGCAGATTATTGACTATGTATTTAATCACAGCTGCGTGGGCTTCGGAACCGGGCGTGCGCGGTCCAAGCTCGATCTGTGCTTGAACATCATTCATAGCCCGTTTCGGGTTAAATTCCTGATTCTTTTGGGAAGTGTTGAGATAGACAAATACAACAACGGCTACCAAAAGTAGAAAAATGAAAAAATGAATGAATTTTGGCTTCGTTACCATTCTTTACCGTCTGTGTATTAAGTATTTAAGAAGTACGCGCACAAGTATCTAAAAGGACAAATCTTCATGTTCAATTTTACCATTTCCGCAGGAAAATCTTCTGGCACAAAACTTGCACTATTAATGTAAATATACTATACTGATCTTATCGAGGGAAACCATGTTTCAGTTGCCAAGCCAATCCACCCGCCCCTTAACGACTGCACATCTTGCGCAGACCATGGCGTTATTGCAGCTGACAGCCGATGAACTGCAACAGCAAATAGAATCGGAGCTGGCCTCGAATCCTGCGCTGGAAGTCAGCGAAGAAAACCGTTGCCCGATATGTCACCGGTTGATTACTGTGCAGGGGAAATGCCCTGTGTGCAGTTTGCCCACCAGCCTGACCTCTGAAGAACCGGTAGTATTCCTTTCTCCCCGGGATGACTTTGTTCCAAAAAAAGATTACACCGAGTTGGAAAGGGACGACGAGCCATTTTCCCCTGATACGGATGACCTGCCAACCTACATCCTGCGCCAGATCGCACCGGATCTACAACCCTCACAAAGAGCATTGGCAGCGTTCCTGCTGACACACCTTGATGAAGACGGGTTGTTGACCACAACACTGATTGAAGTATCGCGGTACACACATGTGCCGCTGTCAGAGGTTGAAAAGGTTCAGCACATGATCCAGATGGCTGACCCGGTTGGAGTCGGTTCGCTAACAACCAGGCAAGCGATGCTGGTGCAGTTGGAAGCCCTGAGGGAGGGGGGGAGTGTTCCTGAACTGGCGGAGAAACTGGTGGAAGATGGTTTGGCAGAGCTCAGTCATCACCAGTACTCTGAACTTGCCCGCAGGTATAAAGTGCCTGTCAAGTTGGTAAACGAGGCAGCCAGGTTTATTTCTGAGAACTTAAATCCATTTCCCGCCAGGTCACACTGGGGAGACACCCGTTCGCCAGAGAGTAATCCACTCCAGGTGTATCACCAACCGGATATTCTAATCAACTACCTGAATGAAGATCCATCAAAGTCCCTGGTGGTGGAAATTATTATGCCGGTCAGTGGTACCTTGCAGGTCAATACCATGTTTAAACAGGCGATTCGGGAAGCGGATGCCTCTGCAAAGGATGATTTAAAACGCGACCTGGAAAAAGCATCGTTGTTCGTCAAATGCCTGCAACAAAGAAACCACACCATGGAACGCCTGCTCACAAGAGTGGTTAGTTTGCAGCGTGATTACATTCTCAAGGGAGAGAAATTCCTCAAACCCGTCACACGCGCGCAGATTTCTAGGGAACTCGAAGTTCACGAGTCCACCATTTCGCGGGCGGTGGCGAACAAGGCTGTGCAACTGCCAAACAGGCGCATCGTCCCCCTGTCGTCATTCTTTGACCGAAGTTTGAATGTGCGCAGCGTGATCAAGGAGATCATTGAAAAAGAAGCCAAGCCTTACAGTGATTCAGATATTGTAGAATTACTTGAGAAGAGAGGTTTTGAAGTGGCACGCAGGACCGTAGCGAAATACCGATCGATTGAAGGCATTCTTCCAGCACACCTCAGGAAAAACAGTGCAAAGGCACCATGACATCATTCTCTAGACGAATTTCAGACGCTCTCACAGGAAAAAAAGTACCCGGCCTGGCTGAAATTTGCACCCTGTTAAATTTTGATGAATTGCCAGCAGCTCTCGTGGATACACATTCACGGAGTCTGTTGTTTTTAAATAGTAAATTGATGAAAGAGGTCTCATTTTCGACACAAGACATTTTGCAGCAGCCCGTGGATATTATCTTTCAGGATCTTGATCTTAAATCAGCTTACTCGAGCGAGATGAGAGAAGTAATGATGAATCGCCGCAACCAGACGGCGGTTGCACACCGGGTCAGGTTTGAATTTATCGACCCGGACGCTCAGTGGATCGTTATCAAGGTGTTGCCTGCTAAACCCTCTCTTGGGGAAAACGCATTCCGCATGGAGGAAACCTTCCGGAAATTGAAGCGGATAGCGAGAATCTCCGATAGCAGGGAGTACAAACAAGATCTGCAACGCAGCCTTGATACTGCCCGGGAATTGCTGATGGTAGATTCTGTTTGCCTTTACGAAGTGGATTCGACATTCCCACAGCTAAAAAAGATCACTCAGGCAGGAGATTTAATTGAGTTCCCGCAGATATTGCCTTCCACAGACCTTGTGCGCCTGGAAAACGCTCTCATTTGGGATAACGGTCACAGGGTTTTGACTGAACTTCATCGTTTTGCACGATTGGTAAAGGTTGAATACCTGGGCTCAGCTCCGCTGGTTCAGGGTGAAGGGGTGTTCGGCCTTTTGGTGGCTGGGGGAAGCGGCGAGCGGCCAATCCAACTCAACCTTGAAAGCCTGGAATTGTTGGCTTCGTTACTCTATGCATTTCTCCAACATCACTTCCTGGTAGTAAACCTCAACGACCAGATTCAAGACCTTGAGCATACCCGCAACCAGCTCGGGATGACCTTTGAAAATATGAACGAGGGCGTCATCGTGCTTTCAAGTGACCTCAAAATTGAGAATATCAATCCATCAGCAGAATGGATGCTCGGTTATGCAGGCTGGGAAGTGAAAGGACAGTCTTATGAAAATATCCTCATCGGGACTGACCGGCTCTTCCCGGCTCTGATTGAGGCACAAAAAGGGAAGACCACGCACAACATTGGCAAAGCCTCCCTTAATCGGCGCAATGGACAGGCCTTTCCTGTGCAAATAAAGGTCATTCCTGTATTTGAAAAGGAAAAGCTACAGGGGATTGAATTGTTGATCACTGACGTGAGCGAACATGAGCAAAGCAAAGCGCTCACCCAACAGCTGGAACACCGGGCAGTTTTGGGAGATTACACTGCTGCTTTCGCGCACGACGTTCGCAATCCGATCAACAATATCTCAACTGGTCTGCAGCTGCTCGCAGCTAAACTCACCCCGGATGATCCAAAACAGGATTTGATCAACCGCATGCAGGGAGATTGCACCAGGCTAAACCACTTGATGGAATCATTCCTTGCCTTTTCCAGGCCACTGGAGCTGAAGTTTGAGAAAATCCAGGTGGAGCAATTCCTCAAGCGCATTCTGGACCGCTGGCAACCGCGCATGGCAAGGGAAAATGTCAAGTCGCTATTGCATGTTGAATCAGGTGTTGAATTCATGCTTGGCGATCCCAGGTCCTTGGAACAGGTTTTCACCAACCTGATATCGAACGCATTGGAGGCCATGGTGGACGTGGGGGATACACTGGCAGTCAAGGCAAGTCCGATCCAGGAGATCAACGGACACGCCTGTGTTGAGATCAGCATCTCAGATAACGGTCCGGGGATTCCACCGGACATCCGGGAACATATCTTTGAACCTTTTGTCACCACGCGGCAAAAGGGGACGGGATTGGGACTGGCAATAACGAAACAGATTGTGAATGCACACAAGGGGAGCATCCGGGTGGATTCGTTCCCCGGCGGAACGGTTTTTTCCGTACAAATTCCTGCTGAAAGTGGAGATTAGGCATGAGCATTACCGTACTGATCGTTGACGACGAAGACAATGCCCGTCAAAATATCGGCGAATTTCTGGGCGAAAAGGGATACGAGACTATCGGTGTTGGAACCCTGGGAGAAGCCCGTGAAAAGATAAACCAGGGTGATGCGGATGTGATCCTGCTGGATGTGCAATTGAAAGGTGAGTTCGGTCCAAACCTGCTCTACGAGACCGCAGCAATGCCTGTCAGGCCGCCAATCATCATCATCACGGCGTTTGGAGACATCGACACAGCTGTGGATGCCATGAAGAACGGGGCGACGGATTTTCTGACAAAGCCGGTAAACCTGGTGCAACTCGAAAAGTCATTGGCACGAGCTTGCGAAGTGGTGGCGATGCGCCGGGAGTTGGCCCATTATCGCGAAAACCAGATGCAGCAGAAGGATTTTGTTGTGGGCGAAAATGAGGTTGTCAAGCTGGCCATCAGGCAATCGCAAATAGCATCCGAAAAACAGGTATCGGTATTAATCACTGGTGAGACCGGCACAGGAAAAGATGTGATCGCCAAGTACATTCATTCCAGCGGACCGAGGGCGACAAAACCATTCATTTCCATCAATTGTGCAGCAATTCAGAACACCATGCTTGAGTCTGAGCTTTTCGGCCATGAAGCAGGAGCATTTACCAGCGCAGACCGGAAAAAACCGGGTTTGATGGAAATTGCCGACGGCGGTGTGCTATTCCTGAATGAGATATCTTCGATGCCGCTGGATACCCAGGCAAAACTTTTGAGTGCCATTGAATCCCAGTCCTTCAGACGCGTGGGAGGTACGGCTCTCATCCACGTGGATGTGCAGGTGATTGCTGCATCAAACAGGAATTTAAAGGACATGATCAGCAAGGGCAATTTCAGGGAGGATTTGTATTATCGATTGAAAGTGGTCGACCTGGATCTTCCTCCGTTGAGGGAACGCAAGGAAGACATTCCTGAGTTGGTTGGCTTTTTTATCCGGCAGTACAATGCCAGGCAGGGGGTCAATGTGGTTGAAGTCTCCCTACAAGCAATGGCTGCGCTGCAACAATACTCCTGGCCGGGGAACATTCGCGAACTGTCAAACGCCATAGAACGCGCAATGCTTTTTTGTGATGGGATGACGATTCATCTTGGAGATCTACCCAGGGACGTGACCACAACGAGTTGACCGACTTTGGCACAATAATTGCATCATGCCCTCTAGAGATCTTATTCTGGAGGGCAAAATGTTTTCAATGACCATTAATGATTTTCTACTGACCATGGCAACTGTGATTTTGATTTGCGGTGTGGCAATGCTGGGCATCGGCGTTTTTACCATGATCGGAAAAATCATGGGGAAGGAAATGAGGACCATCGCTGATCAAACTGCCAAACTGGCTCAAAAAGGTCTGACCGACGATGTTGCCGGATTAGTGGGTAATGCCCGGACTTTGATCCAGGTGCTCAACGAAATGATAAAAACGACGGCTGGAGTGGGAATGTTCCTCATCATGTTAGGCATCGCTTTTGTGGTGGCAGCCTATCTACTGGTGATGAAAATCGGGTAGTTACCCTGTACCAGGATGGAACATGACTACGGAAGGAGCCATGATGCGGTCTATTGAATTTATCCAACGGGTCAACCACCTTACCGATCAGGAAGAGGTTTTTGCGGTATACAGGGCAATCCGCCAGGATCCCCTTGTTTGGACGGGATTTCAGTCGCTGATCGGGCAGGATTGGTTAGAACCTGCGCTGGTTGATCAAAACAGGAAAGCAGATCCGGGTTCTTTGGCTTTGCTCTCGATTGATCAAAATGTCCAGTTCCTGCAGTTCCCCCTGAACACATTTCCGCGAGAGCTCTTTGAAGAGATCATGTTCAATTTCGAAAGCTATGTAAGCGGGAATGAAGTTGTTTCGGACCTGCGAGAAGCGGCATTACTCGCAGCGGCTTTGTTGGAAAAAAGAAAAATTTCCGGGTCCTGGAAGACGATCATTACCGAGCTCCAGTCCAGAATGAGCATCAGTTCTGCAGCAGATTTCAAGAAACGATGGGGAACTGTTTTCGGGATAATTGCCAATCTTTCCGACAGGCGTGACGAATTATTCAATGACCTCATGGAAGTATACGACCCTGAGATCACAATGGGAGTTTTCCTGCACGCCGCCCTTTGCATGCCGGAAAAAGAATCAGAAATACTGGATCTTCTGAAACGCAACCTGGCACCCAAGTCTGCAAAGATCCAGGCATTTGCATTGAAGCATCTGCAAAAGATCGCAAACCGGGAATTATGCCAGGAGCTGGCAGTGGGATTGCTTGACCATTTTAAAGATCTGGATTTAGAACCTCGTTCAGCCAAAACTTATTGGGACGCCCCGGAAGCTTCTGTGGATTTCGCCTTAAAGTGCCAGTCAGTGGCTGACATCGCGGAATTTGCCAGTGATAAGCAATTGGCTTTGAGCCTCTCTGAAAAATCACTTGAGATCATGTCTGCAATCTCGGCCATCGCCAGAATCAAGCAGTCTGCACTTTTAGATGGATCTGAGCCAGATGTCAACAGGATTGAATTTACCAACAAAGAGCTGGGTGATGTGGATATTGTGGACGAGCTCATATTCACTGATGCGAGCCGGAATGTTACCCTGCCTGAAGACAACCCCATTCACGCGGTAAAAATTCTACGCGAATCGCAAAAAATGAACTCGGCTGGAAATGCAGAGATTGCCAGCGATGAAATCAAGCGGGTATTTTCCAGTTTATCGGATACCGAAATTGAGGAAATCCTGCTGAAAGGACCAAAGTTCAGCAATACCTGGAACCCTGAGGAACTATTGAACTCACTCGTTGAATCCCGTGATTACGATGAAGCTATTCGACTAGCTGAATTATTGTTAAATGCGAAACCAACCAGCAAAACAGCGAGGGTTGCCTTATCAGGCGCTCACCTGGGAAAAGGGGAGTATGAGAACGCAATCGAAAGCCTTGAACTCCTGAGTGTTATGGATGGGGAAAAACCGGAAATTCAAAGAGATTTAGCGCAAGCTTACCTTCAAACCGGCAGGTTGGACGCTGCGTACAAACTGAGTAAGGCACTGGTCCTGGGCCAACCCCTTCCAGCTGAACAGGATCTACTGACTTTTGGGTCAGTAGCCCTCGGCCTTGGGAAGCCTGAAGAGGCTCGAGATGCCATTGTGAAATTATTGGAAACAACCCCGAATCATCCCCAGGCCTTAACCCTGGCGGGAATTGCTTCCCGTCAATCCGGTGATTTGGAAAAGGCTGAAGAGTACCTGATAAAAGCGACTGAGATATCCGGGACCGAAGCAAAAGCATGGATCGTCCGCGGCGAGATGGAGATTGAAAAAGGAAATACGGAGGAAGGGTTGGATTTACTGCGGAAGGCACTTTCTGCCAATCCTGGCAACCCAGAGATCACCGCTGCACTTGCCATCAGCTTGAAAAACAACAACCAGGTTGCCGAGGCATACCCCCTCTTGAGACGGCTTTCCGAGGCAGGCGGGAATCCGAAAGTGGACGAATTACTGGTGGAGGCGATGAAAGAATTGGGAATCGATGACCTCGAAACGGTTCTGAAGACACTATCTTTGCGCTACCCTCAAAGCCAAAAATTTCAGGGAGAGTACGCAACTGTTTTGGTTGAAAACGGCAACAGAGAAAAAGGGAGATTGATCCTGACAGCCCTTAAAGACGCTAATCAGTTGGAACCCGGATGGGCTTTAGCGCTTCTTGAGACGCTTGTCGGGGCAAATTACCAGGAACTCCGTAAAACAAAGAAATGGACTAGCACTGAGATCAACGAAGTTGGCAATTTCCTTGAAACGGTTTTGACAGGTGATTCTGAAAACATTCATGCGAGGTTGCTGAACGGAGAATTTGCCCTTGAAACTGGTCAAATCAACCGTGCGTTTGATATTTTCAGTGACCTGGTTGAGCTTTTCAAGTATGAGCAAAATGATTTGATCGAAAGAGTACTGGCCGGTTTAGCGCGGAGCGCAGCCGGGTTGGGAAGGCTTGAAATTGCACGGACAGCTATTGGTGATGCGGTGGACCGCAAACCAAGATGGGCTGGTCTACGGCAATTGTGTGCAGAAGTCCTGAGACTTTCAGGGAAGGAAAACGAAGCCTACAAGGAGGCCCGTTTTGTTCAGGAAATTGTTCCGGTTAATCCTGATAATCTCAAATGGTACGCGAATTTTTTGGTATCAATTGGCAGGCGCGAAGATGCCAGCGGTGAGTTGAACGCTGCGGTGGAAGCAAACCCGGACAACCTCGATTACAGGTTGCTTCTGGCTGAACATTTGGCGGAATCTGAACCGGGCAAGACCACAGAGGTAATTGGCGAACTCAAACACATGTTGGCAATTGCAGAAAATCCGATTTCCCTAGTGAATGCGGCAAGCCTGCTTGAACGGCAAGGCGACCATTCCGGGGCAGAAGAATGTCTGCGGAAAGCCGCAAACTCAAATGACCTGTTTGCTTTGATTAACTTGGCTGGTTTCCTTCGCAAAGAAGGCAAATTGGATGAAGTAATTGAAGTATTAAATGCCTGCACATCTGATGTTGATTTGTTATCCCTTCTAAAAGCAGAAGTGCAGTTGGCCAGAGGCAAAGTGGACGATGCCTACGGTTTGGTTTCTGAAAATGGGGTGGACCTTTCACGAATTGAGATCCTGACCCCGTTTTTACCCGTTGAATGGGACCTGATTCTCCGTTCTGCATCTCCTGAGAAAAGCCTGCGCCTGGGGTTTGACCTGATAAGCGGAAGGCATTCAGGGTCAGTGGAGAAAGCCCTCGCATGGGTACAAACTGATCCAACCATGGAAGCGCATGTTCACGCCGCCGAGATTTACCTGGCTTGTGGTGACTTGAACGGGTATGCCCGGATCATAGCCTCCAACCCCGCTTTTGACGAAAGTGAATACACACTGCAGTTCCAGTTACTGAAAATTGAGAAACTGCTTGATGAAAACAAACTTGCCGAAGCGCGTTTAGAAGTGGATGCATTGGCAGAAGATGAACCTGCCTCATTACTAACCAGGATCATTCAAGTAAGGATCAAAGCATGTGAAGGGGACCTGGCTGAGGGAGAAAGTAACCTGCAAACATGTTTTGAGGATTTCCAGGCGAACGCTAAAGAGCGGTTTACTGTGCGGTTGGCTTGTTGGCGCAACCTGGTAAAAGCAGCAATGGGGTTAAAGTTATTTGAAAAGGCTCATGAGATTTGCGGGACAGCCGTCACAGAATCCGCAGGGAATCAGACATTTGCTTTACTTTCAATAGAATCCTTCGTTCTTGGGCTTGAATATCACAATTTCTCGAAAATATTGGATGTGTCGTCTCACGATTCCTTCGCAAAAGTCCCAATGGCTGAGCTGAAGGACAAGTTGGCGCAATTGTTTTCTGAACCGTCACCGATGGATCGGAAAAATGTCGAACTGTTGCGTTTGCATGGCCAATTGGCCATCGAACCCACGCAGGATGACTTGCGTAGCCTGGCTCAGTTTGCACCGGATCCCTGGGATGCGGCGGCAATGATGGCGGGATTACGTACCCTGGGGCAGGAAAACCTGGCTGTGCAAATTGCGAGGAAGTTCACGAATGATCCTGATGTGAGTTTTCAACTGGCGCTTTGCCTGGAGGAAACTGAACCAGGCAGGGCAATTGGCTTTCTCAATCATTCGTTGGGGCAGGACAATGCCCAACCTCTGGCAGCCCGCTTGCTCTCCAGAATACTGGAGAAACAAGGAGACACAGGAAACGCAGTCATTGCCATGGAAGCGGCTTTGTCACTGTGGCCGGAAGAGCTGGAGTGGCAACTGAAATGCGCTGCTCTTTGGCAGAACCTGGGGAATGCTGAGAAATCGCTGGAGCATTTGATCTCAGCGCAAAGGTTATCACCTGATAATCCAGATCTGCAAATTCAGTTGGGCAGGGCGTATATAGCTGCTCGGCAACCCGGCGATGCGCTTAAATACCTGGAACCCATCGTTCGGCTCGTCCCCAACCGTGCGGACATTTGGGGCGATATCGCCGAATGTCACATTCAATCAGCTAACCTTGATTTGGCACTGCTGGCCTCTGAGCGGGCGTGTGAAATGGACCCCGGTACTGTGAAACCACGAATCCAGGCAGGAAAGGTATTTCATCAAAAAGGGGAAATCGAGAAAGCAATACACCAGGTTCAACTGGCGCTCTCGATTGACCAGGATGATCCTGAGAGTTATGTCTTCCTTGCCAGGCTTTATCGGGAAAAGGGTGACAAGATGAAAGCCCTGGAATCACTGGAAAAAGCCTCTCAATGCACGCAAGTTCCTGTTAACACAATGATCGCACATGCCGAACTCATGAAAGAAATCAACGGCGCTGTTGCTGCCAGGGACCTGATCAAGTCGTTCAGTCAGCAATATCCGGAGAATCCCGAGTTACTTACGCTTCTGGCAGAAGCCGAAGAACAATGCGGCAACTTGAAGCAGGCCGAACTGGCAGCAAAAAAGGTTTTGGAAATGCATCCCACCCATGCTGATATTCATGGATTTATGGGAAGGATCCAGGAAAAGGGTGGGAACCTGGACCAGGCGGCTCACTACTTCAGCCAGGCAATTGCGCATGACCCATTAAATGCGAGTGCTTACCTGAATTTGAGCCAGACGTACTCAAAGCAACGTGAGTTTGAAAAAGCCCGCAAGGTGCTTGAGCAAGGAATCGAACGCCTCCCTGAGGATGTTCAACTCTACATCGCGTGTGCTAATTTGCTCAAAGATGCCAAAGATTATCACGGGGCAGAACTGATGTTACGCAAAGCCGCCGCGATCGATCCTCGCAACCTGGTGATTCACAGGCAACTTGGCGCGGTACTTGCACTGAATCTCGTACATAAATCGCAGGAAGTGAGTACCCAACAATGATCTCTTATTCCTCACCTCATGATCCCAAGGCAAAGCAGGTAACGCGCAGTGAAATGTTATCTCTGCTGGATGCGGGCATTGAAACAGCTTCCCACCGATTCACCAGGCAGGCAGCGCTTACCTGGTTAACGGCCTTCCCCGGGGATTTGGAGGTCAACCTTGCCTACGCCAGAGCGCTTTTCAACGAGGGCAGGCATAATCACGCTGCACCAGTCATCCAAAAGATACTGCAGGCAGATCCGGAATACCTTGAAGCGGCTTACCTGGCGGAGAAGATTTTTGCAAAAAGTGATGGCTCACTGGTACCCCTTATTGCAGGGGTTATCACTGTTTTGGGTGGAGTCCCCATCCATGTTGGCAAGGTACCAGCCTGGGCTTCGACACTCAAAGAAATCCGCATGCAAATTGAGCAAAAGCATTACGGACAGGCGCGAAACTCGATCTTTAAAGTTTTAGGTGAAGCCAAAGATGTCACGCTCGTCAGTTTGTACCACTTGCAGGTGACCAGGGAATTGGATGACCATGAAACACTGGTTAACCTGGCAAAGCTGTACAGGGTTCGCTGGCCGGATTGCATTCAAATTGCGTTGATCCAGGCAAAGGGTTTGCTGGATTCCGGTGAAGATGACCGGGCAGTGAAATTGCTTCACTTTTGTGCAGCAAACGACCCGACCGCTCAGGTGGCAACAAGGTTGTGGGGGACCAATTTCCCTTACAGACCTTTGTATCCAAAAAATATGCAGTTATCCTTTGATCTGGCTATCCCTGCCGAAGTTGCAGGCGTGCTTGGCCTGAATGCACTTGGATCAGGTCCGGCTTCAACCACACCTGTGGAAACGCCGGCAGCCGGAAAAACTGATGTAACCTCCTTTGATGGTTACAAGATTATCCCCACCGAAGGGGAAAATTATCCCGAACACCCGAAAATGACGGAAGAGGTTAAAAAACCGAAGGATCCAGTGCTGCAGGAAGTGGAGAATTCATTCACGAAAATGGCCTGGGAAATTGGGCAACCTGTTCTGGCGCAAAAAGATGAACGTTTTCCAGCGCACGTGATCCTTAGTATGCGTCATGGACTGGTGGACCAATTTGGTGAGCAGAGCACGCAGGTGATCATTGGCGAAATGCAGGAACTGGCGAAGACCGTTGAAGCCAGGATTGGCTGGACATCCATTGTGCTGCTGCCTGACGACCTGGTTTCGTGCGGAAAATACAACATCACTCCGGTGGATACCCTTGACCCCTGGAAAATCAAGCTGGCGCTTGTGGACCTTGATAAAGCCCTGGAACGGACTGGACAACGGATCGGCAGTGTGCTCATCGTTGGCGGTGACAAGGTGGTTCCTTTCCATCATTTACCCAATCCGACAGATGATTCAGACGCGGATGTACCCTCTGACAGCCCCTACGGCGCGCTTGACACCAATTACTTTGTTTCTGACTGGGCAGTAGGAAGATTGCCTGGCGAGGACGGAAACAACTCGGGTCTGCTGGTATCTCAATTGAGGAATGACATTCAATATCACAAAGATGAAACCAAGGGCAATACGTTGTTTAATGACCTTTTCCGCTTCCTATTCTTCTGGGACAGACCCTGGGTCAGGAATTTCAGCAACATTGGTTACACGGCTTCTGTCTGGCGGCGTTCCTCTTTGTCAGTTTTCAGGCCTATAGGCGAAGGCAGGAATCTCTACCTCTCACCCAGCAGTGATTTCTCGGTATTCGATCCTAAGAAACTGGCTACTGCCCAGATCGGATACTTCAATGTTCACGGAACTGAGGATGGCAAGGAATGGTACGGACAGAAGGATCCACTCGAGAATGTGAGTGGTCCGGACTTTCCGGTTGCACTCAAACCCGCTGACCTCCAGCATCTACAAGATGTTCCGCGGATAATCTTTTGTGAAGCTTGTTATGGCGGTCACATCTTTGATAAAGCTGAGAGTGATTCGATTGCATTAACGCTGCTCGGTAAGGGTGTGATGGCAATGATCGGTTCCACCACGATCTCATATGGTTCCGTGAACACCCCCTTGATCGGAGCTGACCTGATGGGTAACCTTGTGCTCAAGAATTTGCGCCAGGGGACATCAATTGGTTCAGCCATGGTGACAGCAAAAGCGGAATTTGTAAGGGAAATGAACCGCCGGCAGGGATACCTGGATGGTGAGGACCAGAAAACTCTCATCTCCTTTGTCCTGTACGGTGACCCGTTGGTAGCCTACGATCCCTACCGCGCTTCGAAAAGGGTGATGCCCAGAGACTTGAGTCAACCTTACGTAAAAACCATGTCTGATGCTGCCGCTTTGGATGAACAAACGGAACAGCTTGTGCCAAAAATGATCTCCGAGGCAAAGTCAATGGTGAAAGGTTACCTGCCGGGGATTGATTATGCAGAGGTGAGGGTGCACAACCAGCAGATGAACCCGGTCTATGCCAATAAGTACGGTAAGGCGCCGGTAAAAAGTACCAGCACTTACTCTGACCATGTTACCGTCAGCTTCAGCAAGCAGGTGACCCAGGCGGAGAAGATTCACAAGCAGTACGCAAGGGTTACCATGGATAAGCAAGGCAAGGTAGTGAAACTGGTGGTTTCCCGGTAAGGAAGAAATTTTTCGGAGACCGCGGTGAAATAGCCGCGGTCTTTTGTTATTGACCAAGATAAATCGAATATAATTCAGGACAACCATGATCCTAAACATAAGCAGGTGAGCACATGAAGAGCAAAATGACAGGCGCCGAGATCCGACAATCCTTTATCGATTACTTTACTGAAAAGGGGCACACCTTTGTCCCTTCATCTTCCCTTGTACCCGGGGGGGATCAAACCCTGTTGTTCACCAATGCCGGGATGGTTCAGTTCAAAGATGTGTTCCTGGGAACAGACCACCGGCCATATGTTCGAGCTGTCAATTCACAAAAGTGTATGCGTGTAGCCGGAAAGCACAATGATCTTGATGACGTTGGCCGGGATGATTCTCATCACACATTCTTTGAGATGCTTGGTAACTGGTCGTTTGGTGATTATTACAAACAGGAAGCCATCACCTGGGCTTGGGATTTGTTAACCCGGGTTTGGGGAGTGGATCCTTCACTTTTGTACACGACCTGTTTCAAAGATGAAAAAGGTGAAATACCAACCGACGAAGAAGCAGTTTCTCTTTGGACACAACAACCAGGCATGGACCCAACGCACATCCTTTATTACGGCAGGAAGGAAAATTTCTGGGAGATGGCTGAGACTGGTCCTTGTGGTCCGTGCAGCGAAATCCACATTGATCGAGGTCCCAGCTACTGCAATAAACAGGACACACCGGGGCACGTATGCCGTGTCAATGGAGATTGCAGCCGCTACCTGGAAATTTGGAACCTCGTATTTATCCAATACAACCGGGTCAATCAAACCACCTTTGAGCCGCTTCCAGCCAGGCATGTGGATACTGGAATGGGATTTGACCGGATTGTTTCAATCCTGGAGGATGTGAACTCCAACTACCGTAATGATCTCTTCTACCCGTTGCTGGAAAAAACCCGGGAATTGACGGGCGATTCGTTAGCGGAGATGGACGCGAATTTCACTCCCTATCGTGTGATTGCTGATCATGCCAGGGCGGCTTCCTTTTTGATCGCAGATGGTGTTGTTCCTGGTAACACGGGCAGGAATTATGTTTGCCGCATGATCATTCGCCGGGCTGCCCGGTTTGGCTCAAAGTTGGGACTGTCTGAGCCTTTCATGGCGCAAATTGGCGCAGTGGTGATTGACCAATACGGAAAAGCCTACCCGGAACTGGTGAAGAACAGGAAAAGCATCCTGGATAATCTCACCCGTGAGGAAAAACGTTTTCAGCGCACGGTTGAGGCAGGCATCAGTCACCTTGAGGAATTGTTGGTAGAGGTTAAAGCCAATGGCGATACACAATTGGATGGGGCGAAAGCCTTTGAGCTTTATGCCACACTTGGATTGCCACTGGAAATCACCAGGGACGTGGCGCGGGAAGTCGGGATGGATGTGGACGAGGCGGGCTTCAAGGCGGCAATGGAGGAGCACAAGGTCCAGTCGGGGGCAGGGAAGACCTTTGGTGTGATGGGCGGGGAGCAGGTTGAGGTTTTCAGGACTGCATTTGAGCAGTTCATCAAAGAAGGCAAGCTGAAACCTGGTGGTGTGGAATATAACCCTTATGACTGGTACGAACTTGAAACTGATTTGATCGGATTATTCTCAGATGGAGTATCCATCGAGCAGGCGGCAGCCGGAACCAATGTTGACGTGATCCTTCCCAGGACTGGTTTTTATATCGAATCTGGTGGACAGGTGAATGATACCGGGTTCATACGGTCTTTGAATGGAGATTGGGAAATTGAGGTGATGGCAGCGAGCAAACCTGCCGCCGGCATCATCATTCACTCTGGAATAGTGAAAAAGGGTCTGGTGCGTAGTGGTGACAAATGCCTGGTTACAGTTGACCAGCAAAGGCGCATGGACATCATGCGCAACCATACTGCCACGCACTTGCTGCACGCACAATTACACAAGATACTTGGCGAACACGCCACGCAAGCCGGATCCCTGGTGGCACCCGACAGGTTGCGCTTTGATTTCAATCACCCTGAAGCGATTACCCAGGAACAATTGGATGCCATTGAAGCAGGGGTAAACAGTGAGATCTTATCTGCACACCCACTATCCATAAAAGTTAAGCCGCTTCAGGAGGCTCTTGCTGAAGGCGCGACCGCCTTGTTTGGCGAAAAATACGGCGAAAGCGTGCGCACCGTCACCATTGACCAGGATGCTCCGATCTCTTATGAACTTTGCGGTGGGACCCACGTGCATAACACTGGCGATATTGGCAGTTTCATCATCCTGAGCGAGGGCAGCGCTGCTGCCGGGATACGCAGGATTGAAGCTGTCACTGGACGGGGGGCATATGAAGTGATCCGTGCCCGCAACAAGACCCTCAGGCGCTCTGCGCGGCTAGTGAACGGCTCGATGGATGAACTGCCGGAAAAGCTGAATGGGCTCAAGGACGAGGTTGAGACGCTGAGAACAGAATTGAGTAGGCTTCGGCAGGAATGGGTGAAATCGGAATTCGAGAGCAAATTATCCCAAACGCAAACAATATCCGGTGTGCCTGTGCTGGCTGTGAATGTTAAAGGTGCAGACATCGACTCCTTACGGCAAATGACCGATATTTTCCGTGCAAGTAATCCATCCGGTGTGGTAGCAATTGGTTCGATAATCAACGAAAAACCAATGATCATTTGTGCGGTCACGGAAGATGTAATCAAGCGGGGTGTAAATGCTGGTGAGCTGGTACGCAACGCCGCGCAATTGATCGGCGGCAGCGGCGGCGGAAGACCCGTGCTGGCACAGGCTGGCGGCAAAGACGCTTCCAAACTTGACGAAGCCCTGGCAAATATTTACTCGCAAGTGGCAGAGAAACTAAAATAGACCTAAACAAACAAAGAGCTCCCGAAAGGGAGCTCTTTGTTGTCCAAATCGGCTTACATGTTATCAGGAATCCAGCAGCACAAGACAAGCTCTTTGGCTGCTTTTACCTCGTCCAACCTGCCAACAGGCGTGTTGTGTGGCGCGTTCTTCAGCAGTTGTGGATCCGTCCGGGCTTCTGCAGCGATTTTCACCAGGGCATCCACAAAAGCATCCATGGTTTGTTTGCTTTCTGTTTCAGTCGGCTCGATCATCAAGGCTTCGTGAACGATGAGCGGGAAGTAGTTGGTGGGCGGATGGAAGTTGTAATCCATCAGGCGCTTGGCAATGTCCAGGGCGTGCACTTCCGGTACATCCGACCAGCAACCTTCCACTACAAACTCGTGCATGCAAACCCGGTCAAATGGAAGGTGGTAATGTTCCTTTAGTTTTGAAAGCATGTAATTTGCATTTAACACGGCATACTCTGACACCTTCCTCAACCCTTCCGGACCATGCATTCGGAAATAGGTGAAGGCACGTACCAGCATGCCAAATTGCCCGGAGAAAGCTTTAACCCGCCCGATGGTTCTGGAAGGGGTTTCAAACCCATACAGTGGTGGAATGTCATCAGTTGCTTCTTCCAAAATTGTTACCAGGGGAGCTGGTAGAAAATCCACCAGGTGGGCAGCGACCCCCACCGGGCCGGAACCTGGTCCACCGCCGCCATGCGGGGTGGAAAAGGTCTTATGCAGGTTGAAGTGCATGATGTCAATTCCCAGGTCTCCGGGGCGGGCGATTCCCAACAAGGCGTTCATGTTTGCGCCATCGCCGTAGACCAACCCTCCAACACCATGGACAATATTGACGACCTCGACCACATTCTCATCAAAAAGACCCAACGTGTTGGGATTTGTGAGCATCAGACCTGCAACTGTTTCATTGCATATTTCCCGCAATTTGGCAAGGTCAACGTTTCCCCTGTCATCTGACGGAACCGGTACAACTTCGAATCCACTCATGGCAGAGGTTGCCGGGTTTGTGCCGTGGGCGGAATCGGGGATGAGTATTTTTGTTCGAGCAGCATCAGATCTTGATCGGTGATAGGCAGCAATGATTTTTACGCCAGTAAACTCACCCTGGGCACCTGCAGAGGGTTGCAGGCTTACCGCTGCGAATCCGCTGACTTCTTTCAAGTGCTCTTGAAGGCTGTACATCAAAGCCAGGTTTCCCTGAACCGTCTCAATTGGCTGCAAAGGATGGGTGGCAGCAAACCCAGGAATTCTCGCCGTTTCCTCGTTGATTTTCGGGTTGTATTTCATCGTGCAGCTACCAAGAGGGTAGAACCCTCCGTCAATGCTATAGTTCATGGAAGAGAGGTGAGTGAAATGCCTGATCACATCCAGTTCAGAGAGTTCGGGTAGTGGGAGTTCTTCCCGCAGAAATTCCGACGGGATCTGATAAAGGGGAACATCAGGTTCCGGGAAGGTAACGCCAACCCTGCCTGGAGAGGATAGCTCAAAGATGGTAGGTTCAGTCATTTCCGGCCTCCTTGAGTGCAGTGGAAAAGGCATCGATCTCTTCGCTTGAGACCATTTCTGTTACCGCCACCAGCATGTGATCCTTGAGTGTCGGGTAATCCTTTCCCAGGTCATAACCGCCAAGGAACCCAAGATCCAACAGCGTCTCGTTGATTTCAGAGACAGGCCGGGGGCAGCTGACTACAAACTCGTGGAAAAATGGTGAATCACTGACAACAGAGAAACCATCGAGTTTGCTAATGCTTTCAGCGGCATAGTGGGCTTTTTGGAAGCATAGGTTTGCCACCTGCTTTAGTCCACTTTTTCCCAGCAGGCTCAGGTAGATGGTGGCTGCCAGGGCGATCAGCCCCTGGTTGGAGCAGATGTTGGATGTTGCTTTTTCGCGGCGTATGTGCTGTTCTCGCGCGGTGAGTGTGAGCACGTAGCCGCGTCGACCCTGTGCGTCGGATGTTTCTCCCACGAGACGCCCGGAGATCTTGCGCACAAATTCCTTTTTTGTGGCAAAGAAACCGAGGTAAGGTCCACCAAAGGAGAGGGGGACTCCCAGTGGTTGACCTTCGCCAACCACGATATCAGCGCCGAACATACCCGGTGGTTTTAACAAACCGAGGGCAGTGGGATTGGTCACCACGGCCAGTAAGGCACCTTTTTCGTGCGCTTTGTTTGCCAGTTCCTGGTAATCGAAAATGCGTCCGAAGAAATCAGGGTATTGCACAACCACCAGGGCGGTCTGGTCATCAATTCCGTGAGCCAGGTCATTGGGATGTTCAAACGGGTGGTTATTCTGGTTGCCGGTTTCAATGACGGCGTTTTCATATCCGCAAAGGTAAGAGCATAGAACTTCTCGATATTGCGGGTTCACTGCCTGCGAAAGGATAATCTTTCCCCTCTTTCCGCGGAAATGATGATAGGCCATCACACCGGCCTCAGCCGTGGCTGTTGCGCCATCATAGTGCGATGCATTTGCCACTTCCATGCCTGTAAGGTTGGCAATGAGCGTCTGAAACTCAAACACTGCCTGCAGTGTCCCCTGGGAGATTTCAGGCTGATAGGGAGTGTAAGCTGTGTAAAACTCTCCCCGGCGCAGAAGCGAATCTACCGCAGCGGGTATGTAATGATGATAAGCGCCCGCTCCAAGGAAACAGACCAGGTCGGATACGGTTTCATTTGCCTGGGCGTATTCTTTTAATTCACCCAAAGCTTCCATTTCCGTAATGCCTGACGGAAGATTTAGTACAGGAAAACGATACTCCTTGGGGACATCGGTGAAAAGATCAGAGAGGTCATCAACCCCGATGCTCTTGAGCATCTCCTCCTTTTCCTTTTCAGTGTGCGGGATAAACATTAATGGCTCCGGGTTTCACAATACGCTGTGTAGGCTTCAGCGTCCATCAAGGTATCCAATTCCTTGGGATCAGACAGTTCCACTTTGATCATCCAGGCTTCACCGTAAGGGTCCGTATTGATCTTGTCGGGAGCGTTTGGCAATTCGCCATTCACTTCGATGACCTTACCGGAGATAGGGGCGTTAACATCAGCAGCCGCTTTCACCGATTCGATGGTGGCAATCGTGGACCCTTTTGTTACCACGTCGCCAACTTCAACCATGATTTCAACGAAAACGACATCCGATAACTGTTCCTGGGCATAATCCGATACGCCAACGACAGCAATATTTCCGTCAACTGATGCCCATTCATCCGTGTTTGCGAGCTTCAATTCCTTTGGTACATTCATGTTTTCCTCCATATGATTTATTGATGTGGTTGTCTATCCTGCTCAGTACGGCACACGAAAATACGATAAATAAATTGTAAAAGGAACCTTTTTACCGGCACTTTACTTCATTCTATTGAAGTGTTATTAAAAAGTCAAGAATCGCCCAAATCTCCTGATCTAACCCCGTTTTTTCCTGAAGGCAATAAAAAATGCCAGGAAACCGGAAAAACGGATGAGCGCTGCCACAATGAGACCCGTCTGGATCGAAAAAGTGTCCGCGAGAAAAGTGCCCACAATTGGCGACACAATGGCTGATAAAAACTGCATCATCTGCGCAAAAGAGATGAAGATGGCGCTGTACTCGATGGGAACGGTCTTCATCAATTCGTCGAAGAACACCAAATCCAATCCAGCAGAAAATATTCCTGCGATGCCGGAGATGATGGCAATTTGCCAGGGAACGATCGTGAGTGAAAGAAGGAAGGGATACAGAGAGACCCCCAGGGTGGTCCATACCAGGACAGCACGACCTCCACGTTTACGCGATTGTCTAGTCCAGAAAAAGTACCCGATCACCAAAATGGCGGTCTGAGACATATTGATCACGGATATCCAGCCATCCGAGGCGTGCGCAACGCGCACCAGGTATAAGGGGATGAGCGGGGCTGATAGCTGGATGCCAGTGAAAACAATTGCCCGTTTGACCATGAATGAGACGAAGGGTTTTTCAGAAAATACCAGGCGTTTGTATTCATCAAACTGGCGTTTGATGGATTTACTCATCTCCATGGGTGGAGGAATGGTTGGTGCAAGCACGATATGGGAGGAGTAATAGTAGCTGATGAGTCCGCCAATTGACATACCGATGAACATCAACTGGTAATTGAGGGGGAACATGATATTGTCTAGAAGCTGGCCAATGCCCAGTACCACCAGGGTGGTGGTGATGCCCATGGTAGACCAACGCCGGCTCATCAGTTCGAATCGCCTGTCTGGGCCAGCTACGGCATTCATCACCACGCTGAATGATATGGAAACCACCGTTTGGGGAATGGTTGCAATGGCCCAAATACCGAGGATGGAATTTACCAGCATCGATTGTGGAATGAAGAAGGTAATGAGACCGGTGATCGCATAACTGGCAATTACCAACAAGCGGGCAAAACTGAACCACTTGACGATATTTTCCTGGCGCTGAAGAAACCTGCCGAGGGGAATGGCCAGCATCAAGCCGGTTATTGCGGGCATCGAGGAGAGCATCCCCACCTGGAAGGATGTAGCATCCAGGTGGGTGAGAAATACAGGTAGAAACGGGGCGGCAGCATTTGCCAGGCCAACACCGACCGCATCAATTTGCACATTGCGGAAATTCCGCCTGGTTTGGTCGGTTGTTGGTGCCGTTTTTTGAAGTGAGGTTTCTGAATCCACAGATATCCGATGTTATTTTCTCTGAATTATACCAATTCAATCAGGTGATAATTCGAGAGCATGTATTTCGATTAAGATTGGGGTTTTGATCTCTTATGTGCCTGCCAATTGATATAATAATGAGGCAACAAAATTATTTGACACGGGAGTACAGATGAATTTAACACCCAACCAGTTAAGAGCCAACCATGTACTATTAGCTGAGTTCAAATACCCATTGCATCCTGTGGTCCATGGATATTCTAACCGGACTTTGTTTATCAACCTTGAAAACAACCTGATCATCTCCAAACCGGTTGACGATCGGATGAAGGAGACATTTACGGGTGGCAAAGGGTTTTGTTTATGGCTGCTGTGGAATGCTACCAAACCGGAGACGAAGTGGGATGACCCGGAAAATGAACTCGTTATCGCATCTGGACCCATAGGAGGGATCACTTCATACCCCGGCAGTGGAAAGAGTACAGTTGTTACCATCTCTCCGCTGACGAAATCGATCATGGACAGCAACGGCGGTGGTTATTTTGGCCCCTATCTTAAATTTTCTGGCTGGGATGCGTTAGAAATTCAAGGGAAAGCAGCTAATGACGTGATCATCATCATTGATGGTGACAAAGGTGTGGTCAGGATCGAGGAGGCACCTCTGGAAGAGGTGAATACTCACATCCTCAACAAGCAACTGACGGAAATGTTCGCTGAAAATGACAAGGAGAAACAATCCATTTCGGTTGCTTCTGCAGGAAGGGCTGCCGATCACCTCCCGATTTGTGGTTTGAATTTGAGTTATTATGATCCGCGCCGCCAGGAAGTCCGCATCAAACAAGCCGCCCGGGGAGGTTCGGGCACTGTGCTGCGTGATAAGCGGATCAAGGCGATTGTGGTGAAATACTCAGACCTGGGCGGAGACAGCAACGGTGCTGCGAATATCGAATTAATCAAAGCCGCAGGGAAACGCATCCAAAAAGAGATCAGTACTTTTGATGCCTCCCAAAACGACATGCGACACGTGGGAACTCCTTATCTTGTGGAGATCATGAACAAATTTGACATCCTTCCCGTTCAGAATTTCAGGTTTGGCAGCGACCCCCAGGCATATAAGATCAATGGTGAGGTATGGAAGTCCCAATATGATTTCCGCGGACCAGATGGCTGCTGGTACGGCTGTACATTGGCGTGCGCCCATATGGTTCCACATTATCATCTGCAATCCGGACCATATAAAGGTGAGGCAGTCAGTGTGGATGGTCCAGAATATGAATCACTTGGAGCCATTGGCTCCAACCTGGGCATTTTTGATGCGCCTGCGATGCTGGAATTGTGTTTTTATTGCGATACCTATGGCATCGACACGATCAGTGTTGGAAATGCCATGGCTTTTGCGTATGAATGTTATGAAAAGGGGATCATCAATAAGGAAATTACCGGCGGTCTTGAATTGACCTGGGGAAACGCTGAGGCTGCTTTTGAGCTGCTGCACCAGATGGCTCGCGGTGAGGGATTCGGGATGATTGTTGGGCAGGGTGTACGAAAGATGCGGAGAATCTTCGCCGCGGATTATGGTGCTGACCCGCAATTTCTGAGAGATATTGGTATGGAAATTAAAGGGCTCGAGATCTCCGAATATATTTCCAGGGAGTCACTGGCACAACAGGGCGGCTACTCGCTCGCTTCCAAAGGACCCCAGCATGATGAGGCCTGGCTGATCTTCATGGACATGGTACACAAGCAATTGCCGAGCTTTGAAGCCAAAGCAGAGGCGTTGCACTACTTCCCGGTCTGGCGAACGTGGTTCAGTCTGCACGGGCTGTGCAAACTCCCCTGGAATGACATCATCCCTGAATCGAACAGGACGGCGAAAGAACCCGCGAAGGTACCGGAGCATGTGGAAAACTACTGCTGGTTGTATGAAGGAATCTCAGGGAAGAAAACCTCGCCTGAGGATTTGATGCTCCAGTCTGAAAAGGTCTACAATTTTCAAAGATTGTTCAACCTCCGGGTTGGATTTGGAACCCGGGAGCATGATTATCCTCCGTATCGTCTCATCGGCCCCGCAACCGAAGAAGAATACCTCAACCATGCGGAGCGTTATGACACGCAAATTAAGGAAATCCTGGGCTTTGCGCCTGAAAACATGAGCCTTCAAGATAAGATCCAAGCGGTTCGCGAACACCGGGAAAAACAGTACGACATGCTGGTGGACGCCGTCTACAAGAGGCGGGGGTGGACGGGCAACGGAGTTCCAACAATGGAGACCGCGAAACGATTGGGGATCGACTTCCCTGAAGTTGTTGAGCTGATCAAGGCGAACGGCGGTTGAATCCTTCCCCGGTGATCTTTCACCGGGGAATATTTCTGATCTGGGGTATAATGCCGGAAAAGTCACTCTGGAGGTATATATAGAAAAATTCTAAAATATTTCTGGAAAGATAAGCGCATGGACCAGCGATAATCGCTGGTTGACGAGGAAGAGGGTTCTCTACCGCAAGGCAGAGCTAACCGGCACACCGGGAAAATCGAAAGATCAGCGGAAGCCCTCCAGGCCGAACTGGCCTGTACTTTCCATACACTCAATACAAAGCAAGAAATTCGGATACTGTCTTGAATTTTGGCAGTATGATGACCAATTTGACCAGGAGATATATATGTGTGGAATTGTGGGATACATTGGAGAGAAAAACGCCACGCCCATCATCTTAAACGGGCTTAAGAAACTTGAATACCGCGGATATGATTCAGCCGGGTTGGCAGTTCTGACTAACGGACACATTGAGGTCCGCAGGGATGCCGGAAAACTCAGAAACCTGGAACAACACATATCTGAATTACCAATTTCCGGCAAGATGGGAATTGGACACACCAGGTGGGCAACACACGGTGAGCCCTCAGCCCGTAATGCGCACCCGCATCTCGGCACGACTGGAGAAGTGGTTGTGGTACACAACGGGATTGTGGAAAACTTCATCGAGTTGAAGGAAGAGCTGGAAGCAGAAGGGGTGGTATTCCAATCCGACACGGACACCGAAACCATCGTTCAACTCATCGAGAAATACATCAACGAACCACTGACCCTGGAAGAGGCGGTTCGCAAAACATTGCTTCGTCTCAAAGGTGCGCACGGTATCGTGGTTTTCTCATCCCGGGAACCGGATAAGATCATCGCTGCCAGGATCGGCAACGCTGGCGGTGTGGTGTTGGGCCTGGGAGAAGGAGAAAACTACATCGCCTCTGATATTCCAGCCATCCTGGAACATACGCGTAGGTTGATCTTCCTCGAATCGCGCCAAATGGCGATCGTTACTCGCCAAGGGGTGGAGATCTCGTCAATCGAGGGGAAGAAAGTGAAACCCCAGGTTTCTTCTGTAGCATGGGATCCAATATCTGCCGAAAAGGGTGAGTATCGGCACTTCATGCAAAAGGAAATCCACGAGCAGGTCAGATCGTTGACGGATACGCTGGCTGGCCGGGTGGACTTTGAAGCCGGAACGATCAGGCTCCCACAACTGAACCTCACCCCTGAGATGGCAAAGCGCATCGACAAGATCGTGTTGACCGCATGCGGGACAGCTTCTCATGCAGGGATGGTGGGAAGGATCCTGTTTGAGCGATTGACCAGGATCCCATCCACATTGGAGATTGCCTCTGAATTCCGTTACTCTGATCCCATCCTGGATAAGAAAACTGTTGTGATCTCCATCAGTCAGTCTGGTGAAACCGCGGACACACTGGCTGCCATGGAAGAAGCCAGGAAAAAAGGAGCAATCCTTTGGTCAATCGTCAACGCATTGGGGTCACAGGCGATGCGCGTTGCGGATGGTTACATCTCAATGCAAACCGGACCTGAAATTGGGGTAGCTTCCACCAAGGCATTCACGGCTCCGCTGGTTGACCTTTATATGTTGGCAGTTATGCTGGCTGATCTGCGGGGTACGATTGATGCAAATGTTCGGAAAAACCTTGTGGAGGATTTGAGGCTTGTTCCAGAACTTGCCGGGCGCTGCCTGGACAGAGAGCCTGAGGTAATTGAAATAGCTGATATGCTCAAGGATGTGCGTGACATGCTATACCTGGGGCGTGGAATCAACATGCCCATTGCGTATGAAGGAGCATTAAAGCTCAAAGAAATTTCGTATATTCATGCAGAAGCTTACCCTGCCGGCGAGATGAAGCATGGTCCAATCGCATTGATCGACAAGGACATGCCTGTGCTGGCAATTGCCACCAAGGATCCCTGGTATGAAAAGATGATCTCGCAAATTGAACAGGCTAAAGCCAGGGGCGGGGTTGTGATTGCTGTGGCTACTGAAGGAGATGAACGCGTGGCTTCACTCGTGGACCGTGTGATGTGGGTACCAGAAACGCCATGGATGTTGAGCCCCGTTGTGACCGTCATCCCTCTGCAAATACTGGCTTATCACATTGCCTCGATGCGCGGACTGGATGTTGATCAACCCAGAAATTTGGCAAAATCAGTTACAGTTGAATAGTAAACGATGACTGTGAAGGATCGCCAGCTCAGCCTGGCGATTTTTCGTTTAAACGCTCAAGAAGAACCTGCATTATCCTGCTGGAAAGCTCCGGATTTTGAATGCTTGTAGTCAACGGTTCCCTTGTTATGTGAAAAACCGGTCCATGAGGACCAGCAATCCATTCAATTTCGAATCCAAATTGCCGCAGCCTGTCGATCTTGCGGCTCAATCCGACTGCAGGAGAACCCGATTGTGGAATACCCTCCAGCATTCTCTTTACAACGAGATTGGAGATCTGGTCGTTTTGCTGCGAGACTTGGGAACAATCAGAAAAAAGGTAATTCAATAAGCCTGAAATCAGGGTAGAAAAGAATTTCTCGGGAATTCTTTCATGAAGCGAGAATGTGGCGGCTGGTCTTCCGCGTCCATTCTGGTAGCGATTGTTTGTGACGAAAACGAGATCACTTGAGACCAGTTTTCTCAACTGATAACGCACATCTGCTTTTGTAACACCGATGGAACGGCTCATCAAGTTCACGGTGCCGCTTCCGTGCACGTTCAGGTATTCAATGATCTTGTCTCGGGTGTTCATAATGGTTAATTAAGATAATAAAATTTTTCTTAATTATAGGCTTGACAGCCTGATTAGTAAAGATAGAATAAAGTTAACCTTTCTTGCGGAGGATTCCATGGAAAAATTCGACCTGAACAAACCCGGGCAGGAAATTCCGGCAGACCTGAACAACCAGGTGGCGATTACAACCCTGGATCGCATCTACAACTGGAGCCGCAGCAACTCCATGTGGCCAATGATGTTCGGACTGGCGTGTTGTGCCATTGAAATGATCAGCACGGCAGCCAGCCGTTACGACCTCTCCAGGTTTGGCATGGAGGTTATGCGTCCCAGCCCGAGGCAAGCTGATGTGATGATCGTTGCGGGTACAGTCACCAAGAAGATGGTTCCCCAGATCGTTAGACTTTACAACCAAATGGCAGTGCCCAAGTACGTGATCGCCATGGGGGCTTGCGCATCCGGGGGCGGGCCATTCAAAGAGGGGTACAACGTGGTACCGGGGATCGACAAATTTATTCCGGTTGACGTCTACATCACTGGTTGTCCGCCCACGCCACAAGGCTTGCTGAACGGTCTCATCACTCTGCAAAAAAAGGTGGAAAGAGAAAGCCTGGCGAAATCTCCCTGGTATGGTAAGGAACCTATCCCGGAGGTTCCCATCCCGGTACTTGGACCCGATCTCATCGATCCGCGAAAAAACGAGTTAATCTACACTGAAACACATAAACCATTGGAACCGGGACCTTCTGAAGAAACGGTTGAAACAGCAGGAGAGCAGTCATGACAGAAGACCCATTAATCCAATCGGTTTATTCTGAGCTGATCGATGCCTTCCCTACTTCCATTTCACCCGAGCAGAGAACTGGCTATGTGGGGTGCGTCGTTTCCTCGGAATCGTTGCACCAGGTTCTCAAATTCCTCAGGGATAGCAAGGGTTACGACTATCTTTCATCAGTGACCGGGGTGGATGATTATCCGGAAAACCAGATGGAATTGGTGTATCACCTTTTCAAATCCACTGGGGGTGAGTTGATCCAACTGAAGACTCTCGTTGGAAGAGATAACCCCGAAGTTTCCAGCGTGACCGACCTTTATCCGGGAGCAGAATTCCAGGAAAGGGAAATTTGGGATTTGTTCGGGATCAAATTCTCCGGGCACCCGGACTTGCGTCGCCTTTTCATGTGGGAGGGTTTTGAAGGCCATCCGCTGCGGAAAGACTGGAAGGAACCCTTATTTGAGGAGGATGTCAAACCTTTCAAGAGTCGGTGGCCGGAAGGCAGGGCTGAGCAAAAAGAAGAATTGTTGCCTTACAAGGACAACGTTCAGTTTCCTCGCGAATTTGATCCGGGGACTTATATGGCTGATGATGATGCAAGTTTATATGCGAGTCTTAAAAAAACTTCGAGTAAAAGCGGGAAAATCAAGGCAGACCGGATCATTGTGAACTTTGGACCGCAGCATCCTTCGACGCATGGTGTTTTCCGCATGGTTTGTGAACTGGAAGGCGAAACCATTGTCGATCTAAAACCGGTTTTTGGCTACCTGCACCGCAACCACGAAAAAATTGGTGAACGAAACACTTTTCTGCAAAACATGCCGTTTACCGACCGGCTGGATTATCTATCCTCGATGAGCAACAATTTTGGGTATGCCATCACGGTGGAAAAGATGATGGGCATTAAGCCGCCGGAACGGGCGGAATACATCCGCGTCATCATGGCAGAGCTCACCCGAATCGCGAGTCATGCCATGTTGATCGGTTTCCTGCTGAATGATCTCGGTGCGTTTTTCACGCCAGCCCTTTATGGGTTGGAGGAACGTGAATTGATCCTGGATATATTTGAAGCGGTTGCCGGGTCGCGCATGATGTGTAATTACTTCCGGTTTGGCGGAGTGGTACGAGACGTTTCCCCGGAAATCATGCAACGCATTAAACACCTGGTTGAGGTCCGTCTCCCCAGGAAAATTGATGACCTGGACCGTTACCTGACGGAGAATGAGATCGTTCGGGCGCGCTGCGAGGGGATTGGTGTTCTGACTGCTGAAGAGGCCATTGCCTACTCTGCTGCTGGTCCCAACCTGCGGGCTTCAGGTGTGCCTTACGATATCCGTAAAGCGGATCCGTATTCCATTTACGACCGGTTCGAGTTTGATGTTTGCACGCAGATCCATGGTGACGTGTATGACCGCTATCTCGTCCGGTTGGCTGAAATCAGGCAGAGCATACGCATCATTCGGCAAGCTCTTCGGGACATCCCGCCTGATGGTCCAATCATGGCTGGGAAAAGCCAATACCTGGTAAAAGTACCGCCTGGGGAGGCTTACAGCCGGGTGGAAGGACCTCGCGGTGAACTGGGATTCTATGTTGTTTCTGATGGAAAACCAAACCCGAAACGATATCATGTCCGTGCCCCTTCATTGATCAACCTGACGGCGCTGGCAAAAATGTGCATCGGGAGCAAGTTGGCGGATGCGGTCACCATCCTGGGTGCTGTTGACATCGTGCTGGGTGAAGTGGACAGGTAAAGGAGGAGAAATGAACGGTTGGGGCATCATCAAGGGCTTAACAATCACATTCAAACACTTGATTTCCAGTTATTGGGTGGACCTGGTGTCTCCTGGAAAGGCAAAGAGAAGGAGGGGGACAGCAAATTCCGATGGTCTTTTTACAGTTCAGTACCCAGAAGAATCGGTGGTAATTCCCGAAGAATTGCGGGTCATCCCTTTCCTGGTTTATACGCTAGCAGAAGATGGTTCACGGAAATACCGCTGCACTGCCTGTGGCATCTGTTCCAAGGTATGCCCGACTCAGTGCATTTGGATCACTCGTGCGAAGGACGAAGTAACTGGCAAACCAATTACGCAATCCGCTGAGTTTTACATCGATATTGACAAATGCATGAATTGCGGGACATGCGCTGAATTTTGCCCATTTGATGCGATCAAAATGGACCATGATTTTGAGATCGCCACCACCATCCGCGGCAGTACGCACCTGCTAAACAAGCAGCAGCTTGGAAAACCGCTTGAATACTATGCTAAAATTCGTCCAGTCAATTATCAGATTGAGGAAGAAGAAAGGGCTGCAAAAGCAACACCTGTAAGAACAGTCTGAAATGTTTAACTCCGACACCGAACTCCTGTTTCCCACCCGGGTCATCCCTACATTGCGCGATCTGCGAGGGGATGCCTGGGGGGATTTGATCGACAGGCTTACCAGACCTGATGCAGACCAGGTTGAGCAAATTGCTTTCACTCTCATGGTTGCCAGGCTGGGAGGATGCGGAGGTTGTAACGCCGATTCTTTCCGCGCCATGCGTGGTTGCACACAATGCGCAAAACTGACTATTCGACGCAACAAGCAATCAGATGTGGAACTCATCCAGCTTTTTCAGGATTCACACAGGGAAGTAAAAGAATTCTTATCAAAAAAAGAACAAAAAATCAGCAAGGAAGGTTAACCTGCTGGGAAAAAGGAAAGTTTAATGACAGAAGAAATCAAAACCAGCCCGATTGTGGGGGTAAGGTTTTCGAAAGTTGGAAAAATTTACCATTTTGACTCCAGTAAACTGGAGACCCTCCGCCTGGGTGACGTTGTGGTTGTGGAAACCAGCCGTGGCTGGCAATTGGGTGAGATCGTCGAGTTTGTCAATGATGGAAAACCCGCATCGGAAGGTCCCTGGAAATCATTGGACAGGCTGGCGACACCGAAAGACCTGATTCAGCGACAAACCTGGCAGATGAAAGAAGCCGAGGTGGTTGAGACCTGCATGAACCGTGTGAAAGAGTTAAAGCTGAGCGGTGTCAAGGTCATTTTAAGTGAGTACAGTTTTGATGGTTCTCACCTGACGATTTTCTTCAGCAGTGATTGTGAAGACAAGGTGGAGTTAAAATCTTTGCGGCCTGACATGCAAAAAGTGTTTTCTCCAGCTCAAGTCGATCTCAGGCAAATTGGTCCAAGAGACGTGGCCAAGTACATGGGGGGTATGGGGGCGTGCGGGTTGGAAAACCGCTGTTGTTCGCAGTTTATTACTGAATTCAATTCCATTTCCATCCGCATGGCAAAAGAGCAGGGAATTTCCTTGACCCCCACGGAAATCACTGGAATGTGCGGAAGGTTACGCTGTTGCTTGATCTTTGAATACGACAATTACGTCGAAGCCAGGAAATTGCTTCCCAAGAAGAACAAACGCGTGCGAACACCGGACGGCGAAGGGAAAGTATTGGACGTGTCTCCCATTCGGGAGTGCATACTCGTGGATCTACCGGAAAAAGGCAGGCGGGAATACCATATTTCCGAAATCACGATTGTGGAAGAGACAGAACCATCCTTGAAGGGTCCTCAACCCGGCCACAGAGGCGGGGGTTGCCCGCTTTGCAATGGATAAATCGATCAATTCCATCGATGATGAAAGCTGGGTTCAAAGGAAGAAGATACTTTTAATTCTTGCCCATCCTGATGACCCCGACTTCTTTTGCGGTGCCAAAATTGCTCAATGGTGTGAACAGGGGCACGAAGTCCACTATTTTATTCTCACCAAAGGGCAGAGAGGATTCCCGGATCGTGAAGCTGAAAGAAGCGTGGTGGAAACCACCCGTATGCGGGAACAAATGGATGCTGCCAGGGTGCTGGGAGTGGCATCGGTTAAGTTTTCTCACTTCCTGGATGGCGATTTGATTCCCGATCTGGCTCTACGGGAAGAAATCATCAGTGAAATCCGGAAACAGAAACCCCAAATTGTTGTGACTTCTGATCCTCTAAATCTTTTTCCAGCCGATAACCGCATTAACCATCCAGACCATCGCGCAGCAGGGCAGGCGGTTGTGGACGCCGTGTTTCCTGCTGCAGGGAATCCCATGTACGATGTTCAAGATCAGGATGGAAAAAAGTTGGAATCCCACCAGGTGCAGGAGTTGTGGTTAAGCCTCACCAGTCAACCAAACACAATCTTTGACATGACGAGCTTTTTCGAAAGAAAACTGGAAGCCGTTTTCTGTCACCGGTCACAAATCCACGGTGGGAAAGAACAGTTGAGAGAACACCTGCGCTCACGTTGCGAGATCGATCCCGAAACGGGAGAGTGCCATTATTTTGAAAAATTCAAACGGATTATCTTCCAGGTTTAATGATCAGATTAATAAGATAACATAAGAATTATGGCTTGATTTATTGAAATTTGAAGTCAGTAAATTAAGTGCTATAATTGAATCATCTGAATAATCATATTAATTGATGAAGATGATGAACACAAAAGTATCAAAACACGAATTATCTGAGTTCCTGAATTACCTGGCAACTTTACCACCAGAGCAAGGTGACAGAATTCCCTCGCTCTCTGAATTAAGCCTTACGCTGGGAATCAGTATTGCGACTTTGCGGGAACAATTGGAAATCGGGCGCTTACTTGGCGTGGTTGATGTAAAACCCAAAGCTGGAATAAAAAAATTACCATACACATTCAAGCCTGCCGTCCTGGCAAGCCTGACGTATGCCCTGGAATCAAAATCTCTTTCGTTCAGACAACTCTCAGATTTCCGAAAACACCTCGAGGCGGCATATTTCATCGAAGCTGCACAATTACTGACCAAAGAGGACATTTCGGAATTGTCAAAACTGGTTCAAATTGCCAAAATGAAGCTGTTCAATCCCGGGCAATTGCCTGTGCAGGAACACCGCTGGTTCCATCTGGTTATTTACCGGCATCTCAACAACCAATTCCTGACGGGTATGCTCGAATCCTATTGGGATCTTTACACCGAAATTGGACTTGGAATTTACCCGGATTTGAACTACGCCACCAGGGTGTGGCAATTTCATGAACAGATCGTGGACCAACTAAAGGCGGGGAACTTTGCGCAAGGTCTCCGGCTTTTATTGGACCACATGGAAATGATCGAGCAACGGGAAAAGGTGTTCCCGCGCTTGTCGTTTGAATAATCACTCACAAATGGAGCAGATTAGTTTATGACTAAACCGGAAATGATCGAGAATGATTTTTGCATCACTTTCAGCACGGTCAATGGTTCGGGGAGTGCCACTGCGAATATTACCCTGATGCGGGCATTGTTTAAAATGGGCATTCCCGTTTCCGGGAAAAATATCTTCCCATCCAACATTCAGGGTCAACCCACTTTCTTTACGCTCAGGTTGAGCAAGGATGGCTACCTTTCCAGGGTGAAGGATGATGACATCGTTGTGGCAATGAACCCGGCGAGCATCAGCAAGGATATTGAAAGCCTGGTTCCCGGAGGCGTTTTACTGGTTCCGGATGATTTGAAATTGACTGAACTAAGAGACGACATCACCATCTACACCATGCCCGTCCGCAAGCTCATCAAGGATTCACCGGTATCGCCAAACTTACGGGATTACATTGCGAACATGGTGTACGTGGGGGTTCTGGCTTCGCTGCTCAAAATTGATATCGATCTTATTTTCCAGGCACTTGATTACCATTTCAAAGGAAGCACAAAAGCCATCGACCTTAATTTTGATGTTGTTAAGGCTTCTTTCGCGTGGGCAAACGAAAACCTGGAGAAGAAAGACCGTTACCTGGCTTCACGCATGAACGGAACGGAAGGATACATCATGGCGGATGGCAACACCGCCGCAGCCTTAGGCGCAATTTATGGCGGTGTTCAATTTGTGGCCTGGTACCCGATCACACCCGCCACGAGCCTGGCAGAATCGCTTAACGAGTACCTACCTCAATTGCGGAAGGACCCGGAGACTGGCAAGGAAACGTACGCCGTTGTACAGTCTGAAGATGAATTGGCAGCGATCGGGATGTGCATTGGTGCCGGGTGGGCTGGCTTGCGGGCCATGACCTCCACATCCGGTCCCGGTTTGTCGCTCATGACGGAATACATCGGCCTGGCTTATTATGCCGAGGTGCCTGTCGTAATCTGGGATGTTCAAAGGGTGGGACCCAGCACAGGAATGCCCACACGAACAGCTCAGGGTGACCTGACCATGGTCAATTTCATCAGCCATGGGGATATGCAAATGATCATCCTGATCCCGGGTTCAATCAATGAATGTTTCGAGTTTGGATGGAAGGCATTTGACCTGGCGGAAAGGCTGCAAACACCAGTTGTAGTTTTGTCCGACCTCGATTTTGGCATGAACCAGTGGATCACACCGAAATTTGAATATCCTGATCAGCCAATGGATCGGGGCAAGGTGCTATGGGAAGAGGACCTTGAAAAATTCCTTCAGGAGCATAATGGTGACTGGGGACGTTACAAGGATTTTGATGGTGATGGAATCCCTTACCGCACGATCCTTGGCAACAGGCACCCCAAAAGCGGACATTTCACCCGTGGCACGAGCCATGATGAATACGCGGCTTACTCAGAAGATAATGTGGTTTGGGAACGTGTTTTTAGCAGGATTGCCAAAAAATTTGAAACAGCAAAGCAATTCTTGCCAAAACCTGAATTGAGCCTTACTGGAAAAACAAAAATTGGCATTATCGCATCCGGTTCGGTGCACCCGGCAATCATTGAAGCCAGGGACCTGTTAGAAACAGGCGGCATCACCACTGATTACCTGCGAGTCAGATCACTCCCATTTATTGATGAACTCAGAGAATTTTTGGCCACTCACGATCGCGTGTACGTTGTTGAAATCAACCGGGATGGTCAGATGTATCAGTTACTGGCCATGCAATTCCCTGATCTGGCAGGAAAAATGATCAAGCTGGCACATTTGGATGGATTACCCTTGCCGGCAAAGTGGATTGTCAACCAGATCCAAAACCTGGAGGAAAAGTAAATGGCAGCACCATCATCAACTCAAAATGTTAACCGCGCTGGGCTTACCAGGGCAGATTACCGCGGAGCTCCTTCAACCCTATGCCAGGGGTGTGGTCACAACGGCATCGCTGCCCAAATCGTAGCGGCTTGTTATGAAATGGACCTGGTTCCCGAGAACGTTGTTAAATTCAGCGGAATTGGTTGTTCCAGTAAAAGCCCGACATACTTTTTAGGTCGCTCATTCAGTTTTAATGGATTACATGGTCGCATGCCATCATTGGCACTGGGAGCCTTGTTTGCGGATAGGACTTTGGAGGCGATCAGCGTCAGTGGGGACGGTGACACCGCCAGCATTGGGTTGGGACAATTCAAGCACCTGGTGAGGCGGAATGTGCCCATGGTCTACATCGTTGAGAACAATGGTGTCTATGGGTTAACCAAGGGGCAATTCTCTGCCACTGCCGAAAAAGGGCTGATCCTCAAGAAACAGGGAACAAATCCATTCCTACCGGTGGATATTGCCATGGAAGCGCTTGTTTCCAACGCCACTTTTGTGGCGAGGTCGTTTGCTGGCGATCCTAAGCAAGTGAAAGAATTGATCAAAGCAGCCATCGCCCATGATGGCATCGCGGTAATCGACATTATCAGTCCATGCGTCACTTTTCATAATCACGAAAATTCTTTTCATTCGTACTCATTCGGGAAAACGAATGAAAATCCTTTGCATGAGATATCCCTGGTTACTGCAAAGGACGAGATTACGGTTGATGATTTTGAACATGGTGAAACCCGGGAAGTAAAAATGCATGATGGCAGCACGGTGGTGCTAAAAAAGATCGAAAGCGAGTATGACCCCACAAACAAAATGCAGGCATTACGTCTGTTGGAAGAGGCGGAGGAAAATAACTGGCTTCTAACTGGTTTGATCTACGTGGAACCCGAGGCTCCAACGATATTTGACAAATACAACCTTCCGTCCACCCCTTTGAACCGATTGACAGTTGACAAGTTACGACCCCCTCGAGAAACCTTCGGCAAGGTTAACGAGATGATGTTCTAGAAAACCTGGTTATCAAAGAAGCATTTTACTGAAAGTGCGGTGAGTTTTATTAAAGATCACACCGAGTGTTTCCATATCAGATCTGCTGCGGAAGTTGCGTTCATCGACCTGGATCACTTCCGCTTTTTTCATCCTTGAGGAACGAAGCACCTTATCCAACTCGCTGTATAACACAGCGTTCCCGCCCAGCCCCTGGTATTCCGGTAAAAGTCCGACACCATTTAAATCCAATGTCCTGGAAAAATTTTGGTCTGCAAGCAGAAGCAACCACCCAAAGGGGAAAAATTTTCCATGCGAAAGTCTGAGAGCACGGCTTACATTCGGATAGGAAACGATGAAACCGGCAATTTCATCATTGTGCATGATCAATTTTAAATATTTGGGGTTGGCGATTGACACGATGTTCTGTACCAGGAACTGGAATTCTTCAGTAGTGGATGGATAGTAACCCGGATTTTGTGCAAAAGCGCGGTGATGGACTTCTTCGAGTTTTGGAATCCACTCCCTGGCTTCATCTGTGCTGGAAAAATTCTTGACGTGAAAATTCCCGCGAGCAAGAACCTTCTCGGCGATTTTGTGAATGGAGGGGTCAGGATGCCTGTCCAGAAAACCGGAGTGGTGATCAGACTCCTTGGAGTATCCCAGGGCAAGCAGATGGTCGGCGTAGTATGGCGGATTGTAAGCAATCCCCATCGCAGGCGGAAACTCAAAACCATCCACGAGCAGACCGATGCAACTTGACCGCAGGAATCCCCTGGGACCCATTAACTTGTTTGCCCCATGCTCTTGCGCCCACTCCTCAGCTTTTGTGAGGAGCATCGATGACACCTGTTGATCATTGATTGCCTCAAAGTAGAAAAAGAAAGCCGTCTTTTCATTGTGGAATTCGCAATAGTTCTGGTTCTTCAGCACAGCGATGCGTCCTAGAACCTCTTTGTCGCTTCCCACCACAAAGAAATCGGCCTCAGAGTGCGCATAAAAGGGATGTTTCGCAGGGGTCATTACCGTTTCGATTTCACCCGGGAACGGAGGAACCCACAACTTGCTCTCCCTGTACAATCCAAACGGAAAAGACTTAAAGACCTGAATATCTTTCTTGTTTCCTTTTTCAAGAAGGCGTAACTTCATGGTTTATGCACCGCCGTCACACTTTTTTGCCTATGGTGTGTAACAACGCGAGGTTGGGTAACCTCATTTCACCCACAGGGAAACCGGAGATTACCACAACCTGTTCTCCAACTTTACAGCGCTGATTCGCCTGCAAATAGGCATCCACGCTGGCAACCATTTCTTCCAGGCTGTCAGCGAAAGGTACCGCTATGGGTTTAACGCCCCAATACAGGTTCAACAAAGGCATGGTTGAAGGCTCGGGAGTAAAGGCCAGGATTGGCACCCGTGGACGTGCTTTTGACATTAACAGCGCGGTTTTTCCCGATTGCGTGAACACTACAATATTGGAAACGTTCCTGTCGTGAGCCAGCGTTTTAGCTGCATTTGAAATCACCAGGGCGTCATCCTGCAGGGCTTCCTTGGGATATTCTTCCACGTGACCCCATTCATCCTTGTGCTTTTCTGCTTCACGAACGATGGAATCCATCATTTTTACACTTTCCACCGGATAACTGCCTGATGCCGTTTCACCAGAAAGCATCACCGCATCGGTCCCATCAAACACCGCGTTGGCGATATCGGAGGCTTCTGCCCTCGTAGGGCGGGGATTGTTGATCATGGATTCGAGCATTTGGGTGGCAGTGATGACCACTTTGGCATGCTTGTTAGCACTGGTGATGATCTCCTTTTGGACGATTGGAACCAGGGCGGGTGATGTTTCAACTCCAAGGTCTCCCCGGGCGACCATCACACCATCAGCTACGTGAATGATATCGTGCAGGTTTTTCACTGCTTCCGGTCGCTCCAACTTAGCAATGATGGGGATGTTTTTTCCCTGAGGGTTCAATTCTTTTATGATTCCGCGGACATTCAGGATGTCTGCTGCGGTTTCTACAAAGGAAATGGCCACCATGTCAACATGGTTATTAATTCCAAATACCAGATCAGCATGATCTTTTTCTGTAAAGCTGGGGATTCCCAGGTTGGTGCCAGGCAGGTTGACACCCTTGTGGGATTTTAGCTGTCCTCCCATGATCACCCTGGTTTCAACTGTCTCGTCAATGACGCGCATTACCTGCAGTTCCATTTTGCCGTCATCCAACAGGATCCGGCTGCCAGGTTTTACACTGTTTGCCAGGTTGGGAACATCAAGAGGGAGAGCTAATAAATTGCCCTCAAAATCTTCTTTTCCTGTTCCAACCATGTAGAGGTTGAGAATTGCCCCTTGTTTCAGCGTAACGCCGTCCGTGGGTAGTTTTCCGACACGTAATTTTGGCCCCTGCAAATCCTGAAGAATGGCGATGGATTTGCCGGTTTCTTTGGAACACTCCCTGATCAGCCGGATCATCTCCAGGTGGGAATCATGGGTTCCGTGGGAGAAATTCAAGCGGGCTACGTCCATCCCGGCATCGATCAGTTTCAGAATGGTCGCTTTATCTGACGAGCTTGGACCAAGTGTGCACACAATTTTTACGAATCGAGGCATGGGTCTACCCTGCTTTCATTTTTGTCTTATTTATAATTCTATTCTATAAATTAAAAAGACTGTGAAAGTAAATTCACAGCCTTTCTTCTAATTTTTTTGTTCTAACGCATGGTGAGCACTTTTTTGATGCGTGGCAGTGCCCAATCGATCGTCTTTTTGTCGATGATCAAGGGTGGTGCAAAACGGATGACATTATCATGGGTTTCTTTGGCGAGGATGCCCTTCTTTTTCAACGCTTCACAAAAACGCCTGGCTCCGCCTGCTTCTGGAACCAATTCCACGCCGATCAACAAACCCTTACCGCGGATTTCCTTGATGTGTGGACTCTTAACCTCGCGTAAGGCGGTAACAAAATACTCACCCAGGATCGCAGCGTTTTCGATTAGTTTTTCATCCCTGATGACCTTTAACGCAGCCCTGGCAACTGCCGCCGCCACAGGGTTGCCGCCAAATGTGGATCCGTGCTCACCAGGCTGGTACAAGCCCATGATGCTTTCATCTGCGAGGACTGCTGAAACCGGGTAGAACCCGCCAGACAGGGCTTTACCGATGATCACCATGTCCGGGCGAACACCTTCATGCTCAGATGCGAAAAGTTTGCCTGTCCTGCCCAGCCCGGATTGGATTTCGTCTGCAATAAACAACACATTGTTGACCTGGCAGACTTCTTTGACCGCTTTGAGGTAGCCAGCAGGCGGGATCAACACACCACCTTCACCCTGGATGGGTTCCAGCATAACGGCTGCTGTATTGGGGGTGATTGCTGCCTTGATCTCATCCAGGTTTCCGTAAGGGACTGTAACAAAACCTGGTGTAAAAGGACCAAAATCATCCTTATAAAGTGGTTCGCTGGAGAATGAAATGATGGATATTGTCCGTCCATGAAAATTGCCGTGGGCAACAATGATCTCAGCCTGGTGCCTGGGAATTCCCTTTACGACGTAACCCCACTTGCGCGCCAATTTTAAAGCCGTCTCAACAGCTTCAGCACCGCTATTCATTGGCAGTGACATGCCGTAACCGGTCATTTCAGACAGTTCCTTGTAAAACAAAGGGAGTTGGTCGTTGCGGAATGCCCGAGAGGTGAGCGTCACTTTTTTGGACTGGGTGACCATGGCTTTTAGAATTGCGGGATGGACGTGCCCCTGGTTCAGCGCAGAGTAAGCGCTCAAACAATCGAGGTATTTCTTTCCATCCACATCCCATACCCATGGACCTTTGCCGCGAGTAATGACCACGTCCAGGGGATGATAATTATGAGCGCCGTACTTTTCTTCAAGTTCAATGTATTCCTTTGATTTCATACTTTGTCTCCAGTGAGTAATTTAACAAGGATCGCTTTTTGGGCATGCAGGCGATTGTGCGCTTGCGGGAAAATAACCGAGTGCGGGCCATCGGCGACCTCGTCCGTTAGCTCCTGTCCGCGGTGAGCAGGCAGGCAGTGCATTACAATCGCGTTCCTGTCGGCTTCGTTCACCAGTTTTTGATTTACCTGGTAAGGTGGGAAGGCTAGTTTGCGTTTTTCCGCTTCTGCTTCCTGGCCCATACTGGTCCAGGTGTCGGTGTAGATGACGTGCGCGTTCTTTACAGCCTGGTGTGGATCGCGAATAAAGGAAATCTTGCTTCCGGAATCCGCTGCGAATTTCTTACCAACCTCTATTGCCTCTGGCACCATATCGTAGCCCTCAGGACTTGATAAGGTGAAATTTGCGCCAAGTTTGGCGCAGATATGAAGCAGTGACACAGCGACATTGTTGCCATCGCCGATGAAGGTCACATTCAATCCCTTCATCTCACCAAATTTTTCGATGATGGTCAACGCGTCAGCCATTGCCTGGCAGGGATGGTTGTAGTCACTCAAGCCGTTTATGACAGGGACAGACGCCCATTTTGCCAGTTCCAGGACGTGTTCATGTGCAAATACGCGTGCCATGATGGCGTCGATATACCCCGATAAAACCCTAGCGACATCCGCGATGGATTCGCGTTGACCCAGTCCAATCTCAGCAGGGGAGAGATAGAGCGCATCTCCACCCATGTGCCGCATGGCCATGTCAAAACTCATACGCGTGCGCAGGCTGGGTTTCTGAAAGACCATTGCAAGAACTTTGCCTTTAAACCAGGGTTTGTTTCCGCCGTAAAAATGCTGGTTTTTGAGTTTTATCGCGAGTTCAAGCAACTGGTTCAGATCTTCGGGTGAATAATCAGAGACAGCAAGAAAGTCGTTTTTCATTCCATTCCTCTCGAGGGTGGGGTATATGGCTTCCTTTCCGAGTATATCATATCGGAACGAGACAGAAAAATGAGCCGGCGATATCTCCGTGAAAGGACCGTTACCCCAACTTGACTTTGCGGATGGCGAATTTCGCCAGTAAATCCATTATCGGGAATAAAAACCTACCCACGAGATTATTCGCAGAGTATAAGAATTTTGCTTCAGCTCCAGGTAGTACCAGGTACTTCTTCCTTGCTACGCGTTTAATAATTTCCCTGGCAACCTGTTGGGTGGTCATCGGATTTGTAGAACCTGCGATTTGTTTTGTAATGAAGGGTTTAATCTTGCTCTCATATTCGAGTTGTGGAGTCTGGGTGTCAGGCGGGTAAACAACCGAAACCTGGATTCCATAAAGTTTCAATTCTGAGCGGAGAGCATCTGAAAAACCAGCCACTGCGAATTTTGAAGCTCCGTATGCAGTGTAACCGTACACACCAATGAAACCCGCCACTGAAGAAATGTTGACGATTGTCCCGGATTTCCTCTTTTTCATGCCGGGAACAAGTGCTTTGAGCACATTGACGGTTCCAAAGTAATTGACGTCCATCATCCAGTCAAAGATCTCTGGTTTCAGTGAAGTAAATGTACCGGGGTGCGCTACCCCAGCTGAATTGACGACAATATCTGGGACTCCGTTTTGTTCCACGAATTCATTCAGCCTGTCAGTTAGGCTGCTTCGCTGCGTCACATCAGCCTGGAGTGCAGTTATTTTTTGATCACTGGTTACCCGGTGTGTTTCCAGCTCATGCAGTGCCTGGTTGAGTGTGGTTTTGTTGCGGGCGAGGATGACGACATGCGCGTTAGATTTGACAAGTTCAGTTGCAATGCCCAGTCCGATACCGCTCGAGCCACCAGTAACCAGGGCAAGTTTGTTTGAATAATAATCCATTGATCTCACCTACTATTAATGTCCACAGGACGCACAGCTGCCACCCGAGCAGCCTGAGCAACCGGAGGAGGAAGAATTGGAGCGAACGCTCTCCGTTTTTGAATAACACGCTGATATCACGCGGTGCGTATCGAGGGAGAAACACTGTTTGCATTCGATCCTG
This sequence comes from uncultured Anaerolinea sp., assembly GCA_964454565.1. Taxonomy (GTDB): domain Bacteria; phylum Chloroflexota; class Anaerolineae; order Anaerolineales; family Anaerolineaceae; genus UBA6107. Next base: position 19,335 of record CAYVTF010000008.1, on the reverse strand, counting down.
GCATCCGCGTCCTTCATGCTGCGTAAGGACTCAAAGCGGGTTCCACATTGATCGCATTTGTATTCATAGATAGGCATTCTACAGAATCTCCTGATCAGAGAATTTTACCTGATTATTCACTGGATGCTGATCGGGATACTGGTTCAAGAGTGTGTATATGGCGATCCCGGCGGATACGGCTACGTTCAAAGAAACCTTCGAGCCTGACATCGGGATGGCGAGGATCTCATCTGCGACTGCAAGTATTTCCGGATCGATACCGGAAATTTCGTTTCCGACTATCAATGCCATTGACTTTGATCCAGGAACGGGTTTGCGCTCAAAAAGAGAAATTGAGTGCTTTGTGGATTCCAGAGCAACAATGATGTTGCCTGCCTGTTTGAGTTGCAGAACCAGGTCAATCGCGTTGCGGTGCAGGCTCCAGGCAGTGGATAACTCGGCTCCGAGGCTCGATTTCTTTATTTTGGGGTGCTCCGGGGTAGGGGTGGTGCCGCAACAGTAAACGTGGGCAATACCGCCTCCGTCTGCAGTGCGGAAAATTGAACCAACATTGAGAGTGCTACGCAAATTATCCAGCACCAACACAAGCTCAACCTTCTTAAATCTGGGGGATGGTTGGAGAGAAGAAAAATTTGCATAGGGTTCGCCTACCGGCTGCATTGAAGATCGGCAGAGGGGGCAGGTATCCAGGGATTGGACTGACAAGTCAGTTGGAAAACGCATGCGGCAGAGGCTGTTGATGCACTGGTAAGTTTGAAAAAGCGGCTTGCGGGTGTCAGTCATTGGGATTTAGTATTAAATTGGTCCTGGTGATGGGTACCGAGTAAGGTGGAATACCCAATTCGTCCAGCACCTCCTCCGGTCTGCCGGTTGCACCTGGAAGGGTGGTTAGACGCATTTTTAAGTAGGCAGGATCACCTGGGATTATCGTCAATTTCTCTACCAGTGGGAGCAGGTCATACTGCTTACCGCGGCGTTGGCGAATGCATTCATCTTTTTGAAAAAAGCATTGAATACTGGTTTCAAGGTCATTGGAATACTTGTGGTCTTCAATGACAACCAGGTAGTCAGCTGCTTTTACCAGTGTTTGCAGTGCAGGAACTGATAACGGGATCGACTCCAGTGATTTGATGGTGAGACCGGGTTGTTGGGCGTTCTCCAATTTCTTCCTGATCTGGTCGAGGGTTTCATCTGAATCTAACCACACATCAAGGATCTCGTTTTCTCCAATAAACCCCAGAGGTAAAGGACAAGCCTGGTGGATGCGTGGCTGGGGGTGGAATCCCTGGGAGTAAGCCAATGACAGTTCTGCCCGGCGGAAGATCCTTTCCCAGATCTTGTGTACATCCAAATTACCGGTATACAAGAGTTCTTCACCCTTGGAATAGAGGATGCGGATGCGTTGCATCAGACCACCTCCGGGCAAAACCAGGCATCACCTGGCAGGCTGCGTCTGAGCTCGATGAACTCGGGGAGAATCCCGCAAGCCACGCAATTCTCCCGGCAATCTTTGGTCAATTTGCCTGCAAGTGAGTTTTGATACTCTTTTTGCAGAAACCGTCGAGAAATGCCAGCATTGATGTGATCCCAGGGAAAAACTTCATCGAGTTGCCGTGTCCGTGAAGTGTAAAAAGCGGGATCAATACCATGCTTGTCAAAGGCGTCCATCCAGGTGTTGTAATTGAACTGGTCCTGCCAGGCGTCAAATTTTGCGCCATTCTTCCAGGCCGTTTCGATCACATCTGATAAGCGGCGGTCGCCCCGGGAGAGGGCTGCCTCAAGGATCGTTTCGCGCGGGTTGGACCAGGTCATTTTCATCCCCGGTCCCCGTAATTGCCCTTTCAGAAGGTTCTGTTTTTCCAATACTGACGGGAGTGCATCAAGAGAAGCCCACTGAAAGGGAGTGTGCGGTTTTGGAACAAAGGTGCTTATTCCGATGTGCAAATTGGCGCGCTTGCCAATCACCTTTCTTCCTTCCACGATCACTGATTTGGCAAGGTCGGCAATTGCCTGAACGTCTTCAAGAGTTTCTCCGGGTTGTCCGATCATGAAGTAGAGTTTGATGGATTGCCAACCGCGGGCGTAGATTTCACGGGCAGTAGCCAGCAATTGTTCAGCCTGGATGGGTTTGTTGATGATATTCCGCATCCTGTCCGTGGCGGCTTCAGGTGCAAGGGTGAATCCTCCCTGACGCGTACCCTTCAGTTTTTCCATCAGGTCAACCGAAAAGGACTCGATCCGCAAGGAGGGTAGAGAAATAGTCAGGTTTTTCCCGGAGAACTCCTCCACGATAGCGGAGGTCAATTCTTGAATATGCGTATAGTCACTTGAAGATAGAGATAACAGAGCGATCTCTTCATGACCGGTAAATTTAAGAGCCTTTTTTATTGAGTTAATGATCTGGGGAACAGAGCGCTCACGCACAGGCCGGTTGACCATACCGGCATGACAGAAGCGGCAACCGCGCGTGCAACCACGCATGATCTCCATTGCGATGCGGTTATGCACAACATCAATGGATGGGACGATGAACCGGGTTGGAGGATCGGGTAGCATGGCGCAGATGCGTTTTCGTATTCGTGAGGGTAAATCCTCTGAAAACTGTTCTATCCTTGAAATTGTCGAATCAGAATTATAGTGAGGGGTGTAAAACGCCGGTACATAAATGCCCTCGATATTTTGCAACGATCGGAGGATTTCGATTCGCTTGAAGCCTTTAATCTTGCCCTCTTCAAAAACGTTGATCACATCTTGGATGATCTCTTCGCCTTCTCCAATGGCAAACACGTCAATAAATGGTGCCATGGGCTCAGGGTTGTAGGCAGCATGCCCGCCAGCCAGGATGATGGGGTCTTCCTCTCCCCGGTTAACGGACCGTATCGGAATTTTGGCCAGGTCCAATGCGTTGAGCACATTAGTGAAAAGTGTTTCATAAGGGAGGGTGAAACCCACAATGTCGAAGTTTTTTAAAGGGGTTTTTGTTTCCAAAGAAAACAAGGGAATGCCGTTCTCGCGCATGGCTGCTTCCATGTCGAGCCATGGCAGATAAGCCCTTTCACAGCAGGCGTCAGGTCGGGAATTGATCAATTCATACAGGATCATAACCCCCAGGTTGGGCACGCCTATGTCGTAAATATCCGGGAAAACCAGCGCGACTTTCGTTTTAATTTGATCCCAGTCTTTGACGACCTGGTTCAATTCTCCTCCGAAGTAGCGTCCGGGTTTTTGGATGTTTGGCAAAATTCTACGTAAAGCCTGTTTAATAACTGCTCTTTCGTTGATCAATGTTTCTCCATGTTTCAAGTGTTTTACCGGTTACCCTGGTGAGATTCAACAACAGGTTCATCAGGGTAATGACTCTCCAAGTACCTGAGGATATTGTTCAAGACCCGGCTATTGTGGGGAGCATCGTTTGAAACGATGCCGCAGGACAGAACTGCAGATTGCCAGGCATCCTGGTAATCGGTTTCCGCAACCGATACGTTGAATTCTTTCTGTATTCGATTGATAATTGCCGCCAGACGTCCGCGATTCTCTTTGAGAGAGCTGCAGCCGGGGAGTTCAAGTATAACTGTCAGCAGCGTGACGGCAGCTGATTGTGGAGTGATATGATGCATAACACTTGCCATACCGTTCCTGCGCGATTAAAATGCCCTCATTAATATAATCGAATTCGGTGAAAAAACATATGGCTGACATTGAAATGGATTACCAGCAAGCGTTGGACTACCTGTATGGTTTTGTGGATTACAGCCTAACCAGGCAGCTGCGTTATTCTCCAGAAAAGTTCAATCTTGACAGAATGAAGCAATTAATGAAGTTGATGGGTGATCCATTTAACCGTTACCCTGTGATTCACGTGGCGGGTACAAAGGGAAAAGGTTCCACTTCAGCAATGATCGCCAGCATGCTGCAATCCTCCGGGTATCGGGTGGGTCTGTATACTTCTCCACATTTGCAGGACTTCACAGAAAGAATTCAGATCAACGGTATTCCCATCTCTCACGCTGATTTTGTGCGCCAAGTAAACGAAGTGAAGGAGTATATCGCTCAGGTTCCGGAAATCACGACTTTCGAGATCACCACAGCCCTGGGTTTCAAGAGTTTTGCTGACGCGCACGTTGAGGTGGCTGTTGTGGAAGTTGGATTGGGAGGCAGGCTGGATGCCACCAACATTGTGGATCCGGCGGTTTCTGTGATCACAGCACTTTCCCTGGACCACATGAACATCCTGGGAGATACAATAGAGAAAATTGCCAGTGAGAAAGGGGGAATTGTCAAGACTGGCAGACCCACCGTCCTTGCGCCCCAATGTCCGCAGGCGCAGGCGGTGATTGAAGAGATCTGTTATGAGCGTAACAGCCCGCTTACCATTGTTAGCCGTGATTACCAATTTGACCCAGTTGAGCACACGACCCTCGAACAGACTTTTCAAGTGAAAAAACTGAGGAGTATTTCACAGGCCTCAGTTCTTTCAGATAATACACCCCATGTCGATGCTGCGAAGCGATTTACAATCCCGTTGCTTGGGCAGCACCAGGTGGAAAACGCCGTCACTGCCTTCGCGACCATCGAAATATTGCAGGAAAGCGGTTTTAACATCTCAGACGAAGCAATCTTCCGCGGATTTCTGGATGTTCGCTGGCCCGGTAGATTTGAAATCGCCCGAACAACTCCAACCATCATCCTCGACTCTGCACACAACCAGGATTCCACGCTCAGGTTGAGGCAAACCATGGATGAGTACTTCCCTAATCGGGATGTGATCCTCTTGTTTGGATCCTCAGAGGACAAAGATGTTCGTGGAATGTATACCCATTTGCTGCCTATTGTGAATACTTTGATCGTCACCAGAAGCACTCATCCACGAGCGATGGAAACCAATATACTGGTAGAATTAGCAGGCGATTGGGGTAAGCAAATCATTAAAACTGAATCCGTCGAAGAAGGTATCCAAAAAGCTATTGCTGAAGGCCAGAAACACTCGATAATACTCGTGACCGGCAGCATTTTTATTGTGGCAGCCGCCAGGGATATCCTCCAGACTGGAAAATAAAGGACAACATGAAGGAAGACTGGAAGAGAAGACAAGAAAATCCCGAGGAATTTAACTCTGCGCTTTACCAGCGCACAGATGAGCTGTACCAGATCATCGATGCCATACCGGATGAGGAGGGGTTCATTTACTGTCCAGCCCTGGTAATGCGCGATATTGTCGTCTTTCCACGCATGGTTTCCCCCATTTTTGTCTCACCCGGACCGAATCTTGAGGCAATCACGCACGTTCAGACGAGCGGCAGCACGATGATCGCACTTCTGTTGAAAGATAGTGATATCGAAAAACCATCCTCCAGCGATTTCCTCGACGTGGGTATCGAGGTGGCTGTTGGCAGGCTATTGAACCTGCAGGATGGCAACTCCTCAGCTCTCATCCAGGGCAGGCGGCGAATAAAGATTGTTGACATCAACGAGGACGCTTCCTTTTTCTGGGTGAAAGGGAAGATCATTCACGAAAAGCTGACCACTGACAGGCAAACTGAAGCCCTGATGAGGACTTCAAGGGATTTGTTTGAACGTTGCGTTCAGTTGGACCGCAGTCTTCCGGATGAAGCTCACCTGTTTTCCATCAACATTACCGAGCCCGGCTGGCTGGCGGACATGATCGCCACCGCTATTTCCTTGCCCTTTGGCGAACGCCTGGAACTTGTGAAGATCAAAGATCCAAAGGAAAGGTTGAAAAAGGTCAACTGGCTGCTTGCCCAGGAATTGGACGTGCTGCAGTTGGAAGATGAGATCCAAAACCGGGTCCAAAGCGAAGTCGACCGGTCACAGCGTGAATTTTACCTGCGGGAACAATTGCGGGCGATCCAGACCGAATTGGGAGAAGGGGATGTCTGGTCACGTGAACTGAGCGACTTGCGGCTGAAAATAGAGGACAAGAAATTACCTGAAGAGGTCAAAAAGCAGGCTTTTAAGGAAATTGAAAGACTAACCCAGATGCCTTCCATGGCTCCTGAAGTAGGGATCATCCGCACGTACCTTGACTGGATCCTGGATCTACCCTGGGTTGAAATGACAACCGACAACCTGGATGTTAAGCACGCAGCCAAGATCCTGGAGGAGAACCATTACGGCCTGGGAAAGGCCAAGGACCGGATACTTGAATACATTGCCGTGAAGAGCTTAAAACCCAAGAAGGAACGACAACCGATCCTCTGTTTTGTGGGTCCTCCAGGAACCGGTAAGACTTCTCTCGGCAAGTCAATAGCGAACGCACTTGGACGAAAATTCGTACGCCTTTCATTGGGCGGAGTTCGCGACGAGGCGGAAATTAGAGGTCATCGCCGGACTTACATCGGAGCTTTGCCTGGCCGCATAATCCAAACGATGCGCAGGGCAGGATCGTTAAACCCGTTGTTCATGTTGGACGAAATCGACAAACTTGGCGCAGATTTTCGTGGGGATCCATCATCAGCCCTTCTGGAAGTGCTCGATCCTGAACAGAATTACTCATTTTCAGATCATTACCTGGAAATGGCTTACGACCTTTCCAAGGTGATGTTCATCACAACCGCAAACAGCCTGGGCAGCATCCCTCCAGCGTTATTAGACCGCATGGAAGTGCTTGAATTCCCGGGTTACATTGAGGAAGAAAAGGTCGAAATTGCGAAAAGATTCCTCATCCCCAGGCAAATGGAAGAGAGCGGTTTTGAGGAATCTGAAATTGAAATTGAAGAGGAAGCTTTACGAAAGCTCATCCGGGAGTACACCTACGAAGCCGGAGTGCGTAACCTTGAACGGGAAGTTGGACGCTTGTTCCGCAAGGAAGCCAGGCTGAAATCGGAGAAAAGGAAATTCCCCAAACTTGTGACCACAAAGATGGTCGAAAAGTACCTGGGACCTCCTCAATTCTTCATGACAGAGGCTGAGCGTGTTGATGAAGTCGGGTTGGCTACCGCCATTGCCTGGACCGAAAATGGCGGGGAGATCATGCCCGTGGAAGTAGTCATCATGGAGGGAAAAGGCAACCTGCAGGTCACCGGCCAGATCGGTGATGTGATGCAGGAGTCGGCGCAGGCAGCATTGTCTTATCTCAAATCCAAAGCCCGCAGCCTGAAGCTTTCCCCGGAGATCTTTGAAGAAGTGGATGTTCATGTTCACATTCCCGAAGGGGCGATTCCCAAGGATGGCCCAAGTGCGGGAATTACCATTGCCACAGCCTTGATCTCAGCTTTTACGGAACGAAAAACCTTCAAAGATATCGGGATGACTGGCGAAATTACCCTTCGTGGAAAGATCCTGCCCATTGGAGGCGTACGGGAAAAAATCCTGGCAGCTCACCGGGCAGGCTTAAAAACAGTTTTGTTACCCGAAAAGAACGCCAAAGACCTTGTTGAAGTCCCCAAGAAAGTTCGGGATGACATACAGATCAAGTTCGTGAAACACATGGATGAAGTCTTGAAGCTGGCCCTGCATACTGAACAGGACCCGTCGAATCCTTCGATCCGCAAGCTAAGGAAAAAGAGGAAATAACCTGGATTTAAAGGGAATGAACAAAAAAGAGCGGCTTGAGGTCGCTCTTTTTGTGATCACTCTTCAGGGGGTTTATTCTTGGTGATATCCGCCTGAATGGCAATAATGCCATTTTTCACCTGGTTGAGCACCTTCTCCAATTCGCTTTGGAGTGAAGAAAGCGTTTGAAGCACGTATTCATCCGCATCTTTTTTGGTTTGTTGGCTTTCAAGCCGGGCCTGGGCAATGATCTGATCGCCCCTGGATTTTGCTGATTGGGTAATCGGCTCATTCTCGACAAGCTTATCGCTTTTTTCGCGCGCCAGTGCAATTGTCCGGTTGGCTTCTTCCTGCGCCTGGGCGAGAATCCGATCGCGTTGTGCCAGTAATTGTTGTGATTTCTTGATCTCTTCCGGGATGGTAATCCGCATTTGATCAATCAGATCCAACATCCTGTCTTCATCCACGATCACGTTGTGGGTGAACCAGACTTGTTTGCTTTCGTTGAATAATTCTTCCAGACGGTCTACCAAATGTAATATGTCCATGTCCGACTCCTATGAATATTATAACGATATTCATAAAAAATTGATATTTTTTAGCAATCAATCCCGGGTCACAAGACCGGGCGGGACCTGGTTTTGGTTTTCAATAGGGGTGTATTTTGCATCCAAAGCAATTTTGGCGATTGGGGGTACCATGGTCGTCACATCTCCACCAAGAGAGGCGATCTCCCGCACCGTTGAGGAGGAAAGAAAAGAGTGTTCCTCGCTGGTGATGAACGCCATCACTTCAATATCTGGTGCCAGACGGTGATTTGCCAGTGCCATGCGGAACTCATACTCGAAATCAGAAAAAACGCGTAATCCGCGAACGATCACCTGGGCATTGATCTTGTGGCAATAATCCACAGTCAGACCGCTGAATCCTACCACCTGGATCTTGGGGTCATCATTAAAAACAACCCTCGTCATTTCAATTCGTTCTTCAGGACTAAAAACGAAGTTCTTTAAGGGTTTATCGTACACACCTACTACCAACTCGTCCACAAGTTTTGCAGCCCGCCTGGCAATATCGATGTGACCGTTGTGAATTGGATCGAAGGAACCCGGAAATAATGCTCTGATCATGGAATTCTCCTAACTGATGTCCGCTGAATTTGTGCGCCAAAGTTCTGCCATCCTGGAAGCCAACAATTGGTGTTCCTGGTTCTCGAGCAGCGGGTCTTTTTCAAAAATCTCCTCTGCAAAATGGCGTGCTTTTTCAATCAAATGTATGTCGGTGATGCTTGCCATGCGTAGGTCGGCGAATCCGGATTGCCTGTATCCGATGAAATCTCCTGGTCCCCTTTGTGAAAGGTCTTTTTCAGCGAGGACAAACCCATCGTTGGTTTCCGTCATGGCCGCCAGGCGTTCATTTTCCAGCGCATCTTCGTTTTCGGGAATGAGGTAACAATATGCCCGATCCCCTCCGCGACCTACTCTTCCTCGAAGCTGGTGCAATTGAGCCAGTCCAAATCGATTGGCACCTTCAATCAACATGATGGTGGCGTTCGGGACATCTACACCAACTTCTATCACGGTGGTTGAAACCAGAATATCAAATTCACGCTGGCGTAACTGCTGCATCACCCTGTCTTTTTCTTCAGCCGGCATTCTGCCATGAAGAAGCCCAAGTTTGAGGTCAGGAAATATGTCATTGGAAAGGTGCTCATGTTCATCCACCGCTGCCTTGGTATCCTCATCATCACCTTTGTCGATCAACGGGTAAATGATAAATGCCTGGTGGCCGTTTATTACCTCATCACGAATGGACTGGTACACTTTTTCCCGGGCGAAGGGGTGAATGATCTGTGTTTCAACCGGCAGCCTGCCGACGGGCATTTCATCGATAATCGAGATGTCGAGATCACCAAAAAGAGTTAGAGCCAATGAACGGGGAATTGGCGTAGCGCTCATCACCAACAAATGCGGGTTGACCCCTTTTTGTCGCAGGGCTGATCGTTGAGCAATTCCGAAGCGGTGCTGTTCATCAATAATGGCCAGTTGTAAATTTTTGAATTGAACAGGGTCTTCTATCAGGGCATGCGTGCCAATGAGTAATTTGATCGATCCATCTTGTAGTCCAGCGTGGATCCCTGCTCTTTCCTCAGCGTCAGTATCGCCAGTGAGCAGCCTGATCTCGGAGGATTCTAGAGGGAGTATTGTGGAGTCATGACTGGCGAGCAATTGGCTGAGTGATTGGTAGTGTTGTTCAGCCAGGATTCCAGTGGGAGCCATAAATGCGGTTTGACCAGCGTGAGCATTGACGGTTAGGGAGGCGATCGCGGCGACAACGGTTTTCCCTGACCCCACGTCTCCCTGGATCAACCGGTTCATTGGACGCCCTGACTCAAGGTCCAGGCGGATCTCTTGTATCACGCGCTGCTGGGCATTGGTCAAAGCGAATGGCAGATTGGAAATTACCTGGTCAAAAACAGCATCTGCGAGAGCATATTTCTCGGCTGTGACTGATTGCCAGTTCCTTTTTTGCTGCTGAACACCCAGTTGAAGGAAGAAGATCTCATCAAATGCCAATCGATCACGCGCGGCTTTTAGGGTCGCAGCATTGTCAGGATAATGTACCTGTTCCAGGGCTTCGTTGAGATCGACCAATTCTGCTGGAGTCTTTATCGATTCCGGTAAGTAGTCCTGGATCTTGGTTTTGTAAAATTTGATTGCTTCGCTGACCGCGCTGCGGACTTCCTTTTGTGATAATCCGGAGACAAGTGGGTAAACAGGGATGATCCCGTTCGTATTCAGGTGCGCCTGGTCAAGCTTCTCGGTGGTGGGATTATTGATTTGCAGTCTGCCAAGGTACATGGAGACTTTTCCGGAAATCACCAGCTGTGTGCCGCGGCGGTATTGATTTTCAAAATTTTGTATGTACTTGAGGGAACGGAAGAAAACCAGCCTGAGAAAACCAGTACCATCACTGACGATGACTTCAACCCGGGCTTGATTTCTACCTCTCAACGGAGTAGTCAGGTGACTCTGCACTGTGGCAATCACAGTCAACTCTTCATCGTATTGGATACGGTTGATCGGCTTCAGAATGGAATAATCATCATACCTGCGTGGAAAGTAGTAGAACAAGTCAGCAATCTTGTGAACACCGACTTCAGCAAAAGTGCCGCTCTTTGCGTCACCTATTCTCTTGATCTTGGACACTGGTGCATCAAGTCCGTACTGTGACTCGCGATTTACTTGTGTTGGATAATCGGGTTTTCGAATCTCCTGTTTTAAAACAGGCTTTTCTGCAGGTATGGGTGCGGGTTTTCTCTCAACCGGGGCAGTGGGAGGTATCGCCACTTCAGTTCGCACAGGATTTTGATTCCTGATCGATGCAAGAATCTCCCGGATGGTTCTTTCACGCTCCTCAACCGGCATTTGGGTGTAGTTTGCTAGATGCAGGTGGATCGATTCAATTAATGTTGCTGGTACACCCTCGGCTTCAGCCTCGCTAATCCAATTGGATACGAATTTTTCCAGCCCGCCAATGATTGTCCGGTTGGCAAACTTTCCCTGGATTTCAACGTTCAGGATTTTCAAGATTTTTTCTAATGATTTTTGCATACACCAATTTTACAGCAAAGCTGAAAGAAGGTTCCTGTGGATTGTCAGTATTAATCAACCGTCTTTTCCGAAATCACAATGCCGTAACCTCGGGGTCCAATCAAGGATGCAAGAAATGGGTTGATTGTGTGTTCAGAGTACACAGTGTGCGGAAAAGTCTCTTCAACTTTTTGCCTGATCAATTTGGATTCTATGTAAGCCGGTGGAGAAGGTTGGATAAAATAAACACTCTCCAGGTCGTCGAACTCATCCAGGAATTCAAGGAAATAATCGATCACGTTGCGGATGTTTTTCACCTTATCCAGTGGATTCAGTTTTCCATCTTCCAGTGAAAAAATGGGTGAAAGGGACATCATTTCCCCGGCTGTGGATTGACCGATGTCAATGAATCCCGACTTATTTAAGTAGGATAAGTTGGGTGTGCAAAACAGTGTGTAAATGTGAGGAATTATTTTGCGGATTTTCTCCTCAATAACGGCTGCAGGAACGCCTTTTCGGATGAGATCAGCGGCAAGTTGTACCAGCTGACCCTCTCCAAGACCGATCGTTTGAGAATCAATCAAATGGAAAGTGGCTTTGCCATGCAAGCCGTTTACGATGCTTTCAATCAGGTCGTAAGCCGGGTGCAGTGCGCGTGATAGCAGGATCAAGAAGATGTCATCATGGGTTTGATACAGTGATAGCAGTAGAGCCGTGATTTCTTCTTTGTCAGGCTGAGCAAAAGTCGGTGGAGTAGTTGGTGATACCCATTTTGGAAGATCAGCAATCTTTATCTTTTGGATTTCGATGGAGGATCGTTTTCCTAAATCAACGCGATGGTTAATGAGATGAATAGCCGTATTATCGTTGGTCGCAGACCTGGAGAATTGGGCTGCGTTGTCAGTGATGATGCAACTTGACTTCATGTTTACTCGATGGATAAGATCAAGAAATAGTGGGGTTGCCCGCCGTTGTGGATTTCAATCTCGTGAGAAGGGTAGGTCTCCTGCACTTTTTCCGCAACGATGTTGACCTCATCTTCGGAAATGTTAGACCCGTAGAAGAAGGTGATCCGTTCGCTCATTTCCATGTCTGTTTTACTGAGGAGATTCAAGCAAGCTTCCAATACCGTATCCCCTGAGACGACGAGTTTTCCGTTCAACAGGCCAATGATCTTATCTTTTTCCACATCGACACCATTGATCTCTACGGTGCGGGTGGCAAGAGTGATCTCACCGCAACTGGCTTCTTCGAGAGCATCATTCATGTCGTCAACAATTTGCTGAAACTCACCATCCGGGCTCCAGCGTAAAATGGCAGAAATCCCTTGTGAAACGTTGCGCGTGGGAATCACTTCGACATTCTTCACACTCAAAGCCTTGGCTGAATTTGCCGCCAGGATGACGTTCTTGTTATTTGGAAGGATGATGACATTATTTGTGGGCAGGTCTTCAAATGCCTTTAGAATTTCCTGGATGCTTGGATTCATGGTTTGCCCGCCTGTTACGATGGCAGCAGCTCCCTGGCTGGCAAATATCCTGGATAATCCTGTGCCGGGAGACACGACGACAACCGCAATTGAGCCGGGAATAAAGTCATGAAAAACGACCTCCTCTTTTTTGGCTTTAATCCTTTGCATCTGTTCAACCAAGTCTTCTTTGTAGATTTTGGAGATCGAGCCCATTTTGCGGATGAGTGCTTCCGGTTTGTCCTGGTTCTCGGTTGGAACATGAATGTGCATGCGATAAATTCCATCACCTTCGCCAACCTGCACAGAGGTACCAATTTTCTCAAGGTCAGCGTAGAAAGCCGGCAAATCAAGTTCATGCTTCGGGGAGAAATCGATGACAACTTCAACGTCCTGCCCATCTTCGACGCTATCCATCGTCTCGTCGAACTTTAGCGACGAAATGTCCATAATGATCGCCGTTTCTTCCAGCGATAAGCCCTTGATCGAGCGCAACATCCCATCAAGAATGAAGTAAAGACCTTTACCGCCTGAATCGACAACACCGGCTGTTTTCAAAATGGGGAGCAATTCGGGTGTGTATTTAACGGATTCATCTGCCGCCTTCACGGCGTCTTCAAGGATTTCAACCAGGTCTGACGTGCGGTTGATCGACTTCTCAACCGCGATTGACACATCCTTGATCACGGTCAAAATGGTCCCTTCAACCGGGCGGACGACACCCTTGTAGGCCGTATTGCGACTTTCCGAAAGGGCGCGCGAGAAGAGCTGGGCATCCATTTCAGGTTGGCTATCCAGGACCCTGGCGAACCCGCGCAGGATCTGGGAGAGGATCACTCCGGAATTGCCGCGCGCTCCCATCAAGGCACCCTGTGCAATGTCTTTGGCAACTTTGCCAACATTCGATTCATTGGATTCTGCAATGTCGTGGAAAGCCGATTGCATGGTGAGTAACATGTTCGTGCCTGTATCTCCATCAGGTACAGGGAAAACATTTAATGCGTTGACCACTTGCTGGTTTGCTTTCAACCAGCGCAAGGAGGAGAAAATCAGGTTTTTTAATTCCTGACCGTTAATCGTTAAATGAGTGTTCTTCTGACCAGCCAATGATTGCTCCAAGTTAACCTGATGGGAGAAAGTTTCCATAGGTAATTTCAGTCGGTGTTACTGATCCGCAGGCCTCTTACGTGAACGTTAACCTGGTCTACAGATAACCCTGCGATTGTTTCGAGCTGGTATTTAACCAATTCAGCCACGTTTGAAGCCACCGATGAGATGCGCGTGCCATATTCGATGATGATGTATAGATCAATGGTGACTTTTGAATCAGTAAACGAAATATCTACCCCTTGCATCGGGTCTTTGACGAGCATGTGGGTTAAGCCTTCTGCCAAATTCTTTGCAGTTAAACCCACTACTCCGTAGGATTCCATTGCGGACTGGCCTGCAATAGAGGCTATCGCGCGATGAGAAAGATGAGTGCTGCCCAATGTTGTTTTTTGCATTTTCATAGTGTTTTCCTTGGGTTAAAACATTGAATCTTGAAAAAAGATACGCTATGTGATAAAATCTAAACTCGTGTTCGCATAAAGCACGAATATAATTTTACCTAAAAAAGCTGGATACGTCAGGAAAGGATCTACCAATGGCAAAGTGTGAGTCTTGCGGAAAAACAACAACTTTTGGTCACAATCGCAGTTTTTCGCTGCGGGCAACCAATCGGACCTTCAAGCCCAATCTTCAAAAAGTTACCATCATTGAAAATGGACAGAAAGTACAAAAAGTTCTTTGCGCAAAATGTATTCGTACGATGGTAAAGAGCAGTTAATCGCTTCCAAACCTTAAGATACGGTCTTTTTGACCGTATTTTTATTTTAAAGGGCATTTCTTAGATCGCGGACATTTTCCGAAATTGATTTATAGGTATTGAAAATTGAACTGGCGCTCACAAAGGTATCTGCACCGGATGCCTTGAGAATTGATATTGTCGCGGGGGTAACTCCGCCGTCAACCTGCAAACGGATTTGATTTTGCTGCAGCGAGATCAATTCTGAAACCTGTTCAACTTTTTTGATCATCTCGGGAATGAACTGCTGCCCGGAAAAACCCGGGTTAACCGTCATAACCAGTATCAGGTCGACCAGAGGTAACAAAGGATCAATGATTGATGCAGGCGTACCCGGGTTGAGCGCTACCCCGGGTTTGCATCCCAGGGACTTAATGAGTTGCAGCGTACGGTGAATGTTGGGGTTGTTTTCCGGGTGAATGGTGATGTAAGTCGCACCAGCACTGGCAAAACTTTCCACCATACGCTCTGGATTTTCCACCATCAAGTGACAATCCAAAGGAAGCCTGGTGATTTTACGGACCGCTTCCACAATGAATGGTCCCATGGTGAGATTCGGCACAAAATGACCATCCATTACATCAATATGGACCCAATCCACACCTGCTGACTCACATTCGCGAATATCGTGTTCGAGGCAGGCGAAATTGGCAGAGAGAATCGAAGCGGACAGAACGGGTTTCATACTCACCTCAGGAATGAATTCACCTTCAAAAGGATGAAAAGCCAGAAGGGAATTAAACCACCAACCGCAAGGAGGGCAAGCAGTTCAAGTCCGATCAATTTCCAGTCATAGGGGTTGGATTTTACCTCAGGATAATCTTCAGGTGTGATGACTGGCGGTGTGGTTACTAATGTTTGCTGTTCCGGCGGAACCTGGACGAAGTGAGGCTGGGTACCGGCTTCCAGTTTACGGGCAATACTGCTCAATATTTGCGCCAGTTGGTCAGCTGTGCGGTAACGGGCGTGAGGATCTTTGGAGAGTGCTTTGAGGATGACCTGCTCGATTTCAACAGGAATGTCATTTCGGATTTGACAGGGTGGTATGGGGGTTTGAGTGTTGTGCAGACGGGAAAGTTCTTCAATGGAATTGGCTTCAAACGGGAGTTTGCCTGTAAATACCTCGTACATCACAACACCGAGTGAGTAAACATCAGATGCTGGTGATGGTGATTCGCCTGATGCCTGTTCTGGTGAAAAATACAAGGGAGAACCCCAGACCACATCAGATTTTTGATCAGCAGAAAGGGTGGAGAGTGCCCGGGCGATTCCAAAATCGGTAATTTTCAAACGATTGTCGCGCGAGAGAAGCATGTTCTGAGGTTTTACATCGCAGTGAACGATTCCAGCACGATGCGCATAACCTAACCCAAGACATGCCTGAATGACTACAGAAAGACCTTCACGCGCTTCAAAATGATCGATTTCCCTGAGCTTCGTTTTGAGGTCAGTCCCTGAGATGTACTCCATAACGATGAACACGCCAACCTGGTCAACCCCATAATCATGCACAGTGACGATATTGGGGTGGCTTAGGTTTGCTGCAGCACGAGCCTCCTGTTTGAACCGCTCCCGGAATTCAGGATTCCCAGAAAAGTCCTGTTTTAAGAGTTTGACCGCAACCGGGCGTTCAAGCAGTGTGTCGTACCCCTCAAAAACAAGCGCCATACCCCCTTTGCCTACCTGGTGGACGAGGCGGTAACGATTTCCAAGCATGGGGTTATCCGGTGGGGATTGACTCATATTTTGCATTATATCACGCTGGTTTTTTCAACCAATCGTATATAATTCACCTTATGAAAATTCTTGTCAATACAATCAAAAAGAAACCCTTAAACCTGCTTCTGCTAGTGTTTCCATTTGCAATTATTGCTTCCTGGGCTGAATGGTCACCAATGGCGATATTTTCCTTATCTGCATTGGGGGTCATCCCGTTGGCTGGGTTGATTGGAGATGCAACCGAACATCTCGCTTCGCACACCGGTCCGAAGATTGGTGGTTTGATCAATGCCACGCTCGGTAACGCCGCTGAATTGATCATCACCCTTTTGGCAATAAATAAGGGACTTCTTGAACTTGTGAAAGCCTCAATCACCGGTTCCATCATCGGGAACTTACTGTTTGTGATGGGTTTTTCCATCCTTGCAGGCGGCCTAAAGAACGGTATCCAGAAATTTGACCGTCGTCACACGGTAAATAACAACATCCTCCTTACAATAGCCATCGTCGGTTTGGTCACGCCTTCTCTGTTCAGTCATTCCACGGCAACAGGCATCACAGAAAAAGTGGAAGGGCTTAGCCTGAGCGTTGCTGCAGTAATGATCATCCTGTATGTGTTGGGTGTGATTTTCTCTTTAAAAAATCAATCAACCGGAATTGGCACTCCAGTAGAGGATACTGCTCACAAGAATGGTTGGAGCATCAAGAAATCTTCAATAATCCTCGCATTGGCTACGGGCGGAATTGTGGTTCTGAGTGAGATACTGGTGGGAAGCGTGGAAGCTGTTGTGGCAGATTCCGGAATTTCCGAGTTCTTCCTGGGAATTATACTGGTGCCTGTCATTGGCAATATTGCTGAACACCTGGTGGCTATAACAACTGCAGTCAAAAATAAGATGGACTTGAGCATGGAGATCGCGGTTTCTTCCAGTTTACAGATCGCCCTGTTTGTGGCACCGGTTCTCGTGTTTATCAGTCTGCTTATGGGAAACCCCTTAAACCTGGTTTTCAATACTTTCGAACTGGCAGCCCTGATGGCGGCCGTGCTGGTGAGTTATTTTGTTGCAGCAGATGGCGAATCAAACTGGCTGGAAGGGGCAGCTTTGCTCGCGGTTTATGTAATTTTCGGGCTGGCTTTCTTCATTTTTCCCTCATAAATCATGAAAAAAAGCGAATCCAGGATTATCACGAAATGGGTCTTACTCGGAGCGCTGCTTGTCGCGCTATTGGTGACCCTCTACCTGTTCTTGTTGTTTTACGGTGAGTACTATTCCAGTTCCGTGACGAAAACTCCAAAAGCAAATCTTACAGTTGTTGCCGCTGTGACGGTTCCAACAATCGATACCACATTCCTCACAATCACCCCCACGCCAACCATTGACCCGGGTCAGGTGGTGGAGGGGATTTCTGCACAGAGATACGTCAAGATTGAAGGGACTTCCGGCGTCGGTTTGCGGATCCGCAGCGCGCCGGGGACTGATTCCGAAACGATTTTTGTCGCCAATGAATCGGAAGTATTTCTCGTTATCGGCGGACCGCAATACGCCAATGACCTGGTATGGTGGCAACTGACCACACCCTACGATGAAAGCCGACAGGGATGGGCTGCTGCAGATTACCTGGTGCCTTTGGAAAACCAGTAACCGAAATTAAAAATCGTAATACGATTCAACCTCAAATGGATGTGGCCGTCCGCGCAAATCTGCTAATTCTTTATTCTTGGATTTAATCCAATCAGAGATCAACTCCTGGTCGAAAATCCCGGATGAAGTGAGAAATCCAGAATCCCCGGCCAGCGATTCGAGAGCTTCCTCAAGACTGGTTGGAAGGCTCTTAATGGATTTGCGTTTTTCTGGAGTCCATGTAAAGATGTCTTCATCGATCGGACCATAACCTTCAAGGGTGGGGTCGATCTTTTTTTCAATGCCTTCCATTCCTGCCAATAGCATGGCAGAAAGTGCCAGGTATGGGTTGCAGGTCGCGTCTGGCGGGCGGAACTCAAAGCGAACCATCTCAGGTTTGGTGGCGTACTTTGGAATTCGTATGGCAGCACTGCGGTTGCCGCTGGAAAAGAAACTGTTTACCGGTGCTTCAAAACCGGGTACCAACCTGCGATAGGAATTGCTGGTGGGATTGGTGAAAGCCATCACTGCAGGGGCGTGTTTCAATAGACCGCCAATGTAGTAGAGTGCGGTCTGGCTGAGCAGGTT
Organism: uncultured Anaerolinea sp.; assembly: GCA_964454565.1. Classification (GTDB taxonomy): domain Bacteria; phylum Chloroflexota; class Anaerolineae; order Anaerolineales; family Anaerolineaceae; genus UBA6107. The sequence continues at coordinate 987 of CAYVTF010000008.1, read as the reverse complement.
GGGAGATTTCGGATCGTAAAAGATGTTTTCATTATTCTTGAAAAGCTGCTGGTGAAAGTGCATTCCGCTGCCAGCTTCTCCGTAAAGCGGCTTGGGGAGGAATGTTGCGGTTTGTCCATTGATGGAACAAATCATTTTCACGAAATACTTGATCATCAACGCTGAGTCTGCCGCCTTGATGAGCCCAAGCATCGGGGTCTCAATTTCACACTGACCAGGACCGCCTACTTCATGATGGTGATACTTGACAGGTACACCGGCTTCCTGAAGGGTTAACACCATTTGGTTGCGCAGGTTGAAATATTTGTCCCGCGGAGGGATGGCATGATAACCGCTATGCCTGGGTATGTAATCTCCTGCCCCTCCTGTGCCGTTATTCCAAAATGCCTCTTCTGATTCGAAATGATAGCTCGCGTCATTGATCGTGTTGTTAAACACAGCGGAACTAAAGACGTAAAACTCAAACTCAGGTCCCCAGAGGCTCGAACTGGCAATGCCGGATTTGATTAGGAATTGCTCAGTTTTCCTGGCAATTTGCCTTGGATCCCGGGAAAAGACCTTTTTGGAGTCAGCCTCCACAGTATTGCACAGGAAACTCAAGGTGTGCGCCTCAGCGAAGGGGTCGATGAATCCAGTTTCGAGGTCGGGGATCAAAGCCATGTCCCCTGATTTTACTGATTTAAGTCCAACGGAGGATCCGTCGAAACCCACACCTTCTTCCATCAACATGGGCGAAAACTCCGAAGCCGGGATCGTGACGTGGTGCCAGCGTCCCCATAGGTCGGTGAACTTCAGGTCGATCATTTCCACGTTGTTCTCAGTGATGAAATGTTTGGCTGTTGAAAAATCCCCGAACATAAACCCTCCAATTGTGTACAGTGATTATCTAGATGATACCTTAATTTGATAATTCCGTTCATTCCTTTGAGTTTTGATTACGCAACCTTTTTTCTGTAAATTGAAGTCAGAAATATCCATCGTTCTTTA